>CAYWPI010000019.1:0-3345 GCA_964460325.1 uncultured Candidatus Saccharibacteria bacterium | reverse complement strand
AAGTCACTGGTTCTGTCACCTTTGGCGGGGATACGGTGGGCAGGGCAGAGATCTTGCCTGGCACAAAGAGTGTTCGCGTAACGTTTGATATGCCGTATGAGAAAGTGCCGATTGTTACCATCGCCCCAGCGGGTTCTGCGGCGCTTCATGGCGACTTCCGTTATGCAGTGGTTAATGAAGACGAAAACGGATTTACGATTGAAATTGATCGTGCGCAGGACGATGCAATTCGATTTAATTGGTATGCGTTTGCTGCCGATGAAAAAGCAAAGCTCTTTGTAAGCGACGGCACCACCCGCTCAGTGGATATTTTAATTGCTTTGCCAGACGAGGATGATGAAGAAGAGGTGGTAGAAATTGAAACATCGTCTGGAGGTGGCGATGGTGTTGCAGAAGAAGATAATAACGCTGGAATCGTGGCTGGCGAAACGACTGAAGAAAGTAATGAAGGGGAAACAAATGGCGCTAGCGAAGAAGAAACAAATGGAAATATGGATTCCACTGACTCGACTGGCTCAGAACAAGTAAATCCACCACCAGCTGAAGAAACAGATGAAAACAATGAAGATCTGGCTCTTGAACCAGAGTCAGAGCCAGAGCCAGCTTCTGAACCGGAACCATCTCCCGAACCGGAACCATCTCCCGAACCCGAGCCAACCCCAGCAATATAAGTCATATAAAATTAAATAAACATGGGCCGGCTCTTTCGAGCCGGCCCAGCCGGGTCCGGCTGTTGCCGCAGTAAAACACGTTTTGCACGTGGCGATGCGGCAGGGGAATCTCCCCATCTTCCTCCGGTACCCTCCCAGAAATATGATTTTTTGCTGCGCGCCTTCTAGTGGGCGCCCAGGCGGATTTACCGACTTGCTATCGGGTGCTTTCGCAGTCTTGAAGTGTCACCTCGCTAACCCCGACGTTTTTACTTACGGCGGACACAACCCAGACGAATCCCGATCATAGTGATTTTAAAGAGCGTGCCTTGCTGCATATGGCGTTACCATGCTCGAGGTCACGGTAACGAGGTCTTCATCCAGGTCAAAACCTGGACTATCTCCTTTTTCACTTCGCACATATGCGGCTGCAAGGGAGCTGTATAGACGCATTTCCCAGATCATACAACTCTTCCACATTTATTCACCGGCGAGTTTCCTCGGGTGAACATATTGGTCGAAGGAGATTAGCCTTTGGGAACGCCCAAGAGCGACACACCCCTCGCCGGGCAGTGGTTGACCCGCGAAATGGATTTCTGGATGCAAATCCAGACTTAGAGTAGCCTAAGAAACTTAAAATAGCTATACTATCTCCATATGGCATTTATTGATGAAAACGAGGTAAAACACCTGGCGGAGTTGGCGCGTATTAAGCTTTCTGATGAAGAGGTGTCTCAGCTACAAAAGGACCTTTCAAGAATTCTTGAATATGTGGATGCGCTCAAGCAGGTGAAAACCGACGGACTACCGGAGATTGCACAGGTGACAGGGCTTAAAAACAGTGTCCGCGCGGATGAATCGGTGCCAACAGGAGAGCAGGTGCGTGCGGCAATTTTAAAAAACGCGCCAGAATCGGAAAGCGACTATTTTAAAGTTAAGGAGGTTTTCAAATAGTATGCAGTTTGAATTTTTAGAAATAAGCGAGCTTCGCAGACTGCTCGATGAAAAGAAAGTGTCGTCTGTAGAGCTCACGCGGTATTTTTTGGAACGCAGTAAAAAGCTTAATTCCGAACTTAACGCGTATGTGACTATAACGGAAGAAGCAGCGCTCGCGCAGGCGAATGAGGCGGATGTGCTTATGTCCGCCAGTGGGAAAGTGCCGGAACTTTGTGGTATTCCGTATGCGGCAAAAGATTTGTTCTGCACTCAGGGGATACGCACGACCGCTTCATCAAAAATTCTCGATCAATTCCTTCCACCATTTGACGCAACAGTTATCACTAAACTGAAGGCTCAAAAGTCGATCTTGCTTGGCAAAACCAATTTGGATGAGTTTGCGCACGGCTCTTCGACAGAGACTTCCGCTTATGGCCCAAGCAAAAATCCATGGGACACTACCCGTATTCCCGGAGGTAGTTCTGGAGGCAGTTCTGCGGCAGTGGCCGGCGGTTTGGCGCCTTGGGCGCTTGCAACTGAAACAGGAGGCAGTATTCGCCAACCGGCAAGTTTGACAGGTATTTCAGGCTGGAAACCGACCTATGGAGGTGTTTCGCGGTATGGGGTAATCTCCATGGCTTCATCGCTTGATAGTATGGGAACGATGGCTCATTCGGTTGCTGATCTGGCTCTTCTTGCTGAAATTTTGTCCGGACAGGATACTCATGATTCGACAACCGGGAGAAACCCCGTTCCTCAATTTTCAAAAAATTTGAAGGCTGATCTGCACGGTCTCAAGGTTGGCATTCCTTCCGAATACTTCGTGGATGGCATGGATGAGGATGTGAAAGCGCGCGTACTAGAGGCAATACGGCAGCTCGAAAAGCTTGGCGCGCAAACAGTTGAGGTGCATCTGCCGAATACGAAATATGGTTCGCTTGTGTATGCCATCATCTGTCCATCTGAAGTGAGCTCCAATCTGGCGCGCTATGATGGTATTCGCTTCGGTCACGTTACTAAAGAAGCAGGTGACCTGCTTGAAGTCTATACTAAGAGCCGAGCCGAAGGGTTCGGTATTGAAGCGAAGCGCCGTATTCTCACGGGTACATACGTCCTTTCGGCCGGGTATTATGACGCATATTACAAAAAGGCACAGAAAGTACGTGGGCTCATTATTAGCGAGTTTAACGACGTGTTTAGGAAGGTGGATGTGCTTGTATGTCCGTCGGTGCCCAACGTGGCGCTGACCATTGGTCAGGCAAAGAGCAACCCACTGTTTGGTTATATTGCTGACCAGCTCAATATTCCGAGTTCGCTCGCTGGTCTTCCGGCGGTTTCGGTTCCGTGCGGTTTTGCAAAGGCGAAAGAGGGTGCAGAAACGCCAAACCCGGAGGGTATGCCGGTCGGACTTCAGTTTATAGGCCCGCAGTGGGGCGACCAAAAGTTGTTTGATGCGGGCTTCGCCTATCAACAAGCGACTGATTGGCACAAGCGTCACCCAAGCCTGTAAGGCGTGCTCTACCTTTGATTTTTTATGAGGTTTCCGTATAATAGAGAAACGTCGTTTGGGGGTGCAGTTGCTGATTTAAACTTTTGAGTCAGTACGCGAAGCGAGGGTGAAGCTGTATAGTAGCGATAGCATACAGTGAGCCCGAAGCGACAAAGTAATGGCGCAAAAGGAATGCGGGCGTAGCTCAGTTGGTTAGAGCGTCCCCCTGTCACGGGGAAGGTCACCGGTTCAAGTCCGGCCGCCCGCGCA
>CAYWPI010000018.1:0-5069 GCA_964460325.1 uncultured Candidatus Saccharibacteria bacterium | reverse complement strand
GGCATGCGTTTGCGCCGGCCGAAGACATGCAGCTTTCAGTTTCGAGCGGTTCAAGCGAAGAGATTGAAATTGGAGTCGGGGATCAGAGTGATAATTCTAGTGGAGGTGGAAATATTGGATCTGAAACAAATGGAAATAATGAAACCGAAATAGTAGGAGAAACGGCGGGCGAAACGACGGAGGGCCAGGTGGCAGGGGAGACAATTGAAGAGGCTCCCGCCGAAGAAGTTCCTGCCGAAGAAGCTTCCGAACCGGCCCCAGAGCCAGAGCCCGCCCCAGAACCCGATCCAGAACCTGAATCCATTTCGGAGCCTGAACCCTCCCCTGCATCTGAACCTGCTCCGGATACAGCCCCTGAAGTATAAGGCTCATGAGCCGTATAAAACCCCGTCTACTTGAATGCGTGCCGTGCACGTTACAGATAGAGATAGTCTATCGGTTAATGGCGTGCCACATTTTTTATCTTTTATGGCTTGCTTACGATAGTCGCTGATGTTGGGTTACTAATATGCTTCATGACGCTCTTAAAGGGGATAAGTAAAAGCGCCCACGGAATAACCGCAAGCACGACAGGCGCAATGGCGTGTTCATCAATAAAAAACTTGTCGGCAAGATAAATCGCCAAGGTGAAGTTCATATAAGTTGCGCTGATAACAACAGCAATGCGATCGCGGTGGTTGCGCCAGCTGGCAAGAAAATAACTGAGAAGGTGAATGATGATAAAAAAGGCGAACAAAATTCCCACAATAAGAAGAGGTGCTCCGCCGTGCAGTGCCTCGCGGACAATATCGGCCCGTTTTGCAACCACGCCCATAATAAGGAGTGAAAGGGCGATCATTGAAAGGGGAGATATCCAATCAGTGGTGCGCTGCGCATAGGTGCGGTAAAAGCGTTTAACGATGCCGGCGACAAGAAAGGGGATAAAAATAACCTTTGCCAAGAGGATGCATATTTCAAAAAAACCCACTGTAACGGTTGCGCCGGCAAGCCATTTGAGCATAAGAGGAACGGTGAAGGGAGCGAGTAATGAGGTGGTGACGATAAAAACCAAAGCCAAGCTTTTATTGCCGCCGGCGATTTCTGAAAAGAGCGCGTCTGTCATTCCCGAGGGCATTGCCGCAAGAAGGAGTAGGGCAGTGGCAAGCGAGGGATAGACAAGGCTGGTGATGTAATACGTTGCGATGGGCAAGCCGATGAGCATAAAAAAATTCACCTCAACGAGCATGCGGTAATCCTTAAAATAGGCAAATGTCTCGCTTACGTTTATTTTAAGTGCTGCCAAAAAAAAGATAAGAGCCAGAAAATAGCTGCTGTATGGAGCAAGATGAATGGTTTGGTTGCTTGCATAAACGCCAACAAAAAGAGAGGCGAGCAGAATAGGAAAATAAAGTTTTGAAAAGCCGGTGAGAAGTTGATGAATCATAGTGTATCTTATGCAATGATTATAACCTGCTGACAAGCGCCGCAAAACCAAATCCAATAACAATACAGCCGATGGCGATGTCTATTAAACGGAGACTGGCTGGCGTAAGACGGGTACGGAATGTATTTTCAAGACGGCTGACCAAAAACCAAGAGATAGAGGCGCCAAGGAAGATGCCGCCAGAAATCGCGGCAGCAAATGCCCAATTATCCGGCGTGCTGATAAATCCAAGGCCTGCAAAGAGCGCGGCAAAAGAAAAGATAATGCTTGGATTAGCAAGGGTAAGCCCGAGCGCAGAAAAGAATGCGCCGATGATACGATGGCGGGGTATTGATTCTATTTCCTTATGTTGTACTGGTTTTGAAAGGGCAATTTTAATGCCGAACACTATCAAGATAAGACTGCCAAATAATGTTATCCATAATGCAGAACCTGGAATAGCGGTAGCCAGCGTCGTGATCCCTATTGCGGCGATGAAAGCATAAAGAGCATCGCCCAGTGATCCGCCGAGACCAGAAATAAATCCGACTGTTTTGCCGTATGCAAAAATACGCCGTAGACAGACAAAGCCGACTGGGCCGCTGGGGAGCGCGACGATAAGTCCGATAATGATACCTTTTAAAAAAACAAACGCTTCTCCCATTACCTTATTATCAACCCAGGGGCAATTAAAATCAAAAGCCGGCGTTTTTCAAGAGCTGGCCAGAAACGCCGCAAGAAACAAAAAACACCCAAGAAGGTGTTTTTTGTAGTAGTCGCTTAAGCGCGAGTTACGTTCTTTGCGCTTGGGCCTTTTTCGCCCTGAGCAACTTCAAAGTTGAGCGTGTCACCGACTTTGAGTTCATCAAAGGTGACGCCAACGAGATCTTTTGAGTGAAAGAAAAGGTCTTTCGTCTCGCCTTCACGGGAGATAAAACCAAATCCTTTCTCGGTAAGAGTCTTGATTGTTCCGTTCATAGAAATGTGTTGTAGAACCCATCTCAAAAGTAGCTTTGTCCGCGATCTTAATCAATTTTCGTTAGCCCGCGAAGAGGTACTAGTAGGCAGTACCGTGACGGTACGACTCTAGTATCTCGACAAAGGGATAGCGGAAATTGATTAGATCCTCACGGTTGCGCCCCATTTTACCCCCGGCGGTGTTGCGTGGCGGAGCTGAGGCCAAGGCCTCTATCTCCTTCGTGCGTCGTGCCGGTTGGTCAAATGGGGCAGCAACGCGGAGGAAAGATACTTTTGAGATGGGTTCAGGTTTATAAAGCTATATTGAGAAAACCGACCCGTGTTTCTATTCCGGTTTGAATCATAGCACACTTTTTTACTTTCGTCAATGACTTGTGCCGTATTGTTCCCGGGCAGGGAATCGAACCCCAATTTTCGCCTCCAAAGGGCGACGTCCTACCGTTAGACGACCCGGGAATATCCGCAAAACTACTCTATCAGTTGTAGCTTAAAAAAAGAAGAACCCCCGTGATTTTATGTCGACGTTATTTAAGATGTTCGATAAGGGTAACTTCTAGGGGGATAGATGCAAACGGGGAATAGCGCATTTGTGAATAGGCGTTGATGAGGCCTTTAATGAGCGGGATATGCTTGGCGTTACTTATAAGCTTGCTGTGAGCCACAATATTTTCAAGTTCTTTAGTGGTAAGGTCTTTTTTAAATTCAGTGGCGAGGTTGGGGTTACTGGCCAGAGTAAGAACGCGGCGGAGATAATGGATAAGTTCCTTGGTGAGGTCGACAACGTTATAGCCGATTTCGTTGATGCTGCCAATATAATGAAGCGCACCCTTCAAATCGTTTTTGAAGATGAATTCGGCAAGTTCGGCGATGCGTTGAAAGCCAACTTTGCCCAAGTTCTTTTCAATGGTTTCTATATCAACCTTGTCTGAGAGCGCGGTGACCTGTTCAAGCAAGCTTTCGGCGTCGCGCAAACTGCCATCGCCCAAGGCGGCAATGAACTCGAGTGCATCGTCGGTTACGGAAAGCTTTTCAGTCTTGACCACGCTTTTTAGCTTTGCCACCATTTGCTCGATGGTGAGTTTCTTGAGGTGGAAGCGTTGAGTGCGACTGGCGATAGTGGCGGGCACTTTTTCATATTCTGTTGTGGCAAGAATGATAATGGCGTGCGCTGGCGGTTCTTCAAGGGTTTTTAAAAGCGCGTTAAAAGCGTTTTTGGTGAGCATGTGTGCCTCGTCAAGAATAAAGACTTTATAGGGATAGCTTGAGGGCGCATTGCGGATGCCTTCTTTCAAGGCGCGAATCTCATCCACGCCGGTGTTAGAAGCGGCGTCTATCTCAACCACATCAATGCCGCGACCGGCGTCTATTTCGTTGCATGGCTGGCACTCGTTGCATGGTTCACCTTTGGCTCGGAACTTTTCATCTTCTGCTCTGGTCTTACAGCAGGCGAGCTTAGCAAGGAGGCGCGCAATACTGGTTTTGCCGGTTCCGCGCGGACCATAAAACAAATAGGCGTGGCCGATTTTATTTGCTTTGGCGGCGTTTTGGAGAACTGTAACCACGTTCTCTTGGCCAAGAACGTCGGATAATTTTTTTGGACGATATTTGCGATAGAGGGCGAGGGCCATAGGGGGAGTAAGTAGTGGGTAGTGAGTAGTGGGCAGAAGGTTCAAAAGCTAAAAGCTTGCAGCTGATAGCTAATACCTTCTCTATTGTATATCGTTCACCCACGGAAAGTATAGTACTATATGAAGTATGGGTGGAAGGCTTCTTTTCTCAGTAATCGCACTCGGCTTAATCGCCGTTGTTTTTTTGTTTTACACTTCTGATCATACATTCGAATTTGTTGGCGGGGGAGAAACGGTGCTTGAAAAGATTGTGGAGAAAGTTGAAGCGCCCGCGATTATTGATCTAAATGCGGATATTGAAAAACAAAAGCCATTGCCGCAAAAGCCAGAGGTGGTGAAGGCGATTTATGTAACCGGTTATGCCGCCGGCAGCGCAAGTAAGATGGCGCATATTAATGACGTGCTTGATTCAACAGAAATAAATGCCGTGGTGCTTGATGTGAAAGATTACACCGGCATGGTGAGTTATGAGCCAGATGTGGAGGATGTGAAAAAATACGGCGCGTTTGAAAATCGGATTCCGAAAATCAATAAGCTTATCAAAAGTTTTCACGACCGCGGCATTTATGTGATTGGCCGCATCGCTGTGTTTCAGGATCAAGTCCTAGTGAAGGCTCGGCCGGATCTCGCTTTGCAGAGTAGCTCGACTGGCGATGTATGGCGCGATTACAAGAAGGTGGCATGGCTTGATACCGCGGCAGTGCCGGTGTGGGATTATAACATCGCTATTGCGCAAGATGCGCTCGACCGCGGGTTTGATGAAATCAACTTCGATTATATTCGCTTTGCTTCAGATGGAAATTTGAAAGATATTGTGTATCCGTATTTTGATGAGACAACGCTTAAGCACAACACAGTCAAAAAATTCTTTGAATATGTGAGAGAGAAGATGCCCAGTGCCAAGCTTTCGGCTGACCTGTTCGGATTAGTAACTGAAACGTATGACGGCATGGGGATTGGCCAGGTGCTTGAAGATGCTTTTGAACCCTTTGATTTTATTGGTCCAATGGCATATCCATCGCATTACGCCAAGGGTTATGGCGGCTATGCCAATCCGGCGC
>CAYWPI010000017.1:0-5555 GCA_964460325.1 uncultured Candidatus Saccharibacteria bacterium | reverse complement strand
TGCGCGCGTTTGCCACTTCCGCCAATCGCTCTGGATTTTCTTCGGAGATCGCCTATGTTCGCTCTGGCGAAGGGGTGCCAGCGCAAGATACTAATCTTGAGGTTGCCGGTACTGACAGCTGTTTTGATGGCATAGATAATGATCGCGATGGTGTTGCCGATGCCGCTGACTCTGATTGTGAGGCAGATATTGAAGGCCGAGTGGCTGGCACGGATACTACCTTTGCCTCGGTACTTGAGAACTTTGGCGCCTTCCTTATTAGTCCATGGTTCTTACTGCTGGTCATCATTGTGCTGGTTATCTATATCATTGTGACGCGCCGCACCGATGAGGTGATCGCGACTCATGGACCAATTGAGATTAAATCCTAGAATACAGTACGTAGGAGTGTAGGAAGGTAGTGCGTAGTATGAACCAAAAAAACACCCATCCGGGTGTTTTTTTGCTGCTAGGTTTCGGTCGAACCCTTCAGGTGCTTTTGAATGTATAGGCCGATGATAAACAGCGCGGTGGAGCTGGCCGCAGAAATCATGCACTTGTCGCAGATAGCGCCAATAATGAACACTTGCAAGCTAACAAAATAAATCGAGGCGAGCATGCCGACAATGGTGAGCCTGGCGGCCAGGCGCACGGGCACCAGACTTTTACTTTCAAAATAAGCGATCATCAAAATAAGCAAACTTACATAATAAATGGCGCCTAAGAGCGCGACAGGGATGCCGATGATGGTGGCGTATTCGCTGGTGGTGACTAATTCGCAGCCGCCCGTGAGACAGGGAATTACGCCGCCAAAAAAGTGCTTCATCGTCAGATAGGTCGCGTCGAAAAAGCCGATGATGGCAAAAACAGTGAAGGCGATCGCCAGCTTTTTAATTCGTTGTTGGGGTGCTTGTGGAAACATTGTCAGAAAGAAGAGCCGTATCAATAACGGTTCTAAACTCCTCAAGACTGCGCGGCAGGGCGATCTTTACTCCATTGAGGAAAAACGTGGGTGTGCTGTTTACGCCATAACGTGTTCCGCTCACATAGCCTGATTCAATAATATCCTTCACCTCTTGCGTGTCCATGTCGCTTTCGAATTTTGCAGCATCAAGGCCAAGGCGGGTTGCATATTCGCTGATGGTTTTGTTCACGCTGATCAGTGGAGACCATGATTTTTGGTTTGCATAAATTAAATCAGACATCTCCCAGAACTTGCCTTGCTTGCCGGCGGCTTCAGCGGCGTATGCCATGATGTCAGCGTGCGGGTGTTGGGGTAATGGATAATGGCGATAGGCATAAGCAATTTTGTCGCCATATGCTTCAGTAATCTGCTTAACAATCGGATGGAAGGCTGCGCAGCCCGGGCACTGAAAGTCGGCATATTCAATGATGTGCACGCGTGCGCCTATGTCGCCAAGTACATGATCGCTTTCCGTTATAGCAATATCAGTTTGTGGTTGAGTAATATTCGACCCGCTGGTTGCGAGTTTGCCGATGGCATACACAAAAAAGCCAATGAGGGCGAGGATGATAATCCAAAATACAACGCGAGCACCCACTTTTCTCGTGGTGCGCATATTGGTATGCTGCTGTTTTTGTTGCATTTTTTCAAGACGGCGACGCTGCTTTTTTGATAAGGGAGCGCCCTGGTTGGGGGAGACGGGCGGTTGTTGATTTGTGTTATCCATATGCTTTTCATTGTATGTCGAAATGGCGCTTTTAGGCAACAAAAAATCCCTATCCACATTGCAGGGGTAACAGGGGTCTGCAATACGAACAGGGAGCGAGCGCTGCTTGCAAAGGTGGGTATTTGGCTGCCTGAGTGAGAAGGGCGAGCTGGCTGGTCGGGTTGCCAGCTCGCCCTTCTGCGGCATGGCTGCGCTAGTTCATTCGCGGGAGCCAGTGGCCCCGGGTCTCCGCGATCGTCTTCTTCCAGTCGGCTCGTGCTTGGCGCCAGGTTTCCCGAAGGAATCCCGCAAGCTTCCTCATAGGCATCACCTCCAATCAAGCGGTATGCGTGCGCGTTGCCCGCAATGAGCAACACAAGGGCATATGATACACCCTTCTTTCGCATAACGCAACTGTCCGGCTGTCAGTTGGTGGGAAGTGGGTGGGTAAGAAAAAACCAGGCTATAAAAACGCATTCAGCCAAAACGAGGCCGATGATAAAGGGATATCGGAAGGAGCGTGACGGGGGAGGTATGGCTGCGACAGTAGGGAAAAGCGCTTTGCGGTGCTCAAAGAAAACAATAAAAACAATGAGCAGCGTCGCTCCCATTATCCAGCCGGCGACAACGTCTGAAAGCCAATGAACGCCAAGATAAAGACGTGAAGCGCCAATGAGACTGATTACAGTCAGGCTAGACAAAACGGTGAGCGCGCGTTGTGATGGGGTTCGGACCAGCGTAAAAACAAAATAGGCAAGCACGCCATAAAACAAAAATGAGCCAAGCGCGTGACCGCTGGGAAACGAATAGCCGCCTTGGGTGATGAGCGCGTGGGCGTTGTCGGGCCGACTGCGCGCCAAGAGAAGCTTGAAAAGTAATGATGATGCCTGCCCAATGGCTAGGCTGGCGATGAAAAACCACAAAGCGCGCCGGTGGCGGAAAAGCAAAAGGATAATGACGACAAGAACGGCAAGACTGGTGATAATTTCCCAGTTGCCTAAATAGGTAAAAAAAAGAAAAAAAGCACTTCGGGTGTCGCCGCGTTGGGAAAGGGCAATATCAAGCAGACGCGCGTCCAGGCGCGTGATGGCATTCCGCAAGAAAAATCCTTGGCTGACGCCGAGCGCGTATATGGTGGTAAACACACCCAAAACAAGCGTAATGCTGGCAAGCACATAATGCTTTTTGGGAAAGATGCGTCGGAAGGTGGCAAGATAATGTTGCATATCAATGAGTATAACGCATTCAAGAAATCCTCTGTTTAATTTATTGCTTTTTGCATAACTTCGCTTTTTGTATATAAGTACGATACACTTTTGCTATGGATGAGTTGCGATATCCCATGCGGATTAATAAATATATGGCGGCGCACAAACTGGCCAGCCGGCGCGAGGCCGACCGGCTTATTATGGCGGGCAGCGTGATGTTAAACGGTGCCAAGGCAAAGCTTGGCGATCAGGTAAAAAGGGGCGATAAGGTTGAGTTGGCGCAGACGGCGTTTAAAGCCACACAAGCGAGCAGAGTGTATCTGGCGTTTAATAAGCCAATTGGTATTGTGACGCACAGCCCGGCGGAAGGCGAACAGGCGATCGAGCAGATTTTGAAATATACCAAAACCGCCGTTTATCCGTTGGGGCGGCTGGACAAAGAGTCGCACGGGCTTATCTTGCTGACGAACGATGGGCGGGTAACCGAACGTCTGTTAAGCCCTGAACATGATCACGAAAAAGAATATGTAGTGAAAGTAAATAAGCCGCTGACTGAAGGAGCGCTTTCTCGGCTCAGTCGTGGTATTAAATTGGAAGATGGTGAAATAACAAAGCCGGCAGAGATATTGAGCGAGCCCTTTGTGAAAACGCTTCGTCTGGTGATCACCGAAGGAAAGCGTCACCAGATTCGCCGCATGCTTGCTGCGCTGGGATATGACGTACTTGATCTGAAACGGGTACGAGTGATGAATATTGAACTTGGTGATCTGGCGGCGGGTGCGCACCGGGAAATTAAAGGCGCAGAGCTGAAGGAGTTTTTGAAAGCGCTGGGACTATAGATTGTGAAGATACTTCTTGCGTTTAAGGTAGAGCTTGATGATGTGATAGCAATTCGCCTCGCTCTTGATGATGCCTTGAAGCGCCATCTCATATGCCCTTTTAAGCGGGACGGGGACTACAATGATATCTTCGCCATCATCTGAAGGAAGGGGGTCTTTTACGAGATGTGTTGCCAGGTAGGTATATCTGTTCCAGCGAAGCGTTCGGATATCCGTTCCAGTATGAAATAGCGTTAGTTTTTTTGCCCGAAAACCTGTTTCTTCCCGTAGTTCTCGCTGAGCGCCGATGAGCGGGCGCTCATTCTTACCAAGGCGGCCGGCGGGCAGTGTCCATTGATACGCTTTTTGATGATCCATGTATTCTTTTAAAAGCAGTAACTGCCCACGGTCGTTGATTGCCATGATGCTTACTGTACCGGTTCGTCTGGCTTGTTCAAAAATAGTTTTTTCCCCGTTGGGGTGGGTGGCAATCGCCTGTTCGATGTTAAATATGACGCCCTCAAAAACAGTTTTATATTTTCCAACCCGTGTTCGCTTCTTTCTCATATCTTTATTTAATCATTAAATTGAGGTACATTCAAAATATGTTGCTTCGCTGGCTTAAACAATGTTGGCCCGCGCTGATTGTGGGATGCGGCTTGGGGATTGCGGTTGGCATTTCTGCGTATGAATCGATGTATGACAGTGCGCGCGATCGGCGGGAAGGCCTTTCGGGCGAGTTGCGAGGAGGCTCGTATACGTTTATTAACCCCTTGCTTGAGTGCGAGGGAAGCGAGGTGCTCTCAGAGAGTCTTGCGCCTTCCAAACAAAAAGTTGTTGACGTGATTGCCGATTTGCAAGCGCAGAATCATATTACCGAGGCCGCGGTTTATTTTCGCGACTTAAACAACGGGCCCTGGTTTGGTATTAATGAGCGCGAACCTTTTCGTTTGGCCAGTCTTTTGAAATTGCCGCTTATGCTTGGATATCTCAAGCAGGCTGAAAAGAACCCCGAATTGCTTTTTCAGAAAGTGGTTGCTGGCGAATCGCTCCTACCGGCAGAACAGTTTTATAAACCAAGCTCTCAGCTTGCACTTGGCAAGCACTATACCATTGCTCAAGCAATTGAATCGATGATCAAGTATTCAGATAATCGTGCGATGAGCGCGCTTGTTTTATTGCTTGGTAGTGATGGTGAGGTGGATATGTATCGGGATTTGGGCTTGCCCGAACCCAACAAAGAAAATCAGGGCATGCTCTCGGTAAAAAATTATGCCTCATTCTTTCGCATTTTGTTTAACGCCTCATATCTCTCTCGTCCATTTTCCGAAGATGCTTTGCGGCTTTTGAGCATGACGGATTTTGATGAGGGGTTGGTGGCGGGGGTGCCAAAGTCGATTGTTGTTGCGCACAAGTTTGGCGAAAGCGCAAGCGTGGATGGAGAAAAACAACTTCATGACTGTGGCATTGTGTACTATCCTCGTCATCCTTATTTATTGTGCGTGATGACTCGGGGCAGCCAGTTTGATCGTCTTGCGCGGGCGATTGAGCAGATATCACAAACGGTGTTTGAAGATGTGCGGGCGCAGAAACCAGAGCGGTAAGTTCTTCACCTTCGCGCCGAAAGACCCCATAATTCGCATACATCATATAAGCCCCATGCATCCTTGCTATGGTGAGTGTCCTTTTCTCGCCCATCTTCTCATCGGAAGATGGGCAGGGTTTTATTGTTTCATTCCTCATCTTTTCTTTATTTAAATTTTTTTGACGGAAGCGTTAAAATCTGGTATTTTGGTCATATTCGATCTATGGCCAAAACAGAAGCAAAAATCAAACAAGTACCGCAAAAAGAGCGCAAAGAATACAATCATGGCGAGGTG
>CAYWPI010000016.1:0-6620 GCA_964460325.1 uncultured Candidatus Saccharibacteria bacterium | reverse complement strand
AACACTTCGGGCATACTGAAAACATATGACCCGGGGCAAGTTTATTGTTTTAGAGGGCATCGACGGCTCTGGCAAGGGGACTGTCGGCAAGATGCTGGTGAGTTATTTATTTGGACGCGTAAAAAGTTCGCACCTTTTTTGGACGCGCGAGCCGTATGATTCGCCTTATCTGGCGGAGATTCGTAACATTTTAAAAGAAACGAATGATCCGAAAGAGAATGCACGTCAACTTTCGGAACTTTTTGTGAAGGATCGAAAGATGCATGCTCAGGTGATTGAGCGTCATCTTGCGGAGGGAACTCACGTGGTGTGTGACCGATATAAGCACTCAACGCTTGTGTTCCAGCAGGCTCAAGGACTTTCTTTTGAAGAGCTTGTAAAAATGCACGAAGGCCTTCTTGTCCCCGATATAACGATTATTCTTGATGTACCGGAAGATGTGGCGCTTAAGCGCATCTTGGGCGACAGTAATCGGACTCATCTTGAAGTGTTCGAACGCAGCGAGTTTCTAAAAAAACTTCGAGGATTATATCTTGCCCTGCCCGGTCAATTGCCTGGAGAGAGGATAGTGATTGTAGATGGCGATGGGACGCCCGAAGCGGTGTTCGCCCGGGTGCGCGCGGAGGTTGATAAGCTCTTTTAATAGCGATAAGCTATGAGCTGTACATTGTGGGCTTTATGGATACAAAATACATTCCGGTTATAGGACTTGAAATTCACGCAGAGCTGAAAACGAGGGCTAAGATGTTCTGCGGGTGTCTTAATGATCCCAATGAGAAGACACCGAACAAGAATATTTGTCCGGTATGCACTGGTCAGCCGGGCACGTTGCCGGTTGCCAATAAGGCGGCGATTGAGTCACTTATCAAGGTGGGTATGGCAATTTCTGGTGAGATTCCGGCGATCTCTAAGTTTGACCGCAAGAATTATTTTTATCCCGACATCCCCAAAGGGTATCAGATCTCCCAGTATGACGTGCCGCTGGTTTCTGGTGGTTATCTGAAAGGCGTTCGCATAACCCGGGTGCATCTTGAAGAAGACACGGGTCGTTTGATGCACGTTGGTGACGCGACGCTCGTGGATTACAACCGGGCCGGACTTCCGCTGATGGAGCTGGTCACGGAGCCGGATATTCGCAGTGCTGATCAAATCAGCGAGTTTGCGACCGAGTTGCAGCTTTTACTTCGGTATTTAAACGTGTCTGATGCGGATATGGAAAAAGGGCAGATGCGGGTGGAGGTGAACCTGTCGCTTGGCACGATGGCGACACAAGCTGAAGTTGGCCTAAGCCCATCCGGAGGATTGGCCGGCCGAACAATCCGCGATGGGATTGTTTTAGGCACTAAGGTTGAGGTAAAGAATATCAACTCATTTAAAGCGGCGGTTGCGGCGGCGAAGTTTGAAATTGAGCGGCAGACAAAAGCGCTTGAGGCGGGTGAGCAGATTGTGCAGGAGACACGCGGTTGGGATGATATCAAGCGCGTCACCTTCAGCCAGCGCAAGAAAGAAAGCAGTCACGACTATCGTTATTTCCCCGAGCCAGACATTCCGCCGCTTGATTTAGCCCATTTTGATTTAAAGAGAATGAAAGGTGAAATTCCAGAACTTCCGCAGGCCAAACGAGTACGGTTTATGAAAGAGCTTGGTCTTAATACTGAACAGACCGAGGTGCTTGTGTTTGATCGGCTGTTTGCGGATTATTTTGAAAATGTTGTTTCAGAGCTCAGAGCGCACCAGGTTGAGGATATGGGCAAGGTGACCCAACTCGCGGTGAATTATCTCACTTCTGATTTGCGCAGTCTTATGGCGGTTGCCGGCATCAGCGATCCTTCCAAGACGAAGGTTGAAGAGGAGGATTTCGCCGACCTGGTCATTTTGGTCGCCACGGATAAGGTGAGCAGTCGCGGCGCGAAGGATATTCTGGCAAAGATGTTTGAGACCGGCGGCGACCCGATGGAGATCATGAAGACTGAAGGTCTGAGCCAGGTGTCTGACAAAGGCGCGTTCATGCAGATGGCGCAAGAAATTATCGCGGCCAATCCAAATCCAGTCGCTGATTATCGCAGTGGCAAAGAAGTGGCACTCATGTTCTTTGTTGGTCAGGGGATGAAAAAGGCGAAAGAGATGAGGCTTGGCGCCAATCCGAACGTGCTTAAAGAGGTGTTTAAGGAGTTATTGGCACCATAATGAAAAGCGATGTTCGCATTGGGTTTGATATCGGCGCGTCACATATTCGAGCGGTTGTTTCGCGTGGCGGTCGGGTGCGAAGAATCCCAATTTCCGAAACACCAGCGAGCAAAAAGCAGTGCGCGCGAACAATAAAAGCGATAATAGCTCGCGAGGTTTCTGCCGGGGATGTGGGAATAGTTGGTATTTCTATTGCTGGCGTTCTCTCAGGAACTATATTAAGGGTCAGCCCGAACAAGTCGTCGCTCACCGGATTGGATTTAAAAAAAGCGATTCCAAGCGGGTTTTTGCTGCGGGTGGATAATGACGCGCGGGCATTTGCGCTTGGTGAATATGCGGTTGGTGCCGGCAAAGGCGCTAAGCGTCTGCTCGCATTGACGTTTGGTACGGGGGTTGGGCGAGGATTTGTACACAACGGCAAGCTTCAAGCAGTGAGGCGCTTTGAGTATCCTGAAATTTGGGAGCGGCAGTATCAGCGCTTGCGGGATATAAAAAAAGATAAGGTATTTGCTGATTTTATTGTCGAAAAGCTTGCCCCGATCCTTGCCAGGTATCAGCCCGACCGGATTGTGATTGGTGGCGGAGTGGCGCTTGATAAAAAGACTCGCTTTTTTCTTGTCGTAAAAAAATCGTTTGCCCTGCATTATCCGAGAATAGATGTGCGCAGAGCAAAGCTTGGTGAGTATGCCGGAGCGATTGGAATGCTTTTGGCGTAGTGATTACCTAGTGCGCCCTGTATTTTCCGGCGACTTTAAAATTGACATAAAGATTCATAAGATAACTCCAAATGCCAACGCCGCCGGCAATAAGAATGCGGGCGACAATGTAATGGACATGTATGATTTCAACCAATGCCGCCATGGCAACAACGGTCATGGTAAGCCCCGCACCCAAGATGGCCAGGAAATAAAAATAACCAGTTTCGGCGTTTCGTGTCGTGCCGGCAAATACGAAGTGTCGGTCGGCCAAATAATCAAGAGTGGCGGCGATTAAAAAAGTCGCTGTTGCGGAGGCAAGGTAATGCACGCCCAAATGGGTAGTGAGAAGCCACAGCAGGTATATATCAAGAATTGAAGTGCTGGTGCCGATGGACGAATATTTTAAGAAACGTATCAGCGCCCGTTCTGAAGGCATATGCTTCTATTCTATCACGTCAGCGCTTCCCCAGGGTCAGAGCTGGCAGGATTACTTCGTCTCAGCGCGCAACGTCGTTCCGGTTTTATCCGTGCGATAGATATAAATTTCTCCTTGTGCAAGCATCTCAACTTTGAATCCTGGCACAAGAGCTTGGAGACAACTCTCAGCCGGGCCGCCAAGTCCAAGACAGCCATCAGTCCAGGTCACCTCATCGATTTGAAGAATAACGATACTTTTTTCTTCAACAGAAAGTTTTGCTGCCAGATCTTTTCGGGCTTCTGCCGCGGCGGGCTCAACAGGCAGGTCATGCACCGTGCTTCCCGGCTGGGGATTTTCGCCCGAGGTGGTTGTCGACGGGTTTACTATAGGTGTTTTGTCGTCTGAGTCACCGGAAATCGCAAAGTACAATCCGACTCCGACAACCAGCAATAGGATCGCTATCAAGGAAAGTTTTTTGTTCATATTTTTTAATTATTTATATCGCTGTTCTTATTCTGCTCTCAATAGATAACGGGGGAAAGAGGGAGTTGTGACGCGTCTAAGAGGGTAATCTTGCAGTTTTGGCTCTGGCTCTATAGAATAAAGCGTACCGCATTCCGGGATAGCTCAGCGGTAGAGCGGCGCCCTGTTAAGGCGATGGTCGCAGGTTCGATCCCTGCTCCCGGAGCCAGATAGGATGAACATCAGCGAAAGCTGGTGTTTTTCCTTTATTGACGGGCTTTTTCTGCGGTTCGAAAGTGATTTTTTCGTCTTTATTCTTGGAAAGCGCATCATGCACAGCATCATGGATCATTTGAAAGGGTTTTTGGTATGAAATCTCGACATTTTTGCCGTTTATCTTCGGGTTCGAAAATAAAAATGAGAACAGCGTCCGTTTCTGTTCCACTGTCCGGCGTGGGTCGAAGTAAATCGTCCTCGCTTGCTTGGCGACTTCCAAAATCGCCACTCCCATTTCAAAGTATTTAAGATTGGCGTTGCGGTGGCGATTGAGGCTGTCCAGCGTTTCCTCCTGCTCTTTCTTGTACTGCCCGAGCTTCTTGTCATAAAACTCCGCGCTGATCCGGCCGTCGATCTTGTCGTCATAGAGTTTGTCTATGCGCTGGGTGGCAATCTGGTATTGCCGCTCGAGTTCAGCCGAGGCTTTTTCTCTGAAGGCGATTTCATCGGCGTGTCCTTCTTTCAAAGCATCTTGAATCCACGAGAGCATACGTTCTACTTTTTCGTCCTTCTTGGTTACGGCGATTATGGAGTCGGCTATTTGAATATCGATATTTTCCTGCTTGACCCAGTCTGTTTGCGAGCAGTTTTTATAATGGTTGCAATGCCCATACCAGTGGCCTTTCTGTATCTCCCAGGTAATCGTGCCGCCGCACTCATAGCATTTGAACACGCCCTTAAACAGCGAATTATGCTTGCGTGTCCTCGGCGCGCCGTAGCTATGCAGTCTGTCTTGGACCTGCTGGAACAATTCCTTGGTGATAAGCGGTTCGTGATTGCCTTTGGTGACCTGATTTTTCCAGCGGTTCATGCCGTAATAAAACGGATCGCCGATGAGCTGGTGGATTCTGGCGTGGCTTACCTTGTGTCCGGTCCGGGACCGCAGACCTTGCTCGTACATCACGTTGCAGAGCTTCTTGGTGGAGTATTGTCCGGAGGCATAAAGCTTGAACATCTTTTTTATAAGCGGCGCTTTTTCCTCGTCCGGCACGTGGATTTTGTGTCCCTTGTCGCCGATGGTTTTATAGCCGAGCGGCGGCTTGGTTGGTAGCCAGCCCTGCGATAGCTTTTCTTTTTGGCCTTTCTTTACATTTTCGGAAAGTAGACGAATGTAATACTCGGCCGTGGCCACTTTCACTCGCCACATGAACCATTCATGCGACTTGGAGTCTTTGTGCAAGGTGCAGTTTTCTTTGACCAAGTGTATTTTGTGATTCTCATCGGCCAATATCCAGTTGTCGATCACCGGCACATCGGCAAAGTTACGCGTGAGCCGGTCGGTTGTTTCCACGAAGACGGTCTTGATCTTGGCTTTGGTAACATGTGCCATCATTTCGTGGAAAATCTTGCGCTGGATTTTTCCAGCGGCCGATTCCTGGATAGCGAAGACCTTCACGAGCTCATAGCCGTTCCTATCGGCGTAATCGTGAAGGAGTTTTTCCTGCGCCGGTAAGGAGTAGCCGGTATCCTCTTGGTCTTTGGAGGATACGCGCGCGTATCCCACGGCTTTTGGTATTTCTTGGTTGTTTATCATTGTCATAATCGTTAATTGTTTTTTAGTTCGAATGCGACCTTTGGTACCAAACACCCTATACTAATTTTTCGTACAAGCTAAGCGGCAGTTGCCCACACTCTCCAAAACACCGCATTTAACTGTAAATAACTGTAATTATTTCTGCTTTTGCTCATTTTGTTGGGTTTTACCGGGTTTTGTCGGGTTTATCTTTTGCATTTCTGGTGTTAGTTAGTGTTAGTTGGTGTGAGTACTTTTGCTCTAAATGTTGCTGTTAATTGCCGAATCTTGCCGAAAACCGGTGGTAACTGGTGGGTTCTGGTAGCTTCAAAACGGTTAGATACGGTTAAAACTGGTTAGATGATTTTCCGCTTTTCATGCTCATTTTAGCCACCAAATCGGCTTTCATCCGGCGAATTCTCTGTAAATTCTCCGAGCCACCGTTATTTTCTTTATAATTTTCTTTAATTTCTTTTAATCCCTTAGCTTCTATATCACCGCCGTCGCACGCAGTCTGCTTTCCGTGCCGGCTGGTTTTTGATGCAGATTGGCTTCCGTCCTGCATGAGATGTAGGACGGAGAGTAAGGTGATGTTCCGGGGTTTGAACTTGGCGTCCTCGCCCCGGATTTTTGTGATCGCGATAAAACTCCACTCCTCAAGCTTGTCCAAACACTTCTTGATCGTCCGCCAGTCTTTGAGGCCGGAATAGACCAAAAGTGTTTTATTGGATGCTTCGATGCTCTGGCTTGCCTTGTTAGAGGCGATCTCGGTTAAGGCACAGTAAACGTTACGCAGGTTGCGGTATGCGTCATCGCTTATGAGTTTGTCGAGCCATTGCTTCCGCATGTACCGCAAAGCCGGCTTATCTTGATAAGCGAACGGCGCTTCGCGGTAGTCACGGACTTTATGCTTTTTGTCGCTCTGGTTCATGGTCATGTTGGTTTGCCGCCGCTTCGACCGGCATATTGTCCTCGCAGTAGCATTGCAGGAGCGTGTCGTAGTAGCCCAAGAGATTGAAGGCGATCTCGTGCAATTCCTGATCGTCCACTTCTTGGCCCCAGTCCT
>CAYWPI010000015.1:0-6722 GCA_964460325.1 uncultured Candidatus Saccharibacteria bacterium | reverse complement strand
TCGCAGTTTACTGGTACTGTAGTAACTGGCGCTTCGCAAGGAGAGATGAAGAAGCACTGCGCGGAAGGATTATACCTGGCCGTTGACGCGGGACTTGAGATGAACGCCAAGCAGCAGCTTTGGCTCCTTAAGGATACGAAAGGGAATATGATTAACGACAAGTCTTATGTAAACCAGCGAGTGAGTATTACGGGCACCTATCCGGACGCAAACAGGTCGCGGTGTGAGGCTCTTATCTGTGGGTGTGAGGAGTATCTTATTGTTGAGACGATGACCCTTGCGTCATAAAAGTTGGGTGAAAGCGTTTATACTACACATACTATGAATAAAAAATTACTGATCGGGCTTCTTGTGATCTTGCTGGTGGTGTTTTTCTTTCCGAAGTCGTATATCTCCGGGCCGGGGCTTATGATGCCAGAGCAAGCCGCAGAGTTTGAGAGCAGTCGCGAGCGTTGCCTTGGCTTTTCATATCTCACCAATGCCGAAGAAGCGGCGGCCGACGCGCCAGGAAAAAGCTTATGTTTTGGATGGCTCTATTAGTTTTATAGATGCACACCTTTCCAGCGGATTTTAAAAAAGCCCTTCGGCAAGCTCAGGGTGAAGCGCTCCAAACATGGAAACGTTGCACGCCGCTGGCCAAAAACGAGTGGATCTGCTGGGTGACTTCAGGTAAAAAAGCAGAGACGCGGGGGATTCGCATTGAGAAGGCGATATCAAAGCTTAAAAGCGGCATGCGTCGTCCGTGTTGTTGGGCTGGCTGTCCGCACCGGTAAAAATGAATCGGCGCCGGCTCCCGCTAGGGAGCCGGCGCCTTTTCGGCTGTGCGCGCAGTCAGCGCAGTACAGCGGGAGGATCGATGAAGAGAGGGGGTTCAAAATCTCTGCCTTCAACGATCGCACGAGCCCGTTTCTGGACGGCAGCGAACTGGGTCTGGTTGTCCTGCCGCTTGCGTGCCGGAGTGAAAACAAGTTCGTTCCGTTCGAGGTCCATGCGCAAGGCGCGCGTCGTGTCGTGAGGATGGGAGTCGAAGTACCCATCGCCGCCGGAGAAGTGGGGCGCCTTTCGCCAGTACTCCTCCGTCACCTTACCGGTATCGTATCCGGCTTTGTGAAGGAGTTGGATTGCGAACACGTCCGCCTCTAGCTCCTGTTGATGCAGGTTAAGGCGGATCTCGTCCATCTGGTTGCGCTGGGAGCGCTTCAGGGCGAAGACGAGCAATTTGAACTTCTCCGGATTCGTTTTTACCTCGACCTGGTTGAGCTGAGCCTCGAGCGCCGACTCCTGAGCGAAGAGAACGCGACGGAATGTTTGCCGAGCGGTTCCATGACGCAGCGCGTTGTGCCCCAGCTCGTGACAGATGTCGTGTAAGAGCGACTCTTCACACGGCGCGTGAGCGATTCTGTCGACACTGATAAAGATGTATCCGCCACCACCAGCAAACGCGTTGTGGTGAATCGGGTCCCGGTACAGGAAGACCTGTGGCGGGAAAGCTTTCACGTAGTCTGGCGCCTGTGCGATAAACTCTGCAAGTTGAGTGCGCAGATAGGTCATAATGAGCGAGTCGGAGATGATTTGTCCCCGATAGTCTTCGACCGAGCACTGCCCCTGCCGGAGATCTTCCTCGACGGGGAATTCGTTGATGACTGAAGGCGCCAAAGTTGTCGGTCCCATGCCGCGGATCGGCCGCCAGAAAGTGAGCGGAGCGATCTCGGCTTGGAGTCTGACCGCGGCGGACGAGGAGAACACTCCTTCGCCCTGGACAGTGGTTGACTTCTGCTCCCAGCTGCTGGGCGGGGAGATGGCGCACAGGACAGTAAGCGCCAGAAGGAGTA
The DNA here is from genome assembly GCA_964460325.1 of uncultured Candidatus Saccharibacteria bacterium. Taxonomy (GTDB): domain Bacteria; phylum Patescibacteriota; class Minisyncoccia; order UBA6257; family 1-14-0-10-44-23; genus CAYWPI01. The sequence goes on along the minus strand of CAYWPI010000015.1, from coordinate 4,890 downwards.
CGAGCGCACAGATGCGAGTTAGGTGATTCACAAGGCACCTCCCGATGATAAAATGCAAGAGCTTCTCTTAGTTAAGACGTATCATTATTTCAAGTCAAGTATTGTATTTTTTATGGCATGAGCGGACAATAAAAGAAAAACATGCCAAAAAAACCATTTGTTCACGCTCTTGTTGCCGCGCTGTATATCATTGTGATCGTGACCGTGATCTTTGCCCTTGAGGGCAGATTTCCGGAAGAAGATACCATCTTCGCTCCCATGGCGATGCTTTCGCTTCTTACTCTGTCGGTGGCGTTTACGGGATACGTTTTTGTGTCTTGGCCGCTCATGTTGTATGTGGAGGGAAAGAAAACAGAGGCGGTGAGTTTCTTTCTTAAAACCGTTGCCATCTTCGCGGTTTTTACAGCGACATTCTTTATACTGATGGCCCTTGGTTTATTCCCTCAATCGGGGTTTAATTAGATATGCGAACGTATCAGGATTTTTATCAAAGTATCGAGCTCCCATTTTTTGCCCCGCCATCATGGGTGTTTGGCGTTGCCTGGGGGATTATCTATCCGCTCATTATTATTGCGGGCATTTATCTTATATATTTGACGGTTAAAAAGCGTACCCCAGCTTATCTTCTTGGTCTATTCGCGCTTAATATTATTGCTAATCTCTTATTCACACCCATTCAGCTTGGGCTCACCGCGCTATGGCCGGCTTCTTTAGATATCCTGGTTGTGCTCGCCACGCTGGCGATTTTAGAGTGGAAGGTCTTTCAATATTCAAAGCTTATCTTTTGGCTTTTGGTGCCCTATCTTTTGTGGGGAACCTTCGCCACGGTTTTGCAGCTGACGATCACGGCGACGAATTAAGGCTAAGCCGGATTCTGTTTTTTTGGCTTGAAATATTTTTTCCCCTTCAGCTTGTCTGGCAATAGATCCTTGTCCGTGTATTTTTCATAACCCTTTCCATAGCCGAGCTCCTTCATTAATTTTGTCGGGGCATTTCTGATTTCCATTGGAATGGGCAGGTTGCCGAATTTTTTTGCGTCTGCCATCGCTTCACCAAGTGCGTAATAGGCGCTCTTATCTTTCGGGGCGAGTGACATATACACCGTGCCGTGAGCCAGGTTGATGGCGGCTTCAGGCATGCCGATTGTGTCCACCGCTTGGAACACCTCGTTGGCGACCACAAGCGCGGTGGGCATTGCCATGCCGATATCTTCAGAAGCAAAGACGACCATTCTGCGGGCGATGAACTTTGGGTCTTCGCCGGCGTCTAACATGCGGGCAAGATAATAGAGCGCGGCGTCTGGCTGGCTGGCGCGCATGCTTTTAATATATGCCGAAATAGTGTTGTAGTGTTCTTCGCCTTTTTTATCAAAGCGGAGGTACTTGTTTTGAATCGTGTTTTTTAAAGTATCCACGGTGATCTTTTTGTACAGCTGCATGGCGTTATCAAGCACTGTGATCGCCTGGCGCGCATCGCCATTGGCCATTTGAATAAGCCACTCTTTGGCTTCTTTGGGAATTTTAAATCCAGTGCGTTCAATAATTTCCTCCATATCCTTTTCGTTTAATTCGTTTAAGACAAATACGCGACAGCGAGAGAGGAGTGCGGGGATTACTTCGAAACTCGGGTTCTCGGTCGTGGCGCCGATGAGCACGAGTGAGCCGCGTTCTACAAAGGGAAGGAGGAAGTCTTGTTGAGCTTTGTTGAATCGGTGGATTTCATCCAAAAATAAAATCTTCGGACCTTTGCGTAAGGTGTTATCTGCAACGATTTGCTTGATGTCGTCTTTACCGGCAGAAACGGCCGAAAGTTCATAGAGCTTGGCTTCCAGTGAGTTTGCATAGATGCGAGCGAGCGTGGTTTTGCCGACCCCGGGCGGGCCCCACAAAATGAACGAAAAAATATGGCCTTCTTTGATGGCTTCATATAATGGCTTACCCTTGGCGACCAGGTGCTCCTGTCCGACAAAGTCTTCAAGTGTTTTTGGGCGTATTTTATTGGCGAGGGGTTCCATGGGATAGAGAATAGAATGGAGAAGTGAGAGGAGAAAGGGGGATATCTAAAGAATACTGCTGGAACAGGTGAAATAGCCAGAGAAAAAAGAGTATTGGCTGAGTTACGTCGGCCTTTGAGTTTTTTGATGTCTTAAAAAATGAAGCAGTGCCGTGTTATTTGAATTTTGCCGTGCTTTTGTATATGATGCATCAGAACATTTTATGAACAAAAAAATATTATTAGTGGTTGTGGCGTTAGTGATTGTGGCAGGTGCGGGGCTTTTGCTTACGCGCGGCGGAGGTGAGATTAAGATAAGCGATAAGTCGGCAACTGGGGTGCCTGCGGATTGGCTTGAGTCTGTCGGCGACGGGCTTTCATTTAAGTATCCTGAGGCGCTTGGAGCAAATTATATCGGCACCATGATTTGGCCGCCGCAAGCTTATATTTTGGGGGCAGGGCCTTTGCTATGCACTGAAGGGGGAGTGGAGACTGGAAAAGACGGCAAGATAACAAAAAAGGAAATCGAGAAGACCACGTATTGCGTGACGCAAAAAAACGGCGGAGCAACGGGCAGTACGCTGACACAGTATGCGTATGCGTTTGAAAAGGATAAGCAAATTATCGCTCTTATCTTTGCGTTGCGTTTTTCTCAGTGTTCTAGCTATAGCAGCGTGGCCGAGGCGCCAGCAGCCGGGGCAACCAGCTCATCGCCAACGATTTCCAAGAAAGCAGAATGCGAAGCGGAGCGCGCAAGATTTAATATTGACGCTACGATTGATCGTATTGCGCAAACAATCAAGCTCAGCAATATTCAGGATGCGCCGGATACGACCGTAGTGCCAAAAGGAGCTTAATCAGAATAGATTTTTAATAAATACAGGGGCGCCAAGTGCCCTGTATTTATTTTCGCGCAAAGCAAAGCAGGTATTATTGCCTATTTACGCGTCGGCGAAAGAGTATGGCGGCAATAGGGACGGCGATTAAAATGATGGCGGAGCACCAGATAAAAGCCGCAACGCCATGGTTGCCCATGGGGGTGCCCACCATCAGCGCGCGAATTGCTTCTATGACGTGGGTAACAGGCTGATTTTCGGCAAAAATTCGCAATCCCGTTGGCATGGTTGCGGTTGGCACGAATGCGGCACTGGCAAACGTCAGAGGGAAGACGATGATAAAGCCCATCCACTGCACCGCTTCCACGCTTTTGGCAAGCAGGCCCATGATGGCGGCAATCCAACTCATCGCAAAAGTAAACAGTAAAAGTATGCCGACAATCAGTAGCCACTCAGTGAACGTTGCAGTTGGGCGAAAGCCAACCAACAGGGCAATCAAAATCATGACGGTTGCCGAGATTGCGTTTCTGAACAGGTCACCCACCACGTGCCCAGTGACAAGAGCAAAACTTACGATGGGTAGTGATTTAAGGCGGTCAACAATGCCGCGACGCACGTCGGTGGCAACCGAAAGCGATGTGGTGAGCGCGCCAAATGAAGCCATTTGGATAAGAATGCCAGCAACCAAAAAATTCACATAAGAAGAGCCATTCGTATTAATGGCGCCACCAAACACATAACGAAAGAGGAGCATGAACATAATGGGCTGAATGGTAAGCCCAAGCAGCTGATCGGGATTTTGGGTGATGTGTTTGAGACTTCGCTGGATAAGCACCCAGGTGTCAGACAATGCCCAGTAGAGACGAGAATGGTTCATAAAGAAAGTGGAAAATTGAAATGAGAATTTAAGAAGTTGGGGATTGGATATTTTGTTCGGCTTCGTGTCCGGTCAGTCGCAAGAAAACATCGTCCAGGGTTGGCTTGTGCACGGACATGGTGTCGATTTCAATATGGGCCGCGGCAAGTGTGTCGAGAATTTTTTTAATTGCGCCAACACTGCCATCGGTTGGAATACTAATACTTCGCTCCGCTTCATGGAGAATCACTCCTTCTTGATAAAGAAGGGATCGGGCCTTTGTGAAATCTTCGGCGCGTTCGATAACCAGCTCAGTTCGTTCGTTTCCCACTTTTGCCTTCAGCTCGTCGGCGGTTCCTTGCGCGATAATTTTTCCTTTGTTAAGTACGGCGATTTGATCAGCAAGCTTGTCTGCCTCTTCCAGGTATTGCGTGGTCAATAAAATAGTCGCTCCTTGTTTCATGAGGTCTTCAATAACCTGCCACATGGTTAAACGGCTGCGTGGATCAAGTCCAGTGGTTGGTTCATCCAGGAAAAGAACAGGGGGAGTGGCAACCAAGCTGGCGGCAAGATCAAGGCGACGGCGCATACCGCCAGAATAGGTTTTGGCTGGACGGTCGGCCGCGTGCGCAATGTCGAACTGGGTGAGCAGTTGCGTTGCGCGCTCCCTGCTTTTTGCTTTTCCCAGATGATAAAGGCGTCCCATCATTTCAAGGTTTTCGCGGCCAGTGAGCAGCTCATCGATCGCGGCGTATTGCCCTGTAAGGCCGATCGTGTGTCGAACTTTGTCGGCCTCAGTATTCACGTTGAATCCGTTAATAAACGCTTCGCCGGAGTCGGGCTTGAGCAATGTGCTTAAGATGCGGACTGTGGTGGTTTTTCCGGCGCCGTTGGGACCAAGAAGAGCCAGCATGGTACCGCGCTTTACGCTGAGATGAATACCGTCTAAAACAGAAACTTGCCCGAAGGATTTTCGGACATTCTTAATTTCGATGGCTGGTTGGTTTGAGAACATAAAAATAAGTATACCATTCAGTGGCGCGTTCGAAGTGGGCAACGGGTGGCGGTCAGATGGCAACGTCTTTAAAACGACGTTTGGCAGTAGCTGGCATGTCCTGGTGGGTGACTCATAACCGCACGTTCAGGATTAGAAGTTAACGAGTTGCCCCGTCGATAATGGGACGCGTGAAATTCTGAAGCTCAAGT
>CAYWPI010000014.1:4155-7552 GCA_964460325.1 uncultured Candidatus Saccharibacteria bacterium | reverse complement strand
AAAGCGAACTGAAGGAGGTGCCGGGCGTCACTCGGGTGCGCGCCAATCTTGGCAAATTGCAGGTGGAAGTTACGGGCGCGTTTGGCGATAAGTCGGCAGAAGTAGTGGCCGCAGAGTTAAGTATGGTTATGCAGCCGCACGGGTATTCGCTGTCAGCGGAAAAACCCGTTGGCGGATCAGGATCAGGAAAAAAATGGGCTGAGTTTAAAATTGCCTTGCCGATTGCGCTTGGTTTTGTGGCGCTTTTTGTGGTGCTTCAAAAACTGGGTATAGTCAATCTTATCGGCGGCGGCGAGGTGCATTATGGCACGGCGTTTATTGTTGGCTTGGTCGCCTCGGTGTCGACGTGTATGGCGGTGGTCGGCGGCCTTGTGCTTTCCGTGTCAGCAAACTTTGCCAAAGAAGGGGATGCGAAAAAACCGCAGACACTGTTTCATGTCGGAAGGCTTGTTTCGTTCTTTATCCTTGGTGGTGTGATTGGCGCTGTCGGCGCCTCGTTCCAGCTTGGCGGCACCGGTATCTTTGTTTTAAGTTTGATCGTTGGCCTGGTGATGCTTATTCTTGGCATTAATTTGCTTGATATGTTCCCGTGGTTTAAAAAGCTGCAGCCAACGATGCCAAAGTTTATATCGCGCCACGTGTTAGAGATTAAAAAAATGAATCACGCGGTTACGCCCATTCTGCTTGGTGTTGCCACGTTCTTTTTGCCATGCGGATTTACGCAGTCAATGCAAATTTACGCGCTTTCTTCCGGCAGCTTTATGAGCGGCGCACTAACGATGCTGGCGTTTGCCTTGGGCACCTTCCCGGCACTTGCGCTCTTAAGCTTCGCCTCGCTTGGGTTTAAAGATAAGGCAAAATCAGGTATCTTCTTTAAGTCGGCCGGGCTTGTGGTTATCTTCTTTGCCCTGTTTAATATCGCCACCAGTTTGGTCGCCATTGGTGTACTCCCGCCATTTCTGAATATCTAGTATGATAAATGACGAAAGGAGGGTAATTAAACATCACTACACGAAAGGAGAATAATGAACATCACTATATGAAAGGAACACTCATCGCAACGCTTATTGCGGGCGCGCTCATCGTGGGCGCGGTATGGCTGAGCGCGGATTCAAAAACGGCGCCATCCGATCAGGCGGGTGGCAATAATGTGGCGGTGGTTGATGGCGTGCAGGTTATTGATATCATTGCCAAGGGGGGATACAGTCCGCGCCTGACTATGGCCAAGGCAGGCATGCCAACGGTGCTTAAAATGAACACTCGGGGAACGTTTGATTGCTCTTCGGCGCTGGTTATTCCGGCGGTTAATTATCGCGAATTTCTGCCGCCATCGGGCGTTACTGAAATAACAATTCCCCCGCAAGAGGCGGGTTCAAAAATAGAAGGGCTGTGCTCGATGGGTATGTACAGCTTTGTGCTGAACTTCAATTAAGCGTCTTTGCCAATCGCTTGTGAGATGTGCGTTAATCCGTCGCGTTTAAGAAGCTTGATGAGCCCCAGGTTTATTTGAGCTGGCAGTTGCGGGCCTTTATAAATAAGACCGGTTATCATTTGCACGAGTGAGGCGCCCAGTTTGATTTTGGTATAGGCATCTTCTGCGCTGAATGTGCCGCCGCAACCAATGATAATTAGTTTGGTGCCAGCCTGGCGAAACGCAAGGCGGATAAGTTCATTGCTGCGCGTCTGCGTTGGTTTGCCGCTAAAATTTCCCTTGCCGGCATTGTGTATCTCGTTGGCAACAAACGCGGGGTTGTTCCGGTCTTTTTGTAGATTGCCAAAGATAACGCCAGCCACCGGAAAGCGGACAATCACCTCAAGCATCGCCGTGGTTGCTTCATTCGTTTCGTTAATGGGCATCTTAATAAAAAGTGGCTTGCTGAGCTTAAGGGCGGTGACCGCAGAAAGCAGTTCGGTAAGGTGAGCGGGGGAGTAAAATTCAACAGAGCCGTGCAGGTTGGGGCAGCTAATGTTCAGTTCATAATATGAAAACGGCAGATGGGCGGCCTCGGCTTTAGTGAATGAAGAAACCACGTCACTAACTGCTTCAGCCTGGCTCATTGACTCAGTGCGATTCGTCTTGCCAATACTCAGGCCAATAGGAATGGTAAACGAGCTGGCGCGGTGCTGGGCGATCAGCGCGTCAATGCCGTTATTTTTAAAACCTTTATTGACGAGCAGTGATTGCGACTTGATAAGTCGGCCCAGCCGCGGTGGCGTGTTGCCCTCATAAGGCTGATTCGTAATAGTGCCAACCGTTTCAAAACCAAGGCCGATTGCGGGGATGATGTGGGTAAGCCGTGCCTCATAATCAAATCCCGCCGCCATACCAATAGGGTTTTCAAAAGTAATGCCGGCAAGGGTTTGTCGCAAAGCAGGGTGTTTCACGCGCAAGAATCCCGAAAGCATCTTGCGGATAAGTGCGCGCCGACCCAGCCACTGGCCAAGAGCAACCAAGCGCAAGTGCACCTTTTCTGAGCTGGTTAAAAACAGCACGGGGCGAAAAAGGCGATAGAGCAGGGCGTGAAGAGAAAGGAGAAGTGAGCGCATAATGCAAGAATAGCACTTTTGCAGTTTTGAGCTCAATGCACGCTCATTTCTTTTTACCATCTCTCCATTATTAGCTCTTGTAGCCGCGCATCATGTCATATACTCACATACTAGTATACTAGTATGTGAGTATATGCGCGGTGTGTTAGATTGGCGATTTGTTTGACGAGCAGGAAAAAGGCTGGTATATTACCCGGATTCCCGTGGGGCTTGTCTCACGGGTTTGGGAGGGTGAAAACCCTTATGAAGCGGTTTCTCTTCAGTCTGTTCGTGTTCTCGCTCCTGCTCATGTCGCTCCCGGCGCCCAGCGAGGCGGCCGGCGGGTACGACCAGTGGGGGTACAACTACCAGGCCAACTCGTTCAACGGGTACTACGGCAACTACACCCGTCCGCCCGTTCTGGTGACCAGCGGCGACCACCTCAGCATGAAGTGGAACGACGCCTGGATGGACGAGAACAAGGTGCGGCACGCGGGGTATTCCAGCTATCTCGACAGCGGCGCGTGGCTCACCAACCACATCCGGTACATGGAAGACGGCAAGCTGCAGACGTACTTCGTCAAGATCGTCGCGGCCAAGTCGTCATGGACGCTCACTGCGGGCTACTGGTACGACGCCGGTGGTGCTCCCATGGGGCCGGAGATCTGGGGCGAGTTCTACATCGCCCAGGAGACCGAGTCCGGTTCCGGGCTCATCACCAAGGCTCCGGCCGGTCCCGGTCTCGGCAACAACTAGACGCAGCTTCGGCTGCAGGCATCACAGGCGGTGGGGTGCCGCGGGACCCCAACCCCCAGCACATTTTTTTAAAAAAAGAAAAAAAAAGTGGAGCAAGGGGCGTCAGAAAAAAAAA
>CAYWPI010000014.1:2074-4145 GCA_964460325.1 uncultured Candidatus Saccharibacteria bacterium | reverse complement strand
CGGGCCCGGGTGGCGCAAAAACCCCCCCCCTTCTGGGGCGCCCCTCACCCCGGGCGGGGGGGCCCCTCGGGACCGCACCGCCCTTCTCTTTTTTTAAAACCTTGAAAAATGACGTGCATCAGGGGCATACTGAAAAAACGAGCGAAGCGGTCCAAGTTGCCCATAGGGCGTGGAGGTGTCTATGTGTGGACGTGGATTGTTCTGCTTCGACGATATTCACGGCGCAACGTGCGTAGTGCTCTACGGGGTACCGATGGCTTTGCATCTGCATATCGCGCTTCAGATCATGAAGCCAAAGGAAGAGCAAAACTCCATCGTCATTACGCCCGAGCGGCGCTGTGACATGGGAGAGCCGTTCTGGGGCTTCATGGTCGCCTTCGACGGCTGTAGCTCTCGGGATTTCGTGGGAGTGGACGTTGTCAATGAGGAGGTGCTCTGGCGGCCCCCCGGCTGCGACGAGGTGGCGCGGGAGATCGCGCGTTCCTTTTCTGTGTGGGATGGCGATGATCTTGCCACGCTTCCTGACAAGCGCGTCCGGATCGCGTTTGCGGAGATGCTCGCCAACCTCGCAGAGGCGACAGGCATTCGGGAGTTTTGCCGGAACAACGGCAGACCCATCCGGCATGAGAAGCTGCTGCTGTAGGCGCCATCACGCGGTGCGGTCCCTCGGGACCGCACCGCTTCAATTTTTTAAAAAGGTATTTCCTGGCGTAGGCGCCTTGCCGTATACTAAAAAAACAATCATGCAGTGGAAACGTATTATCTGGAAAGCGCTGTTTTGGCTTAACTGGGCCTTTATCGCGTGGTTTTGGTTTCAAAGTTCCGGCGCGCTCTTGAGCCAGGGATTTTCCAGTTCGCTGGTCGCGCTTGGCAGGCTTTCGGGATTGTGCGCGGCATATTTTGTGCTCATGCAGTTTGTAACCACGGGCCGCATCCTTTGGGTAGAGCGTTCGTTTGGCATGGACAAGCTTACTAAGTCGCACCAGCGAAACGGCAAGCTCGCGCTCTTTTTCATTCTGCTTCACCCCATCTTGCTCACGTATGGATACGGAAAGATGTTTGGCAACGGGTTTGTGAAGCAGTTTGTGATGAGCATTACCGGTTCAGACGAGGTGTTTCAGGCGTTTCTTTCGTTTTTGCTGTTTATCGCGCTTGTTGCCATTTCGCTTAAGATCGTTCGCAGTAAGCTCAAATATGAAACGTGGTATTATGTGCACCTGCTCATGTATCTGGCCGTGTTTTTTTCCTATGAGCACCAGTTTGAACTTGGCTCAACGGTAAATCTAAATCAGATCTTTTATGGGTATTGGGTGGCGCTGTATCTGGCCGTGCTCATTGCGTTTGCGCTGTTTCGGTTCGCGTGGCCGATCTATCATTTTTTCCGTCACCGGTTTCGCATTGTGCGCGTGGTGCGCGAGACGCCGACTGTTGTTTCGGTGTATATCAGCGGCAAGAATATGGAAAAGTTTGCCATACAGCCGGGCCAGTTCATGATCTTCCGGTTTTTGAATAAGAAAATGTGGGGCCAGGCGCATCCGTTTTCGCTTTCGATGCTGCCATCTGGCGGGCAGGTGCGCATCTCGGTTCGCAACCTTGGCGATTTCACCAAGTCCATCGAAGAGCTTAAAGAGGGGACGCCGGTCATTATTGAAGGGCCGTATGGCATTTTCACGCGCAAGGTTGCCGTCAAAGAAAAGTTTCTTCTGCTTGCCGGAGGCATCGGCATCACGCCGCTGCGTTCGCTTTTTGAAGAGCTGGCAAAAGATGGCCGAGACGTGATGCTTATAAATAGCGCGAAGGTAAGTGCGGATGTGCCGCTTCGGGCAGAGTTTGAGCGTATCGCCAGTGAATACAAAAAGCCGTATATTCTCACGCTTTCTGGCGAGCCGGAGTTTGCCGGAGAAAAGGGGTTTATTGATACTGAAAAGCTTCGCCGGCTCGTGCCCGACATTAAAGAGCGCGACGTATATATCTGCGGCTCAGTCCCCATGATGGAGATGGCAATGAACGCCACCAAAGAGCTTGGCGTGCCTGCCGCCCAAATCCACTCGGAAGTATTTTCGTTTTAGCC
>CAYWPI010000014.1:0-1974 GCA_964460325.1 uncultured Candidatus Saccharibacteria bacterium | reverse complement strand
CTGATAAATCGTCTTCCCTGATTTAATAAACTCTTGCTTGATGAAGCGATATTGGAGCTGCTCGGCGCGCAGGAAATAAGTTTCTGCTGGGCGCTCTGGCGTGCCCCCAATGCCAAACGCGACAAACACGGGAATCTTGTTTTTTGCGCCATAGGCGATATAGCGGCCACCCTTCCACGTGTCCCACGAAAGGCCAAGACCAATGGCCTTGTTGCTCAACCATCCTTTGCGCCACTTGCACTCAACGGCAAACGAGCGGCCCGTCTTTCTGTCGCGGAAGACAAAGTCCGGATTTACGTCAGTTTCTACATAACGGCCAAGGAATTTTGACGAGTCGTGCGTTCGGGTTTCGATCACGTGAGTCTGCGCCGGGAAAAGGCTTGCGACATATTTTTCAAACGCCGCGCCCTTGTGATACGAGTCGGTGGTTTTGCGCACGACAAACAGCACCGCCACCGCCACGGCGATATCGAGGATAATCCAGATGTGGCGGGGGAGTATAAGGCCTGCCGGCGGGTAATACATAAGGCCGACCATCGCAAACGCGATGGCAAATCGCCAATAACCGTTCAAGAAGGTGAGCGCTGCAAACGCAAGCAGGCCAACAGCGCTGATGATGCGTAAGAGTTCAAAGTTTTCCATTATCCCGCTGGCGGCGACAAAAAGCGTGATTGCGGTGATAAAGGCGACGGCGCGCGTCAGCCAAATCCGACTCGTGAAAGGAAGCATACCTGTATTATACGGGGTTTGTTGGTTGGAGGGTAGGGATGCGATAGGCGCTTTCTATGCTCCAATTTCAGCTATGGAACCGCGACAGAGCATTGACTTTATAATCAATATATGCTATTATAAAAGCCGTCATTCCAAGTCCAAATCCAGGCAGGGAGGATACCTTGAAGAAGTTCATCGTTGCTGTGTTGGTTTTGTGCCTCATGGTCACCCTTGTGTCTTGTGGCGCAGGTCAGAACCCGCTGGAGGATTCCACGGCAGGGAAGGTGAAGCCTGCCGGATTCCTGCTTGGTCTCTGGCATGGCGTCATCGCCACGCTCACGTTCATGCTCTCCATCTTCGGGGTGGACGTTAACATCTACGAGGTGCACAACAACGGAGGCTGGTACAACTTTGGCTTCCTGCTCGGCATCGGCGCGTTCTTTAAGAGCGGGTCGAGCGCCGCCAGACGGTGTTAACCATTCTCGTTTCTTGCGAGCGGCGCCTGCGATATGATTGCAGGCGCCGCTTACTGTTTTTATATCAAAGGTGATGTGGTTATCAGGTTGCCCGCGTCAGCCAAATCCGATTGCCAAAGTTAAACATAGTTTTATTGTATTCGGTTTAGTGGTTGAAATATAGGTTTGGGATGAAGGTAGCAAAAAAAGAAGCGGCGCCCACTCGACGTGAGTCAAGGGGCGCCGTTGGGTTGGCTTACGGCAAGTCGGGGGACGTGGGGGACTAGGTGCGGACAAGACGCTCCTGGCTGATCTCGCCGATGAGCAGGCAGATCTCCGTCGCGAACTGGGGCATCTGTCGCCCTCTCTCCTCGATCCAGAAGTTACAGCCGGCCGCTAGCAGGGTGATCGCCCGGCCCCCGTACGGCTCATACCCGAACGCGATGATCGGGTCGAGGAACCCTCGCTCCCGGATGGTCCGGATGAACTCGGCCGTGTTCTCGGCGTTATCAAGGAAGAGCTTGTCGACGACGATGATGTTGTAGCGGTGGCGAAGTTCGTCGAGCTGCACCTGGTGAGTGCCCGTGAAGGTGTCGACCACCTCCACGCCGTACTTCTTCAGCCGCTCCTGGAGTTTGGCAAGGAAGTCTTCGTAGCGGCTCAGGATGAGTACCTTCTCGATCATGCAGTGCTCCTGTGAGGGGGTCTGCCCTTACCTTACTGGGAGCGAGGGCGGGGTGTCAGCAAAAAAAGAAGCGGCGCCCACCGACAAGGTGTGTCGGGGGCGCCGTTGGGTTGGCTTACGGCA
>CAYWPI010000013.1:0-8939 GCA_964460325.1 uncultured Candidatus Saccharibacteria bacterium | reverse complement strand
ATTCTAGCGATTTAAACACTGCCTGACAAGTATCTGTTTGATTTAACTAAGCTTACAGCTAATAGCTTTCTCCCGGCGGGGGAGCGGCTGGGCCGTTTACTGCTGGCGCCGTAGTTGGCCCCGTCACTGCCGGTTCACTGCTGGGGCCGATAAATTGAAAACCTTCTTGAACGGGTTCTGTGTTTGTTGGCTGTGACGGCTGGGGAGAGCCTGTAAAGAGATAGCTGGCGACCAGGCCGGTGATAACGATAATTACGAAGATAACCTTTATGGCATGTTTTATGGTTGGAGTAAGCATGCGTTTATTATAGCGACAACCAGACGAAAATCAAAAATCCTTGCGGTTGCTCGCGGGGATTTTTATTTTTGAGAAAAACGAAGTGTTCATTCTCTAGTAATACAAAACCCGCAGTTGCTTGCGGGTTTTGTGAAGTGTATTTTCTATGCACTACTATACTACTTTTCTACGTATTAGCTTATTTGACGGCATCCTTGAGAAGCTTGCCGGCAGAAAACTTTGGCTTGGTGGCCGCGGCAATCTGGATTTTTTCACCCGTCTTCGGGTTGATACCCATGCGCGCAGCACGCTTTACCGTCTTGAATGTACCAAAACCAGTTATACCAACCTCCTCACCGCGAGCCAAGCTCTTGGTGATAGTCGCAAAGAACCAGTCGACGATCTCGGCCGCCTGCTTTTTGGTCGGGAGATTAGCGTCTTTGTGGAGAGCATCTACCAAATCATCCTTTTTCATATATCTATATTAATTATTTTTTCTTAATTCGACCTTACGTTGTGAGCCTATTATACTACACTCTTGAGTTCATGGGAAAGTAGGGGGGGGTGGTCTGTAGAAAAACGGTTCAGTCAGTATTACGCACTACGCACTAAACTCCTACGCACTAGTTTACCGTGCGTACTCCACCGCGCGCATCTCCCGGATGACGTTTACTTTGATTTCGCCAGGATATTTGAGCTCTGTTTGTACCTTGCTGGCGATATTTTTAGCCATCTGCAGGGCGCCAAAGTCGTCGATCTTTTCCGGAACAACGAAAATGCGAATTTCTCGGCCAGCAGAAAGCGCATAAGCCTGCTTTACGCCGTCAAACTTGCTAGCAAGCTCTTCAAGCTCCTTGAGGCGCTTAATGTATTGCTCAACGCTGTCGCGGCGAGCTCCTGGACGGGCGGCAGAAAGAATGTCTGCGGCGGTGACGATATATGATTCTGGCGTGGCAAACGGATAATCTTCATGATGTGATTTCATTGCGTCTATCACGTCTTGTCCCACGCCGTATTTTGCCAAGATCTTCATTCCCAGCTCAACATGGGTGCCCTCCACCTCATGACTGATGGCTTTGCCGATATCGTGTACCAGCGCGCCCTTTTTGGCGATATCCACGTTGGCGCCAAGATCACGGGCGATCATGCCGGCAAGGTGAGCCATTTCAGTTGAGTGCATAAGCACATTTTGGCCATAGCTCGTCCGAAAGTGAAGCCGGCCAAGAAGCTGAAGGATTTCTTTGGGGAAGCCGACAACGCCAATATCAATCGTGGCTTGCTCGCCAATGTCTTGCATGCGCTTAATAAGCTCCTGCTTGCATTGCTCAACCGTGTCTTCGATTTTTGCCGGCTGAATGCGGCCATCTTTGACGAGTTTTTCAAGGGTCATGCGGGCAATCTCGCGTCGAAGGGGATCAAAAGAAGAAAGAATAATGCTTTCGGGGGTTTCGTCCACGATGATTTCCACTCCCGTTGCTCGTTCAAGCGCTTTTATGTTACGGCCTTCGCGACCAATAATCTTTCCTTTGAGCTCCTCATTGGGCAAGTGGAAAACGCTGGTGGTAACATCGGCCACATTAGACCGGGCATACCGCATAATGGCCGTGGTAATGATTTCCGAACCTTTCTTTTCAATCTCTTCCCGGCGCTCATTTTCCATTTTCTGGATGGTTGCTGAAAGATCGCCCCGGTATTGCTCTTCAACCTCTTTCAGGAGCTTGGCGCGGGCTTCATCGGCGCGCAGGCCGGCAATTTTTTCAAGCTGGCTTACCGCTTTTTTCTGGACTTCAGCAATTTCCAACTTGGTTGCTTCCACTTTACGAAGCTCTTCGGCAAGCTTGGTATCGCGATTGCTCACGGCCAAAAGCTGAGCCTGAAGGCTTTCTTCGCGCTGGATAAGGCGCTCCTCGTTTTTGTCGATCTTTTCTTTGCGCTCTTTTTCTTCTTTTCTTCCTTCTTCAAGAATTTTTGCCGCGTGCGCTTGCGCCTCGGCGAGTATCCTGGTCGCTTCGAGCTTGGTTTCTTCTAGTTTTTTTGTAATCGTCTGTTCGACGGAGTTTGCCCGCTTAGATGCGAGCTGCTGACGGATAACGTAGCCGGCTATGAGGCCCACGGCCAAAAATGCCCACGTAATAAGTGAGATATTCATAAGTTATGAAGTTTTCTACGTGATTCGATATAAAGTACATGAATACGTAAGAGAAACTGCGTTAATTGGTAACAACCTCAGTGTACTCAAAAACAAACACTTTGTAAACGACTTATATGATTTAAATGCTATACTAGATTATAGAATTTGTATCTTGTTGAAGATTTTTCGCATTATTACCTTTTATTTCGCATTTTTCGCGATTACTCATGATGAAAAAAACGACTGTTTTGCTTATTCTGGATGGTTTTGGAATTGGAAAGCGCGAGTCTACCAATCCTATTTACGTGGTAAATGGAGAACATCTGCATTATGTTAAGCGGAAATATGCGCTTGGCGCTTTGCAAGCGGGCGGTATTGCGGTTGGTTTGCCGTGGGGCGAGGTTGGTAATAGTGAGGTGGGTCACTTAACTATCGGGGCGGGCAAGGTCATGTATCAGCACTATCCGCGTATTACGCTGGCTATTCGCGACAACTCGTTTTTTTCTAATGCGGCGTTTGTGAAGGCGGCTGAACATGCGAAAAAGAACAACTCGGCGTTTCACATTGCCGGACTACTCACCGAGGGGAATATCCACGCATCATTCGAGCATCTTGAGGCGCTGGTAAAGTTCGCGAAAGAAAAGGGATTAACGCAGGTGTATCTGCATTTGTTTGCCGATGGCAAAGACAGCCGGCCAAAATCAGCAAAAAGCTTGCTTGCCCGTGTTGCGGCAATGCTTGATGAGCAGGGGATTGGCGCACTCGCAACTTATACGGGCCGGCATTTTGCGCTTGATCGCGATGGCCACTGGGATCGCACTGAAATTGCCTACCGGGCGCTTACTGCCAGCCAGCCTTCAGCGCGCCCCATTGATGAGGTGCTGACAGAAACCTATGAACAGGGGAATAGCGATGAATATCTGGAGCCGGTTGTGTTTGGTCCGCAGGCGCACCCGGTAAGTTCAAACGACGCGCTGGTTTTTATTGATTTTCGCGAAGACAGCATTCGCCAAATCGCAAGCGCATTCATTCTCTCTGATTTTGATAAGTTTAAAACGGCTGGACTCCAAAATGTCTTTGTCGCCACCATGACCGATTATTCTAAAAAGTTTTCTTGCGCGGTTGCTTTTCCGAATGAAGAAATCAACCAGCCGCTTGGCAAAGTGCTTTCTGATGCGGGCAAGACGCAGATGCTGATTGCTGAAACAGAAAAATACGCGCACGTCACTTATTTTTTCAACGGA
This sequence comes from uncultured Candidatus Saccharibacteria bacterium, assembly GCA_964460325.1. Classification (GTDB taxonomy): domain Bacteria; phylum Patescibacteriota; class Minisyncoccia; order UBA6257; family 1-14-0-10-44-23; genus CAYWPI01. The sequence goes on along the minus strand of CAYWPI010000013.1, from coordinate 5,287 downwards.
TACCGCGATGAGCCATTCGCCGGCCAGTTTCGGGTGCTTATCCCTTCGCAAAATGTTAATAGGCATGATGAGCACCCTGAAATGATGGCTGAAGCGATAACCAATCGGATTCTTGAGGCGATAGAGGATAAGAGCTTTGATTTTATCGTGGCCAACTTGGCAAACCCCGATATGATCGCGCATACGGGTAATTTTGAGGCGGCAGTAAAGGCGATTCAGGTGGTTGATCAGCAGGTGGGCCGCTTAGTGAAGGAGTGCGAACTTCGAGACGCAAACCTGATTATTACTTCAGATCATGGCAATGCCGAAACGATGAGTGATGTAACGGGAGGCATAGAAACAAGCCACGACAGCAATCCTGTTCCTTTGTATGTGGTGAGCCGAGAATTTGTGCGTGAAAAGAGCGAGGCGGATATTGCCAAGCAGGAACAAGAGGTGGTGGGAATCTTGTCCGATGTCGCGCCAACGATTCTTGCGCTGATGGGCGTGGCGCAACCGGCAGAGATGACAGGTAAAAGTTTATTAAAATATCTTTAAGGAAATGTCGCACGCAGTCGCGCACAAAAAGCAGCGTCGAGCACTGGCCGGTTTTCATCTGGCGATTTTTATCGCCGGCATCGCGATCGCCGTTGCGGTTATAAAAACCGGCGTTATTCACGAGATGCTCGCACAAAGTTCCGGTATCGGTTTGTGGGGCAGCTTTTTAACCGGTATTTTCTTCACCACAGTGTTAACCACTGCTCCGGCAACGGTTATCTTTTTTGAACTTGGCCAGTCGGGAACGCCGCTTGTGCCCATGGCACTCTTTGGCGGCCTTGGCGCCCTGCTGGGGGATTTTATCCTTTTTCACTTTCTTAAGTTGAGCCTTACTGATGATCTGGTGCACTTTTTACAGAACAGGTCGCATGGCAAGCTCAAGAAGCTGTGGCGTCTGAAATGGTTTTCCTGGGTGATGGCGATTGCTGGAGGTATTATTATCGCCTCGCCCGTGCCCGATGAGGTAGGGCTGGCGCTCATGGGTATTGGAAAGGTACGGCCAAGAATAATGGCAATGCTTTCTTACGCGCTTAATACCGTTGGCATTTTCATGATGGGTTTTCTTGGCTACTCCCTTGGTTAAGGGGGCTTTTGATAAAACAAAAAAGCGCTCCTCACAAGCGCTTTTTTGTTAGATTTCCTAACTAACAGGAATAAGTATACCATAACTTTCCGTTGTCGCCAACAGTTTTCCACAGACAGATACGGATAGATTTTATATGGCATTATCCTTTTGGTGGCGTATAATCAACATACATGGCAAACCTTAATTTTATAATACTTCTTGCTGTTCTTTTGGGCGGTTTTGCTATTCTCTTCTTCTTGGTGCGCAAAGGTGCAAAGCCGGCAGATGACAGTCAGGGTTTTTTACTGCTTCAGCAGCGCTTGCAAGAGCTGTCAAACGTGTTAGACAGCAAGCTTGGCGAAAGCCGGCGTGAAATGAAAGAATCGGTTCAAAGCCAATTCTCAGAATCAAAAAAGCTTTTGAGTGAGATCAGTGAAAAGATGAAGAATTCGCTGCTTGACGTAACCAAAGAGCAGACAAAAACAAACGAGGCGACTCGGCAGTTTATGACCATCGCCGAGCAGCTTTCTAATCTTGAAAAGGTATTAAAGCATCAAAAGCAACGCGGTAATCTTGGCGAGGCATCGCTCGAGCTTATCTTGGCAAACATCTTGCCACCCGGCGCATACAAGATGCAGCACCGATTTAAAAATAACGATGCGGTGGATGCGGTGATTGTCACTAAAGAGGGGATTATCCCCGTGGATGCAAAGTTTTCTTTGGATAATTACAATCGCGTGACGATGGCGATTGATGATAAGCAACGCGAAGAGCTTGAAAAGGATTTTAAAGCAGATTTAAAAAAACGTATTGATGAAACAGCAAAGTATATTCGCACGGATGAGGGCACGCTCCCGTTTGCGTTTATGTTCATTCCCGCCGAGGGTATTTATTATGATTTGCTGGTTAATGAAGTGGGCGCGATCAAGGTAAACACGCGCAATTTGATTGATTACGCCTACAACGAAAAGAAAGTGATTATCGTCTCGCCAACGACGTTTGCCGCTTATCTCCAATCGGTTCTTTATGGTTTTAAGGCGTTCAAGATTGAGGAGTCGGCGCGCGATATTATTAAACGCGTCGATGAGCTTGGTAAGCACCTGAAGGCTTATGATGAATATTTTGGCAAGCTTGGTAACTCGCTTTCGACAACGGTGAACCACTTTAATACCGCTTCTCGAGAATTTAAAAAGGTGGACAAAGATGTTGCTCGCATTACGGGTGAAGTTGCCGGTATTGAGGCGCGCAGTCTTGAAAAGCCGCTTATTGGTGAGGAATAACATATGGAGCAGTTTGAAAGGCGGCGGCAACAGGTTGTCTATGACGCCAAGTGGCACAAGCTGTTAAAACGAGCCTGGCTTTTTACTCATATTCCTTTTGTTGATTTTGCGTTTGGCGCCGGCTCCATGGCGGTTGGCAATGTAACAGAGATTTCTGATTTTGATGTGCTGGTGGGCGCTCGCCAACGGAGAATTTTTACTGCGCGATTTTTTGCAATTCTTTTTTTTGGTTTTTTTGGCTGGCGCAGAACCAAGCATGACATAGGCGTTCAAGCGTCTGATAAAATTTGTCTCAATCATTTTATTACTCCAGCAGCATATCGTTTTTCTCTTGAACGTAATCCATATTGGGAGCAGATGTATCAGGGGCTGGTGCCGATCTGCGGCGACGAGCGGTTTATGCGCATTTTTTTGCAGGCAAATGAAGCGCTCATTACTCAACCAAAACACATCTTAACCGATGCGCGATATCAATATCGGCACGCGTCACTTTTGAAGCGCTCACTGGAGCGTTTGTTTGCCGGCAGGTTGGGGGAGTGGTTTGAAAAAAAAGTGAAAGCAATCCAGATTGCCCGTATTGAAGCTGGTTTGCGCAATGGAGGAGAGAATCAAAAAGCACATCGCATTGTAATTGCTGGTTCGGTCGCTCAGTCTGCAACTTATCGCTTGCCGCCTCTTATTAGGTATAGCGACACGGAGCTCGAGTTTCATCCTGATCCAGCCATTATTGAAATGAATTCATAGCTTGCTTTCATATAAGGTGAGGTGTAGTTTGAGTTTAGCCGTACCGAAAGTGGGCGGCGATGAAAGGCTCTTTGGAGCCAGAAAGTAGGCACCCGTGAAGATGAGTATCGATTCGCGTTCGAAGTCACTGGCGGGAAGCCCTGGGTTTGCGCCGGTGGAAGTGGTAGGCAAGACGCGCCGGTTCTTCTGCGAGGTCTGGAATCTTCTCTGCGACGAGCTTCCGTCCGAGCTCGAGCGGCAGATCGACGTGGTTCGCTTCTCCTTCGTCGCCGGACCGAACCTGACCTACGAGGCCATGTTCACCGTGGTCTGGACCTACCCGGGGACGGACTTCAGAGATGAGGTCGCGAGCGTCCTGTGTGACCGTAGTGAGTGGTTTTCCAGCTCGCCGACGGCGAATCCGAAGAAGGTCGCCCGCCGGATCCTGGACGCCATCCGGGCGCAGATGGCGTCGACTGCCAAGAAGCAGTCTGGGCAGATAGAGTGGGCGAAGCGGATCATCTCCGCGTAGCCCTTCGCGAGGCCGTACCCCCGATAAACGGGGGCACGGCCTCTTCGTTTTGCGACACTTTCTGGTAAAATGAAGAGGTGTCAACTTCTGAAATCGAAAAACTGCTCAAAGACTATCTCGATTATCTGGAGATAGAAAAAAACCGTTCGCCAAAGACGCGGGTTAATTATGAACACTATCTTAAGCATTTTTTTGCGGTGGCGAAGATACGGTCGCACAAAGACATCACCGCTGAGAGTATTCGGGACTTCCGCATTCAGCTTGCTCGCACTAAAACCGAGCAGGGAGAGCTCATGAAGAAAGTTACGCAAAATTATTATATTATCGCCTTGCGCACCTTTTTGAAGTTTCTTATTAAGCGGGATTATGACGTCATCAGCCCAGACAAGATAGAGTTGCCCAAGCTCGCAACCCGGCAGATAGAGTTCCCGGAGTATCAAGAGTTCGAGCGCCTGCTTCGCGCGCCCGAAGGCGGAGACTTGAGAGCTTTACGCGATCGAGCGATTTTAGAAACTTTTTTTTCAACCGGCCTGCGCGTGAGCGAGCTGTGTAACTTAAGTCGATATCTTGATTTTTCGCGTGGCGAGGTGACGGTGCGCGGGAAAGGAGAAAAATTGCGGGTGGTTTTTTTCTCAGAAGGCGCGCGCAAAGCAATAAAAGATTATTTAGAAAAGCGAGGTGATGCGCTTGAGTGGCTGTTTGTGAGTTTGAGTAAGGTTGCAAAGGGGAGTGAGAAACCGCCAAAGGTGTTGGGGAAGATAACCCCGCGCGGCGTTCAACGACTAGTGGATTATTATGCTCGCAAATCAGGTATTAGTAAGCGGGTAACCCCGCACAAACTGCGTCACTTGTTTGCCACCGACTTGCTTGCGAATGGCGCCGATCTGCGCAGTGTGCAAGAGATGCTTGGCCACAGCAGTATTACGACAACCCAGATTTACACGCACCTCACAAATAAGGGGTTAAAAGAAGTGCACAAAGCGTTTCACGGCCGCAGAAGAGAGTCGTGAGGAATGGCGGCTATTTCGTTGGGATTGTTTTGAAAGTTATCGCGGCATTCGGGGGAGCAGAAATAATATGTTTCGCCGTTAAAAACCGAGCTATATTCGCTGGAAGTGCTGGTATTTGTTCCGCATACAAAATCAGTGACAATGATAGTCATACCTTACAAGCCGTAGTGCGGCTGCTGTACTTACCATTGTGCTCCCGAGAGGATTTGAACCTCTATGCCTTGCGGCACCACCTCCTAAGGGTGGCGCGTCTGCCAATTTCGCCACGGGAGCAGATAGGGGAATTATACCCTATTTAGGCTCATTTTTACTAGGTTTTCAGCCTATTTTGGCTAGTATACTGATATATTGACTTTTTGGCAAAAATGTGCTATGTTAACAGAGCTGAAATGAGGGTTCTTTGACATAGAGAAACCTATGTAAAAAGACCTGATTCTTACAAGGAATTAGGTAAGAGCCTCTCTGCTCACGAGGCGGGGTTTTGTTGCCGACTTGGTTCGGCTATAAAGCCCTGCTTCGTGGCAGGTTTCGCTCCACAATCTCGTGGACCGAAAGGTCACGAGGCTTACAAATCGGATCGGCGTCAGTCGGTCCACAACAAAAAGGAAGGAGGGTCCAATGGACCTTCGACAGATTCTGG
>CAYWPI010000012.1:0-18643 GCA_964460325.1 uncultured Candidatus Saccharibacteria bacterium | reverse complement strand
GTTAGCGGAATAAGCCGCTTAGCGATAAGAGCTCCGGCAACGCCAATCACAAAGCTAACCATGACATCAAGCGGCCGATATACGCCCGTATACAGCTGAGCAAATCCAATAACGACCGAGAAAAGCATCAACCAAAAGCCAAGGCGTTTTGAAATAGCCACCGCGGCCACCATCGCAATAGTCACTGTCCACGTTACCGCAAAAGCCGGGAAAACCGCATGCGCCTCAAGCAAGCTACGTACACCATTAGTGACTGCGGGAATATCTCTTGTTACTACGTATCCTAAAATGCCCTGCAAAACACCCGCACCAATGACCAGCGCCAAAGTAGCATAAAAAATCTTCGTTAAGCGCTCGTACGGTTCGCGATGCACTAAAAGCTTTGAAAGAAAAATAACCATGGCGATATACGCCAAAAAACGAGCGCAAAACACCATCACGCCGTCAAGAAAACCACTGATCCCAACCAGGGAGTGGATTGCTTCAAGAATTGCCGTTTCGATATTGGTTGCCATACGGCTCATTATAGCTGAAAAATCAAACCCCGCCTATCTGGCGGGGATTAGTGGAGTTTTATTATATCGTATAGGATCTTATGCGACGCATAAAGCGAATTAGCGCTTTACAAATGGGACCAGGGCAAGCGTCCGAGCGCGCTTAATCGCAGTTGAAAGCCTGCGCTGATGGCGACTGCACGTCTTGGTATAACGCGGATCAATAATCTTACCCTGACCAGAAATAAACTTCTTAAGAAGTTCGGCATCTTTATAATCAATGTTCTCAATGTTTTGAGAACAAAAGTGACACTGTTGATTGAGAATGGCTTTGGTGTACATATCTAAATAAATTTCTAAGTTCTAATATCTAATTTCTAACTAAAATGGCAAGTCTTCTGGCTTTATCTCTTCATCGATATTAATCGTTGGAATCTCTTCAAGGGGCGACTTCTGCTCTGCCAAAGTCTCTGCCGTATGCTCTTTACCATTTGCCCTTGGCGCGCCCACGCCTCCCCCGCCAGCTTTCGGTCCAAACTGCACGCGCTCGGCAACAATCTCAGTTACCTTGCGTTTCACGCCCGCTTTGTCTTCATAATCGCGTGACTGAATGCGGCCCTCCACAAGCACCACCTGACCCTTGAGCAAGAACCGGGCTGCAACCTCAGCCTGCCTTCCCCAAACAACGACATTATGATATTCAACTTGCTCCTGCTTTTGATTATTCTTATCGTTCCAAACGCGATTGGTTGCGATGGAAAATACCGCCACCTGTTGGCCCCCTTTGGTACTGCGAAGCTGGGGGTCGCCCGTCAATCTGCCGATTAAGAACACCTTGTTTAAGTTCATATCTTGAGAAGCTTTTAGCTTAAAGCTATGAGCTGTTAGCTTTTCTAAATCTTTGAATCCCCCTCAGGAAGCTTGAAGCTGACAGCTTGTAGCTCATAGCTATTTTAAGATTTCCTCCAAAGTCTGCTCCAACTTTTCGTTGGAGAGATTATCAAGACGAGAAGTGACAGTTGGAGACGCGGAAGAAGCAACGGCTGAAGCAGCAGCCTCACGACTCTTGCGATCGCCCGCAGCTCGCTCTTTGGCGGCGGCGCGACCAGACGTCTTGGGAAGTTTGACAAACAAGTGCCGGAGCAAATACTCCTTCAAATCAAGCTCGTGCGAAAGATGAGTTGGACTAACCCCTTCTTTGAATGTCAGGTGGTAATATCCAAAACCAGCCGAGGGCTGCTTTTTGATCGCATACGTCAACGATATTTGATTTATGGGACCTTTTTTGACAATCGTTGCGCCGGATTTTTTTAAGAACTCCTCTAAAGCGGCATCAGTCTCGCCTGTGCGCAATAAGAAAGCCAATTCGTAAACAACCGCCTTGTTATCTGTCTCTGTCATAGTGTGATTAAATTATCAGAAGTTTAGGCTCACGTCAACTCTCGCCAAATCATCACCGAACCGCGAACCTATACGAAATTACGAACGGGTTTCGTCTTGCCTCTATACGTTAGTTCGTGAATTTGTTTGATGTTCGTTGATGTTACACGCTGGCGTTTTGATTCTCATCTTCTTCCCGATCCGGGATCCCCTCACCCTTCATGTAGTTCGCGCCAACCGGAATAGAGCGGCCGATAATAACGTTTTCTTTAAGACCACGGAGCACATCCACCTTGCCATCCACCGCGGCATTAATAAGCACGCGAGCCGTTTCCTGGAACGAAGCCGCAGAGAGGAAGCTTTCGGTTGAAAGCGCCACTTTCGTAATACCAAGTAAGAGTTGCTTGGCCTTTGCCGGAGTCTTGCCGGCCTTTTTCATGAGACGGTTATGCTCAAGGAAGCGGCTTTTTTCAATGATTTCGCCAGCCACAAAATCAGTGTCGCCAGCATCTTTGATTTTCACGCGAGAAAACATTTGGCGAACAATAATCTCAAGGTGCTTGTTGGAAATCGGAGCACCCTCAGACATGTAAATTTGCTGTACGGCGCGCACCACTTCGCGCTCCACCGCCTCGCGCCCTTGGATTTCAAATAGCTCCCGCAAATCAAGGTTGCCAACACACAATCGGTCGCCGCGCTTTACCTCGTCACCGGCTTTCACAAGCACTTCAGACGTGTTTGGAATTGGATACTCAACAAGCTTATCCTTTCCTCCGGAAGACTTGCCGCCAAGCGGGCGAATTTTAACCACCTTTAACAAGTCGCGCACTTCAACATCATTCACAACGCCATCTTCTTCGGCTAAAAACGCCTTTCCTTTTGGCGGACGAACTTCAAAGACCTCAACGACACGGGGCAAACCATGCGTAATATCGGCTCCGGCCACACCACCAACGTGGAACGTTCTCATAGTTAACTGCGTTCCTGGCTCACCAATCGATTGCGCCGCAACCACGCCAACCGCCTCGCCCTTTTCAATCGGCTTGTTTTTGCCAAGATCATATCCGTAACAAGCCGCGCAAATGCCATACAATGTTTTGCACGTAATTGGCGACTTTACGCGCACTTCGGTAATTTCAGCATTAGCGTCAATCAAATCGGCAGTCTTGCGATCGATGATCTCGCCAGCCTTCACGAGCACCTTGCGACCCTCTTTCACATCCTCAACCAACGTGCGACTAAAGAGCCGGTCGCCAAACATGTGCCCGAACTCAAGACCGTCTTTACGGAAAATCGTGATGCCCTCTTTAGTGCGGCAGTCATCTTCGCGAATCACCGTGTCCTGCGCAACATCCACCAAACGACGCGTCAGATAACCGGCGGCGGCGGTTTTAAGCGCGGTGTCTGTCGTACCCTTACGAGCACCGTGCGTAGCAATGAAATACTCAAGCGCGTTTAAGCCTTCTTTATAGGAAGCCTTAATCGGCAGCTCGATGGTTTCAGAGCGCGAGTTTTGCACCAAACCCTTAATGCCGACAACCTGCGTCGCCTGCGCCCATGAACCGCGAGCGCCGGAATCAATAATCGAATACATGGAACCGTTTGCGTCAAGGCTGGTTGGCACCACTTTCGCAATCTTGTTTTTTACTTCGGTCCAAATACTGACAATGCGGCTATGCCGCTCGGTTTCAGTAAGAAAACCGTTCTCGTATTGTTCGCGCACTGTTTGCACCGCTTTTTCAGCGTCGGCCATGAGCGCCTCTTTCTCCTTTGGAGCGCGCAAATCGTCCATACCCCAGGTGATACCAGAGTGCGTCGCGTATTCAAAGCCAATTCGCTTAATATTGTCGAGACATTCGGGAGCGGACTCGGTTCCATATTGACGCACAATCTGACTAACCACCTTCAGGAGCGCTTTTTTGTTCAACTGCTGATTAACAAACGGAAAATCGGACGGAAGCGCCGAATTAAAAATTACACGGCCCACCGAAGTCTCAAGTTTTTCACTCGCTTGCCCCGTTGCCCCCTTGGAACGAGCCTCACCTTCTGAACGAGAGCTATTCTCATAAATAACAATCGGCGCGTTAATCGCCACAAATCCGGCGTCAAACGCAAGCATCGCCTCTGTGCGAGAAGAAAATACCTTACCCTTTCCTTTCGCTTCAGGATTAATGCGCGTTAAGTAATAAACGCCAAGCACGATGTCCTGGTGAGGAACCGCGATTGGTTCACCCGTTGCTGGTTTTAACAAATTACGAGCAGAAAGCATAATCTCCCCGGCTTCCTTTTGAGCATCCTCAGAAAGAGGAAGATGTACGGCCATCTGGTCACCGTCAAAGTCAGCATTAAATGCCGGGCACACCATTGGGTGCAACTGGATTGCCATGTCTTCCGTAAGTAAAGGCTCAAACGCCTGAATACCAAGACGGTGTAGGGTAGGTGCGCGGTTTAAAAGCACCTTGCGGCCCCTAATGACTTCCTCCAAAATAGCCCAAATCTCCGGCCCAGCCTCTTCAATAAGACGGTTGCTGTTTTTAACGTTGTGAGCCAATCCGCGGCCAATGATTTCAGAAATCACAAATGGTCGGAAAAGTTCAAGCGCCATCTTCTTCGGCAAGCCACACTGGCTTAATTTAAGATGCGGGCCCACAACAATAACCGAACGAGCCGAATAGTCCACGCGTTTTCCAAGCAAGTTCTGACGGAAGCGACCCTGTTTGCCTTTGAGCATATCGGCCAAACTTCGCAAAGGGCGCCGCTGACTGGAGAGCTGCTGACTGCCCACGCGTGCGCTGTTATCGATAAGCGAATCTACCGCCTCTTGCAACATACGCTTTTCGTTAATCACGATAACCTCAGGAGCATGAAGCTCCATAAGCTTTTTCAAACGATTATTGCGATTGATAACGCGACGATACAAATCATTTAAATCGGATGTTGCATACCGCCCTCCATCAAGAGCTACCATGGGGCGCAAATCCGGCGGCAAGACAGGAAGCTGAGTCATAATCATCCACTCCGGCCGCATCTTGTGCTTCATCATCGCGGTCGCCATTTTGAGTCGGCGAAGACTGCGCGCCTCTTTCACGCTTTCGTCTTTGTTTTTTTCAATATCCTTTTTTACCTCCGCAACAAACTTCTTAAGATCTATCTGCTCCAAAATTTTGCGAATCGCAGCAGCACCAATACCAGCCTCAAACACATCGCCAAAACGCTGGCTCAAACTGTGATATTCACTTTCTGAGAGCACCTGGCCAACTGCGATATTCTCAATCTGCTTCTTAACATCGCTCATCGCGGACTTGAGCGCCTCTGGGTCAACCCCTTCAACGTCGGCGTTCTTTTTGCGGCTCTTGAATTCAGACTCGATCTCAGACAGAGCCCGCTTTTGATTCGCCTCGTTCACCTTGGTCACGATATACGCGGCATAATAAATAACCTTCTCCAGCTTCGGCAATTGCACACCAAGGAACAAGCTGATCTTTGACGGTAAATTACGGAAAAACCAAATATGAGCAACGGGCGCGGCAAGCTCGATATGCCCCATCCGTTCGCGACGAACCACTGCGCGCGTCACTTCGACGCCACACTTATCGCACACCACGCCTTTATACCGAATGCGGCGATACTTACCGCAGTAACACTCCCAATCTTTTGTCGGGCCAAAAATGCGCTCTGAAAAAAGACCATCTTTTTCTGGTCGTTGCGTTCGATAGTTAATCGTTTCTGGCTTGGTTACTTCGCCAAAACTCCACTTCAAAATGTCTTCGGGCGAAGCCACCTTTAACTTGATCGCAGAAAATTCGTTTACGTTAGTCATAAATAGAATTAAAGAAGTAAGAATTATGAATTAAGAATAAAAAGTACTTGTATTCTCACGCTTGTCTTGATTCGTAATTCTTGCTTCATACTTCTCTTATTCAGAGTCTTTCTTAATTTTATCCGGCGTATTCAGCACCTCGCCCGACGGGCTGAGCAGCTCGACATTTAAGCTCAGCGCCTTTAGTTCGTTCACTAATACATTAAACGCGGCCGGCGTATTGGGACTCTTAATTTTTTCCTTGCGAATAATCGATTCATACGCGGCGGCGCGTCCCATGACATCGTCAGACTTAATCGTGAGCATTTCCTGCAAAATATTGGGCACGCCATAACCCTCAAGCGCCCAGACTTCCATTTCTCCAAAACGCTGACCACCCGACTGCGCCTTACCACCAAGCGGCTGCTGCGTGATAAGACTGTAAGGACCAATGGAACGCATATGTAACTTGTCTTCAACCAAGTGATGCAGTTTGAGCATATAAATCGTTCCCACCGTCACCTTCTGATTGAAGGCTTGGCCAGTGCGCCCGTCAAACAATACCGACTTGCCATCTTTGGTATAACCCGCCTTTTCAAGCTCGCCCTGAATATCCTCCCAGGAAGCTCCCGAAAGAGCCGGAGTTTGTGCGCGATAGCCAAGCTTTTTGGCCGCCCAGCCAAGACTTGTTTCCATAATCTGACCGATATTCATACGACTCGTCACACCAAGTGGATTGAGAATGATATCAACTGGCGTTCCATCTTCCAGGTAGGGCATGTCTTCGTCGCGCAAAATGGTTGAAATAACACCCTTATTTCCGTGACGGCCGGCAAGCTTGTCGCCAACGCGCACCTTTCGAAGTTGAGCCACTTCAACTTGAATCTTTTTGATAATACCCGGCTCAAGTTTATCGCCGCGCTCGCGGGAGAATATTTTGATACCAACAATACGCCCACGCTTACCGTGCGGCATCGTGAGACTAGTGTCTTTCACATCGCGCGCTTTTTCGCCGAAAATAGCGCGCAGCAAGCGCTCTTCCGCAGTCAACTCACTCTCACCTTTCGGAGATATCTTGCCAACCAAAATGTCACCCGGATTCACTTCGGCGCCAATACGAATAATACCTTCTTCGTCTAAGTTCTTCAGCTTATCCTCTGAAACGTTTGGAATGTCCGGCGTGGTTATTTCAGGACCCAGCTTGGTATCACGCACATCACACTCATAATCATCAATGTGAATCGAAGTGAAGTGATCGTCGCGCACCACCCGCTCTGAAAGAATAATGGCGTCTTCATAATTGCGACCGCCCCAGGAAACGAACGCGACGGTTAAGTTCTGACCAAGCGCCAGTACACCATTGTCAATAGAGGGGCCATCAGCCAGCAAATCTCCTTTCTTTACTTTCGCGCCCTTGGCTACCAGCGGCTTTTGACTGATGCACGTGAATTGATTGGAGCGCTTAAACTTGTTCAGCGCATAAGTAATCAGCCCGCCCTTGCCTTTGTCGGTATTGGTCTTGAGCACAATGTGCTTAGCATCCACCTCAACAATTTCTCCGTTTTCCGGAGCCTTAATCACATATCCCGAATCTTCGGCCGCTTTTTCTTCCATACCAGTGCCGACATATGGGGCCTGACTACGAATTGAAACCACTGCCTGCCGTTGCATATTAGAACCCATGAGCGCACGATTCGCATCGTCGTGTTCAAGGAATGGAATGAGTGAAGTGGCAACCGAAATAGCCTGCCGAGGAGCAACGTCCATCAAATCCACCTCTTCTTTGGCACAAACTGCCGGGTCACCTTTAATACGAGCCGAGACAAAAGCTTCTTGAATCTCTCCCTTTTCGTTGATCTTTACGCCTGCATGCGCAATCTTGTGTTTTTCTTCCGTAAGCGCATCAAGCCAGACCACTTCCTGCGTAACCGTGCCGTTTTTTACTACCAAATACGGCGTCTCAACAAAGCCGAGGTTGTTCAACCGAGCATAATTCGCCAGGTGGTTTACCAAACCGATGTTCGCGCCTTCCGGTGTTTGAATGGGACAGATGCGGCCATAATGAGAGCGATGCACGTCACGCACTTCAAAGCCAGCGCGCTCACGAGTAAGTCCACCGGGGCCCATTGCCGAAACGCGGCGCTTGTGTTCGATTTCAGCCAGCGGGTTCACTTGATCCATGAACTGCGAAAGCTGTGAAGAGCTGAAAAAATCTTTCACCACCGAAATAACCGGACGAGCATTGATCAGCTGGACTGGAGTGAGCAAAGAAACATCAAGTGTGGACATGCGATCCTGCACGATACGCTTTAACCGCGCCAAACCAATGCGTAACTTGTTTTGAAGAAGCTCACCGGCGGTGCGGATGCGACGATTACCAAGATGATCGATGTCGTCCGGCTCGGCGGTCTGTTCATTATTGAGACGAATAATCTCGCGCACGATGGCGACCATGTCTTCAAGATCAAGTAAATGACTGTCTTTCTTTTTTGAGTCGAAGCCAAGTCGCTGATTGATTTTGAAACGACCAACGGAAGATAAGTCATAACGGTCAAGGCGCTGGAACATCGCGTCAATAAGCGAAAGCGCATTATCCACCGTGGCAAGATCACCTGGGCGGATGCGGCGATAGATTTCAATATAACTTTCGTCCGTGTTCTTGGCGGCATCCTTTTTGAGAGTCGCCTTCATGTGCTTCATCGCGCCTGTATCCACACTTGCGAACGTTTCCAAAATCTCTTCGTTCTCAGCCAAACCAAAAACACGCAACAAATCAGATACGGGCGCCTTACGGCGACGATCAATTTTTACGCTAATAGCGCCATCAATATCGGTCTCAAATTCAAGCCACGCGCCGCGGTTTGGGATCACTTTTGCGCCAAAAAACTTGCGCCCCCGGAGCACATTGGCGGTAAAATATACGCCCGGACTGCGAATCAGCTGACTGACCACCACGCGCTCCACTCCATTGATGATAAAAGTTCCTCGGCCGGTCATCAGCGGCAAATCGCCGAAATACACTTCTTGTTCTTTTTCTTCCTTAGTCCCGTTATTGACCAGTTTTACCTTAACGCGCAGCGGTGCTTCATAGGTAAGATCTTTAAACTTGCTGTACTCCTCATCGTACTTCGGCTCATCAAAGTAATAGTCCGTGAAGTGCAGCTCAAGGTTTTTGCCCGCGTAATCTTTGATGGGGCTGATTTCTGCAAAAAGTTCTTTTAGACCGTCTTTTAAAATCCACTCGTACGAATTCGTTTGAATCTCAGCCAAATCGGGCTGGTTCACATTGTATCCAATATGAGACGTAAACGTTTTTACCGGAAGCTTCGCCTTCATCATGTAAGGGTGTATAAGATGCACGCCCGAGCCACCCCGCGCCAAGGGAATGGATTCGATTATGCGTTTGTAATATTCCCTCAAGAGCTAACGGCGAAGCACATAAGGAGGACTGCGCTTTGCCAATAGTTCTTAAAAGATTGGGGGTTTTGTTTTTTAAAACGGAAAACAACGAGATAAAGGGAACCGCCCCTTTTAGTGTCTCGTTGGCAGGGTCTCGTGAAAAAACTATTCACAAATCACGAGATGGATAATAGCGCAATTGGCTGGTTCTTGTCAACAGACTTATTAACAATTAGCACTTAACCATTGACTTTTGACAAAAACCCTAAGGAAAATCACCTTTCCCAAGCTGGCCCATCGTTCATTGTTAATGATCCCATATTACTTTAGGTATCTCGCCTTATTCGCCTTATGCTCCTCAAATGTCTTGCTAAAAATCGTCTTTCCCGTTTCGGGATCGGAAAGATAATAAAGATAATGGGACGCTCTGGGTGAAAGCGCGGCCAAGATCGCATCGAGACCTGGGTTGCCGATTGGCCCCGGCGGCAGACCATAATACGCATACGTGTCATATCGCTCGCCATTGATTTCCGCATAAGGAAGGGTTGCGTCTATCTGCAGAGGCATATCAATGGAAAGTCTTTTGTACATAATGCCGGCAACTGTTTTACGCTCATCGTGATCAGGCACCTCCTTTTCTAGCATTGAAGCAATGGTGAGCACGTCATTAAAACTTTTTCTTGAATCAATAATAATCTGCGCCGCCTTTTGACCAAAATTATCAAGCATCGCCCTGACGACCATCTCTGGTTTTGATCCGTAATAAAATCGATATGTGTCGGGGAATAAAAATCCCTCGAGTGTTTTTGCTTTGGCTAAAAAAGGATAATCCACCGTGGCGCTTGCCACTGTCAGAGCAAGCAACTCCCCCGCCCTAATCACTCCCACTTGCGCCAGCTGATTGTCTATCTCGCGAACCGTCGCCCCCTCCGCAATGCGAACCTCAACTTCGTTCGCGGGACCCGCGACAAGTTGTTTGACAATTTCCGTCGTGGACGAGGCGGGGCTTATCTCATATATACCAGGCTTTAACTGGTGCGCTCGCCCGCTGAAAAAAGAATAAAAACGGAAAAACTGAGCCGACTTCACTAATTCTCGGCTCTCCAGCATGGTGGAAATATCGCGCAATCCATCGCCCCGCTCAATAGAAATCGTAACGGTTTGCACTGGCCCAAGCTCGGGCGCCACACTCATGGTTGGCCCCAACATAAACACGTAATAGGGAATCCACAACAAAAAGACAACAAAAAGACTTAAGACAACGAGCGGAAAGATTTTAATGTGGATAGCCATATGAAGAAGCTTTTAGCTTGAAGCTTATAGCTGTTAGCTTTTATGATAATGCCGTATGCGAATAAGAACTTTGCACGATGCCAACCAGCATTGAGTTTACCAGAATACTGCTGCCTCCGTAACTGAAAAATGGAAACGTGAGACCAATAACCGGCAGAAGACCGATCGCCGAACCAACATTAATAATAAATTGGATCAGAAACATCAAGGCTGTGCCCAGACAGATAAAACGGGAAAAATTATTCTCAGCCAGAATACCAATCTGCACGATACGCGCAATCATAAAGAAAAATAATCCCAACACCACCAGTCCACCCAAGAGCCCCCACTCTTCAATAAAAGCGGAGAAAATAAAATCAGTGCTTGATTCCGGTAAAAATCCGAGCTGCACCTGCGTCCCCTGCTTATAGCCCTTCCCAAAAAATCCCGCTGAACCAATCGCAATTTTTGATTGAATGGTCGAATAGTTCACCCCCAGCGGATCATAGTTCGGCTGAAAAAGCCCAATAATGCGCTCCCTTTGATAGTCTTTTAAGACTGTGTTCCAACTGACACCAACCGTCGCAACGATCAAAAGGAGTCCGATGGCGATGTGTTTGAGGCGCAGCCCGGAAACGAGCAAAAAACCAACCCATAGGCCAAGTAAAACCATCATTGTTCCCATGTCTGGCTGCAAAAAAACAAATGCCGCGGGAATGGCAATGTACAAAAATGATCGAAAAATGTTTGAAAAATGCGCGATACCAATGTGCCGCTTAGAAAAATAATAAGCGAAGAAAATAATGACCGCGACCTTCACCAATTCGGAAACCTGAAATTGAAACGGACCAACCACCAACCAGCTGCGCGTATTGCGAATAACTGGCGCAAAAAAATAGGTCAAAACCAATAAGAGGAGTGAAAAAAGATAGATACCAAAAATAATCCATCGATACGAAGAAAGCGCCCTCCAGTCTATCTGGGCGAACAGAAAAATAAGCAGGATGCCAAGGGGTATCCAGATAAGCTGCTGCCTGAAAACACCCCCGCCAATACTTGAAAGCATGAGTAGGGAAAGTCCCAAAAGGGCAAAAATCGCCCCGTTGAGCCACCAATCTTGTCGTTTGAAGAGAGAAAACATAGCTTATATTCCAAGGCGCTTTCGAATAAATATCCGGAAGCGAATTTTAACAATGCTCCATATCTGACCGAGCATCAACCGACTGTGCCATATTTTCATTCGAAATCTGCTCATAAAATTTCAGACTGGTAGCACTTATCGCAATAAACAATCTCTCGGCGTTGCGGACCATAAGGAGTCAAAAAATCTACCTTACATTGGCTAATGCCATGAGCATGCGCCACAGAGTTAGTATACACGCCGTCGACCGAGGTGGTGCCGGCGCACTGACAGTTACGCCTCCAAAGCCGCCATGGATTTCTGACTTTCTCCCTCTCTGCGTGCCGGCAATTAGGACACAGTCGCGGGAGAGCGACGTTCATCGATCGATAGAAACGTAGCTCCCTGGGAGTTATCTTAAACGCACGCGTGCATTTTTCATCACAATTATTATGAGCACACCCAACGGACTCATTGACAATCGAATCCGGCACATCCTGAATATGATCAGGTAAGTCTTCGCTCGATATTGTTACCTGATATGAACGTGGCTCCTCGTCTTTCCATGGATAACCGAGACGAAGCGCCTCTTCTTTTGAAATTGGAAATTTTTCAAAAGCCAGCGATTCATTGTACGCATGTGGACTTAGTTCGACAGGCAAAGCTTCGCCATAACGATACTCTCGTCCCGCCTTATCGACATACGGAACTGTCCGCGCCTGTTCGACAATGCGAGCAACCATCGCTCCGTAGTCTTTTTTTGTATATTGCTTATTAAAGATACAATATTCCTTCGAGTTAAGCCCAGAACATCCGAGCAGATGCGACGAATTCCTGCACGCGGTTGAATATCGCACGTCAAGTGAGTTATGCATTCGGCTCGTAAACGCTACATTCTCAAGCTCAAGACCGCCGACGTTCTCGTACATCATTTGTGACTTCGCGCCCGCCCCCCAGACATCATGACTATCCTTCAGAGCTAGGCCGGAAAGCTGCACGTATTTCAGATTTTCCGCACCATCAATAACCGAAAAACAGTAATGGCAATTTTTAGCATTGACGATATAGTCTCCCGTGCAGTTAATAGCATTGGTCAATAATGCATATCGCCTCGGAGTTGCATAATACAGCTCGTCAAATTTTTTTCTTGCTTCGCAAAGCCGATGATAACTACCCAGGTCCCATTTTGCCCGTTCGCGTTTGTACTCCGTTTTAGAAAGAGGCTTATTAAAAAGATAATATTTTTTATGTCGCAAATTGACACTTCCGAAGCAATCTGAACAGGCATCGCAATCAAATACAAAAGCAGAGTCGAGTGTTTCATTGCAGAGCCGCGCAAACATCGAATTATATACCCCCGTACAATCGATGGTCTCGTAAACCCGCTCGCTTTTGTATGTAACCGTCACATCCACGCAGTCACGACATAATACCGGAGAATATCCGTACATGCAGTCTGTAGACATGAAGGCACCAAATACCAAATAGCAATTTTTCGAATCGACAATATCTTCGGAATAGTCACAATCGATTGAATTGCGAGTCCGAAGCGTGACTTGCGGAACATCACGATATAACTCATTGAGCTGTTCAAAAAACGGTCGATTGAAATCATATTCCCTGCCATAACTGAACGGATCCCATCTGTCGGATCGATAACATTCTGGGCAATAGGTCCTCATGCTCTTATCCCCCGAATAAGTACTTATCACCTCCTTCTTACACAGATCACAGACTCTCTTATACAATACCCGTTCGTTTCTGGTGACAAGCCGCCGTACAAGTCGGCACTGAGGACAAAACGTCGGTGGCGGCACCTCCATTTTTTCATAAAACTTCAAATCTTCCGGTTCGATAATAAAGCTATTCGTGCAATTTTGGCACTTCTTGGGTTCTGGTTCCATTCTATTTTCTACTCTCTACTTTCTATTTTCTTCCCCTACCGCTTCGCCTCAACAAACACCTTGGGCTCAGCGACCGTATCGGCGGTAAATGCACCAACCACCGGCGCAATCACTGTAAATGGCCGTTCTTCAAGCGGCTGAAGGCCGTCTAATAAGGTCTTACTAACACCCACCAGTGAACCCGTGTCGCCATAAAGGACTACGCCAACCACGGCGCGGGAAACAATGAAGGGATTATCGTTTTTGAGCACGCCGCTGACTGTTGCCGTTTTCGTGGCCGCGTTAAACGCAACCTGCACATCACGCACCTGAGTTTTGGGCGCTATAAAATCGGCTCGTCGTGCCCATGTTTGATTTTTGACCATAATCTCACTTCGCGAAATCAAGTTACTGCTGATTGGAATATTCGGCTCAATGCGATAGGTTATTTCACTGGGATAAATAAACGTATCTGTGGTGTTGGTATATATCACTCCCCCATCCGCGCCATAGAGATTCACAATATACGTAAGCGGATTAACGCCATAATTCGCGTTTGGATTTTGAAACTGAATCAGCAATGTTGAACGCTTGCTGTCTGGCGAACTTAGAGCAAGCACTGGAGCAACACGGATGGACTGCACGCGCCTTAATTCGCAATCGTCGCACACTGACCCACCGCAATCTATTTCCGTCTCATCTTGGTTTTTCTTACCGTCAGAGCAGGTTGGCGCCGGCTGTAAAAACGCAAGATAAAAAAGCCATACCAGCACGCTGATGACCACAAGAAAAAAGAAACCGTAGATAAGTTGTTTGATGCCTTTGCGATGCATGTCAATTTTGTTTAAATGTATACTCGCATTTTACCACAAAGTTGAGCACCCCAGTGAGATGCGCAACTATCTCACTGGGGTGATTCTAGTTGAGTACGCTTGAGGCGACCAAGCGGAATGCACCACCTCGAAGAGATAGGCGCTTCGCGCCATTTCATGGGGTAACGGTTTGGCATCTGCTCAAGTTCTCGCAAGCCAAGCCCTTTAAAAGAATCTATTCAAAAAGAATATCGTCAGCCCCAGACCAACGCCCATCACTGAAATAATCCAAAAACGCATCGTCACTTTTGTCTCGTGCCAACCAAGCGCCTCAAAATGATGATGGATGGGCGTAGAGAGAAACAGTTTTTTACCCCGAATCTTTTTGCTCACGAGCTGCGCGATAACCGAAACCGATTCAAGCACAAAAATGGGCGCAAACAACGGAAGCAGTAAGGTGGTGTTCGTGAGCATCGAAACAACGCCGATGGTTATGCCAAGACTCATTGAACCGGTGTCACCCATAAAAAATCGAGCAGGGTAAATATTAAACCACAAAAACGCGAGCAGGGCGCCAATGATCACCCCACAGAGCACTGCCAAATCATATCGGCCAAGCGCAAAGCTCACCACCGTAAAAGCCAAAAAGGTGAACAACATGACGCCGCCAGCCAATCCATCAAGACCGTCTGTTTCATTCGCCGAAAACGCACTGGCCACCAAAATAAAAATAAATAAAGGAATATACCACCAGCCGATGGTGACGTTGCCGATGAACGGAATCTGCAACACATCCCACTCAAGCCGGTAATAAAACCAATAGGCGCCAAGCAGAGCGAAAAGCGAATAAATCATTAACCGAAAGCGCATTGAAAGTCCTCCGCCCCACGGCCCCTTTTTTAAAATGCCATACAAATCATCTAAAAAGCCGATGATTGCAGCAAACAGCATTGCTGCCAGCGGCAAATAGGTTTGCGCTCGATCGATAAAATCAAGATAACCCCAGAAACCGCCGAATAGTTCAGCAAGGATGAAAATAAGACCCGCGACACTGAGCACTGTTAGCCACACAATAATGCCTCCCATTACCGGCGTTCCCGCCTTCCCCTTGTGTAATGCATTAAAGATAGGAGCGTCAGCCGCCGGCTTAATCTGTTTTTTTGCGTTTATCTTAAGAATAAAACGCATCACAAGCGGCGTGACCGCGAAAGCCACTAAAAACGCGAGCATCGAAAGCCCGAGTACGCGCACAGCTTGGAGAACGGTGTAATTAATCATGGATCAACATAAAAGATCAAAAATGAAAATGGAGGAACTCGCATAGTTAACATTTTGCATTGTCATTTTACGATTTGATATTTAATTTTTGATATTCTCTTTGACCCAGCTTAAAAGCTTTCGGGTTTCGGCAAACCGATCAGCCGTCCCAAACACCACAAGCGTATACAGCTTATCATCATAGGCGAAAAGTGAAACCAGATTGCCCTTACTTTCTTCAGTAAACCCGGTCTTTCCTCCTTTAAATCCCGTGCTACCGGCAAACGCGTTGATGTTTTTTAATGAACGCTTTACGCCGCTGGCCAGTTCGGTGATTTGATTAGTTGGGTGCGTGCTTAACTCCAAAATTTCCGGATATGCTTCGTGTATATACGCCACAAGCCGCGCAACATCTCGCGCGGTTGACTGGTTGAGATACGAAAGCCCCGTTGCATCGATAAAGCTTGTTTCTGTCATTCCTAATTGGGCGGCTTTTTCTTGCATGAGATCAAAAAAACGCGGCGTACCCACATAATCAGCAACAGCGGCAGCGGCGTCGTTACTACTAACTGTCATCATTGCCGCAACCAAATCATAAACCGTAAACTCTTCACCGGCAGTAAAACCCCCAGCATCCCCCTCGGTCTCCACCGCCGCTTGGCTGACAATCACGCCCGTATCCGTTCCAATCTTTTCAAGCGCCACTACCGCCGTCATCAGCTTGGTTATTGAAGCAATGGGCCAACGATAATCTTCTTGATATCCGGCAATAGCTTTTTCACCATCAATTTCCTGCACTAGAAAAACAGGGGCGGTCACATTTGGATCTGTTTTTTGCTCGCTAGCCGCCGGCTCATCATTCACAACTGCTGGCTGATATTCAGCAACAAGGGCCACTTTATCACCGCCGTTTTGCACGCTAATCTTTTCTTCACCGATACTGACCGCTTCTTGCGCTGTCGCATCTACCACTGTTGCCGTTAACTGAACTTCCTGCGGTGGCTTCACAACTTCTTCTTGCTTCCTATCGCCAGAAGAAAACATAGCAAAAATAAGCACGAGAACCGCGAATGAAATGCTTTGAAGATGGAATTTGGTATGGGATTGCATAGAGTAATCACGCAATATAATCCTAACCTACAAATGATATTCGAATGCCACGAATAGAGAAGATACGGGGTGAATTCATTTGGAGTATTAGGATAAATTTGTTGATTTGGATTATGAATTATTCATTAATTCGTTTTTTGATTCGTTATTCGTTGGTGTGGCGTTTGCGATTGCTACCGGCGTAGCGCTTGGCCGCAATTGCGCGGTGAGCTTACTAAACTTTTCAAACTCAGGAAGGTCTTCCACGCGGGAAACGCCAATGTATTTTAAGAACTCAAAGCTTGGTTTATAAAGATACGCGTTGGCACGGCGAGGATCATTCTCGCGATCAATAAGGCCGCGGAGCAATAGATTGCGCAAGATGAAAGTTGAATTCACGCCGCGAATGTAATCGATCTCGGCGCGACTCACCGGAGCGCTATAGGCAATAATAGAAAGGGTCTCAAGGCCAGCGGGGGTGAGCGCCTCATTGAGTTCGCTTTTGACCACCTTCTCTAAAAGACCCGCAAAATCAGGTTTTGTCACTAATTGAATCTTATTGTCATGAAAAATAACCGCCAGTCCGCTTCCGCGCTCGCTCAAAGATTGCGAAAGCGCCCGAGCCGCCCCTTCGATCTCCTGAGGCTTCACCTCCAAAGTAATAGCCGCCTTTTTAATTTCAATAGGCTCGCCATAGATGAAAAGCAGAGCTTCAAGGCCGGAAATTAATTTTTCTTGATTCATAATGAAAAATGACAGGGGTGACTTAATAAATAAAAGCGTTGAATTTTTATGAGAAATAAAACATTGATCATTGATCATTTCCGCCCAGCTGAGCGGACGGGATCCCCATCGCAAAGTCACTATTCCCCTGCTCGGCCATGGGCCGCTTGAGTTTAATATCGCCAAACGTGTCGCCCTGTTCGGCGTGCATCAAACGATTGGCAAGCATGTGAAGCACCGCAAGAAACAGAACAATAACCTCGTTGCGGTTCTTTGAACTTGAAAGTCCTTTGAAATTATGTTCAGCGGCTTCTGAAAGACGGGTCGTCAATTCTGCTATTTTGTCCTGCAAACTGACTACCGCTATTTTAATCTTCTTAGTCTCCGGGAGCAACCCTTGGAGCACCGTAAAAAGACCCTGCATGGCCGACTCCATCTTTTTCACGTCCACGTTCTTTGGTGGATAAAAGAACGAACGCTCGCCAAGAGCCGAAAGAAGCGGCCGAGAGTATGCAGGCTGATTCCTGTTCCATAGCTTTTGGATATGCGCATTCGCCAGTTTATATTCTTGATACAATCGCAAGCGCAGCTCAAGGTCAACAATGTCACCCTGCTCTTCTTCGGTAAGTTCAAGGCTTGGCAGAAGCGTTTTTGACTTTATTAATAGAAGGCGTGATGCAACCACCACGAAGTCCGCCAAAATATTCGAATCCACGCGCTCGCCCAAGCCTTCAACATGCTTAATAAAATCCCCCGTTACAGCCGCCAAACTCACCTGAGTTATCTCAAGCTTCTGTTCTTCAATAAGCTCCAAGAGCTTTTCCATTGGGCCACTGAATTGATCGAGTCGAACTTCGTACATATACCTAACTATAGACGATAAACAATAAACTATAAACTCAAATACTCTCGCCGCGCCATGTAGCGAACCCCGCAAGTCCGCAGCGTAAGCCTGAGGGCGCGAATGGGAGCTATTCGCTCAAAAACGCCTCTTTTGTATATACATTGCTCGGGTTCCAGACCATAAAACCTTCAACGTGCTCTGAACATGGTTCAGTACGGGTGATTGGAATAGTTCCAGAAGCCGCGGCGCCAAGCGTGGCACTGCAACCAGCATCATAGATTGCCTGAATCTGCGCGCGCACCATTGCCGCAGTGTAATCTGCACCTAAATCAAAATCTTGGATCCAGGGTCGGAATTTTGCTCTAGCTTTTGGCTGTAAGCTATGGGCTGTTAGCTTTTCAGATGAAGAAGAAGAGTTCGCAGCGGCTTGCGCAGCAGTTGTAAGTTTCAAATTAAAAGTTAACAGTCGCGCTATCGCCGCATCGGTCGAGCGCTTCATCACTTCATATGGATATTGCGCCGGATTGGCATAGCCGCCATAACCCTTGGCGTAATGCGATGGATATGCCAT
>CAYWPI010000011.1:14897-21834 GCA_964460325.1 uncultured Candidatus Saccharibacteria bacterium | reverse complement strand
GTGCTGCCAGGCCTGGAATCGAACCAAGATTCGCGGATTCAGAGTCCGCTGTCCTACCATTAGACGACCTGGCAATCCTTCGGCCGTGCTCAGGACAAGTTTGTCCGGGCTCAATCGAAGCGTGCCGTTATTCTATATATATCTGACTGATTAGGCAATATTCACTGATTTTGTTCGTGGACAGCTGAAAAATGTATTATAATGTACGTAGTATTATGGCAACTACAGCAGCGGAGAAGAGCGCGGCAAACACCGCGACGGCGGCAGAAGAGCGAAACTCTTTGGATGTTGATTTTTCCGACCTTGATAAAGAGGTAAAAAAGTCGAGCGCATTCCGCTCGATTATTAAAATTGTCGAAATCACGATTCAGCAGGCGTATAACTCCCGCGCTTCCGATATTCACATGGATCCGGAAGAAACAGCGCTCCGTTTGCGTTTTCGGGTTGATGGCGTTTTGCACGATGTGTATCGATTCCCCAAAGAATTACATTCGGAAATCATCACGCGCATCAAGGTGCTTTCTGGTTTGCGCACTGATGAACACCAAGCGGCGCAAGACGGCCGTTTACGCGCGACGCTTGCCGATAATAAAGGATATGTGGATGTGCGTGTTTCAATAACGCCAACGTATTTCGGTGAGAACTGCGTAATGCGTTTGCTTTCTGACAAGTCGGGCGATTTTTCGCTTGAAATTCTTGGATTTTCAAAAATAAATCTTGAGCGCATCACTCGCGCGCTAAAAAAGCCGTATGGATTAATTTTGGCCACCGGCCCAACCGGCTCTGGTAAGACCACCACGCTATATATGATTATCAAACGGCTCAATACGCCAGATGTTTCCATTGTGACCATTGAGGATCCGATTGAATATTCACTGCCTGGCGTGGATCAAATTCAGGTGAACACCAAAACCGGCCTTCTTTTTTCCACTGGTTTGCGTTCTATTCTGCGGCAAGACCCAAATGTGGTGATGGTGGGTGAGATACGTGATGGTGAAACGGCCTCCATTGCTATTAATGCCGCTATGACTGGCCACTTGGTGCTTTCCACGTTGCACACGAACGACGCCGCAACCACGCTGCCGCGTCTTTTGGATCTTGGCGTTGAGCCATTTCTTATCGCTTCCACGCTGAACATTGCTATCGCGCAACGGCTGGTGCGTATGATTTGCCAGGATTGCAAAGTAAAGAAAACACTGACCGAAGTAGAAATTGAAAGCTTGAAAGATTCCATCCCAGAACGCCTCCTGAAAGGAAATAAGGTATTCTATAAAGGGGAGGGGTGCGCGCGGTGCGGCAAAACGGGTTTTAAAAGTCGCGTTGGTATTCATGAAGTGCTTGAAATGAACGAGCAAATTCGAGACTTGGTGATGAAGCGCGCCAATTCAGATGAGATTCGCAAAGTGGCGATCGCTAGTGGCATGGTGACGATGCTTGAAGACGGGTTTGCGAAAGCGCTTGAGGGCAAGACAACGCTTTCAGAGATATTGCGGGTATTCCATGAGTAACATCAACGAACATCGAACAAAATCACAAAATTACGAATAAAACCAAGCTGAGCCTCTTTCGTACGTTCGTGCCAGTTCGCGGTTCGGTGATAACATTTTGTATACAAAATTAATATGGCGGCTGAATTAAAAATCCAACAACCCCCTTCGGGCGAAGAGCTCAAAGGGCAAAATGAGCAGCAGAGAAAGAGATCGAACTTCAATTTTAGTTCGATGTTATTGCATGTTCCGCTTCAAGAAAAGGTGCTGTTTGCGCGGCACATTGCCGTGGCGATTAAAAGCGGTATGACGTTAAGCGAAGGGTTGAAGTTGGTATTAAGTCAGACCAAATCTAAGTCGTTTAAAAAAATCCTCACTACGATTGTTGATGACACCAACAACGGCATGTTTTTGTCCGCCAGTATGAGTAAATATCAAGACGTATTTGGCGAACTGTTTGTGAATATCGTGCGGGTGGGGGAGACGAGCGGCACTCTTGTGGAAAACCTGAACTATCTTGCCGTTGAGCTGAAAAAGAAAAAGGAGCTGCGCAGTAAGGTGCGCGGTGCGATGATTTATCCCATTGTTATCTTGTGCGCGACGCTTGGCATTGTGGCAACGCTCATGATCGGCGTGTTCCCAAAAATCTTGCCGGTGTTTCAGAGCATGAATATTAAACTGCCCATCACCACCAAGATTCTCATTGCCACTTCAACGTTTATGAGTACGTATACGCTTTACCTGCTTGGCGGTTTGGCGCTGTTTGTGTTTGCTGTTTGGTATGTGAGTCATTATGACTTTTTCAGGCACGCCTGGCACCACACTATTTTACGTCTTCCGGTGGTTGGCAAAATTGCCATCAAGGTGAACTCGGCAACGCTCACGCGCACGTTGGGGTTACTGCTTAATTCCGGTGTACAGATTATTGAAGCCGTCAATATCACCGCCAGCACGCTGGATAATTATGTATACCGGCATGAGCTTTCGAAAGCGGGGGAGACGCTGCGGCGCGGCGATATGCTGACCAGTTACTTGAAAAAGAACACGCAGCTGTTTCCGCCAATTATGACCAACATGATTGAGGTGGGCGAAAACACGGGGAATTTGGTTGAAAATTTAAATTATCTTTCGGAGTTTTACGGCAGTGATGTTGATGAGGTACTCAAAAATCTTTCCAGTATTATCGAGCCAATCTTGCTTTTGTTTATGGGACTCATGGTCGGCTTCATGGCGCTTTCAGTGGTAACGCCGATTTATCAGATTTCACAATCGTTAACCATTTAGGGAAAGAAAGTAGAAAAGTAGGGGCGTAGTATTTACATGCAAAATAAAAATATCACATCAAGAGAGGTGAATTCTCCTACGTTCCTACGTCCCTACACTACCACTATCCTGCGCCGTCAGCAGGGATTCTCCCTGCTTGAAATTCTTATCGCAATGGCGATTTTTGCTTTATTCGCCGGCAGTATTTTTTTTGTGTATGGCAACCTGCTTGAAATCATGAGCCGCACGCGTACGCGCACACTTTTTTCCACGTTACTGAATCGGGAGATAGAGATGATTCGGTTGTTGCCCTATGACCAAGTCGGTATTGCGGGCGGCTTTCCGCCTGGCGTGCTCCAACAACAACGAGTTGAGGTGTATGAGGGGACTCAGTTTTTGATTAAAGCTTATGTTCGCAACGTGGATGATGAGTTTGACGGCAGGCAGGGTGGCAGTCCCAACGATACCGCTCCCGCCGATTATCGCATTGTTGAACTTGAGGTGAGTTGCGCGCTTTGTTATGGCATCCCACCATTGACTTACACCACTCGGGTGGCGCCCCAAAATCTTGAATCGTCAACCAATAACGGTTCGCTTTTTATTAATGCCTTTGACGCAAATGGCCAGCCCGTGTATGAAGCCGATGTGCGGGTGACAAACAGCAGCACCTCGCCGCCACTGACCATTGTTGATCAAACCAACGCCAGTGGGCAACTGCAATTAGTGGACATTCCAACCAGCACGAATCGATATCAAATTACCGTGAGCAAGGAGGGGTATTCATCAAGCGTCACGTATTTACCTGGAGCCGCCGCCAATCCAAATCCGCTGCAGCCGCATGCGACGGTCGCCAGTCAACAAATAACCGAAATGAGTTTCGGCATTGATCGGGTGAGCACGTTGACCGTAAAATCGCATGATTATCTCTGTAAGGATGTGGGCTCTGTTTCCATGAATCACATGGGAGCTAAGCTTATTGGCGCGGGCCCCGACGTGCTCAAATATAATACAAGTTTCA
The DNA here is from genome assembly GCA_964460325.1 of uncultured Candidatus Saccharibacteria bacterium. Taxonomy (GTDB): domain Bacteria; phylum Patescibacteriota; class Minisyncoccia; order UBA6257; family 1-14-0-10-44-23; genus CAYWPI01. Next base: position 18,066 of record CAYWPI010000011.1, on the reverse strand, counting down.
CCACGAACAGTAGTGGCAATAAAACGATCAGTAATCTTGAGTGGGATGTGTATCGTTTTATTAATACCACCGCCGATTATGACGTGGCGGGAACGATTCCTTTAATCCCGCTGACTATTGATCCAAACACATCGCCCAAGCTTGCGTTTGTAATGGAGCCGAAAACATCAAGTTCATTGCTCATAGCTGCCACAAACGCGTCTGGCTCGCCAATACTGGGCGCAAGCGTACAGATAGCCAAAACAGGGTTTGAGCAAACGAAATTAACCGGCCAGCGATGGTGGAGTGAGACTGATTGGGAAGCGGGGGCATATGCTGAAAGTGATGGTCGCATTGCAGATGACAACCCCGCAGGCGAGCTAAAATTAAAAAGCGCCAGTAGTAGTTATCCGACCAGTACTGATAGTTATGTGATTTCCAACACGCTTGATCTTGGCACGAGTACCACGGCATTTTATGAACTCAGCTGGGAGCCTGCTTCTCAGCCAAGCGCCACCACGCTCCAGTTTCAACTTGCCGGCAACACCGATAACGTCACGTGGGATTTTGTCGGTCCCGATGGGACTGAGGACACTTTTTTTACAACCACCACCAGCACAATCGGAACAATATTAGACGGCAGTCGTTATGTGCGATACAAGGCGTATCTTAATACCGAAAATGAAAATCAAACACCAACCTTGGAAGAAGTACGCTTAAGCTTTCATTCTGGCTGTGTTCCTTCCGGTCAGGCGTTTTTCTCTGGCTTAACCACTGGGATCTATTCAGTTACCGTGAGCAAGACCGGCTATACAACCGCCACCAGCTCTGTTTCAGTTGGCAGTGGCTGGCAGGAAACGGCGATTACGCTTCAGTAGAAGCGCAGGAAAGTAGTATGGTAGTAGGGTAGGGCCGTAGTTATGAAGAAACCAATATGAAACAAGAAAAGCATAAAAAAAACGAATCGACTTTTTCTACGTCCCTGCGTCCTTACCTCCCTACTTGCCCACGTGCTCAAAAAGGCCTTACCCTTATTGAAGTCCTTATTGCGATGGCGCTCATGGGAGGTATTGCCTTTCTTTTAACTCGACTTTCAGGCGATCTTACCGAGTACAGTCTGCGCTTTAATCGTGGACTTTTCACCCAGCAACAAATTCAGCAAACATTGCAAATTATCGTTCCTGAAATTCGTTCGGCGAGTCAATCTTCAAACGGCGTATATCCGATTGTGGAGGCAACGACTTCCACCTTCACGTTTTACAGCGACTTGGACAAAAACGGCACCTTTGAAGAAGTGCGTTATTTCAGAGAAGACGGTATTTTTAAAAAAGGAGTTATTGAGCCAATCGGCAATCCACCAACTTATCCAACAAGTAGTGAGGTAGTGTATGAACTGGTGCATAATATAGGCACCAGCACGGCCATCTTTTTGTATTATGACAACACCGCCACGTCGACGCTTTCGTCACCCTTGCCGTCACCGGTGGACGTGCTCAAAATTCGCACGGTAGAAGTGAATTTAATAGCAAACCAGGGGACCACTTCGACTGCCTCTATGGTGGGCGTTGATAATCGGGCGACGATTCGTAATTTACGATATAAGTAACAGCTTTCAGCTGTTAGCTATAAGCTTTTAGCTTTGCAAAATCAAATGAATCAAATGCAAAAAAACGTATCCAAGCTTACTGCTTATCGCTCGCAGCTCATAGCTGCTTCGCGTGGTCAGCTTACGATTCAAATTTTATTGCTTGGATTTGTGACAATGATTGTGCTGGGCGGATTTGTGATTTGGACAGACACGTACGTCAAGAACGTTTCCCGCGAACGAGACAAAAGTCAGTCATTCACTATCGCCGAAGCGGGCATTGAATATTATCGCTGGCATCTGGCGCACGCTCCTCAGGACTTTCAAGACGGCACCGGCACATCTGGGCCCTACATCCATCCTTATTACGACAAAGATAATATTCGTATCGGAGAATTTAAGCTTGAGATTACGCCGCCAGCAAGCGGGACAACGATTGTAGAAATTAAATCAACTGGCGCGGTTGATGCCGACCCAAGTGCTTATAAGGTGATCAAGGTGAAAATGGGATTGCCGTCGCTGGCTCGTTTTTCAGTGGTTGCTCACTCGGACATTCGATTTGGCGCGGGCACCACGGTGTATGGACAGTTGCATAGCAATGGAGGAATTCGGTTTGACGGTTTGGCTTATAATGTGGTGACGAGCGCCAAATATAAATATGATGATCCGGATCATTCCGGAAGCAATGAGTTTGGGGTGCATACGCACATTAGCCCAACAGATTCTTTGCCTGGCAGCGCAACACAGCCGCCACCTGAACCACCCGTGCGCACCGATGTGTTTAAGGCGGGGCGCCAAGTTTCAGTCCCTCAAGTTGATTTTAATGGCATTACGGCTGACTTGGCGAATATCAAGGCACAAGCTTCAACCAGCGGCAAGTATTATGGTCCTTCAGGAGGCACGAATAAGGGATATGAAATCGTATTACGGACTGATGACAAATTTGATATTTATCGAGTGAGAACGGTGCGTAATCCGCCCAATGGATGCAGTAGCGACGGCGCGGTGGGTTGGGGCACGTGGTCAGTAAACACAACTTCGTCAGTGGCAACGGGAGTGCCCATCCCGGCAAACGGACTTATCTTTGTTGAAGATGACGTGTGGGTTCGCGGAAAGATTAATACGGCGCGAGTGACGATTGCCTCGGGTCGCTTTCCGGTTAATTCCAATACCTATGCGAGTATTACGATTAATAATGATTTGGAGTATACCAATTACGACGGAAGCGATGTGATTAGTCTGATGACGCAACGGAATATTAACGTTGGCTTGCGAAGCGATACCGATTTGCGCATCGATGCCGCGCTGGTGGCGCAAAATGGGCGTGTAGGAAGATATTATTACAGCTCTTCATGCGGAGCTGAATACAAACGTAACAGTATCACGTTATATGGCATGCTTGCTTCAAATCAGCGGTATGGTTTTGCTTATACTGATGGCACTGGATATCAAACGCGCACGCTTACTTATGACGGATATTTGCTGTATGGTCCGCCGCCAAGCTTTCCGATTACCGCCAGCCAATACGATATTATCTCGTGGGAAGAGGTCCGGTAACATCATCGAATATCGAATAAGCATTACGAATATACGAATGGGGACAGT
>CAYWPI010000011.1:0-14797 GCA_964460325.1 uncultured Candidatus Saccharibacteria bacterium | reverse complement strand
GGTAACATCATCGAATATCGAATAAGCATTACGAATATACGAATGGGGACAGTGAGAAGACAAGATCTTGTTCATCCAGAGCTCAGTTATAAGATTGTTGGCTGCGCTTTCGACGTTTTTAATGTAATCGGCGGAGGACATCATGAGAAAGTTTATCAGCGAGCACTTAAAAAAGCGTTGACAGATGCGGGCATAAAAAATAAAGAACAGATTTACTATCCGCTTCGTTATAAGGGGGAACTTGTCGGGAAGCATTATTTTGATTTTTTAATTGAAGATAAAGTACTTGTTGAGATCAAGAAAGGGAATAGGTATTCCAAAAGTCATATAGACCAGGTTCTTGAGTATCTTCGTTTGGGTGGTCTGAAGTTGGCGATTATAATAAATTTCGCTACTGATGGCGTTGATACTAAGAGAATTGTGCGCTTAGATTCGTAAATTCGTTTTTTTTCGTTATTCGGTGATGTTGCTAGTTATTAACAGCCTCAAAATAGCTTGGTTTGAGCTTATCTGATATACTTGGTGATAAGAAAAGGTCGAGTTTCATTTTAGTTAAACCTATGAACAAACAAAAAGGTTTCACGCTTATCGAATTGCTCGTGGTTATCGGCATTATCGCCATCTTGGCCTCTGTGGTCATCGTGGCCTTAAACCCAGCTCGTCAGTTCGCTCAAGCTCGTGACACGCAGCGTGCGGCTAACATCAACGCGATCTTGAACGCAATTGGCCAGAATATGGCTGATAACCGCGGTGTCTGGACGTGTGCTGCGGGAGCGCTCCCGACATCTTCAACGGAGATGGCTGGTGCAGCTTCTGGCGTTACGCCGCGTTATGATATCTATGACTGCATTGTTCCGACGTATATTTCGCAAATGGTTGGCGACCCACAGACTGGGGCAAGCACAACCTCTCCCACTGCATATGCGTCAGGATATGAGGTTATGCAGGATGCTGATGGTCGTGTGACCGTTTCCGCTCCCGCAGCCCTTACCGATGTTATCGGTAACCCGATCTCAGTGACTCGCTAAAAAAGAACTAAACAAAAACACCGCGACAAGCGGTGTTTTTGTTTAGGCGCATCTGATATAATAAAAGCACCTATGAAAACATCTTCAAAAAAGGGGTTTACACTTATTGAACTCCTCGTGGTTATCGGCATTATCGCCATCTTGGCCTCTGTGGTCATTGTGGCCTTGAATCCGGCGCGGCAGTTCAGGCAGGCGCGCGACACTCAGCGTATGGCAAACATTAACGCAATTCTTAACGCCATCGGTCAGAATATCGCTGATAATAGGGGAACGTGGAGTTGTGGAGCGGGTCCGTTGCCGACTTCATCAACGAATATGGCTTCAATTGGGGGATATGATATTGCGCCCTGTCTTGTGCCACGATATCTATCAACTATGCCGTTTGATCCGGGCCCCAGTTTAACGCCGCCTTACTATACGTCTACTACTGATTACAATACGGGATATGCTGTTTTTCGCGATGGGGATAATCGGGTCACAGTTCGGGCTCCGGCGGGTGAGATGAGTGGCCCCCTTCAAGTAACTCGATAATAAAGTAAAAAATATTTTGTAAAGAACATGAAAACATCTTCAAAAAAGGGGTTTACACTTATTGAACTCCTCGTGGTTATCGGCATTATCGCCATCTTGGCCTCTGTGGTCATTGTGGCCTTGAATCCGGCGCGGCAGTTCGCTCAAGCTCGCGACACGCAACGTGCGGCTAATATTACTTCGATTTTAAATGCTGTTGGGCAATTAATGGTTGATAATCGGGGCGTGTGGGATTGTAATCTTGCTGAGCCTATTCCGACCAGCACTCCGCTGATTATTGGTTCAAGTACGTTTAATATGGCAAGTTGTATTGTGCCGCAATATATTTCAAGCTTGCCAGTTGACCCGCAAGTAGGCGTGTATGTTGACGCGACCAATTATAATACGGGATATACTATTGTGGCTGATGCAGCAACGGGCCGGGTTACTATCGCTGCTCCACAAGCAGATTTAGATATTATTGGCGACCCGATCTCAGTAACTCGTTAAGCGTTAGTATTGAAACAAAAGCCGCCCGCGGGCGGCTTTTGTGTTGGCGACATTCGGCGCCATAATCTCTTGATAGATTCTTCCGGGTGCGTCAGAATGACAAGGTATTCGATTTTCTATTTGTATTATTAAATTAATTTCGCATTTTTCCCGCCAGAGGCGGGCAGGCGCGATTACTCCATGAAAAACAGAAAAGATTTTGTTGCAGATGGTTTTCCGTTCAAAAAAGATTTAGAGGGCATGACGCTGAAAATGCTCGAGCAGCATTTTAAGCTTTATGAGGGGTATGTTAAAAAAACCAATGAACTGCAGGCAAAGCTGGAAACGGCGGACAAGAGCTTGGCAAACGGCGTGTATAGTGAGATAGGGGAGATGAAGCGCCAAGAGACGTTTGCGGTCAACGGCATGAAGCTTCACGAAGTTTATTTTGGGCATCTTTCGGGCTCGGGCGTTGCCGAAGGGGATCTGGTAAAGATGATTGAAGCTGATTTTGGCTCACTTGATGCTTGGAAAGAGGATTTGATTGCCACGGGCATGAGCGCGCGCGGCTGGGCGATAACCGCTTTTGATTTTAAAGATAACCGATTGCACAATTACGGCAGTGACGCGCACAATGTGGGCGCGGTATGGGCGGCAATTCCCGTTATTGTGCTCGATGTGTATGAGCACGCATACTTTATGGATTACGGCGTAAGCCGCAAAGCGTATATTGAGAGTTTTTTTAAAAATCTTGATTGGGGATTTGCGAACAAGATTGTCGAGCAATACGGGTTAGCGGAAAAGCATCAGAAGTAAAAAGAGCGTGAATTGTTACGGCCCGGCTACCCCAGTAGGGTAGCCGGGCCGTATGCGTTTTTGCGCGTTGGCGCGGTTACGAGGCTTGTGCCAGGGCGCCGGTGCGCTTGTTGCTAACGCCGAGCGCTTGGCAAATTGCCTTGCGGATGTCGGGGTCGTGGTTGCGGAGCTTGCGGCCGCCGAGGATGATGTGCTCATTTCTGGCCGCCTTCTGGAACACCTGCGCCATGCGCGAGTGCATGATCCTGCGAGTCACCGCTTCCTGCAGTGCGTCTGCCGGGAATACGTCGATCTTGGCCTGGTCGGCAATCAGGATGCCGAGCGGGCAGCGCACCTCTCCGTTGGCGGTGACTGTCTGCAGGGCGTCATTAGCATCCCTATGCCACACCACTCTTTGTCGCCGACTGGCCTGCGCAAGTGCCGCACAGACCTCGTCGTAGCTGGTGAACAGCAATACGCCTTCTTCGTTGTCCGGGTCCGTCAGCATGTGCTGCGGTCCTCCTTGCTGGGGCAATCCATTTTAGATTACGCCAGATGGAGAAAATAATATTCTTTTTGTTCTATTTGGTCAACTCAAGTGGTTTCTTTCCGTCCGGCTGAATTTGCGTAATGCGCACAAGCTCATCGCGATATGAAGCGGCAAGTAATTTTACGCGTTTACCTTCGTAGCCGGGGAAAGAAAACGTGAAAACGCCCGGCTCTGGATTAAGCGCTTGTATTTTTCGGTAGATGGAAATTGGCTTTTCGTTCTTGAAATCAACCTCAGCGTCTTTTGTTTCAAATTTTTTTGTCAGCGTTGCCAGGGCGTGATCTTGTTCAACTGGCTTCAAGGCTCCCGAAACATATTGCTCCGCGTTTTCTATAAAAAGTTCGGCGCCAAGTCGGGCAAGTTTTGCTTCTAAGGTGAGATAGGTTTCATTCGCATCTATTGGCAGCTTGCGCTGAGCGATAATTGGACCGTGGTCTACTTTGGCGTCCATTTCATACAAACTGGTGCCGGTATATTGCTCGCCATCGAGCAAGGCGGATTGAATTGGCGTTGCGCCGCGATATTTCGGTAAAAGCGAGGGGTGTATGCCGATAACTCCCTTTTGAGAAGCGACGAGGACGGATTCTGGAATAATGTTCGCGTACGCTGCAACCACGAAAATATCGGCGGCAAGCGTTTTGAGTTGTGAGACAAGCGCCGAGAGCTCGGTTTTGTTTGCTGGCTGATATACAGGAATGAAGTGCTTTTGCGCGAGCACTTTGACCGGGGGAGGAGTGATTGTTTTTTTTCGTCCAACTGGTCGGTCAGGATTGCACACAACAGCCACGGGCAAAAATCCGCGACTGACGGCTGTTTCAAGAAAAATCGTGGCAAATTCCGGACTGCCGAAAAAGATGTATCGCATGCTAGAAAGTAAAAAATAGAAAATCTAAAAGGATAGGGGATGCTGGTTTCGGGTTTTATTTTTTCTAACCTCCATTTTCTATTTTTTCGATCCTTGTCGCTTTATCAATATACAGCTTTCCAGCCAGATGATCGGTTTCGTGTTGGAAGATGTGCGCCAACAGACCCCAAGCCTTTATTTTTAGTTTCTTGCCATTTTGATCGGTGCCAGTTAAAAGCACCTTTTCATAACGCTTCACGGTTCCGCGTATGCCGGGGACTGAAAGGCAGCCTTCTTCCATTTCAATGAGGTCGCCGAATGTTTTTTCGATCTTGGGATTAAAAACAGCATAGAATTTATTGTCACATTCGGCAATAAAAAATTGCTTGCTGATGCCAATTTGGTTGGCGGCCAACCCAACGCCTAGCGCGTCTTGCATTGTTTTGCGCATTGCTTTCAGAAACGTCCGCATCTCGGTTTTAGTCATGCTGGGGATTTCAAACGGAGCCGTCTTGGTGCGGAGTATTTTTTCGTCTGCTTTGGTGTTGATGGTGAGGATGCGCATAATATAATTCTAATCTACAAATGATATCCGAATGCTACGAATAAAGAAGAAGCTTATGTATTCATTTGGGGCATTCGGATAAATTCGTAGATTTGGATTATGATGGTCGGCCCTTCTCTTTCTTTAAGTTCCCGACCAATGTCATGAAGTATGCCCCCGGGCTTTTGATGTCTCGTTTTTGCATAACTGACTTTGCGAGCGCCAATAATTGATCCGGATTATGCGTCTTTGCCATCTTAATATAGAGGGACTTGTGTTCCAAGTCGTGCAGCATCATGGCAATTTCAAGGCCGATAAACTGATGTGAGTGATAGACGTGCGATTCCTTGCCGCGCTCTTTGAGGTCTTTCAGGTATTTCCCGCTGTCATGAGTGATTCCCTTCATGCTTTCATTCTAGGATAAGACGAGTGTATTATACAAACATATGAGTATGCACCGAACCTTTATTGCTATTCCAATCCCAATAGGGGCGCGCACCGCTCTTCGTTCTTTTGTGAAAAAGCTGCAAGAGATTATGCCTGAAGAGGCGTTTGCATTTTTGGGTCCAGAAAGCTGGCACATTACGCTTTCGTTTCTTGGTAATCAAGATGATGAGGGAGTGGGCCGGGTGGTAAGCGCCTTGCCGAGTATTACGCCTATGCTGACAGTACCCGCGGAAATTGTTTTTGAGCGCATCATATATAGCCCGAACGCAGATGACCCGTCAATGATTGTAGCGGTAGGAAGTGAGACTGCGTCAGCGCAGTTAGAAGAAATGCGCGACGCGCTTGAAGATGGTTTGATTGCTCATGAGGCAAGATTCAGGCCGGACAATCGGCGATTTATGGCGCATATCACGCTTGCCCGGCGGACAAAGGTATCTGTTGTACTGCCTGAGGTGAATGAGTCGGTGCGGGTTGTGGTTTTTCCCGAATTTCTTAATATATACGAATCGGTTATGGCAAAAGGCGAGCGGCATTATGAGTTGCTCGCCAGCGAGGCGTTGGATAGGGTATGATAAGAAAACGTGTATATGGAAAAAACAATAACATCCCCTGAGCGAACCTTTCGAAAAGTTCTTATTGGCATTGTGGCATTTATTGTGTTATTTGCCGTTTTGTTCGGTGGTTATTATGCCGGATATAGCCACGGCATTGATGCGGGCACGGATGTCGTAGTGACTGGTGTTCTTAATGGAGACAAGACGGTGCCAGATGCCGACTTTAATTTGTTCTGGGAAGCCTGGCAAAAGTTGCGAGAGTATCATATTGATTCTGATGAACACCTGAATCAAGAGTTGGTGTACGGAGCCATTAAGGGGCTTGCTGGTTCTTTTGATGATCCTCATACCACCTTTTTCCCGCCGCAAGAAGCAAAAAAGTTTTTGCAGGATGTTAATGGCAGTTTTGGCGGCATTGGAGCAGAGATCGGGCTTGATGATACGCAAACACTTTCCGTGATCTCGCCGCTTAAGGATAGCCCAGCCGAGCGAGCAGGTGTGGAAGCGGGTGATCTTATTCTTGAGGTGAATGGAAGTTCGACCGCAGATATGTCTGTGGACGAAGCAGTGAGCCATATTCGGGGGACGATTGGCACGGCGGTGGTGCTGCATATGTATCGTGCGGGCTGGAGTCAGCCGCGCGACGTGCGTATTGTGCGGGAAAAAATCGAAGTACCAACGCTTGATCTGTCGTTCAAGCCAGAAGAGGAAATTGCCTATATCCAATTGTACAGCTTCAATGAAAATGCCATTCCTGCTTTGGCGCGGGCGGTTTCTGAAATTAAATTGAAAAAGGCAAAAGGGGTCATTTTGGATGTGCGGAATAATCCCGGCGGTTATCTTGAAGTGGCAATTGAAGCCGCTGGCTTTTTTGTGAAATCGGGCAGCGTGGTGGTTTCAGAGCAGTTTAAAGACGGCACCAGTGAGCCATTTGTTGTTGAGGGAAGTGCGGCGTTAGTGGATATTCCAGTGGTGGTGCTTATCAACGGCGGCTCGGCCTCCGCGTCGGAAATTTTGGCCGGTGCCTTGCGCGACCTGCGTGGGGTAAAGCTGGTGGGCGAAAAAAGTTATGGCAAGGGAACGGTGCAAGAGATTCAAAGACTGTCTGACGATTCAAGCTTGAAAATTACTATCGCGCGCTGGGTGATGCCGGCGGGTGGAGTGCTCGACGCAATTGGATTGGAGCCCGATTACGTGGTTGAAATTACCGACGAGGACATTCAAGCAAAGCGCGATAGCCAACTTGAAAAAGCACTTGAGGTTTTACGGCAACAGTTAAAAGCTAATAATTAATCGAGTCGCGTCTAGCAAAGTTTCGCTTTAGAAAGTTTAAGATCATCGTATGAAAATTCTTTTGCTGCAAGATGTCCGTGGTATTGGCCGTAAGTTTGAAATTAAGGACGTGGCTGATGGCTATGCGCGCAATTTTCTTTTCCCCAAGGGATTAGCCAAAATTGCTGATGAAAAAGGCCAGGCAGAAAAAGCACGGCACGATCAACAGGTAGAAGCTGGATTGGCAGAGCTCAGGGCGGCAATCGCGGCGCTTGCCAAGGAGTCCTTTCAGTTTCACGTTAAGACTAGCAAGGACGGTTCGGTTTTTGGTTCAGTGAGTAAAAAAGACATTGAAGAGAGGCTGCACGCGAAAGGATTTAAAAAAGCCGAAGTGCTTCTTGAGCATCCTATAAAGGCAACGGGAGAGCGCGAAGTGGAAATAAATTTTGGACAAGGTATTCACGGAAAGGCGAAAATTAAGATAGTGAGCAGTGTGTAGTAAGTAAAGGGGAGTAGCCAGAAACAACAACGCCGGAAGCCCATGTGGATTTCCGGCGTTGTTGTTTATACTGCCCACTATGTATTACTCATTACTTACTGGCTGCGATTACACTAACTTCTTTCGCGTATCTCCGGTTGCCGTCAAACTTGATCTTTTTTGTCTGGCGGAATTGCACAGTTCCCGCAACAGCGGCATACAGCGTGTCATCGGCGCCGCGGCGAACATTTTTACCGGCAATCACCTTGGTACCGCGCTGGCGGATGATGATTTGCCCGGCGTTGGCGGCCTCCCCATGGGTGACCTTTACGCCTAAGCGTTTACTTTCTGAATCGCGGCCTAATTTTGTTGAACCTCCTGATTTTGTATGTGCCATAGTGGTCTAAATTTACTAAATTTAGCTACCACTATGAGCATCCCGCCAGCGGCGGGATAGCCATGTGATAACTTTTCGTGTTTCGAAATTATAGGCTATAATTAGGCTATATGTCAACTTCTGCCGCGCGGACGTTAATTATCGATATTGAAACCGTTGGCGTTGATTTTGACTCGCTGGATAAGGCAACTCAGGAAAGCCTGACGCGGTGGATAGAAAAAGAGGCTGAGAACGAGGTGGACTATGAGGTGGCGCTTGCAGAGCTGAAAGCCGGCTTGGGTTTTTCGCCGTTAACCGGCGAGATCGTGGCTATCGGCGTGCTTGATTATCACCGGGGCGAAGGAGTGGTTTATTTTCAGGCTCCGGGCGCAAAACTAAAGGAGTGGAAAGATGGTCCGATAACGTATAAGCCAATGACAGAAACGCAGATGTTAGATGCGTTTTGGCGCGGCGCCAAGGATTATCAGCACTTTGTAACGTTTAATGGCCGTCAGTTTGATGCGCCGTTTTTAATGCTTCGCTCGGCGATAAGTGGCGTGCGGCCAACCAAAGATTTAACTCGGGCCAGGTATATCTATCAGCAAAATCCAGAAGCGGTGCACATTGATTTATTGGATCAACTTTCATTTTATGGCGCGATGCGCAAAAAGGGAACGTTGCATTTATATGCGCGCGCGTTTGGCATTAAAAGTCCGAAAGAGGGGATGAATGGAGATGAGGTTGGCGCGGCGTTTAAGGCGGGAAAGTTTGCCGAAATTGCTCAGTACAATGCCGGTGATTTATTCGCCACCAAAGAGCTTTATACAAAGTGGATAGAATATTTGAGATTCTGAGCAATTTCTCATTAACTCAATTGCCCTAATTTAGAACAATTATCCGCCAAAGGCGGATCCGCCTCCGGCGGAGAAATTTATCCTGTGACTATATGATGCACCTTCGAGAACGACTCAAGACATATCATAAGGAAATAATTCTCTTCGTCCTTTTCTTTCTTATCAGCACGCTTAGTTTTGCGCTCGGATACTTATCCGCCCAAGAGTTTAGCGCTCCGTCGATTATTATCGAAAAAGTGCAAAAGACGTGATATGCCAATCTCAAGACAGCTTATAACCGGTTTGGTTATTGGCGCGATAAGCACCGGGCTTGGCGTGATGCTTATTGGTGGCTCACCAGAGGTTGAGGTAGTTTCTGAAACGGGGAATTTAAAATTACTTGCGCAGGTTATTCCCAATCAAGCCAGTGAAGAGGTTGGCGATGCAGAGAGTGTGAGCGAGCGGGTGTCCGCTGAAGTAATTGAGGTTCGTTCTGCTGCGGCAACAAAAGCTTTGCCAAAAACTACCGCAACAGAGGTGGTCAGCGAAGAGGCGGCCATGGAAGAAGAGATTGCCGGAGAAGTTGCGCTCGTTGCTAAAAAGTGTGCATATATAACAGAAGATAAGCCAAGGCGTGATGGTATTTTGAGCGAGGTGGCCTGGATGGGAACAGGCGATGATGCGAACGCCGAATGGGTTGAAATGCAAAATCGTACGAAAGGTGATTTAGATGTTTCTGGCTGGCAATTGGTGGATAAGGCAGAGCAAATTCGCGCGATTATTCCTGAAGGCGTGGTGCTTTCAAAAAGCGGATTTTTAATTTTTGAGCGAGACGAGCATCAGCTTGCGGGTGCAACAGTGCTTTATAAGGGAGCGATTTCAAATACCGATGAAGGGTTGCGGCTTTTTGACGCGGACTGCAATTTGCAAGACGAGGTGATTGCAAAACCAAAGTGGCCGGCGGGAACGAACAGCCCAAAGCGCACTGCGGAGCGGGCAAAGGATTTGAGTTGGCACACGTATTATGGTTCTGGTGAAGCGGGCATTTTAGGCACGCCGGGCAAGAAGAATTCAGCAGGGCCGCCGCCTCCACCAGAGCCGGAAGCGTCAAAAGAAGAGCCGGAGCCAGCCACTCCTGAAGAGGGCGAGCCTAATTCATCTGAGGAAGAATCAGAGCCAGAAGCTCCTGCCGCGGTTGAAATTACTGCTGGTCAACTGATTATCAGCGAGGTGATGGCGGGGACTGCAGTGAGTGCGGATGATGAATTTATTGAGCTTTATAACACAACCGGTGAAGCGATATCGCTTGAGGGATTTTCAATAAGGAAAAAAACTTCAACGGGGACTGAATCATCTTTTGTTTCGCCAACGCGTTTTGCGGGTGTGAGTATTGCCGCTGGAGAGCGGTTAGTCATTGGCCGAGAAGGGAAGTTCAGCGGAGCGTCAGATATAACGTGGCCGAGTTCATACTCACTTGCGTATGCAAGTAATGCGATAGTTCTTTTGAACGCGCAAAGCACAACAATAGATGAAGTCTCTTGGGTAGATATTCCGCCGGGGCAAAGTTATGCGTGCGCAAGTCAAGGAAGCTGTGCGGTGCAGGAGGTGCCGAACCCGGGTGAATAAAAAAATAATCCCGAAGGATTTGTGTGCCAGGCGTCCTCTCTGTGGAGGACGCCTGGCACGGGTTGCGGTTGGCGTTAGTGCGTTGCCTTGGGGGCGACGTCGGCGCCTTGGCAGAACGGGCATGTTTGCCCTATGGCGACTTGCCCCTTGTTGCAGTGCGGGCAGGCGTTTTTCTGCTTGGGCTTCTCGGCCGGGATGATCTGGGTGATGGTGAGTGTGACTCGAGGGAAGATGTTCGTGCCAGCCACTCCCTCAGACATCAATCCAGTGTTTCCGCGGAATCTGATTCCGGCAAAGTATTGCAGAGTTGTCCCTTGGCTAGGCTCTGTCCATCGGTTGTCGATCCGTTCGAACAGATCGGCGTCGGCCAGGAACTCCGCCTGCAGGTGAATGTCGGCGGCGCCCGGTGATGAGTTTGACTCAAGGATGAAGAGGAAGAGTGCGTGATTCCTGTCGAGGTTCTCTGGCTTCACGAAGTCCAGGTCCTGGATCGGAAGTGGAGCAAGCTCTTCGCCACCTTTGAGTATGAAGGTAATCCCTGGGCTCGTGGCGTTGTGATTGTTTCTCCATGGACGCGCCAGCTCGGCGAAGACGTCAGGCGAAATGTGCCCAGAGAGAACCCAGGGTTTGTCTCGGCAAGGAGCTTTGATGCTTCCCATACATTACCTCCACTCTTGTGTTGCCTATCCCGCCCCATTGCGAGACGACCAAGCTATTAAGCGCTTTTCTCGCCGTTTTGTCAAACTAAAAGACTTGTTTTTAGCCTCAAAATACGTTATACTAAACGCCAGTTAGGTGCATAGCCTTTTTTAATTTCATGCCAAAATCAAACACTGAAAAAGAGGTAAAGAAAGCTTCATATTCCGCCAAAGATATCACTGTTCTTGAGGGATTAGATCCGGTGCGCAAGCGCCCGGGCATGTATATCGGCACCACCGATACTGCCGGCTTGCATCACCTTATTTGGGAGGTGGTGGACAACTCAATAGACGAGGCGATGGCTGGCCACGCGAAGCATATTCGGGTAGAGATTTTGGCTGATAATAAAATCGCGGTAACGGATGATGGCCGCGGTATTCCGGTGGAAAAGCATCCGCAGACCAAAAAGTCTACGCTGGAAACGGTGCTCACGGTGCTTCACGCCGGAGGTAAGTTTGGTGGTGAGGGATATAAGGTCTCCGGAGGTTTGCATGGTGTTGGTGTCTCTGTAGTGAACGCGCTTTCAAGTTTATTGCGCGCCGAGGTGCACCGCGACGGCGGCATTTTTGTGCAAGAGTATAAAAAGGGCAAGCCGCAAGGTGCGGTGAAGAAAAATGGGAGCAGTAAAGTAACGGGCACCAAAATTACCTTTGAGCCGGATCCGGAAATTTTTGCGAAAATCCAATTCGATCGCAAGGTTATTATGGAGCGATTGCGCCGGCAGTCATTTTTGACTAAGGGCATTAAAATTGAACTCATTGATTATCGGGAAAAGCCGATATGGTATCACGCGTTCTATTTTGATGGCGGGCTTTTGTCCTTTATTCGTCATCTCAATTCGGGTGAGAAGCTTCTTCAAGACGAACCATTTTATGTCGAAAAGACCGCGGAAGACATTCAGGTGGAGGCAACGTTCATGTATAACAACGATATTGAGACGCAAGAGCTTTCGTTCGCGAACAATATTTACACGCCAGACGGCGGCATGCACCTGACCGGCTTTCGTTCAGCCTTAACGCGCACCTTTAATGACTTTGCGCGCCAAAACAGTTACATCAAAGACAAAGACGAGAATCTTACCGGTGACGATATTCGCGAAGGATTGGTTGCCATTGTTTCGGTCAAGCTGCGCGACCCGCAATTTGAAGGTCAGACCAAAAATCGTCTTGGTTCTCCGAACGCACGTACCGCCGTTGAGAGCGTGGTGAATGAGGCGCTTAAAAATTTCATGGAGCGGCATGGGGGCGACGCGGGCAAAATTATCGAACGGTGTTTATTGGCCGCCAAAGCTCGTAAAGCCGCCAAAGCGGCACGTGAAACGGTGCTTCGTAAGGGCGTGCTTGATGGACTTACGTTGCCAGGTAAGTTGGCCGACTGCTCCTCGCGAGATGCGGCCGAAAGCGAACTCTTTATTGTGGAGGGAGATTCGGCCGGTGGCAGCGCCAAACAAGGGCGCGATCGAAGGACTCAGGCAATTTTACCGCTGCGCGGAAAAATCTTGAATGTCGAAAAAGCACGCATTGATAAAATGTTGCTTAATAAAGAAGTAAAATCGTTGGTGATTGCGCTTGGTACAGCCATTGCGGAGTCTTTTGATCTTTCAAAGTTGCGTTATCACAAAATCATTATTATGACCGATGCCGATGTGGACGGCAGTCACATTCGAACGCTTCTGCTCACTTTGTTCTATCGTTATTTTCCGGAGCTCATCAAGAACGGTTATGTTTATGCCGCTCAACCGCCACTTTATGCTATTTCCAAAGGTAAAGAAACGCAGTATGCGTATAAAGACGATGAAAAAGATAAGCTGGTGAAGTTGATGGGCAAGGGGGGTGTCTCTGAGGGGGGCGATGTTCACCCTGAAGAAGCGGGGCGTGGGGATGTCAGCACAAAGGGGCTTAAAATCCAAAGGTATAAGGGTCTTGGAGAAATGAACGCTGATCAGCTTGCGGAAACCACTATGGATCCCAGAAACCGGGTCTTAAAGCAGATTACTATTGCCGATGCGGAAGAAGCTGATAAATTATTTGATATTTTGATGGGCTCGGATGTTGAGCCGCGAGCAAAATTCATTCAATCTCACGCGCTTAGCGTGAAGAACCTAGACATTTAAGCAAGCTCTAAACTCTAAGTGCTAAATTTTAAATAAATTCCAATTATCAAAATTCGAAGTTAGGCATTGAGAAATGAGAAAATTCGATATTATTTAGGATTTAGAGATTAATATTTAGAATTTAATAATCTTTTGACATTTGAGACGAGAAACTATACAATTGCAAACACTATGTTAAGTCGTATCAAAGCTTATTTTGCTGGTGCCAAGCAGGAGTTTAAAACCATTCAGTGGCCTAGTTTCGCACAAACTCGAACGCTTACCATTGTGGTTATTGTGATTTCACTAGCGGTGGCTGTTTTCTTGGGAGCCGCTGATTTTGGTCTGACCACCGGTCTTGCAAAGCTTATTGGGATCCAATAAAAAAACTCCAAGCGCAAGACACGGAATCTTAAATGCAATTTCATTCAAACTTTTAAACAGCGCCGAGTATTGAAAGATGAAAATTTAGTATTTGCTTAACTTCATGGACGAACAGAAAAAAGAACAAAAAAAGGCAAGCGTTTCGGGGGGGCGCCAGCAGGCTGCTGCAACCGAACGTCGATGGTATGCGGTGCATACGTATTCAGGATATGAAGATGCTGTCGCGCGTTACCTTACTCAACGCGTGGAAAGTCTGCAAATGAGCGATAAAATTTTTTCGGTGATTGTGCCGAAAGAGAAGAAAATCAAGATCAAGAATGGCAAGCGGCAGGAGATCGAAGAAAAAACCTTTCCGGGTTATGTGCTCGTGGACATGATTCTCACTGACGACAGCTGGTATGTGGTGCGCAATACGCCGCGCGTAACCGGTTTTGTTGGCAGTGATACCACCACGCCGCTTCCGCTGTCTCAGGCCGAGGTTGATAACCTCATGGCAAAGATGGGCGGCAGTGATAAGAAGTTTAAAGTTGACTTAAAGGTTGGCGACGTGGTAAAAATTACGGACGGTCCGTTTAAAGATTACGAAGCGAAAGTCAGCCAAGTGGATGAAAAGACTGGAGTTATCAAAGTACTTATCGCCATCTTTGGTCGTGACACCGCCGTAGAGCTTGATAGCCTGCAAGTGCAGAAACTTTAGTATATAGATTAGTAAATTACTTTATTACCCGATTATTCCCATGGCAAACAAACCAGTTAAAGCAACGTTAAAACTCGCTCTTCCGGCAGGAGGCGCCAATCCGGCTCCTCCGGTTGGTACTGCGCTTGGTCCACAGGGTATTAACCTGATGGAGTTTTGTAAGCAGTTTAACGCCGCCACTAAGGATATGACGGGCGACGTGGTGCCAGCCGTTATTACGATCTATGAGGATCGTACCTTCAGTTTTGTTTTAAAGACTCCTCCGGCTAGTTCGCTTTTAAAGAAAGCTGCCGGTATTGAGAAGGGAAGCGGCAATCCTCTGACGACCAAAGTGGGTAAGGTGACCAAAGCTGATATTCGCAAGATTGCTGAAAAGAAAGCGCCGGATATGAATGGTAACAGCGTGGAAGCTTCGATGCGCACCATCGAAGGCACCGCTCGCAACATGGGGATAGAAATTACAGAGTAATTTCTATATCATCGAATCGCGAATCGGTGACGAATATACGAATGACAACTACAAAAAGAGCCCCCTAAGACTAGGAGGCTCTTTTTGACTTTTTTGATGAAACGTGCTAT
>CAYWPI010000010.1:16304-32508 GCA_964460325.1 uncultured Candidatus Saccharibacteria bacterium | reverse complement strand
CCAGCCGAAACCAAGCCTTCCAATAACTAAACGTTGTTCCTTGTGCCCACAGATTGGTTGTCTCTTCAACTCTCATCTGCTCGGTTAATATAGCATAAAGAATGCCGGTTGTCAATAGTCCGGGCTGGCTCACTTTTCTTGGTTTTATGGCTCGTTTTGACTCCATCGAATGATTAACAGTGCCCAAAACTCATCTATGGCTGATACAAAAGATATAAAAAACGAAGTACCAGCGGTTGACGAGCGAGCAATCGATCTTATTTTGCGCCCCACCAGTTGGGAGGATTATGTGGGGCAGGATAAGGTAAAGAAAAATTTGCGCGTAATGCTTGATGCGGCGACTGGGCGCGGCGAGAGTTGTGATCATCTGTTGTTTTTTGGTCAAGCTGGACTAGGGAAGACGACCTTAGCAAACCTAGTCGCTCAAGAGCTCAAGGCGCATCTCAAGATCACCTCCGGCCCAGCGCTTGAAAAAATGGCAGATTTGGCCGCGGTGCTTACCAATTTAAACAAAGGTGACGTGCTTTTTATCGATGAGGTGCACCGGCTGAATCGGCTTATTGAGGAGGTGCTTTATCCAGCTATGGAAACGCGCAAATTGCATTTGATTGTAGGCAAGGGGCCGGGTGCGCGCACGCTTTCGCTTGATCTGCCTCCCTTTACTCTTATTGCCGCCACCACGCGCCCAAATCTCTTGTCCGCGCCGCTTCGCAGTCGCTTTGGCGCCAGTTTCAAACTCGACTATTATGAGCATCCAGACATTGAGGCGATCATCAGGAGATCAGCTCGTCTTTTAAAAATCGCCATTCATGAAGACGCGATAAAAATAATCGCGCGGGCCAGCAGGTATACGCCGCGTGTGGCTAATCGACTGTTGCGCCGGGTGCGGGATTGGGCGCAGGTGAACAATAAAGAGATGGTTGATGCCGAAGTAGCTGAAAAAACGCTGGAGATGCTTGAGATAGATTCGCTTGGTCTCGATCCGCATGATCGGCGCATTCTTGAGACGGTGATCGATAAGTTTGCCGGCGGTCCTGTGGGTGTGGGCACGCTGGCGGCGGCAATTAATGAAGACAAGGGCGTCATTGAAGACGTATATGAGCCTTATCTCATGAGCATCGGGCTTTTAACGCGCACCAGCTCTGGTCGCCGCGCAACGGAAATGGCGTATCAACACCTCAAGAAGAGAACTTCTTGAGGTGTAATAACTAATTTCTAATAGCTAATTTCTAATCAATGAGTAATTTCCAAATTGATACATTGAAGTTTGATTGGGTATTAGTAAATTGGTAATTGGACATTATCTTTTATGATAATCATAAAAGAATTTTTAGCTGACCCTGCGGGGCCGGATGCAGGCGCGGAATATATTTCGCTCATGAATAATGGCGATGCGGCTATTCCGCTTACTGGGTGGAGTTTGAAAGACAAAAGTGGAAAGGCTTTTTCGCTTACGGGTTATACCTTGCCAGCCGGCAAGGAGTTGCGTTTTTTCTCTTCAGTAACCAAATTAACGCTTAATAATACGGGCGAAGTTGTTTCGCTTTTTGACGGCGCGGGCGCGCTGGTGGATAAGTTGGCGCTTTCCGGCAAGGCGATACCCGGGCAGCCATTTATGCGCGTGGTTGATATGAGTGCTGAAGTTCACGCAAAACTTTTTGACGATCTTGCTGGTGCACCGTTGCCTCAGGTATCGCCAGTATTTTCAAACCTTCTTATTTTTTGGTTTTTCACCTCGCTCCTGCTTGCCCTTGCGGCAATGCTGGCAATGCGTACTATAAAAGATGGAAAGCAAGATCAAATTCCATTTTAACCCCTTTAAAATCTATTCCGATATGTTCAAGAATCTTGGAATGAAGAAGCCATGAAAAAAACAATTCAAAACATATCCAGCAAAGAAAGCATGGCGCGATTTGCTCAAGAATTAGCGCGGCGCGTTGCGACACTTTCTGTATTAAAACATGCCACGGTGATTGCTCTTGAGGGGGATTTGGGCGCAGGCAAAACAACGTTTACAAAAGCATTTCTTAAAGCGCTCGGCGTGAGGGAGTCTGTTACCAGCCCAACGTTTATTCTCTTCCGCCCGTATGTGTTACGAAAAAGCTTCAAGCTTCAAGCTATAAGCCATCAGCTTCCCTTCCAGCTTGCTTATCATATTGATTGTTACCGTCTTGAAGATCCTAAAGAGCTTTTGAAATTGGGGCTTAAAGAAATGCTTAAAAATCCGAAATATATCGTGATTATTGAGTGGGCAGAACGGGTGAAAAAGTTTCTGCCGAAAAACTTGATTTGGATTTCCATTGAACACGGGGCAAAAAAAGGGAGTCGGATGGTGCGCATAAGCGGTATATAAATTCATTTTTCTGATACACTAGTTCCAGAGGGTTCCTTTCGCATTATTACCTCTTTGTTCGCATTTTTCGCGATTACTCTATGAAGAAACTCCTTCTTATTGATTCTCACGCTCTTATCCATCGCATGTATCATGCGATGGCTCCTTTGACTGGGCCAAATGGTGAGCCGGTTGGCGCGCTCTATGGCCTTGCCAAGCTCCTGCTTAAAATTAAGACCGAGCTTAATCCGGACTATATTGCCGCGTGCGCCGACCGGCCCGAGCCAACGTTTCGCAAAGAGCAATACAAAGAATATAAAGCGACGCGGCAGCCGATAGAAGCCGATCTCATTCCGCAAATCATCAAAATGCGGGAGATTTTTGACTGGTTTAAAATCAAAATGTTCGAGTTGCCAGGCTTTGAAGCTGATGATCTTATTGGCACGTTGGCAACCAAGCTTAAGAGCGATGACTTGCAGATCGTGATTCTTTCCGGCGATCGCGATCTTTTGCAGCTTGTTGATAATGACAGGGTGGTGGTGGATTTGTTAGTCAATGGCGATCAGCGCACTATCATGATGAATGAGCAGGCGGTGAGAGAAAAATATGGCCTTGCACCCGCGCAAATTATTGATTTGAAGGGGCTTATTGGCGACGCCAGCGACAATATTCCAGGCGTGATGGGTATTGGAGAAAAAAGCGCCACGCCGCTTTTACAGGAGTTTAAAACCATCGATGGCATATATGAAAACCTTGTGATTATTAATCCCAAGGTGGCAAAAAAACTCGAGGGGCAAGAAAAAGTGGCTCAGATGAGTCGTGACCTTGCCACCATTAAGACCGACGCGCCTATTTTTCTTGATTCTTTGGAAGATGTGCGCGCCTTTCCGCTTGACAAACAAAAACTTATCGCCGACTTCAGCGGGCTTGGGTTTGTGAGCCTCATTAGACAATTGGAAGCATGAATGATGAAGTAAGAATTCAGAGTATATTGGGGGAGCCCGCTTTGGCGTGTTATTCTTAATGCATGAGTTCTTTCGCGCAATACAAAAAAATGCCAGAGATGCGAGTGTTTTGGATCTTTCTGTTTCTCTTGCTTCTTTTACTTGGTGTGACCCTGGCATACGTTCCTGTTTTTTGGAAGGCGGTGAGCGCAGTTATTTTTCTTGCCGCCGCCGCCGTTATTTTTGTCAGTAGCGTGAAATCGGCGCGAGCGAATTTTGAAACAAAGCTCGAGAAAAATCTGCTTGATACAATTATTGGTTCATTGCAAGATGCTGTGATCGCTTTTGACACTGAGGCAACCATGATGGTTTTTAATAAAACCGCCGAACTGCTTTTTGGATTGAAAGTCACTGATGTTATTGGCAAGAAATTTGATCTTCAGAAAATGCAAAAAGAGCCTCAGTATACGTTGCTGGCGCAAATTATGTATCCGTCGCTTGCTCCGGTTATGGTTGAGCGCTCTGAGCCGGGCGAGGGTTTGCATATGGTGGATGTTACGTTTGAAAATCCATACCTGGAATTGCGCATTGTGACGGTGCCCATGATTGATGCCGCCGGTAATGAAACAGGAACAATCAAGGTGATCAGGAACATGACGCGACAAATTGAGCTTTTAAAGAGCAAGAATGAGTTTATTACGGTAGCAAGTCATCAATTACGCACACCGCTTACCGCCATCAATTGGGTTTTCCAGGAGGTGACCAGAGAGGGGGTCACCGATACAGAAAGAATGGAGTTGCTCAAAACGGGCGCGGCAGCAACTAGTAAGCTTTCCAAAATCGTGAACGACTTTTTGGATATCGCCAAAATTGAAGAAGGGAAGTATGGGTATGAATATCAAGAAACCGATATCGTTCCGTTTATTCAGCGAGCAGTTGAAGCGGCTCAATTATTGGCAAAGCAATACAAAATAAACGTATATTTTGAAAAACCTAAGGGTGAACTGAAGGCGCCCATTGATGCTCAAAAAATTGGCATTGTGCTCTCTAACGTGATTGATAACGCGATCAAATACAACGTGCAGGAGGGGAGTGTGACAATCCGCATTCGGCCCATTGAGGGAAAGCCTTATGTTGAAGTGATGATTGAAGACACGGGTGTTGGTATCTCGCCAGAAAACATCAATAAGTTATTTACTAAGTTTTTTCGCGCGGAATCTACGATGAAGTTGGCAACCGAGGGTTCTGGGCTGGGGTTGTATCTTGCAAAAAATATCATCGAACAACACGGCGGCAAGATATGGGCAGAGTCAACCCTGGGACGTGGCACCAAGATTATGTTCACGTTGCCGACCGATATTGCTCTTGTGCCAAAAAAAGAAAACCAAGCGGGAATTGAGGGGTAGTGGGCGGGGGGGCAGTTTATCAGTTGAATAGTCTCGTGGTCGCTCCAGCTACTAGACTACTTATCTCTTTGGCTACTAGACTAAGCGTATGCCAGAGCTTCCCGAAGTTGAAACGGTCGTTTCTGATTTAAACAAAAAGGTTAAGGGCCGCGTTATTACGGGGGCCTGGTTTGATTGGCCGAAGCTTATTAAGCATCCATCTGCTCCAGCTAGTCGCGCAGTACACGAAACCGCCCCGTGGCTTTTTGAAAAATTTATAACAGATGAGAAGATTTTAGGAGCGAGGCGGGTTGCGAAAAATATTTTGATTCAGCTAAGCGGCAGTAAAATGCTGCTTATTCACCAGAAGATGACCGGACACCTGCTGATCGGAAGATGGCAGGTGCAAGGAAATAAAGTAAGACCAATAGAGCCGAAGGAGATGGTGGAAGACTCTTACAACGGGTATATTCATCTCATCCTGTATTTGGATAATGGGCAGATGCTGGCGCTCTCTGATTTGCGCAAGTTCGCCAAGGTGATTGCGGGAACCGTGCGAGAGATTGAGGCGTTGCCGGAGTTGGTTCGGCTTGGTCCAGACGCGCTTGACGCCAAGCTTACCCCGGCCGTTTTTTCTGCTCTTATGCGCGCGAACACGAGAACTGTGAAACAGGTATTGCTTGATCCAAAAGTGATCGCCGGAATCGGCAATATTTATTCAGATGACATGCTTTATCAGGCGAAGGTGCATCCGCTTAAGCGGGCGAATAGGTTATCAAGCAAAGAACTAAAGGCTTTATTCCGAGCAATGAAAAATATACTCACAAAAGCGGTGAAACTGCGAGGCACTTCAACAAGCGACTTTCGGGATACCTCTGGAAGAGAGGGCGCTTATACTGGCCATCGGTTGGTTTATCAGCGCGAAGGGGAGTTGTGCGTCAGGTGCAAGACGCCCATTGCGCGCCTGAAGATTGGCGGTCGTTCGGCGCACTATTGCCCAAAATGCCAAGTGCGCTAATATAGGGGGGTATGGCGGCAACCAAGCGGACAAAGTATATTTTTGTTGCGGGAGGCGTAATGAGCGGCGTCGGTAAGGGCATCGCCGCCAGTTCAATCGCCAAGATTTTACAATCGCGGGGCCTTTCGGTCACCGCGATTAAAATTGACCCTTATGTTAATGTGGACGCGGGAACGATGAACCCCACCGAACACGGTGAGGTTTTTGTTTTAAAAGATGGCATGGAGTGTGATCAGGACATGGGGAATTATGAGCGCTTTTTGGATAAAGATCTTTCCAGATTGAATTATATGACCACGGGAAGTGTGTATCTTTCGGTGATTGGTAAAGAACGCAATCTTGAGTACGGTGGCAGTTGTGTTTCAGTGGTGCCTGGCGTGCCGAATGAAGTTATTGAAAAAATCAACAAAGCAGTCAAAACAGAGAAGGCAGACGTGGTTGTTGTTGAGATTGGCGGCACCGTTGGTGAATATGAAAATATCTTATTCCTTGAAACGTATCGTTCGCTTAAATTTAAAAATCCGGGAGACACCTTGTTTGTATTGGTAAGCTTTTTACCGCTTCAAAAAGATGGCGAGCTTAAGAGCAAGCCAACCCAACATGCAGTTCGTGCTGTAAACTCTGCCGGGATTATGCCAGATGTTATTCTGGCCCGCGCGGTGGTGCCGCTTGATAAAGAGCGTAAGCGCAAAATCGCACTTAATTGCAATGTGCGCGAACAAGATGTTATCTCTGCGCCGGATGTTTCCAGTATTTATGAAGTGCCAATTAATTTTGAAAAGGATGGACTTGGTGATTCGATAATCGAAAAGCTTGGCTTGCCAGCCAGCAAGACCGACCTTAAAGAATGGCGTGCATTTGTCTCCCGCATTCATTCAGTGAAAACTCCGGTTAAAATAGGTATTGTAGGCAAATATTTTATCGCCGGCTCGTTTGTGCTGGCAGATTCGTATATTTCAGTTATTGAAGCTATTAAGCACGCAAGCTACAGCCTGAAGCTGAAACCGCAAATTGAGTGGTTAAGTTCAGGCGAGTTTGAAGACAAGAAGAATCTAAAAAAACTTAGTCAATATCAGGGTATTATTGTGCCGGGGGGTTTTGGCAGCAGGGGCATTGAGGGGAAAATAAATGTCATTAAGTATTGCCGAGAAAATAAAATTCCATATCTTGGGCTTTGTTACGGCATGCAGTTGCAGGTTGTTGAGTTTGCGCGGCACGTTGCGGGAATGAAAGGCGCGCACACCACTGAGGTTGATCCCAACACAAAGTATCCGGTTATCGACATTATGCCGGAGCAGAAAAAGCTTATGGAGGATAAAAATTATGGCGGCACGATGCGACTTGGCAATTATGCCGAGGTGATAAAACCGGGTACGATTGCGGCGAAGGCGTATGCGGCTAAAAAAGTTATTGAGCGCCATCGCCATCGATATGAAGTGAACCCTGAATTCATTAAAGCTATCGAGGCGAAGGGGTTGGTATTTTCCGCGAAGTCTCCTGATGGCACGCTGATGGAAGTGGCAGAATTACCAGAAAGCGAGCACCCATTTTTTGTTGGCACACAGGCCCATCCAGAGCTTATTAGCAGGCCACTGCGACCACATCCATTATTTGCGGCGTTTATAAAAGCAGCCTCAAGTCGCCGCAAAGTTGTCTAATGGACGAGTAGACTCGTAGCCAAGCTACTAGACTAATTAACTAAGCGACTACTAGACTATTTGCTATGATCTTCTACCTCTATGGTCCCGACACGTATCGGCGCAACCAGGTGTTGCGCGAGACGATCAGAAATAATTACGAAAAAAAGCACTCCGGCCTGACGGTCCGCGAGTTTGCGTTTGATGAGGAAGATGTATTAGAACAGCTTGCCACTTTTCTTTCTTCAGGCTCCCTTTTTGATAGCACTAAACTTGCAATTATTACTGAACCTGAAGAAGCGAAACCAAAGGCATTTGCGAACTTTTTAAATGAGCACGTTGAGGATAAAAACAATACGATCGTGGTGGTAGCTGACAAAAAATTAACCAAAGAGTTCGCATTTCTTTTGGAGAAGCCGGTTAAAAGTCAGGAGTTTGGCTTACTTGATCGCCCGCACATGCTCAGCTTTCTTAAAAAAGAAGCCGAGCGGCTTGGTTTTCCCAGCGTGACAGTCGCAACCTTGAACAGTTTGGTTGATGTTTATGGTGAAGATACGTGGTCGGCGGTCACCGAGCTTGAAGGCATTATGCACGGCAAGCACTTTGAGCCGCCACAAAGCATCCCCGATTTCTTTCCACTCATTCAGGGCGTGAAGGGTTCTGGTTCGGCAAGCAGACAACTTGCCGCGCTCTTTCACCTGCTTGAGCACCATGAGGCAGCACTGGTTTTTAATATGATCGCGAGCATGGCAGACGCCAGCACTAAAATGCAGATGGCTGATTACGACGTGGCGATTAAAAGCGGTAAGCTGGATTATCCGGAAGCGCTTTTAGATCTTGTGCTAAGCAGGAATTAAAAAATACCCGGAAGGGTATTTTTTAATTCTTTATTTCTTTTTCGAGGCAAGCCTCTTTGACAGGCGGCTCTTCATCCGATTCGCCTTGTTCTTTTTGATGACCTTGGCGTTGACGGACTTATCAATGCGTTGCATGAGATCGGCCAGATACTTCTGGGCAGCGTCTTGTTCAGTTGCTAAGAGTTTTTTGAACTCTTTGACGGCCATTTTAAGAGCGATTTTAGCCGCTGTGTTCTTGGCATTGCGTTTCTTGTTTTGGCGAAGAGCTTTCTTCGCAGATGACGTAATTGGCATATGTGAGTAAGAGTATACGCTAAACGGATCATTCTGGCAAGTTTTCCCAGGGTTTCAGGCCTCATTTTTTCAGGTGGCGCATGGTATGATGAAAGTATTCTTCTGGCATGATTTATTCGCTTTCGGGAAAATTACTTCACAAAAAACAGCAGTTTGTCGTCATTGAAACCGGCGGGATTGGCATGCGCGTGACCGTTCCTGAAACGGTTGGCCAGGAGTTGCCGTCCGTTGGCTCGCCGATTTCGCTTTTTACCCATCTGCATGTGCGTGAAGACGCGCTTGATTTGTATGGTTTTAAGACTGAAAAAGAACTCGCCTTGTTCGAGTCTTTAATTTCCATAAGTGGAATTGGCCCCAAGTCGGCCATTAATATCATGAACGTTGCTCATGTGGATCAATTAGTCGCGGCGATTAATGAAGGTAAAACAGAGCTCCTTATTAAAGCGTCTGGCATTGGTAAAAAGACGGCAGAACGCGTGGTGCTTGAATTAAAGGGCAGGCTTGATTTTGGGGGTGCAAGCAAAACCATCTCCCTTCTGGAGGGGGATATTGATCTCGAAGAAACATTGGTCGGACTTGGTTTTACAAAACAGCAAGCCAAGGCGACCGTTTCACGCATCAACCCAGATATTAAAGGGTTCAATGAACGACTGAAGGAGGCGCTTAAGAAGAAGTAGCGGCAATACCAAAATACGAATGAAGACTCATGCAACGAATAAGAATTTCTACGTTTTGTCTTTTCATAATAAGCATCATTAATGTCCCTTAGCATCGATTCATTATATGTTTGCCTATTTCAAAAATCTCTATCACTATCTGCTCGCGTGGGCAGGCGACGTCTGGTACAACAGCCCCTCTGAAACAATTAAAGTGATTGGTGTGACCGGCACGAAAGGAAAATCGACAACCGTGGAGTTACTTGCGGCAATTTTGGAAAATGCCGGAGAGAAAGTTGCTTTTATTTCCTCGGTGCATATAAAGGTTGGTCGTACGCTTGAGCGCAATGCGACGGGTAACAGCATGCCCGGGCGCTTTTTTCTGCAATCTTTTTTGGCTCGGGCAAAAAAAGCGGGTTGCACCGTAGCCATTCTGGAAGTGACAAGCCAAGGCGTGATACAGCATCGGCACCAATATATCAATTTCGATATTGTAGCGTTTACTGGCATTCACCCTGAACACATTGAAAGTCATGGATCTTTTGAAAACTATAAAAACGCAAAAAAGAAGTTTTTTGTGGACGTGGCAAAAGAATCAATAAAAAAGAATAAGGTGTTTTTAATTAATGAGGTGAGTGAGTATGCAAGCGAGTTTGCCGCGGCGGTTGGCGGGGAGCGAGTCATTTTGTATTCGCGCGAAACATTCATTAATCGATATCTTGGTGGAGATAGGATGCGCATTGGTAATTGGTTTGAGAGCGACTTTAACCTTGAAAATGCGGCATTAGTTACTGAAATTGCTGGCGTGTGTGGCGTGAATTGGTCGGTGATTGAGAGCACGCTCAAATTGTTCCGGGGCGTGCCAGGACGAATGGAAATCATTGCCAATGATCATCCGGTAATGGCTCGTCATAAGAAAAAGTTTTCGGTTATTATTGATTATGCGCATACCCCCGAGTCACTTGAGGGGTTGTATCGTTATCTTCGGACAAAGTTGGCTCAAAAAAGTAGCGCAGGCCGTCTCTTGTGCGTCTTGGGTAGTGCTGGTGGTGGTCGGGATAAATGGAAGCGACCGGAGATGGGGCGGGTGGCGGACACGCTTTGCGATGAAATTATCCTTACTGACGAAGATCCCTATGATGAAGATCCGGTTGCGATTATGAAAGATGTTGCTGCAGGAATTGCCGTAAAGCCCTATCATATTATTGCGGGAAGACGAGCAGCAATTAGGAGAGCGCTTGAGCTTGCTCAAGCAGGGGACGCGGTGGTGATCACCGGCAAAGGAAGCGAGTTGTGGCTTCATCAAGAGGGTGGCAAGAAAATTCCATGGAGCGAAAGAAAGATTGTGGAAGAATGTTTGACCGAATTAGGAATTCAGTAAATTCCAAGAACCAAACATCAAGAATTAAGTAAGCGCTAAAATCAATGATCTTTAATATTATTTGGCTCTTGGTATTTTGCATCTTGGTACTTTAATCACAATATGAGATTGTCATTTCACGGCGGGGCAGGACAGGTGACCGGGTCAAGCTATTTACTTGAACTTGCGGACACCTCATTACCTAGTGGTGTCAGAAAAATACTCATCGATTGCGGATTGCATCAAGGAAGCAATTTTTGTGAACGGCATAATTATGATCCGTTTCCATTTAACCCAAAGGAGATTGCGGATGTGTTTATTACGCATGCGCACATCGATCATACGGGACGATTGCCGAAACTGGTCAAAGATGGGTTTGTGGGCACCGTCCATTCAACGCCGCCGACAAAAGATTTTGCTGAATTGCTTCTTTTGGATTCAGAGCACATTCTAAAACAAGAAGCAGAGCGAGACCACATGTCTCCTGTTTATGAAGAGGGCGATGTAGTGCGTCTCATGAAACAATGGAAAGCGGTTTCTTATCATAAAGAAATCAAGCTTGGGCCTTTTGGTACGGGCGCAACCGTTACCTTGTTTTCCGCCGGCCACATCCTTGGATCGGCGTCGGTATTAGTTGAGGCTGAAGGGAAGAGAGTTCTGTTTTCGGGCGATCTTGGTAATAGCCCATCGCCGCTTATCGGTCCCGCTGAAGTGCCTCAGCGCGTGGATTATTGCGTTATGGAGTCAACATATGGGGATCGCATCCATGAAGATATTACTGAACGGAGGCATAAGCTGCAAAACGCGATTACGGAAACAATGAAAAATAAAGGCACGCTGGTTATTCCTGTTTTTGCGCTGGAGCGAACCCAGATCTTATTGCTTGAAATTAAGGATATGATTGAAAAGAAGCTTATTCCTCGAGTTCCTATATTTCTCGACAGCCCATTGGCAATTAAATTGACAGCAGTTTACAATCAATATCGAGATTATTTCAAGCGAGAGGTGCTCTCTCGATTTTCATCGCGCGAGGCGATCTTTGACTTTCCGGGGCTACGTATGACGCTCACCACCGAAGAGAGTAAGGCTATTAATGTTTCAGGATCGCCAAAAATTGTTATTGCCGGTTCGGGTATGAGCCAAGGGGGGCGCATCTTGCATCACGAAAAAAGATACTTGCCCGATCCGCGCTCTGCTTTACTCATTTTCGGATATCAGACGCAGGGGTCACTTGGGCGGCGCATTTTGGATGGTGCTTCTACGGTGCGCATCATGGGTGAAGAGATACCAGTGCGAGCCAATATAAAAGCAATCGGAGCTTATTCGGCGCACGCCGATCAGCGGCAGCTGATGCTTTGGTTGGAGCAATTCAAGGGCTCACTCAAAAGGGTCTATTTAGTACACGCTGAGCCAGAGGCGGCAACTGCTCTCCATGCTAAAATCGCTGACCAGCTTGGTGTTGAAGCGATTGCGCCCACCGAACACCAAGCGGTTGAACTCTAATGCCGGGCATGTTTCCGTTATGATATACTTATAGAAGTTATCTCCGGTTATTCGTATACAAGTACAATTTATTTTTTCTATGGCGGCCAAAAATAACAGCTTAATGAAGCTTAATAAAAATATTTGCAAGGTGATGCCGCGACATCACCTGAAATATAAGGTATGTGTTTCAGGTGCCGCTGAAACCGGGCATTGCACCCCTGAAACCGCGCAGAAAGCAGAAATGATTGGCCGTGAAATTGCCTGCAACGGCATGGTTCTTGTTACGGGAGCGACTATCGGGGTTCCATATTGGGCGGCAAAAGGGGCAAAAGAGGCGGGTGGTATTGTGATCGGTCTTTCGCCGGCTAGCTCAGAGATTTCGCACGTAAAAACATACCATCTGCCGACCGATTATCACGACCTTATTATTTACACTGGGTTTGAATATTCTGGCCGCAATTTGCTTTTGACTCGTGCCTCAGACGCAGTGATCACTATTTGTGGTCGCACTGGGACGTTGAATGAATTTACGATAGCCTTCGAAGACAAAAAGGCAAATGGCGTGCTTGAAGGAACGGGTGGCGCGGCGGATATGATTCGGGATATCCTTACCAAAGCAAAGCGGGGATTTGGCCGCACCGTCTTCAGCCATGACCCCAAAGAGCTCGTGCAAAAAGTTATTGCGCTCATTGAGGGGGCTGAGCATCTTGCTCACTCAAAAGTTCCGTATCGTCCCAACCACAAAGACACCGAATAATATGAACAAAGCAAAGGCAATATTAAAAGCCGCTAGCTCAAAAAAGAAGAAAGCGGCCAAGAAGGCAAAGATAGTTCGCAAGTCTGCGCGGCGCGATGCTGTCAGGCCTATTGCCAGCGCGACGCTTAAAAGTATGGTGAAGCCGGTTGGAGTAGTGACGCATTTTTATCGGAAGATTAAGGTGGCGATTGTGCGATTTAAAAAACCCATCACGGTTGGTGCGACGATTGCTTTTCGCGGGCACCAAACCGATTTTGAGCACAAAATAGCCTCGATGCAGCTCGATTATAAGGAGATTAAAAGAGCGCCAAAAGGAAAGCAGGTAGGTATCAAGGTGGCTAAGCGCGTGCGAGAAGGAGACGAAGTTTTTGAAGCCTAAGCTTCAAAAACTAATTACTAATTTCTAATAAAATTCTAACTGCGAGTATGATTTTACGGTTTTCTTTAGAAATTAGATATTAGAAATTTTCTTTATATGGTTATTCCTTTCGAAGTATTCGGACAACTCGTGCTGGCAGTGGTGCTTGGCGCTATTATCGGCTTAGAGCGAAGGTTGGCTCATAAAAGCGCCGGTATGCGGACGTTCGCGATGGTCTCGCTTGGCTCAGCGCTTTTTATTATTATTTCTAATCTGGCGCTTGCGCAATATGGCGCGAGCTCTGCATTTGATCCAGGCCGTATTGCCAGTCAAATTGTCGTTGGCATTGGATTTTTGGCTGGTGGCATGATTATTGTACAAAACAAACAACTGGAAGGGCTGACAACAAGCGCTGGGTTGTGGGTGGCTGGTGGAATCGGCATGGCAGTTGGTTTTCGGTTATATGGAATCGCGATTTTTACCGCAATACTTATTTTGATCATTTTTGAGTTTTTTAACGCGATGGAGTTTCGTCTTGTCGACAAGATTTCTCACCGACACGATCACCGCGAAGGCCAAGATTCGGCGCGTAAGTAGTGTGACTGCGGTATACTCATGAGATGAGTCCTAGCACGAAAAGAAAAGACTCTTTGTTGGCTATCGGGCTTTTGGCTGGCGGCATTATTGGCGCGGGAGTTTTTGCTCTTCCTTTTGCGTTTGTTTCTGCCGGTCTTCTCACTGGCTTTTTTTACCTGGCTATTGCTACTGGTGTTTATATCTTTTTGCATTCGATTTATGCCGATACGCTCATTAAAACTGCCGGAGAGCATCGATTGGTGGGGCTAGCTCGGCAATATCTGGGGCGGGGAGCGGGAGCGTTTGCGGTGCTTATTGGCGTGGTGCAAATGGTGTTTGTGCTGACCATTTATTTAGTGCTTTCAAAGAGTTTTTTGGGACTCATCACTTCAATCGGGAATGCTCAGCAGCACCTTTTCTTTTTTTGGCTTGTTGGCTCAGCGGCGATTTTTCTCAAGCTCAAGCGAATCGCGCTTTCTGAGCTACTTATTGTGCTGAGCATGGTTGCTATTATCGCCCTTATCTTTATTGTTGGCATTTTTCATGTTGATCGAGTTGCTGCGGTTTCGTTATTCTCAAGCCCGCAAAAATGGCTTATTCCTTTGCCGGCGATCTTTTTTGCTTTATCTGGTCGCGTCGTGATACCAGCGGTGGTACGTTTCTTGCGCAGTCGCAACGGTGGTGTCGATGATCGTCGCCAAGTGTTTGGAACCATTGTCTGGGGTACGCTTATTCCCGCGGCGGTTTATGGCTTATTCGTGCTTGGCGCCATTGGTCTTTCTGTAACTGTGAGTGAAGACGCGGTAACCGGGCTTATTGGACAGCTTTCACCTGCCTTTTTGATGGTGATCGGCATATTGGGTTTTTTGTCGCTCTGGAGTTCGTATATTCTGGTGGGACTTGATGTATATGAAACGCTGAAGTTTGATTTACGCATGAGTACCCTTTGGAGGTTGCTCATTGTGGTAGTTGCCCCATTGATGCTTTACGCGGCTGGTTTCACAAGCTTTTTAACATTAGTCAGTTTTGTGGGAGGAATTTTTTTAGTGTGCGAAGGGATGCTGATTATCGTCATGTATCGAAGGGCGCATGCTCTTTCTGGTATTTGGCATGGACCGCACCGCTTTATGACTATACTGGCAATAATCGCGCTTCTTGCCGCGCTGGGTGCGGTTTTGTTGGGCAGGTAGGTGCCGCGCTGGCAATATGCAAAGATCAATTCGCATATCATGAATCAAACAGCAACATGTGTATGTATGAAATCATTACTTATTGACTTGTAAATGGAGCCATTGAACATGTACGCACTCCATTAATAGTACGCGTTATGAGAATATATCTCTGGTATCTTTGGGTGCTGGTTGCGCCGTTTGGTATTCGCACTTTTTTGGCCGGCCCAGAGCCATTTAATGAATACGTCAGTGTTTTTCTTTATGCCAGCGATATCGTTTTATGCTTGTTTGTGCTTTCGGGGTTACCAGGGATCATAAAAGACGCCAGAGTTTTGCCCTGGCGGGGAACCCTGCTTGCGTTTCTTGCGCTTGCCGCGCTTTCAGTTGTAGGAAGCAAACACGCGGGACTTAGTCTTGTCTTGTTAATAAGGCTCTTGCTTCTTGTGGGGGCGGTGGTTTCCGCGCGTACAGTGCTTGTGAAGCAAAGAGTCTTTACTATAACTGCTCTGCTTATCAGCCTAGTGGCGCTCATTCAAGCAACGGTTGGTATTATGCAGTTTACGGCACAGGCGGCGGTTGGCTTGAAGGTGGTGGGTGAGTCGCCCATTCATGTGCTTGATCCAGGTACAGCTAAGGTAACCGTTGAAGGGGCGCGTCTCATTCGTGCGTATGGCACCATGCCAGATCCAAACATTCTTGCTGGATTTTTGCTTGCCGGGCTTTGCGCGCTTGCCTATCTCTTTTTAAAGACAGACAAAGGGCTGTATGTTGATGGATGGGATAAGACAAAGAGTCTTTCGGTGAACTTTCAAAAGTATGTGCTCAGCCGACTGTTGTATGCACGCATTGTGCTTGCCTCAGCAATGTTTATGGTTTTTATGGGACTTTTGTTTACCTTTTCGCGGTCAGGTTGGACTTGTGTGGTATTGGCTTTAGTGGTTATGTTGATTGTTTCTGCGCGAATTTCAATCCGCGCGGCAGGGCGGTTTGGCGCGCTTTTGCTTATCATGACTGGTGCTCTGTATTATTTCTTTTCGCCGCTCATTCTTGCGCGAGCGGGGGTGTCGGCCAGCGAGCCATCGTTTTCATATCGCATGGAATATGCCAAAATCGGCATAAAGGAAATCAAGAGTCATCCACTTGTCGGCGTTGGTATTGGTGGACAGGTGGCCGCTTCAGTGGCGGCGGGAAGATATGCGGAGCACGGCATGACGCGTGCGTGGGAGTATCAGCCAGTGCATAACCTATATCTGCTCATTGCCAGCGAGGTTGGGGTGCTTGGTGCATTGAGTTTTCTGACTTTTTTAGCTATCGTTTACCGTGAGCTCGTCGGATCAATAAGAAGGTATAAGAGTCTTGAAGCAGTTTTTGCC
>CAYWPI010000010.1:0-16204 GCA_964460325.1 uncultured Candidatus Saccharibacteria bacterium | reverse complement strand
CCGTGAGCTCGTCGGATCAATAAGAAGGTATAAGAGTCTTGAAGCAGTTTTTGCCTTTTCGGCACTGGCCGGATTGCTCGCATTTGGCCTGTTTGATCACTTCTTGTGGGACATTCAAGCAGGTAGGTTGATGTTTTGGGTGGTGATTGCGCTGGCGCTTACAAACGGACAACAAACAACTGACAACTAACAACGAATTCAAAAACAGGAATTGTCGTTTCGGGTTGTTGGTTGTAAGTTAATAGTTGTTAGTTGATTTGCTCGCATCGTTCAATGGATAGGACGCAGGATTCCGAATCCTGCAATTGTGGTTCGATTCCACATGCGAGCACTATTGGCTTGTTTTTTTGTATCGAATCGTTTTGTTGTTTCCAGTTTATTGGTTTATATACAGCTTCAATCTCGCCCCTCGTGCTAGGTCTAAAATACTGCGTCACTGGGTGAGTTTTTTATTTGTGCTAAAATCGAACAGGAGGGGGTCAGAGAATGAGGGTTTCTAAGGGGCAAGATTACTCAACGCACAGGGTACTATTTGTTTTTATCTAACGCGAATATTTTTTGAGCACACAACCCTTTTCTTTTTCGAGAGATAGTTATACTATTGGAATAGTTGCGGGCTGTTTGTAGGCTCGCTTGGAGATTGATCATGGCGATGCGCGAGTTCCTGGACCTCGGTGGTCCAGGTGATGGAAGCCCCGACCCCAACAACGACGTCGCTGGCGACAGCGACAACGACGGCGGGTCGGAGTACGTCGACCACGAGTCGTCAGACTACGACGACGGTGACGTCCGGTACGACGACGACTAGCTCAGTTCCCGTGGGCTGCATAGTGGGTGGCGAATCAAAAGTTCGCCACCCACTTCTTATTCCTTAAGTTCTCGTATTAATAAAAACACCCCTTACGGGGTGTTTTTGTGGTTCTACCAATCCAATTGTCCTCCGACCTTATACTCTGTCACGCGGGTCTCAAAGAAGTTCTTCTCTTTGCTGAGGTCGATGGTTTCGCTCATCCAGGGGAATGGGTTGCCGTGGTTGTATTGGGTCGGCAGGCCGACGGCGGCCAGACGACGGTCGGCGATATATTCGATGTAACCCTTAAACCCTTCCGCGTTCATGCCGAAAATTCCTTTCGGGAAGACGGTCTGAGCAAATGTGTATTCAAGTACTACGGCGCGCTTGATGAGGTCAACGATGTGTGCCTGGAATTCTGGCGTCCAGACTTCCGGCTGTTCGGCCTTAATCGTGTTGATGAGATTGATGCCGAAGTTGAGGTGTTGGCTCTCGTCGCGCATGATGTACTGGATCTGCTCGGCGCTTCCGACCATCTTGTTCTGGCGTTGGAAGCCGAACATGACGGCAAACGAGGAGTAGAAGAAGATGCCTTCCATAATGAGGGAGAAGACGGCGATGTTTTCGACAAACTTCTGGTCGGCCTCAAGCGTTCCCGTCTTAAAGTTCGGGTCGAAGATACCCTCATTGAAGCCAAGGATGAAGTTGTCCTTGGCGTAGATCGACTCGATCTGGCGGTACATGTTGAATATCTCGCCCTCGTCTAAGCCAAGACTCTCGACAATGTACTGATAGGCGTGGGTGTGAATGGCCTCCTCATATCCCTGGCGCAAGAGGTACATGCGGCACTCCGGGCTGGTGATGTGCTTATAGGCAGCAAGGACGATGTTGTTTGCAGCGATGGAGTCGGCGGTGGTGAAAAAGCCTAAAACCACCTTGAGCGCAGTGCGCTCGTCTTCAGAAAGCACGTCTTTGCTCTTCCATTGCTCGACATCTTTCTGCATGTTTATTTCGGTCGGGAGCCAGTGGTTTGCGTTGCCTGTGTTATACGCTTCCCAGGCGAACTTGTGGCGCATGGGATAAAGCTGGATCACGTCGGCGTCAGCGCCGTTGATGATGCGCCGCTTATTGATGTCTACTTTCTCGTCGGTCTTTTTGATGGGCATAAGGAATAATGCGTAATTACTTAGTTTACTAATGCGTAATAAAAGATATGTTTTTTTGAGAGTCTTCTCTAGCTCACTACCTGACTACAGTACTACGCATTGTTCTTACTGGCAGCCTTCGCAAATCGCATCTTCACCAAGATCATTTTTCAGGATCTTGACGCGTGGCGTGGTCGGAATTGTTATTTTCGCGGCGGCAGGAGGAGCGATAGGGGCGGCCCCGACAGCAGCTTGTGTTGCGGCAACAGCAACGGTTGCCATTGCCGTTGCGTTTGCCTGCGCCCCCATGGCGCTTTCTTTAAACACCGTCGTACCGCTTTCTGATTTTCTAAGATGCGTGGCGCCATGCACGGTGGGGGCAAGGGTAGATTTTTCAACCTGACTAGCCGCTAAGGTGCGGAGATAATAGGTTGTTTTTACTCCCATCTTCCAGGCATACATGTACGCCTCTGAGAGTTGAGCGCCAGATGTGCCGCGGAAGTAAAGATTCAGTGATTGCGCTTGATCAATCCACTTGCCACGGTAAGCAGCGGCCTTAATGAGCCATTTTGGATCAATATCAAACACCTCTTTGTATTTATTGCGAATATGTTCTGGAATTTGAGCAATTTCAGCAATAGAGCCGTCATAATATTTGATTGCCGAAAGCGTGTCTTCGTTCCACAAGTTGATCTTTTTAAGATCTTCAACGAGATAGCTGTTAAGAATAGTGAAGTCGCCACCCTGGTTTGATTTCACGTAAAGATTCTTGTAAATCGGCTCGATGGTTGGCAGGCAGCCGGCGATATTGCTGATGGTTGCGGTTGGGGCGCACGCCATAGTGTTACTGTTGCGCATACCTTGTGCTTTCACAAGAGCCTTAAGCGCATTCCAGTCCATGCGGCCGGTGCGAGGAACTTCAACGCGAACACCGCGCTCAGCTTCAAGCAGATCTAGGGTGTCCATGGGGAAGATGCCGCGATCCCACTTGCTTCCTTTATAAGAGTTGTATACGCCACGCTCTTTGGCCAGGTTGCTTGACGTTTGGATGGCAAAATAGCTAATAACCTCCATGCTTTCATCGGCGAAGTCCACGGCAGCATCCGAGGCAAAATCAATATCAAGCTGATAGAGTGCGTCTTGGAAACCCATAATACCAAGGCCAACAGGGCGGTGCTTCAGGTTGCTATTTTTGCCTTCAATAGTTGGATAAAAGTTGATATCGATAACGTTATCAAGCATGCGCATTGCGCACGTAACGGTTTCTTGGATTAAGGCTCGGTCAAACTTGCCATCTTTGATGTGGCGAGCAAGGTTAACGGAACCAAGGTTGCAGACCGCGGTTTCTTCAGCAGATGTGTTGAGCGTGATCTCTGTGCACAGGTTAGAACAGTGAATGACGCCGGCGTGATCTTGCGGCGAGCGAACGTTGGCAGCGTCTTTCCAGGTGATCCAAGGGTGGCCAGTTTCATACAAGGCCGCAAGCATCTTACGCCACAGGTCTTTGGCGGGGATTTTTTTCGTTAAACGGATCTTGCCTTCGGCGGCAAGTTTTTCATAATGCGCATATCGCTCTTCGAATTTTTTACCAAAAATGTGGTGCAGGTCCGGCACTTCTTCGGGAGAAAAAAGTGTCCAATCTCCACCCTCGGTCACGCGCTTCATAAACAAGTCGGGGATCCAATTGGCGGTGTCCATGTCGTGCGTACGCAGACGCTCGTCGCCAGTGTTCTTGCGAAGATCAAGATATTGTTCAATGTCATAATGCCAAGTTTCAAGATAGCTGACGGCTGCGCCTCGGCGGCGGCCAGAACGATTAATGGCGGCGGTGGTATCATTCATTACTTTCAAGAAGGGGATGACGCCCTGACTTTCAACGCCAATGCCTTTGATATAGGCGCCGGTCGCGCGCAGGTTTGTCCAATCGGTACCCAAACCACCAGACCACTTGGAAAGCTGGGCATTGTCTCCTATCACCTTGAAAATATGATCCAAGGAGTCCATTACTGTATTTAAGTAACAACTGGAAAGTTGAGGCTTGCTGGTTCCGGCATGGAAGAGGGTGGGGGTTGAGGCGACGTATCGCAAAGAAGAAAGCGTGTCGTAAAACTTAATCGCCCATTCGTTTTTGTCTTTTTCGGCGATTGCAAGGCCCATAGCAACGCGCATCCAGAAGGCCTGCGGGGTCTCCAAAAGAATCTTTTTATCGGTTATTTGAAGCAGGTAACGGTCGGCGATGGTCTGCATGCCCAAATATTCAAAAAGATCATCCCGCTCCGGTTTTAAGGCTTGAGCGAGCCTTTCAAGGTCATATGTAGCCATCTGCTCATCAAGCTTTTTTACCTCAATGCCCTTTTTGATGTGTTTAATGAACGTGTCGCGGTACTGCTTATCGAGATTATCGAAATCAACCGTTTCGTCGCCAATGACTTTTTTATAAATCGTTTTTGCCAAAAGGCGAGAGGCAACTTTTGAATATGCCGGATCACGCTCGATAAATGCGCGTACGGTGAACATGAGCAATTTAAAAATCTCCGAGGTTTTAATGTTCTCATAGAGCCCCACTTCACATTGGCGCACCACTTCGGCGACATTGATTTCTTTCTCAAAACCTTTTGCGGCAATAAGAAGCGTTTTTTTAATTTTCTCCGGGTTGAACTTTTCTGTCTTGCCGTTTCTTTTCGTAACAAACAATTCTTTCTTTTCTATCTTCTCCAAAACCTCCTCCTTTTTTTGTTCGCGAATTTTGGTGTGCTCATAGCGGTATACGATATAAGCGCGAGCGACATCAAAAAAACCGGTTTGCATAATCGCACGCTCGGTTACGTCTTGCACGTCTTCAACTCCCGGAACCTTCCCGTCGAATTTTTTGCTCAACTCGGCAAGCACTAAGTCACTTATTTCCTTTAGTTTCGTCTCTTCAATACCGCCCCGCACCGCGATAAATGCTTTTGAGATAGCAACGCTTATTTTTTTTGCGTCAAACGCAACAATATCTCCATTCCTCTTTTTAATATTTTTGATGATCATACCCAGTGGCGCTGTTTCGATTAATTGTTAATTGTTGCCCGTATAGATTGCTAAATTTTTTTTATCTTTCTCCGATTATCTCTTTATTTGCTTTTTTCTTTCATGCGACCGATTGGCATTGTCTCAATCGGATGCAATATTATTCGAGATGAAAAACGCCTACCTCGCGCAACACATCAGAGCAAGCTGATCTGTTTCGCGAGCAAGGCGGGAGATGCACACCTTCTTCTGCGTGAAGTGTCGACGAGGCGGGATTGTTGCTCACAATCTCACTTCACGCGAACCAAATTTTTATGCATGCGTTCAACTACTCTTATCCTATGACAATTAGCAAGAAAATGGAATAGAAAAATCATCAAAAGTTATCCCCAATTTTGAAAATTTTGCGAAATTTTTCGGATGTGTTCTGACACGGATTTTTTTTAAAAAATTAAGCTCATTTTTTGAAAACTATTTTCATGTTTATGAAAATATAAATATATTTTCAGCAGTTATTTTTCTATTTTCTCCATCTCGGGGCGATACCTGAGCGTTATTTTTTCTCCCGCATCTGTTTTTCAAAGTTGCCCAAGCGGGATATAATGAACGTATGGATATCTTGCGCGCACAAAAAGGAAGTTTGGCATTTGTGGGTCTTTTGATCCTGGCGGGAGTTTTTATTTTTCTTGCGTACTGGGTGCGATCACCCGATTTTCCTCTTCGACAACAGTCGCCAGATGAAAAAACCGAAGAACGTCTCATTGCTGAAGGGGTCAAATATCGCATTGAGATTACCGAAAAAGGATTTATTCCGGGCGTGGTCACTGTGCGACCATATGACACGATCACATTTATTAATCGGGATTTTCGTCCGCATTGGCCGGTTGCCGGCGACGCGGATGGGGAGCGGGTTTGCGAAGAATTCGGACAAGGACGTGAGCTAATACAAAACGAGGCCTATGCGGTTATTTTTCGAAAAGAAAATGAATGCGCTTTTTCAGATAAATTAAACGAGGCGTTTTCCGCGGGAACGATTTTCATTGAAAAAGAATAAATTTCTTCCAATGGCTTTCCCTTATCTTTTTGGACGAGCCGTGTATCGCATTAAACTTTTTTTCTCCGATTGGTATGTTGGGGGATTCCGGCTGGTGAGTAGTCGCACGATTCATGTGCTTGAGTCGCTCGATCGGACATGGGCGCTAGTGATCACGTTGCGAAACATTTTTGAGCCGCTCTATCAAGACAGAACATTCACGGGAAGGATTTTGGGATTTATTTTTCGGAGCGTTCGAATCGTGATCGGCGCTTCATTGTATGTTGTTGTTATCGCGTTTGCGTGCTTTTTGTATTTTTTGATCGCAGTCGCGCCGCTTTATATTGTGTATTGGGGTTTTGGAACATCATAACGAATCAATCGTGTGGATATGAATCAAACACCAAACGCATTTTATTTTAAAGATCCGCGTCTGGCGATGAGTGTCGCCAGTCGATTTATCATTCGGCTCATCACTTATTTCACTTATGCGCTTCTTGGGTCGCTGGCAATTGTCTTTCTGGTGTCTGGCACTCGACCAATGATCTCAATGGGCATACTCATCAGCCTTTTTCTGCTTCATGCGGCTTTGAAGGCTGGGAAAGCAGAGCGACCTCTGGCGCGGGCTGGTTTGAGGTGGCCAAACGTGAAGGCGTATATGGAGCCAACAACCTTGCGTATTTTAGAGAGCACCTTTGATCAGGTGGCGCTTGCCGGCGGCGACCTTGTCTTGCGCCTGCTAGCGACGCTTATCAAGCGCCCCGAGATCAAGCGCGCCCTTCTTCGAATGGATGTATCACCTGAAGATATGCTCATTAAAACGGAAGAGTATATCAATAAGCGTTCGGCGTATAAACCATCGAAGGGAGAGTTATTGATATTGGTTGAGCGTATTGCCCTGTTTGCTTTTTATAAGGCTAAGGAACATTATGGGCGCGCGATTGAGCCGCACGATCTTTTTGTGGCCGCAGGAGGCGTAGAGAATGATTATATTGAAAGAGTTTTTTCGCTCTTTGATATTAATCCGAATGATTTGGAAAACGCTCTTATTTTTGCCAAGCCGGCGCCACGCCGCTTAACGGGATTTTTTAGTCGACCATTTCGTGTGCGTCATCGGGTGATGAATCGCTCATGGAGCGCCCGACCCACCCCCTTTCTTGATCAGTTCTCCATTGATATAACCGATTTGGTGCGCGCCGGCGAAAGCGGGTTTTTGGTTGGTCATCACCAAGAATATGAACAGCTTGTTGATATTTTGAGTAAACCAGGCAACCCAAACGCCTTACTTATTGGCGAGCCAGGCAGCGGGCGAGAGACTATTGTCCACCATTTGGCGTTTCAAATCATCAAAGATCGCGTGCCACAACCACTATTTGACAAACGCCTTGTTTCTTTGGAGATTGGCAGTTTGTTTGCCGGGGCGGCGGCAGGAGAAATAGAGTCGCGCGTGAAGCGGATTATCAACGAGATCGCGGCGAGTAAGAATGTCATTTTGTACATTCCTGACATGCATAATTTGGTAAAGACGACCGGCTCAGGAACAATGAGCGCCGCCGACGTGTTGATACCAGCAATTCGCAGTGCGGCATTTTCGGTAGTTGGCGCAACTTTTCCCCGCGAATACAAGCAGTTTATTGAACCCAACACTGATTTCGCAAGCAGTTTTGAGCCTGTGCGCGTGCAGGAGCTCTCAGAGAGCGAGGCGGTCCAATACTTGGTGTATGCCAGCCTGGTGCTTGAGCAACAGCTTGGCATTACAACCAGTTTTGGAGCCATCAAAAAAGCGGTAACTATCGCAAAAAAATATTTTCGAACCAAATTACTGCCTTCAAGCGCCGAGGATCTTCTTAAAGAAGCGCTGGCAGATGCTAAACAGAATCATCGAGATGCGATTGGAGTGGGAGACATCATTGCCATTGCGGAACGTAAAATTAACGTGCCGCTACGTGACACCTCTAAAAATGAGGCGCAGGAGTTGCTGCATTTGGAGCGCACTATTCATGCTAAGTTTATTGATCAAGATGAGGCGGTAAACGCGGTAAGCCGCAGTTTGCGCGAATATCGCAGTGGACTTTCTCGGAAGGGTGGGCCCATCGCGGTGTTCTTGTTTGTTGGGCCAACGGGTGTTGGCAAAACCGAGCTTTCAAAAATGCTGGCGGAAATTCAATTCGGCAGTCGGGAGATGATGGTAAGGTTTGACATGACCGAATATCAGAATAAGGACAGTGTTGCTCGGCTTATTGGTGCGTCAGACGGGGCAGTGCGCGGTACACTGACTGACGCGGTAGCAGAAAAGCCTTACTCCCTAATTCTTCTTGATGAGTTTGAGAAGGCGCACCCAGACGTATTAAATCTGTTCTTGCAGGTTTTTGATGATGGCCGACTGACTGATAATCTTGGGCGGACTGTGCTGTTTGATAACACTATCATTATTGCCACCAGCAATGCTCACTCTTCATATATCAAAGAAGAAACCGAAAAGGGGACTCCGGTTGCGCAGATCACTGAAAACCTCAAACGTAAGCTTACTGATTTTTTCAAGCCAGAACTGCTTAACCGTTTTTCTGAAGTGATTGTTTTTAAAAACCTCACCAAAGAGGATACAAAAGCGATTGCTCTGCTCAATTTGAAGGATTTAGCCAAGGCGCTTTCTGAGGCTCAGGCCATCGATTTGTCATTTGAAGAGAGCGCCGTTACCGCGGTGGCTGAACTGGGTTATGA
Source organism: uncultured Candidatus Saccharibacteria bacterium (assembly GCA_964460325.1). Lineage (GTDB taxonomy): Bacteria > Patescibacteriota > Minisyncoccia > UBA6257 > 1-14-0-10-44-23 > CAYWPI01. The sequence continues at coordinate 7,506 of CAYWPI010000010.1, read as the reverse complement.
TCCGGTTTTTGGCGCCAGGCCCTTGCGCAATGTGATTTCGCAAAACTTGCGCAGTGTTTTAGCTGAAATGATTCTTAAAGGGGAGATTAAGAAAGGGGATTCGCTTCTGTGCGTCTTTGAGAGTGGGCGGTTTTTGTTCAAGAAAGTTGGGTAAATGGGTAATACATGGGTCGAATAGTGGGGCGAGCCGTAAATTGCCCAACTTTTTCATTCTATCCTATTACTCGATTATTCGATTTGTGGTATCATTTTTACAATGGATTCTAAAAGCGCCTCCCCGGTCGGGGGCAATAAGGGGCGAACAGATCTGCCGGCAGGCAGGCAGGTCATTTCCGCCGGCATTATTGTTTTCAGGCGAACAACCGAAGGCATTAAATATCTGATTCTCTATCACGGTCGGGACTATTGGAATTTTCCAAAAGGAAAATTGGAAAAAAGCGAACGAAGCTGGCAGGCGGCATTTCGCGAGGTGCGTGAAGAAACCGGACTGAAATCAACTGAACTGAAAATGATCGGCAACTTTAAAGCATTTGAAAAGTTTAGTTATCGTCGGGGCAACGAACGCATTTTTAAAGTGGTCATCTTATATTTGGCAGAAACCAAGCAAGCAACTATTACGGTGTCTGACGAGCATGAGGGTTATGGTTGGTTTCGGTTTGGTGAAGCAAAAAAAATGATGTCGAAGTTTAAGGATAGTCTTAAAATATTAGAACGAGCGCATAATTATTTATTGAAAGGAGACAGGGCGCATCCTGTGGTGCCCGTGCCGGTAACGCCAGTAAAAATGTAGGGATGGCGTGGCTGATTGTGCAATAAGCTAAGAATAAAAAACAAAAAACGCCCAGACGGGCGCTTTTTGTTACTTCACCTTTTCAAGAATTTTAGCAAAAACTTCTGGTTGGTGCTCGGCAAGATCAGCAAGGATCTTGCGGTCAAGGGCGATATTGGCCTTTTTAAGTGCGCCGATAAACTTGCTGTAGCTCACTCCGGCGGCCTTGGTCGCGGCGGAGATTTTTACGTTCCAAAGGGTGCGAAAGTCGCCTTTTTTGTCCTTGCGGCCCATGAACGCATGTGTCCAGGCGTGCAGGAGAGCTTCCTTGGCAGCTGCTTCTTTGTGGCTGCGGCTCCAGCCGAAGCCTTTGGTGTATTTCAGCGTTTTCTTACGCTTTCTTACATTGGTTGTTCCTCTTTTTACCCTAGTCATGTCGTTGTGAGTTGTTAGTTATACGTTGTCGGTTGGGGTCTAGCGGACGAGCTCGTTGGCGATATTCTGCTTATCTTTGGCGTTTAATGTCACGTGCTGACGACCTCCGCGATTGCTGCGCTTAGATTTTCGGGCCTTAAAGTGATCTACGCCCATGCGCCGGCGAACCACTTTGCCGGTGCGGGTGATGCGGATACGTTTGGTTACGCTCTTTTTCATAGAGTAATCGCGAACAATGCTAATAAATCATTAATAATGCGAATGGAAGTAAGGATACTAGAAGCTGGCTAAAAAGGCAAGTTTGGCGTTTTTAAAGTCTTCCTTTCGCATTTTTCGCGAATACTCTTACTTTTTCGTAATCAGGGTCGTAAAGCCTCGGCCGCCAAAATTAATTGGGTTAAGTACTTGATAGGGAACCTTAATCATTGCCATAAACTCCTGGATTTTCTTTTTCGCGAAGTCGCGGTTACCCAGCTCGCGGCCACGCATGGAAAGATATATCTCCACCTGATGACCTTCAGCCAAAAAGTCGTGCACGCGCCCCACTTTCATCTCAAGGTCGTTCTTAGCCTCCCGAATGCTTATTTGCACCTGCTTTTGTTCACCGCCTTTTTGATTGCTGCGCTGCTTTTTAAGCTTCTTTTCTTCTTGATATCGATATTTGTCGTAGCTAATGATGCGGCACACGGGAGGAACCGCAGCTCCTGATATTTCGATGAGGTCGAGGCCTTTCTCCTTAGCGAGCTTAAGCGCCTCAGCGATCTTCAAAACACCAAGGTTCTCCTCGGTATCACTGATGACGCGCACTTCCGGCGCGGTGATTTGGTTGTTTATGCGGTTGGCAATGGCCATGAATACAAAGAATATAGCAGAAATAGGCGAGAAATCAAAGACTAGCTTCTTGCAAGATATTCATTGAGCTTTTCAATGAGGTCTTCCGCGTCGGTATATTCAAGAAAGTTCTTAATTACATAGCGAGTAGCGGGGGAGGGGGTGGCTCCCTTCCTATATACCCCGACAATTGGGATGGCGAAAATATTAGCCCAACCAAGTTCAATCCCTTGACCGGTTGACGGGTGAGAAACCTCAGCGATCAATAAGTCTTGCGACCTAATAATCTCTTTGGTAATTTTTTCTTCTCCATATTCCCGCGGAAGGGTAATCTGATGATTCTTATTGATGGATGAATTGCGCAACGGCAAATAAAGTTCCTTCCGGAAGTCGAAACTACTTGCGTGGGCGATGAATATTTTCATTGGTGGAAGCGGGGATATTGAAATCCCATCCATAACATTCAAGCACGATACTCTACAAGCTTATTTCTCGAAAAGCGAGAACTTCCAAACCATTGGGTTTTCGTAATCGCGGCGATGGTTTATCTAGGCGATTCTTACCCCTCGTATAACACCGGGCTCCGCTTAGAGGGGGTGAGCGGGCCGATGGCCTTCGCTATTAAGCGTAGGCTAAAGCAAAGTTGCTTTTTGGAGCAAAGTTGGCAGTTTAATGTTTTGCAACCGTTTAACGAGTTGTTGCAGCTCGGCTTGCATATCGTACAAGAGATGAAATGTCGAAGCCTGTCGCTCCCGTACTATCTCATAAAACGACCCATCTCCCGTTTGGTTTCACGGGTTTTGATAACCTCGCGCTTGTCGGACTTCTTTCGCTTTCTGCCGATACCGAGCTGGAGTTTGATGAGATTACCCTTATTATAAACAGAAATTGGCACAATTGTCAATGTTTTTTCGCTTAAATAATCGGCGATTTTCACCATTTCGCTTTTTTTAAGAAGAAGCAGGCGGGAGCGCTTTGGGTCATAATCCTTCGGGCTATTACCGGGCTGATACGGGGGAATGTCGGCATTCATTAATGCGAGTCGTCCCTTATCAAACCTGATAATAGAACCGGTTAAATTCATTTTGCCGTTTTGAATAGACTTTACCTCGCCACCAAGGAGTGCCAAACCAGCCTCGTATTTTTCAAGGATTTCGAAATCGAACCGCGCCTGCCGGTTTTCTATTGAGATGGGTTTGAATTCCTTTCTCATCTCCTTATTATATACACGTCCTTGTTTCTTTGACTAATTTCTTTGAAAGCGGTACTTTACAGGCAGGTCGCTCATGTGGCGACAGATGAAGGAGTGGGCGATGAAGTATTTTCTGATTGCTTTTCTCGCTCTCACGACGCCGCTGGTGATCGGGTTTGTGCGCACTTGCATGCGGCAGTGCCAGCCCATTTTCCCCGAATGGAGTCTGTATGCCTTCCCTGCGCTTGCGGTTGGCTCGCTGCTTCGGGGCGCGGTGACCGAAAGGAGAAGAGCGTGAGTTTTTTCTTCAAGCGGCGAGCCAGACGCGCGGCAGCCGAAATCGAGCAAGAGTGGCTTGAGGCTGCTCCGCGAGGCAAGGCCTGTCTGACGCCCGATGAAGCAGCGGCATATGCGCTTCATGACGCGGGGGTCAGAAAGCTGCAACGAGGCACGTCGTTGCATCAGCGCGTGCTCGGGCATCACTTTGTCTGTGCCGCGTGCCAAACTTTCGTGGCGCAGGTGATCAGCCGCCTTGCGCCACCGCAAGCGCCCGAAAGGGAGTTCTTCGATTGCCGGCGGTGACCCTCTGAGGTTTCCGCCGGCGTTCTTTATTGAGAATGGTATACTTTGAATAATCTGTAATACCGCAATGATTTCTGTTGATATCAAGCAATTTATTCAGAAAGCACTAGCAATTCCGTTTGTGCCATCTTTGGACGTGCCGAGCGTGAAAGAATTTGGCCATTATTCGACCAATGTTGCAATGAGGCTCGCCAGAGGCGAGCAAGCTGGCAAACCTGGAAAACGAAGTCCACTTGAGGTGGCGCAGGAATTTGCCGCCACATTAAAAGGTGCAGATAAACAAGGTTTCTTTGAAAAAATCGAAGCAGTAAAGCCTGGTTTTATTAACTTTTGGCTTTCGAAAGAATTTTTACAAAATCAGCTTGCGGTTATTGCCAAAAAGCCAAAAACAATTGGCAGAGAAGAGATTGGGAAGGGCAAGAAGATTATCATTGATTATTGCGCGACCAATATTGCCAAACCAATGCATGTGGGCCACTTGCGCTCGACGATCATTGGCGACGCTTTGGCGAATATGCATGAGGCGCTGGGGTATAAAACGCTTCGGTGGAATTATATCGGCGACTGGGGAACGCAGTTTGGGAAGTTGCTTGCTGCGTATAAACTTTGGGGCGACAAAAAGAGGGTTAAAGCTGATCCTATCAGTGAAATGCTTGCGTTGTATGTAAAGTTTCACGACGAGCTTAAGGCTAAGCCCGAACTGGAAAATAAAGGGCAGGAAGAATTTAAGAAACTTGAGCAGGGCGATAAAGAGAATCGAAAACTCTGGCAGTGGTTTGTGGCTGAATCGATGATTGAGTTTGAAAAGATTTTTAAGCTTCTCAATGCGAAGTTTGATACCTATAAAGGCGAGAGCGCGTATGAAAAAGAGCTTCCTAAGATTATTGCGGCCTTGAAAAAAGATAAGGTGGCTATCCAAAGCGAGGGGGCGTGGATTATTCCGCTTGAGAAGTTTAACTTGCCACCGGCATTAATTGAAAAATCAGATGGCGCCACGCTGTATTTCACGCGTGATATCGCCTCGCTCAAAGACCGGCTTAAGATGAAGCCGGCAAAGATATTATATGTCGTTGCCAATCAACAGGCGCTTCATTTTGAGCAGCTGTTCGCCGCGGCGAATTTGCTTGGTCTTAATACGGCAGAGCTTGCGCACGTGAAGTTCGGCATGGTGTTAGGGGAAGATGGAAAAAAGCTGGCGACTCGGGAGGGTAAGGTGATACAGCTGATGGATGTCATTGAAGAAGGGCACAAGCGGGCGTTAAAAGTGGTGAGCGAGAAAAATCCAAGCCTATCACCAGCCGAACAAGAGAAAGTTGCCCGAGCGGTGAGCATTGGCGCTTTGAAGTATAACGATCTGAAAGAAAACCGGAACTCAGATATTCAGTTCAACTGGGACAGAATGCTCGACCTCACTGGTGATACTGCTCCTTATTTGCAGTACACGTACACAAGGTTCATGAGTATTCTCGAAAAAGCTAAAAGCTATAAGCTAAAAGCTAACAGCTTAAGCGCCCTGGATAGTGAGCTTGAGGCGCTCATTATGAAGAAGGTGCTGGATTTCACCGACGTCATTGCGCAGTGCGCCGAAACCTATTACACCAGTCATATGGCAAGGTATTTGTTTGAGCTGGCCAAGCTTGGCAGCCAGTATTATGAAACCACGCCGATACTTGTTGATGAGAACGCCAGCCGCCGCAACGCGCGCCTAACGCTGGTGCGCACCGTTGCCCTCACGCTCAAAAGAGGACTTGGTTTGCTTGGGATTGAAACGACTGAGCGGATTTAGTTGCCTTTCTGGGGTAGTTGAGTTATTTTGATTTTGCCCATTGGGCGGGAGGGTTCCATGTCTGAACAAAAGTTTTCGATTAGCATTCACGCAAAGCTGAAACACGGTTTCCTCTGGGATGCTTTACAGCGCCGAGGATGGAATCAAAGCCAGGGAGCTAGGTTCCTTGGGATGTCAACGGGGGATTTCGGTAGGTGGGTTAATCTCAAGCATCGACCGCATAGGTTTTCCAAAGATCGCGAGCGCAGACTTTTTGAGCTTACTGGGAAGACCATCGAGGAGCTTTGGCCTCCGGAGATATTTTCCAAGGAGTTCATGGCTTTGCCCAAGGCGCTGAGCGTAACCCGAGATGTTCCAGTTCAGGCACTGCTTGGATCTTCTGCTTTAGCTCTACCAACAAGCGAAGTTCTGGAGCGGAATGAGCTTAAGCGGCTGGTGGCTGAAGCGCTCGACCAACTTTCATCTAAGCAAGCCAGGGTCGTACGAGCCCATCTTTTCGAGGGTTTGGCTTTTGAGAAAATTGGAATTCAGCTACAAATTTCGGGAAGCAGGGCGGCACAGATCTATCAAGGTGCCATCCGGCGTCTTCAGCATCCGGCTCATTGCAAGAAATTCAAGCCTTGGGTAGGTATGGACACATGAGCCTTGCGAGTGCGGCCGCCGTCATCAGATGGCGGCCGCAGCTACATTTACATACATTTTGGTCTAGGTTATAAATCCATTGTTAATAGTGATTGAAATAGCAACGATTGCTGTCTGATATGCAGCCAGTATTATGAAACCACGCCGATACTTGTTGATGAGAACGCCAGCCGCCGCAACGCGCGCCTTGCACTGATTAGTGTAGTGGCCCTTACGCTTCAAAAGGGGCTTAGTTTACTTGGGATTGAAACGACTGAGCGGATTTGACGTATATCATCATTTCTTGCATTTACTTATTTCAGATCCATAGGGGTCTACGTATGAGCTTCTGAACCCTAGGGCTTGTCGCCCTAGGCAGTAAGCGGCTCGATAAATTCCTAAGGAGGGATTTATTATGCCTCGAAGTGAAATCAGTTCCGCTCAGGCTACCGACCTTCTTGTTCTTGCCCGCAGGCTGAACGTGGAGGAGTATCAAGAGCGACACCCATGGCTCGTACGGCTTACTGATCCCGACTTCGATATGAGTACGCTCAATAGTGTCGTTCGTGGGTTGCGCTGGCCCAAGCCAGGAGAAGTGTTTGAACTCACGCTTGATGCCGATGCTCTGGGCAATCAGCCGTTTGTGATGGTGCATGACGATTCTTACGTAAATCTGGATTGGAGACATGACGGACGGAGGCTTTCGGGTCTTCAAGTTGGACGTTTTAAATTTGTCCAGGTTGGCTACCAGCCGAATTGGGCGGGCGTCCAAAATGAACTTCTCAAGTTTGGCAAGATCCCCTGTGGGCAATGGCGTCAGGCGTTGAAGGCAAGGTTCGCTTTCGCCCCGAATTGCCCCGTAGGTGTGGCTGATGCATCGTGGGTTTACCCGGAGGGTAAAACCAGTTTTCCAATCATTCGCCCCGATGGCTCGTCCGGTTTTATCTGGACCGACAACCACGAATTCAACGAGGAGTGGTTCTGGCTTATCGAGACTGACGAGGCGGTCACAGTCAGGTAGCCTCTCGCATCTCAACCCTTTCGCGCTGCAGTGAATTGGTTGTCGGCCCCGCGCTTTTTCTGCGCGGGGCCGTTCTTATCTTGCATACCTTTTTTGATTTGCTATACTGATCTTGTTTCGTAGTAATTTACTAATCAATGCAACGAGGTTATCTGATATATAACTAGTTGCGGTGGAAGATATCGCCGCATTTAGTTGTGGCTTTTTTATTATTCCGTTTCTCTACTACCCACTACAAACTACCCACTACTTACTAATTTATATGTTTA
>CAYWPI010000009.1:30336-36221 GCA_964460325.1 uncultured Candidatus Saccharibacteria bacterium | reverse complement strand
GCGCCAAGCTCTTGCGCCATCTGATTGTTCTCTTTTTTCACGCCCGGCCACGGATAAAGGAGGTTGGTGAAGAAGGCGATTTTTACGTCTTTGGTTGCGGGATTGTGCTTTAAATCTAATACCGCCTCGGTGCCATTCACATTGGGCATCTGGATATCCATGATAACCAAGTCGGGGATCAGGCTTTTGGCCTTTGAAATAGCCTGCTGGCCATCATCTGCTTCAGAAATCTGATAACCAGCCGCCAAAAGCTTGGCCGAAAGCACCTCTTTAAAGTCTTTGTCGTCGTCAGCGATAAGGATGAGCGGAGGGTTTTTCATAGGAGCAATGCGTAAGTTATTAAGTGAGCTAATGCGTATTTTTATATTTATATTATTACACAGCTAGCACGCCGCGCATTATTTTTTATAGATTATCCCAGTATTCTGGATAGCTTGCTTTGATAACGCTTCTTGGATCTTGATTACAAGATTATCGTAATCACCGCTTTTTTTGAAATAATCCATTGCGCCGATTTCTTTGGCAAACTTGCGGTTCACTTCCGTAACCGATGGCCACGTGTCACCCAAGTTAGTCAAAAAGATAATTTTTACGCCGGCTGTTTTAGGGTTTTCTTGCAGCTCAATCGTTGCCTGAATGCCGTCTTTGTCGGGCATCTGCACGTCCATTAAGATAAGGTCTGGCTTAGTGGTTTGCGCTATCTCAATACCTTCTTTGGCGTTGTTGGCGGTTTTTACTATAAACCCTTTTGACGTTAATTTGGCTTCCGCAATATCACGGAAGTCTTTTTCGTCGTCGATGATGAGGATGAGAGGGAGATCTTTCATGGGAAGTATGTAGTGAGTGGTATGTAGTGGGTAGAAAGGGGAACGAAGACGCTTGTCTAAGCCCGCATTTAATTATAGAATACCACAATTGAGCAATGAGGGAGTAGTCCTTTGCTCACATATTATTATGGGAATGAATCCAAACAAATTAGTGCTTGAAATTCGGGCAGGGGCCGGGGGCGATGAGGCATCGCTGTTTGCCGGAGACCTGTTTCGCATGTATCAGCGTTATGCCACCAAAAGGGGTTGGATTTTTAATGTGGTTGACGCCAGCGAGTCTGGCGCCAATGGCTATAAAACGGTGGTGGTGCGAGTGGCTGGCACCGGATGCTATGAGGCGTTTAAGCACGAAGCGGGCGTGCACCGGGTTCAGCGTATTCCTTCAACCGAGCGTCAAGGGCGCGTGCACACGTCAACGGCAACGGTGGCCGTGCTTCCAGAGGTAGAGGCAAAAGAGGTGGTGATAGCTGACAGCGATATTGAAGTAGCGTTTAGTCGCGCCGGCGGTCCGGGCGGGCAGAATGTGAACAAAGTGGAAACTGCCGTGCGCATTACGCACAAGCCAACGGGGATTGTGGTGGGAAGCCGTGCCGAGCGTGCGCAACATGCCAACCGTGAGGCGGCAATGGCGATGCTGCGGGCCAAACTGTATGAGCTTGAACAAATCCGGGCGACAAGCGGCATTATGTCTGACCGCAAGAGTATGGTGGGCACGGGCGACCGCTCTGAAAAAATCCGCACCTATAACTTTCCTGACGATCGCATCACCGATCACCGGTTTGGGGTGAAGGTGCACAATATAGAAGATGTGCTGAACGGAGATTTTGATAAGATCTTAAGCAAAATACAAAAATCGCAGGAAGGGGAGAAGAAGTAAAAAAATAATAGCCCGCGCGATGTTCTCGCGCGAGCTACTCCGCACGTGGGCAGGCTCAATTGCCTTACCTTCGTTGGTTGCGAGCGTCAATAAGTCTTCCTGTGAGGTGCCAGAGAAGCAGTGCGCTGGTGATGATGAGTGTTCCCGTCGGGCCGATCACCATCATGGAAGTAGCGCCACTAGCTCCCCACGCCATAGAAATCAAGAGTTGTTTCAACCTCTTCTCCCCCTAAGACCAACCCCTTACTTACATTCAGGGGCTTTCTCTTTTTAAACCTTTGTAAAGAAAAAGTCAAATTCAATGATACGCCTAGGGGAAGCTTCGAATACTCCTGGCCTCAGATATTATTGTTCTTGCTCCTCCTCCGTCTCTTCTGTGGGCACGCCGGGGCTTTCTTCATCAACAATAAATACTTCGCGGGGTTTGGCGCCATCAGCCGGGCCAATCATATTGCGCTCTTCCATAATATCGAGCAGTCTGGCGGCACGTGCATACCCAACACCTAAGCGGCGCTGGAGAAGCGAGGCAGACGCCTTGCCGGCCTTTTTTACAAAGTCGATGGCTTGCGGGAGCATCTCATCTTCGTCCTGATTGGTGCCCATATAGTCATCAAAAATGTCGCCGGTTTTTGCCTCAAGTGCCCCCGGCTTGTCGCTGGCCATTGATTTGGCAAGCGCCTGGCTTTCAACAGAAGCTTCGCTCGGGGCAAGCGTTTCGTTATTATCTTTAATAAACTTCACTACATCTTTGATCTCTTCTTCAGTAATATAACCTCCCTGAATACGCTTTGGCCGCGAGTATTCATTAGAGATAAACAACAGGTCGCCGCCGCCAAGCAGTTTTTCCGCACCGGCAGAATCGATAATAGTTCGGCTGTCTATTTGGCTGGCAACTTGAAGCGCAACACGGGCGGTGATGTTGGCCTTAATGAGACCAGTAACCACTTCAACCGATGGCCGCTGGGTGGCCAGCACCAAGTGAATGCCCGTGGCGCGCGCCATCTGTGCCAGGCGCACGATATAGCCTTCAACTTCACGGCCATAGGTGGCCATAAGGTCGGCAAGCTCATCAATCATAATCATGATATAAGGAATCATATCTTCCTCTTTGGCACTCTTATTGAAACTTTTAATGTCGCGGGCGCCGGCGTTTTGCAATATCTGATACCTTCGATCCATTTCAGAAAGCGCCCAGCGGAACACGGCGATTGTTTTTTTGCCCTCGGTGATGACGGGACTGATAAGGTGCGGGATGCCATCGTAAATGGAAAGCTCGACGCGCTTGGGGTCTATCAAAATCATTTTCAAGGTCTGTGGCGAGTTTTTGAAAAGGAGTGGGATGATGATGGAGTGCATGAAGATGGACTTTCCCGAGCCGGTGGCACCGGCAACGAGCAGGTGGGGGAGCTTGTCTATATTGCCGAATATCGGGTCTCCCGTAACGTCGCGGCCGACTGGGAAGGTGAGTGGGCCAGTGGTAAAGTCTGGATACGCAAGAAGACTGCCAAGACGAACAATGCTGGCCGCCTTGTTGGGCACCTCAATGCCAACCAGTGACTTGCCCGGGATGGGCGCCTCAATACGAATAGGGTGAGCGGCAAGGGCGAGCGCCAAGTCTTGGCCAAGCGCGGTGATGCGCATGAGCTTTACGCCTTCGGCGGGTTTGAGCGTGTATCTGGTCACCTTTGGGCCAACGTTTATTTCACCCATTTCAACGTTGATGCCAAAGCTTTCAAGGGTGCGCTTAATAATGTTGGCATTAGCGCGCAGATCACCCGGGGTCGGTTTTTCAGAGGTCGACTTCAGGAGCGACAGCGGTGGTGGGACATAGTTTTTCACCACGGTCGGTTTTGTCTTAGCGTTCGGTTTGAATTCAGACGTTTCAGCGATTTGAATGTCCTTTTCTTCCAACTCTTTGCTGTGCACCTCTTTTCCTTTTGCCGTCAGTGCTTCTTTTGAAGATTTTTTTGGCTTTATCTCCTCATCTTCGGCATCTTCAAGAGCGGCTTCGATGTCTTTATCTTCATCCTCCATATCGGCGACTGTCTCCTCGAGCTCCGTCTTCTTCCCCGGCCAACGCAGCTTTATTGAAGCGTTAAGGGTAATGAGGAGTGAAACCACCAGCAAGCTGACTGAAAGAATGATGGCCGCTCCGTGGCCGAAGGGAATTTCAAGCGTTCCCACAAGCCGTCCAAGCAGACCGCCCCGGTCGGGGAAAAGCAAATCGATAAAACCAAGGCCAGAGAGGACAAAAAAGAGCATGCCAAAAAATACAACGCTGAAAAACTTCTGCTCGCGGGAGAGGAGGAACAAGATGCCGACGATAAAGAAAATAAGGGGGATGAGATAGTAGCCCAGTCCCAAGAGATATGAAAGAGCGTGGAAAAGAAAGTTTCCCGCCGGGCCGGCTTTTTCAAAGGCCGCCAACAAAAGGACAATTGAGCCGGCAACCAAAAGAATGCCTAGAACGCTTTTTTTTGTTTCACTGCTGATGCGGGATTCTCGCTTACTTTCTTTTTCTTTTGATTTCTTTTTGGGCATAATGGATGAGTGGCGTAGGATTGTAGTAGAGTAGGGGTGTAGTAATAAAGACACATTCAGTATAACGCGAAAGGGTGATAATATAAATTGTATCAGATATATGAATAATATTGAGATTGATTCTACAATCTTCCGTTCATACGACATCCGGGGCGGTTATCCAGAAGCAGTGAACGAAAAAGCATTTTTTTACTTCGGGCAGGCGCTGAGCCAGATGAATAAAGGGTTGGTGTTGGTTGGGCATGATGCGCGCGTTTCTTCGCCCTCGTTGTATCACGCGCTTATCAGAGGACTTGCCTACAGTGGCGGCAAACGCATAAAGATTTTGCCAGTTGGCATGATCACCACGCCCGAGCTGTATTTTTTGGTTAATCACTTTAAGGCCAGTGCCGGCTTTGTGGTTACCGCTTCACATAATCCTAAAAATGAGAATGGGCTCAAAATGGTGGGCAAGCGCGCGGTGCCTATTTTTACGTCGCAATTGAAAGAGTTTATTGCTAAATCCGGAGGCGAGTTTGCCGCGGCGCCTGCGCCAGCAGTCATCGTTCATGCTCAACCGGGCGATTATTATCACGAATTATATGCGGCGTTTCTTGTTAAGCAGCTCAGGCTCAAGCGGCCGATGCGCATTGTGGCGGACACGTCAGACGGCACGGTTGGTTTGGTGCTTAAGGCAATGCAACGCCTTATCGCGCAGAAGAAGATCCCACTCACGATTGACATTATTCATGGAGAGCCAAATGGCGATTTTCCGGCGCACGGGCCAAGCCCACTCGCGGAAGGCGCAATGGACGAACTGAAAAAAACCGTAAAAGCATTACAAGCAGATTGTGGTTTTATTTTTGATTCAGACGGCGATCGCATTATGTGCGTGAATGAGCAAGGTGAAGAAATTCCGGCAGATGCAATCGCGGTGCTTCTTGCGCGGGGGATTTCTGGCAAGGTTATTATTGATCCGCGCGCCGGCTATCTCTTGCGTGATCAACTTGCCGCAGCGCATCGAACAGTGTTTGTTTCCCGGGTGGGGCATGCTTTCATTAAGCAAAAAATGAAAGAAACGGGGGCAACGTTTGGCGCCGAGCTTTCTGGCCATTACTATTTTAAAATGTTTTTTGGTGCCGACAGCGGATTATTTACGCTGGTGAACATGTTGGGGCCCGTTTCAAAACTGACAAAGCCAATAAGTCAGTGGATTAGCGAATTTCCTAAATACTTTCGCTCTGGAGAGATTAATTTCAAATTGGCAAGCACGCAGGCAAAAGAGCGCATTATAAAAACCATAGAAGATCAATATGCAATTGGTGCCAAGCAGGTGAGTAAGCTTGATGGGCTCAGAATTGAACTTGAAGACTCGTGGCTCTTGGTGCGCCCATCGGGCAACGAAGATCTCATTCGTCTGTATGTCGAAGCAAAAAGTGAAGAGAAAATGAAAGTATTGATTAAAGAATTGACCGCGCTGATTAAAAAAGCCTAACTGCCATTGTCTTGCCGTTTACCATCTTTGAGGGCTCGACTTTTGGGGTTTCTCCGCGCCCGCAAATTGACTTTTGACTTGTTTTGTGCTATACTAGAAGAAGCCTATTCAGCAAAGTGCTGAATATTTTTTGCTCTTGGCAGGGGCAGGGAGGTGTGGATGCGAA
>CAYWPI010000009.1:0-30236 GCA_964460325.1 uncultured Candidatus Saccharibacteria bacterium | reverse complement strand
GATGTTCGGCCCCAAGAAGCGTACGAGCGATGACTGCGAGCCCGAGGCCGAGGAATGAGAACTCGGCATCGGGTTGCTCTCGTGCTGCTCGCACTCTTGTTGGCCGCCTTGATCGGCTTCTGCAAGAGTCAACAATCTTCCCGCGCTGTCGAGCGAATCGGCAGTGACGGGCTGCAGTTCAACTATCAAGAAGACGACGAATAGAAAGGAGAGGCGAACGCAAACAACGTTCGCGCGCACGGTGCCGGCCTTGTAAAGGCCGGCACCGTTTGACTTTTATGCATTCTGCGCGTTACAAAGAAGATGTCGATTCTGTTGTGGAATCGCGCGGAGAGATGGATGGGCAAAATCATTCAGAGCGTTGCTCGCAGGGGCCGCTACTGGGTGATGACGCTCATCATCCAGGCGAAAGACTATGTGTTCGCGGTTATTGTATTGATGCCCGAAAGCAGGATCGGGCGCAGTACAGCGGCGCGAATCATTATATCTTTCGTTCGTTGGCTTACTTCGTAAAAAGGAGGCAGAGATGGGAAGGCTTCTTGAGCGTCTTGTTCTTCGCTTCAAGCGACGGTTTGAGTCGGTGGAAGAGGGCGTAGCGCCCGAAGGAATGGTTTCTCCGGAAGTTCCGCTGCGTAAGACGGCCTCAGACACCCGGCCCGATCCCGACAGCAGTCATCCATACAAGCCATCTTGCGGCGGCGAGGAGGTGCAGTGAACGCGACAGATTGGTTCTCTGCGGTGATGGCGGCCTGTGCTCATCGAGTATTTGCCGCTTTCATCGGCATTATGCTGCTGCTTGCGCTGGCCTTTCTGGCGGTGCTTTTGGGAAGTGGTCTGCGCAGCTGCGTCAGCGGGGAGCGGTTCGAGCTTATCGAGCCACGCGCTATCGGCCCCTATGGGGCAGTCAGTGGGCGACCGTCAGACGACGGTCGCCCATACTATTTTTAAAATAGAATGGGAAGGTTTATTTCCACTTTGGTCGGCGTGTCACTTTCGCGGTCTGGTACAAGGAGCCAGCCGTCTTTTTTTATTTTGTCGAAAAGTTCCCTCGTAAGCTTCACGTCTTGCAGGCAATACTCTTTCAATTCTTTTATTTTTCCGGCTCGGTAAAGAATGGGGGCTCCAAGCGCATCGCCAAGCTTGGTATAGCCAAAGTTGGCTGCCGCCAACTTGCCAAGTCCCACAAGTCGGCCGGTTGCGGTTTCAATTTCATCAGAAATATCAATACGTGAATAGGTGAATAGATCAATGCCAAAGGTGCGCCGCAGGATAGGAAAGTCAAACTTGTTAGCCGAAAAACCAATGAGAATCGCCGGCTCAGCAAGAAGCGCTTTAAGTTTTTCAAACTCATCCTCACCATAGCAATAATATTCGTTCTTTTTATACGAATATACTCCCACGACGGATATTTCCATCTTGTCGAAAAACTCCCGGCCGCCAAGATCGCCGAAGGTGTTTTTGGTTTCGATGTCGATGACTAGGGTATCCATGAGGGAAACAGTTAATCGGTTAGTCTGTTAATTGGCTAATGCGATGCAGATAGCTTGAAGCTTTTAGCTTTAAAAGGCAAGAAAGTTGACAATTTAATAAAAAAGTATAGAATGTTTCAGCAATCCCAAAGCGGGTAAGCCCCTCGGCTGGCGGGTAGCCAGACCTGCCTAACGGTAGGCAGGAGTTTTCCGCCATAAAGCGGCGTCCATCTATCAGGTGGGCGTAAAGTATCGGCTATTAGCCGAGAAAGAAGGCAGAGATGTCCAAGTACGGGCACCGACCCCATAACTGGTTCGAGGCCATCGTCAATAAGCTCGGCGGCGAGGCAGATGCTGAGCGATTCCTCCGAGACGAGCTCGTGGTCATCAACAAGGCACTTCTTGTTGCTCGTATCGTACTCTGGCGGGTCTTCGAAGCCAGGGCGTACGAGAGCAGTGGAGTGCAAGACGCATTGAAGTCGGCGGGTGTGCGATTCAAGGCATTTGTGGATCAGCTCGTTAACCTTCCTTCAACTGCGGGGACGATCGAATTTTCCCGCGTAAGCCCCCGCCAACTCGGCTTCACGAAGACAACGAGTATCTACACCATCCTTAGCGTGGCTGAGGAGCTTGGATACAAGCTCTGTAGATCAGAAGATGCGGTTGCCGTCGCTCTCGGTTACTCGGATCAGCCGCTCGGAGAGCGGGTCTACCTGGCAACCTACCCCGTGAAGTGGGATGATGGTGGCCGGTACGTTCTCTGTATCGGGAGAGACGAGGAGGGCCAGTACATCAGTATGGGTTGCGACGGAAGCTTTAGCCCGGACTTCGAGCTCATCTTCCGCAAGTAATGCCGGCCCTCACGGTCACAGCGATTCCGCCCAGCGCTTCGGTGCTGGGCGGTTTCTTTTTTAATCGTTTTTCGCCCCATGCCGGTCGGCCACTTTGCTGGCCGCATACGAATCAGGTTTGGTTTTCACGGCAAAGTTATTGGCGCGAATCATGCCGGTTATTTCTTGCAGCATCGTGCGAGTGGCACCGTTTTCGCCGACGTCCACGTGAATTTCAAAATCAAACTTCGGCATTTTTATTCTCTCGGTTTCAGCCAAAAACGTGTGGGCGATTTCAAGCGAGATAAGCGCCTCGCGGATGATGCGGTCGCGCAGGGTATAGAATTTTTTGTCATCAATAATGCGGCGATAAAAATAGATGCCGCCGTTACCAACGCGGTGAATGACAATCGCGGTCACAAAGTCGCCACGCTTGTCGCCTAAGTGTTCGCTGTCGGTGCCAATGGTGATTTTATAGGCATGGGCCGGGCTCGCTTGCATAAACTGCAATATGTGAGAAACGACATCCGCCGGCCCAATCTTTAAGCCGTTTGAAGCCGTGAACAAATACGCCTCGAGCTGGAGGTCTGAAGTCAGTTTTCGGAGGTTGGTGGAATTGTGAACGGGCGTCATGCCCGCTTAACCTAGCACGGCGAGTCATCCTTGTTCAAGAATCTTTGCGCAATCAGTCAAAATCGTATTATATAGAAGAGATGAAACCAATCTATTTCGACTACGCCGCCACAACGCCGGTTGACCCACGGGTGCTTGAAGCTATGCTCCCGTATTTTGGCGAGTTTAAGCTAAAAGCTAAAAGCTCACAGCTTGAAGCTGGTCTCTGGGGTAATCCCGGCTCGCTTCATTCATATGGCCAAAAAGCATCGGCAGCGATTTTTGCGGCTCGTCAGGCTATTGCACAAACTATCGGCGCGCACTATTCAGAGATTATTTTTACCGCCTCAGCCACCGAGGCAAACAACCTTGCATTACGCGGAGCACTGAAAGCTTTTAGTTTGAAGCTGTTAGCTGTTGGTGGGCCGGATTCAAAAAAGCTAAAAGCGAAAAGCTCACAGCTTACAGCTCAGCCCCGTATTATTATTTCCGGGGTAGAGCATGAGGGTATTTTGAAAACGGCGCAGGATTTGGCACGCGGCGGTGTGGACGTGGTGATTATCCCGGTTTCAAAAGAAGGCGTGGTAGATGTAAAGAAATTAAAGAGTGCATTGAACGAACGCACCGTGCTTGTTTCGGTAATGATGGCGAACAACGAGGTGGGCACTATCCAGCCTATTTCTGAAATCGCGAAAATTATTCATGACTTTCGTGTCTTAAAAGCTAAAAGCTTGAAGCTAGAAGCTGATAGCTATCCATTACTCCACACTGATGCGGTGCAGGCGTTTAATTATCTGAAATGTGACGTGAACGAGCTGGGCGTCGACTTAATGACGCTTTCGGCACAGAAAATGTATGGCCCGAAGGGTATTGGATGTTTATATGTGCGCAGCGGCAAAAAAGGAAATTTCAAAACATATCCGATTGAGGCGCTGATAACGGGTGGCGGACAGGAGCAGGGGCTGCGTTCAGGGACGGAAAATGTCGCTGGCGCGGTTGGTTTTGCGAAAGCGGTGGAACTTGTCGAAGCGATGCGTGAGAAGGAGTCAGCTCGTCTGATGAAGCTACGCACTGCGTGTATTAGTGGAATTAAAAAAACATGGCCGGGGGCCAAATTAAATGGCTCCTTGAAAGAGCGATTGCCGAATAATATCAATATATATTTGCCGGGCAAAAGCGCGGAGGAGATTATTGTCTCGCTCGATCTACAGGGGATTGCTGTTTCGTCTGGCTCGGCATGCACGGCGCGTACTCCAGAACCTTCCAAGGTGCTTACGGCAATGGGAATGAATAAGGAAAGGGCGACAAACAGTTTGCGCATTACGCTCGGTCGGCCAACTGCAGAGGCTGATATTGCCGCGCTGCTTGCGGCGCTCAAAAAGCTGCGGTAAGTAAGATTTCGCTTGCATTTTGGCGATTTCCTCTTTATTTTAGTGGCAATGGTGGTGGTATAATAAGAGCACAAAGGAAGTAGTCCGTAGGAGGATGGGGCGTAGCGAGGATTCCACTACATACTACTTTCTACGCACTACGTACTAAGTACTAACTAACCCTATGAAACAATTCAATCGATTTACCATCAAAGCCCAAGAGGCTTTACAGAACGCTCAGGAGCTTGCCGCGGCTCATAACCACGGTGAGTTTCGAGCTTTTCATTTACTCGCCAGCTTGCTTGATGACGAGCAGTCGCTGGTGCGCCCGATGCTTATTAAAGCAGGCGTGAATATCGATATGCTTGAGGCTGCTTTAGAGGCGGCGATTAAGGACATGCCAAAGATTGTCACCGCTGGCAATGTTGGTCAGCTCTATTTAAGCCAAGAGCTCATGCAGGTGCTTGATCGGGCGGCAAAAATCGCGCTCAGCCAAAAAGATGAGTTTGTTTCGTGCGAGCATCTTTTGCTTGGTATTTTAGATTCAGATTCGCCAGCAAAAACACTCCTTGAACGTTTGGGATTGCGTCGTGACGCCGCCATTCGTGCGCTGGCTCATTTGCGCGGCAACGCTCGGGTGACCGATGAAACGCCAGAGAGCAAGTTCCAGGTATTAGAAAAATATGCCGTCAATCTGACGACGAAAGCAAAAGACGGCAAGCTTGATCCAGTTATTGGCCGAGAAGACGAGTTGCGCCGCGTTATTCAAATTCTTTCTCGTCGCACTAAAAACAATCCTGTTCTTATTGGTGAGCCAGGCGTTGGTAAGACTGCTATCGTGGAAGGATTGGCTCAAAAAATTATTGCGGGCGAGGTGCCAGAAACGCTCAAAGGCAAAGAGGTGATCATGCTTGATATCGGCAGTCTGATTGCCGGCACCAAGTTCCGTGGCGAGTTTGAAGATCGTCTGAAAGCCTTTATGAAAGAAATTCAAAACTCCGCCGGTCGTCTTATCCTGTTTATTGATGAAATTCATATGATTGTGGGAGCGGGCGCAGCTGAAGGAGCGGTGGACGCGTCAAATTTACTCAAGCCGGCTTTGGCGCGCGGTGAGCTTCGTTGCATTGGAGCAACCACCATTCGCGAATATCAGCGGCACATTGAAAAAGATCCGGCGTTGGAACGCCGTTTCCAGCCAGTGATGGTGGAAGAGCCTTCACTTGAAGACAGTGTGGCGATTTTGCGTGGGTTGAAAGAAAAATACGAAATTCACCATGGTCTGCGCATTTCCGACGCGGCCATCGTGGCGGCGGTGCATCTTTCTGCGCGCTACATCAGCGATCGTTTTTTGCCGGACAAGGCAGTGGATCTTATTGATGAGGCGGGCGCGGCGCTTAAAATGGAAACTGAGAGCACGCCTTCTGAAATTGATAAGATTCGCAGAGAGATAACTCGTCTTGAGATTGAAAAGAAGGCGCTTACCGCCGATATGGCCCCCAAGAAGAAGGGGAGCAGGGGAGCCATGAAAGGTTCCGCTGAAAAACGGCTCAAGGATATTGAAAAACAACTTGAAGAGCTCAAAGAAAGGAATGACGCTCTTTCTGCAAGCTGGAAGGGTGAGCTTTTAACGTTTGAAAAGTTTCAGAATTTGCGCAAGCGGATGGATGAGCTGAAGAAAGAGGCGGAGGTGGCTGAGCGCGCCGGAAATCTGGAGCGGGTCGCACAGATTTTGTATGGCGAACTGCCCCAGTCCGAAAAGGAGTATAAAGCATTCGAGAAAAAATATCTTTCGCAGGATCGGGCCAAGCGCAGTGACAATGCCAAAGATGGCTCGTTTGTAAAGGAGGTAGTTGATGAAGAGGATATTGCCGCGGTGGTTTCGCGGTGGACCGGCATTCCGATAACTCGCATGCTCGAGGGCGAAAGCGATAAGATGATTCGTCTTGAGGAGGTGCTTCACCAGCGAGTGGTTGGTCAAGATGCTGCCGTGACCGCGGTGGCTAGTGCGCTTCGTCGCGCGCGTGCGGGGCTTTCGAGTGAAAATCGCCCTTTGGGCAGTTTTATGTTTCTAGGCCCGACTGGCGTTGGGAAAACCGAGCTTGCCAAAACGCTTGCTGAGTTTATGTTCAACGACGAAAAGGCGATTGTGCGCATTGATATGTCCGAGTATATGGAAAAGCACGCGGTGAGCCGGCTTATTGGTAGCCCGCCGGGTTACGTGGGCTTTGAAGAGGGCGGTCAACTAACTGAAATTATTCGTCACCGGCCATACAGCCTGATTCTTTTTGATGAAATTGAAAAGGCGCACCCGGAAGTGTTTAATATCCTCTTACAAATTCTTGATAATGGTCGGCTTACCGATGCCCGGGGTAAAACCGTCAATTTTAAGAACTCAATTATTATCATGACATCTAATGTCGGCAGTCATTACTTTAAAGAAATGAGCCGCGTTGGTTTTAGTAGTGAAAAAGAAGGCAATATCGAGGAGCGCGAAGAGGATTTTAAGGCGCGCGTGAAAGGTGCGCTCAAAGAAAGCTTCAAGCCAGAGTTTCTTAACCGCATTGATGAGATTGTCGTTTTCAATGCGCTTAAGCGCGACGATATCGAAAAGATTGTCGACATTCAGCTGACTGAACTTAAAGCCCGTCTTGCCAAGCGGAGCATTGCGCTGACTGTCGACCCTTCGGTGCGCAAATATATCGTGGAAAATGGCTTTGATCCTGACTTCGGGGCCCGCCCAATAGCGCGTCTTATACAAAAGGCTATACTTGATAAGATGGCCGACAAGATGATAAGAGGCCAAGTAAAAGATGGCGATAAAGTTAAAATCAGTTTTAAAGATTCAGAAGCAGCAATTACTGTTACTCATTAGAGCGGTTTTATTTGCGACTTCGCTCTGGCTCTTGGCTGATCAGGATTTCAGCGCGCTTCAATTACTCGCCTTTGTGATTATTGGCGCGGTGCTTTATTTTATTCCGGTATTTCAGACCTTACTGGTGCTGCCTTCGTTTTTTGTGTTGATGACCATCAGCCCCATTGCTCTTTCTGTTTTTGGTCCTCAGGTAAGTTATCCCTCGTTGCTCGCCGCATTTTTTGGCTTACTGTTTTATATTTTGCTTGGCATTAAGCAATTTGTGTTTGTCGCGCGGATCAAGCTGCATCAGGCGCTACATCTTGCCTTGTTGTATTGCGTGAGTATTTTGTTCTTTGCGGCCCCCGGAGGGGATTGGTTCGTAACTCGTTCACTACTCTTGGCTTTTTTTGCCTATTTTCTCATTCGCGAGTTTTTTCTTATTCGTGGCTTTGCGAAAGACGCCCAGATGAAGTTAACAAGCGCGCTCATTGCCTTCGTATTGGTTGAGTTTGTGTGGGCAATTAATTTATTACCCATCGGGTTTATTAATGCAGCAGGCGTCTTACTGGTATTGTTATTCACTCTTGAAGAGCTCTTGGTCTTTGCCTTGCGTGACACATTGACGCGTCGCGAGCTCGTTCTTGAGCTTTCCACGTGTTTTACGCTGATTGCTACGATCTTTGCGTTTTCAAACTGGACACTTCCTTAAAAAAGGCAAGCGTAATGTGCGCTTACCTATACGAGACAATTTTAATTACTCGCGGGAGTGGGCGTGAGTACTTGCATGCTGCCAATGAAACTAGTCCAGGAGATGTCTGGTCGAAGTTCTTGAGCGCGGGCAAAAAGTTGCGCAAATTTTTCTTCGTCTTTTTGCGCGCGCGCCACTTCAAGTAATAACTGAATAAATTCAATACGTTTGGGCGCAAATGCCAGGGCCTCTTCGTATAGCTGGGTGCCCCGTGCGACGTAATCAGGAAGATTGAAACTAAGTCCGGCGCGCAAATTAAGTCCTCCGTTGAGATACCAATTGCGCAGCCCAGACATCTGATTCTTGTGCATATCAAACCAGGTATTATTGGTATCGACGATACCCCTAATAATTTCGATTGGAACGGCGACATTTTGTTTGACGACCGCTTCAAGAAAATCAATCGAAAACTTACTCAGGCCACTGATTGCCTCTTCTTGCCCAATGAGGGATTTGTATAAGATGGCATCTTGGAAAGCATTAAATGCTTGTTGAGGATTGTTGGGAGAAGCGCTGTGCGCGCGAGCAATGAGTAAGTTCTTTTTCCACGGGACAATGGCTGTGGCGATAATAATGAAGGTGGTAAGCGCAAGAAGGCCTGTGGCGGCAAGCAGCTCCGCGTGACCCAATTCATATTCATTTTCGTCCAATGAGCTATTGCTGACGGGTTGGTCAAGATTAGTGGTAAGCGCGATAAACAAAAACATCACGAGATACGTGGGTAAGACGTCAAACAGAAAGAACCCTTGAACAAGATAGACAATGGGACCGGCAATAAGCAGGCTGTACCACAGATTTTTTTCTCGGCCGCGCAGCGAACGATAATAGAAAAACCAAATTGCAAGATAGGCAAGAAGAAGCACGAAGCCTCCGCTAATGAGATACTCAAGGAAAATGTTATGAGTTCGATCAAAAAATGATTGAATGCCGTAATGGTTTGGGTTGTAGTACTTATCAAACGTATAAGGGAAGTTTTCTGCACCCCAGCCAAGTATGGGCCGCTCACTGATGCCGGCGACTGCCGACTTCCATGACCAGATACGCGGGCCAAAGCCCTCGAGCGCTCCCGGTACGTCAAATAGACGGTTCAAAAGGGTGATTTTTTGGAGGGCAGGGAACGTGCGATAGGCGCCAATGCCGGCGATGCCGAGCGCAGAAAGACCCACGAGAATAATAATCATGCTCGAGCGCACCTTCGCGTTTTGAGTCACAAAGATATTTATGAGATAGACCACTACAACGCCGACGGCTAAAGCGATATAAGCGGCACGTGTTCCGGTATTCAGAAACGCGATGAATTCAAAAGCAAAGATGCCCGTCAGGATCCACCGGGTTTTTTGATGAGGGCTGTGCAAGTAAAGATAAATTAAGAAAATAAAGTGTATGAGGAGATAGGCGGCCAGGTATGAGGGGTTACCAAGTGTGCCGGAGATGCGCGTGCTTTCGCCGATCGTACCGAGTAGTGGTTGCAGGTGTAATAGCTGGGTAAACGCATATGCACACACAAGCACGCTGACCGTCACGCTCAGTTTCATGAGGCGCACAATCTCTTCGCGGGAAGTAAACAGTACATACAGTAATAAAAAGAAAAGACTGTAATGGGCAATTTGGAAGGCACCCTCACCACGTTCAAAATTTGACCAGATTGATTGCGTTGGGTTTCTGCCAGTGAGCCCGGTAAGAATCGTGGCAAGGCTGAACGCGATAACCGAAAGAGGGAGCGGTTTTTTTAAACGACTCCATATGGTGGAGAGTTGTGCGCGGCGAGAATTCGAAAATAGGACATGCAGAATAAGAAAGAACAAAGAAGCTTCAATAGCTACTCTAAAGAAAATTGCCTTCAAGCTGATAAAAGGAAAGAACCCGTTTGTCGGAAACGAGAATGTATCGCCAGTTAAAAACGGGGCAAGTATGAGTGGCGCGAACAAGGAAGTCTTGATGCACCATTTTGATATACGCAAAAGCATTGCCTGTAGTATACACGGGAGTGCTTTATCTACACAAACGGGAAAAAAGACTCCCGTCTGGGGGTAAGAAGGGAGTATACTAAAAAAAAGCCGTGATTTCTTTTTCTTCAAAACCAGGCGTGCACTTTGTGTATATTCAAGTTGAGAATACTGAAGTTATTTTTCAGATATTCCGTTTTCAAGAGCGGGCCTATGATGCGGTCTTGGTGAAGACAAAAACCGTAAGCGGCGATTTCAAGAGTGCCGAGAAAATTGCTCCGGTGCTTGCTGCTCATATCGCCGAGGCGCAAAAGTTGCAGTATCGGGTCATCATTGGTTTGCATTCGGGATTATTTTCATCGGTTCAAGCGATCACCACGCTTCGGCGCGAAGATCCGCGTCGTCATATTGATGAAGCTGAGCTCGAGAATTTAGTTTCTTCGGGGCTTTGGAAAATTGCCAGTCAGCACCAGAAGGGGATGGCGCGCAAAATGAATATTGCCGAATCAGATGTGGTATGTATTGATGCCTTAGTAACGCAGGTGCGCGTTGACGGGCATCGGGTGATTAGTCCCGTCGGGTTCCCGGCGCACACAGTTGAGCTAACCGTTTTGTACTCTGCTGCTTCACGGACGATTGCCGGCATCTTGGCTCCGCTTTTGGCGGGGGAGCAACATGTCTACTGCACTGAAATTGGCATGAGCGAGCTGCTTCATTTAGCAGATCAGAATGACAAACGAGACGTGCTGTTCATGCGCGTCAGCGAAACTCATACCTATGTCTATGAGTCATCGGGCGGCGAGCTTGCCTATGTCGATACTATTGCGTGGGGGCGAAGTTCTCTTGTTGGCGCACTTACGAACGAACTTATGATGAGCAAAGAGCATGTTGCGGCGTTGTTGCAGCGAGCAGAATCAGGTCTTACTTCCGCGTATGTGCGTCGCCGTATTGAGACGTTGCTCTTACAGGAAGTCGCGGTGCTTCTCAAAGGTATTGGGGCTCATGTGGGGAAAACAACCGCACAGGTTGTATATGTATCGGCTCCATTCTCTTTGCCAATGGCTATCTTTTCAGAGGCTGCCGCCAAGCGAGCCGGAATTACTATCCCGCTGGTTGCGATGCCAAATAATTCACATGGCGGAAAAACGGAAAGTGCATTACCATTAAGCATGAAGACAACGTCATCTTCTGTTTCTGCGCTGTGTGCAAATGCGTGGGCAGCAAATCGTTCGCTTGAACATGGCGATTTGCAGAAAATTGCCAAACGGCGGGCGAGATGGCTTCGGAGCGCTTCGACTCCCTAAGTGTCTCTTCTTATTATTTTGTAACAAAACGTTGTATGCCAGATATTAAAAAAATAACAGTCTTGAAAAGTGATGAGCCGGCGGCAGTTGCTGAAAAGCTCATGGACACCGAGTCGGAAGAAATCGTTCTTTCGATACCGAAGTTTTCAAAATTCGCCGAGTCCATTAGTAATTTTAAATTAATCAAACGGCAGGCGGAACTTTTGGGGCGCGTGGTTCGTATCGAATCCGTTGATGAAGATGCGGTTGCGCTCGCAAAGAAGGCTGGTTTGGAGGCCACAAATCCTTTTTTTGGACGTGCTGTAAGATCGCCGAAGCAATTTTCTGATATTGTGGTAAAAAAATCAGCAAAGACGGCGGCACGTCCGGCTCCAGTGCGAGAACCGGAGCCAGAGCCGGAACCAGAGGCTCAACCAGCTGCTCCACCAGTCGTAGCGGCTGAAGAGGAGGCGGTGCATCAGGTCGCGGAGGAGCCGTTGTCTCCTATTCGTATCACTGGGCTTGGCAGTGTGAGCGAGCTTCCAAGAGGAAGGCGTATTATGGGGCAGATTTTCCGTATGCGAACCGGAGTGCTGGCGCTCATCGCGGTGGTCGTTTTTGTAGTATTGCCTTATCTTGCCCTGGCGGTTTTGCCTAAAGCCGATTTGGTGCTGACGATGCAAAAGGATTCGTGGGTTTTTGAAGACGCGGTAGTTGCTGATAAGGGGATAACCACCATTGATTATGACGCAGGTCGCATTCCGGGGCAGGTGTTCACGCAAAAAACAAATGTAAGTTTAAAATATCCAGCAACTGGAAGAAAAAATATTGAACGGAAAGCCTCTGGCTCCATAACAATTTATAATGCTTATAGCTCTGCGCCGCAATCGCTGGTCGCTAATACTCGGTTTGAAACGCCAGACGGAAAAGTGTTCCGCTTGGTTTCGGCGGTGACGGTTCCTGGGGCAAAGATTGAAAATGGTAAAATTGTTCCCTCAAGCGTGAATGCAGACGTGGTCGCCGATAAGCCGGGAGATGCGTATAACATGGGACCTATTGCCAAGTTCACCATTCCTGGATTTTCTGGAACACCCAAGTATGAAGGATTTTATGCCGAAAGCAAAGCTGCCTTTACGGGAGGTTTTATTGGTGAAGGAAAGGTGGCAACCGATGAAGATATTAAAAACGCGAAAGCCAAATCGGCCGCAAGTCTCGAAGCTTCATTGCGCACCTTGCTTGCCGCGCAAATGTCGTCTGATTTTACAGTGCTTAATGATGCAACCGTTTTCACGTTACTGAAACAGACGGTTACGCCAGAAGCAGGAACTGATGGGCAATTCAGTGTTCTTTCAGAGGGACAGATTTCATTGATTGCGTTTCGAGAAAAAGACCTCCTTGAGTTCTTGCGAGCGCGCGCGGCGCAAGAAAAGGGAATGGAATTTGAAATTATTGGCGAGAACAAAGAGTATGGCGTTGCTCGGGTTGATTTAACTGCGGGCAGGGTGAGCTTTGCGCTGACGTATACTGCGCAGCTTCGGCGCGTGCTTGATGTGACGGCATTTCTCAGTCAAGTCGTGGGAAAGTCAGAAGAAGATCTAAAGACTATTATTGCGGGGGTGCCAGGTATCTCAGGCGGAACAGCGAATTTGTGGCCGTTTTATGTGCGCACAGTGACGAAGAACGCTGAAAAGGTAAAGATAACGGTGCAGTAGGCCTTCGTCCTATCAGAAGTAACTTCGCCAGGGTCTTTTGGGCCCTCGCGCCTTTGGTGCGAGCGAGACTTCTTACGGGACGGAATTGACCTTTTGATAAGAGTTTGGTGGGGTACTGTCACTATTCAATGTAAGATAGAGTTCCAGTTTAATAGCTTCTTGTAGCGAGCAGTTCGGCGAGCTCATTGTAAGCCCGACGACCCAACTTATCCTGAGCTTGTCAAAGGATTGACTTTTTGAATAGGCTTCTGCTAATATAACCCCATCCCATGGCTGATACAAAGAGCGTTAAACAGGTGGAGGGAGTTATAGAAGAAGCCCTTCCGAGTGCCACGTTTAAGGTTCGGCTTGCGAATGGCAATCTGGTCAATGGACATCTTTCTGGAAAGATGCGGATGTATCACATTAAAATTATTCCGGGAGATAGGGTGACGATTGAATTCGGGCCGTATGATGACATGCGAGGCCGGATTACGAGACGACTCTAGAAAAGATTAAAAATGAAACAGTAAAAATCAAAATGAATGAAGTCGCCAAGGGCGACAACAATAATTTTGATACTTACATTCTAAATTTTACATTTATCGGTCATGAAGGTTCGTTCATCGATTCGTAAGGTCTGTCAAAAGTGCAAACTTGTCCGTCGGTTTGGCCGAGTGCGCGTTATCTGCGAAACCCCAAAGCATAAACAGCGGCAGGGGTAGGTTTCAGTTATATTGCTATCGCTAAACAATTTTAAAACTCATCAACTGCTCAACTCATTAACTCATTTCATGCGATTACTTGGTATAAACATTCCGGATAATAAAAAGGTAGGCGTTGCATTGCGCTATATTTATGGCATTGGTCCTACGCTTGCTGATCGCATTGTTACGATCACTCAAATTGACCCAAATAAGCGCGCGAAAGATCTTGACTCAGTTGAGATTAATAAAATTAAAGAAGTCATTGAGAAGAATTTCAAGGTTGAGGGTGAGCTTCGTCAGGTTATCAAACAGAACGTTGGTTTGCTCAAGGAGATGGGCACGTATCGTGGTAATCGTCATATGCGGCGCCTGCCTGTGAGAGGTCAGCGGACGAAAACGAACTCTCGCACGGTTCGCGGTAATACTCGTAAAACAGCTGGCAGTGGTAAACGAACAGTAGACCTTAAATAAAACATTTAACTAACAATTGACAATTCACCAGGGAACTTAAATCAAGTACCAAGGGTCGATGGTCAAATGTTGCTTTACGAAGTAAATCATTATGGGAAAAAAGAAAGTAGGCAAAGAAGATCAGGGAGCGCTTCTTAAGGAGGCGGGCAAGGTGGAGACGGCAGTTGCCGCCGCCGCCGGTGTTAACGTAACCAAGCGGGCTGGAAAGGGGAATGTGTACGTGAAGGCGAGTTACAATAATACGATTATTTCAGTCACTGATGAAAAGGGGAATCTTTTATTCTGGAACACCGCCGGAAGCCTTGGTTTTACTGGTCCGAAAAAGGCAACTCCGTTTGCTGCTTCTAAAATTGTTGCCGCGCTTACGGAAAAATTAAGGAAGGCCGGCATGAGCGACATTACTATTTATTTGAATGGTATTGGTGGTGGGCGCGACTCTTCTGTCCGCTCGTTTGTCAATCAGGGCTTTAATGTGCTTGCCATTAAAGACGTCACGCCGATCCCGCATAACGGTCCGAAACCGAAGAAAATAAGAAGGATATAGAAAACACTTAACATTTAACAATTGACAATCAACCAGGAGGCCTCAGTCAAGTGTCAAAGGTCAATGGTCAAATGTTGATTTACGAAGCAAATTATCATGTTTAACACCAAAGAAAAAAAAGAGCGTTCTCTTGGCACCCGTCTTTTCTTAAAGGCGACTCGTTCAGCTTCTCCGAAAGCTGCCATGGTACGTCGTCCCTCCCGCCCGGGTGAGCACGGGAAAGATCGTCGCCGCGCTCCATCTGAATTTTCTCGTCAGCTTTCAGAAAAGCAAAAGTTTAAAGCCGTTTATGGTTTGCGCGAAGCCGCGATGCGTCGTGTTTTTCAAAAAGCAAGCAAATCGGTTGCCACAACCGGTCCCATGTTTATCAGTTTACTTGAGCGTCGCCTTGATAATGTTGTGTATCGTCTTGGTTTGGCGCCCAGCCGTTCTGTTGCTCGTCAGCTCATTGGTCATGGCCATATGATGGTGAATGGCCGCCGGGTTACCGTTCCTTCTATCCAAGTTCGTCCCGGAGACGTTGTGACGATTCGTCCACAAAGCAAGGAGCACGCCGCATTTAGAACGCTTCATGAGACGCTGAAGAATTATCAAACGCCAACCTGGCTTTCTATCGATCCTGAAAAATATGAAGGGAAAGTGACGAGTTTGCCGAAAGATTTTGATATTCCTTTTGACATTGCGCTGGTTGTCGACTATTATTCCAAGATTGTGAAATAAAGGGCTTTGCATATGCGGAGCATATCAAAAAACCTTTATTTCGCCCAAAGCGGAGGTCGGCAGTAATCAGTATTACATTATAAAAGAACGCCTGGCAGATTAGTCCCTGCCCGGATCTAAGTTCAAATAAAATTTTTATGGAGAATGTTCGTTTAAGCGATAATATCAAAATTAACATCGTGAATGAGTCCGCAAATAGCGGTGTTTTTGAGATTGAAGGTTTGTATAGCGGATATGGAACAACGATTGGTAATGCCTTGCGTCGCGTGTTGCTTTCTTCGCTTCCTGGTGCCGCAATTACTCAAGTGAAAATCAAAGGCGTCGGCCACGAATTTACGACCATCCCCGGCGTTA
Organism: uncultured Candidatus Saccharibacteria bacterium; assembly: GCA_964460325.1. Classification (GTDB taxonomy): domain Bacteria; phylum Patescibacteriota; class Minisyncoccia; order UBA6257; family 1-14-0-10-44-23; genus CAYWPI01. Next base: position 14,637 of record CAYWPI010000009.1, on the reverse strand, counting down.
TTGAAGATGTTGTGGAGCTTTCGCTTAATTTGAAAAAAATTCGTTTTGATTTCAACGTGAGCTACGCTGATTACACTGGCCCGGAAATTGTCACCCTGAAAGCAAAGGGTGAGGGTTCTGTTACTGCTGCCGCGATTAAAGGCACGAGCTTGGTGAAAGTTTTAAACCCCGATCAGCATATTGCCACCATTACTGAAAAGAATACTGAGCTTGAAATTGAGTTGACGGTTGCCAAAGGTCTGGGGTATGTGCCGGTTGAGTCGGTGAAGGGAGATACGCTTCCTGTCGGCGTTATTCAAATCGATGCTATTTTTACGCCGGTGACCAAGGTTAATTTTGCCGTTGAAAATATGCGTGTGGGCGACCGAACAGACTATAATAAGGTGCGTTTTATGATCGAAACTGACGGGAGTATTGCCCCGTCAGCGGCAATGCGTAAGGCTGCTAGTATTTTGCAAGATCATTATGCAAAGGTGTATGAACAGCTGAAGCTTTTGAGCGGAGAAGCGATTGCTGCTCCTGTTGCCAAAGAAAACACCGAAGAGTCTTCGTCTGAAGAAAAGCCGAAGAAAAAGCGGGTAAGCAAGAAAAAAGAGTAACATCAACGAACATCGAACAAGTCACGAACATACGAAAAAGAGAATCTAGTTCGTAATTTCGTAAAGGTTAGCGGTTCGATGATGAAATTTTGTAAACAAAATTAACATGACTCAGTCTGTAAGAACCTTCCACCGGAAAACCGGACAGCGCCGCCTCTTCAAACAGGGGCTCGCTCATAATTTGATCATGCGGGGCAAGATGGAGACGACCACGCCACGCGCCAAAGAAATTCGCCCCATTGTGGAGCGCTATGTAACCATTGGTAAAAAGAATACCACCGCGGCTTATCGCATGTTGCTTGCAAAGCTTCCAAAGGTGAGTGCTGAAAAGATGTTCTATGATATTGCGCCAAAATATAAAGAGCGCAAGGGTGGTTATCTTCGTATCACAAAGCTTTCGGGGGCAAGGAAGCGCGATGGCGCCGAAACCTCAGTGATTGAGTTCGTCTAATCTACTACGCATTACGCAATATTTCATTATGGATACCAAGAAAAAAACACAGCACGTTATAGACGCTTCCGGGCAGACGCTTGGCCGTTTGGCGACGCAGGTTGCCAATATTCTGCAGGGGAAGAACACCCCGGCGTATAATCCACGCCTTATTGGCGATAACGTGGTGGTGGTGAAGAATGCGAGCAAGGTAAAGATAACCGGCAATAAAGAAACGCAAAAGGTGTATTATAAGCACACTGGCTATATGGGTCACCTGAAAGAAAAGCCGTATAAAGATCAGTTTATGAAAGATCCGCGCCGAGTTGTTGAATATGCCGTGTTTAATATGCTGCCCAAGAATTGGATTCGCCAACGCCGAATGAATAACCTTCGAATCGAAAAATAAAAATTGTAGAATCCGTCAGTCGACGGAAACAAAAATTTTACATTTTGATATTTAATCTTTACTATTGCCAACATGACTGCCACAAAACCTACAACAGCAAAGCCAAAAACAGTTCACCGTGTCGCTCATCCAGCGGTTGCGGCAAAAGGCGGTGATCGTTTTTTCCAGGGCGTGGGCGGCCGTAAAACGGCAACAGCGCGCGTTCGGGTCATGCCCGGAAAGTCGGGCATCACCATCAATGGAAAGGATTTTAAAGCATATTTCACGCTTGCTAAGCATCAGGGAGTGGTGAAGGCGGCGCTTGATGTTTCTGATATGGCTAATGCTCTTGGTGTTTCGGTTTTGGTATCTGGCGGCGGCATTGCGGGCCAGGCAGATGCGGTTCGCCATGGTATCGCCCGTGCACTGGTAAAATACAACGAAGATTTTAAAAAGAAGTTGCGAGCGCATGGTTTTATGACGCGCGATGCCCGTCACGTGGAACGCAAGAAGCCGGGTCTCAAGAAAGCCCGTCGTGCGCCGCAGTGGGCGAAGCGTTAAGAAATTACAAAAACTCCTGCACAAGCAGGAGTTTTTGGTAGAATGTACACATACGTAATGAATATCTTTGCCATCGAAACCAGTTGTGATGAGACCGCGCTCAGTCTTGTTGAGTGCTCTGGTGGCGTGAAAAAGCCGCAGTTTAAGGTTTTACAAAATCTCATCACCAGCCAGATTAAGGTGCACCGCCCCTTTGGTGGCGTGGTGCCAATGCTGGCCAAGCGCGAGCATATTAAAAATTTACCTCTTCTTTTCAAGAAACTAACAGCTGACAGCTTGAAGCTTGAAGCTGTGGATGCTATTGCGGTCACGGTGGGTCCGGGATTAGAGCCGGCGCTCTGGCAGGGCGTGGAGTTTGCGCAGATGTTGGCTGAAAAATACAAGAAGCCTTTGATTGGCGCCAACCATATGGAGGGGCATATGTATAGCATTTTGCTTCCGCAAAATGCGATAAAGCTAGAAGCTAACAGCTTGAAGCTAAAAGCTTTTGGACATCCACATGCTCAAATCAAATTCCCGGCAGTGGGGCTTGTGGTTAGTGGCGGGCACACTATTCTCGTGCGGATGGACTCGTTTACGAAGTGGAAGAAGCTTGGTGAGACGCGGGATGATGCGGCGGGGGAGGCGTTTGATAAGGTGGCAAAAATGCTGGGCTTGCCGTACCCGGGCGGACCAGAGATTCAAAAGATAGCTGCCAAGGGTAATCCTCAGGCAATTAATTTTCCTCGCCCCATGCTAACTAGTGGTGACTATGATTTTTCCTTCAGTGGCTTAAAGACTGCCGTTTTGTATTATATTCGTGATCATGGTTTGGCGGGCTCACCACGCAGTAAGCTAACAGCTAACAGCTTAAAGCTAAAAGCTAATATCGCTGCCTCCTTCCAACAGGCGGTTATTGATGTGCTGACTAAAAAAGCGATGCGAGCCGCGGCTGCATTTGGCGCGCGGACGGTCTTTTTGTGTGGTGGCGTGGCGGCGAACAAACCACTTAGAAACGCGCTTCAGGTCGAAGCAGAGAAGCGGGGAATGCACTTTGTCGTTCCTGAATTCATCTTCAATACCGATAACGCCGTAATGATTGCCGCCGCGGCATATCTAGGGAAATTGCGTAAAAAGACGTGGCCCATTAAAGTGGACCCGCTTTTGAATCTTTAGGTGATATAATGATCAAATATGCCCGAATTAGAGAAGAATTTTGACGCAAAGTCTGCTGAGCCCCGTATTTATAAGACGTGGGAGTCTTCGGGTTTTTTCAACCCTGACAATTTACCCGCCTCTGGCGGGCCTTCCGCTAGTAGCTTACAGCTAAAAGCTAAAAGCTTCTGCATCATCATGCCGCCGCCAAACGCCAACGGCAGTCTGCACATTGGTCACGCGCTGTTTGTGACCACGCAAGATATTATGATCCGCTATAAGCGTATGGCTGGATTTAAAACGTTGTGGTTGCCGGGCGCTGATCATGCTGGTTTTGAAACGCAAGTGGTGTATGCCAAAAAGATAGAAAAAGAGGGGAGGAAGTTTTGGGAGATTCCCCGCGAGCAGCTTTATAACGAGATCAAAGAGTTCACGCTTTCAAATAAAGCGCACATGGAAGGCCAGCTGCGTGCGCTTGGTGCATCCTGTGACTGGAGTCGTGAAAAGTTTACGCTTGATGAGGATATTAAAGTTGTTGTCTATGACACGTTCAAGAAGCTTTATGATGATGGTTTGGTTTATCGCGGCAGCCGCATCATCAACTGGTGCGCTCGTCACCAGACCTCGCTTTCAGATTTAGAGATTATGAGCCCTGAAGTTGAGGACGCGTTTTATTATCTGAAATATGGGCCGTTTACTATTGCGACTGCCCGGCCAGAAACAAAGTTTGGTGACAAATATGTGGTGGTGCATCCAGATGACAAGCGATACAGTCAATACAAGCACGGAGAGCAGTTTGAGGTGGAGTGGATAAACGGGCCTATTAAGGCGACGCTTATCAAGGATGCCACCATCGATATGAGTTTTGGTACGGGAGCGATGACAATCACGCCGTGGCACGACGCGGCCGACTTTGAAATTGCCAAGCGGCACAACTTACCAAAGGAGCAAATCATTGATTGGCAGGGTAAGCTTCTTCCTATCGCCGGTGAGTTTGCTGGTCAGCATATCAGTAAGGCTCGGCCGCTTATTGTTGAGAAGTTAAAAGGTAAAGGTTTATTAGTTAAAAGTGAGCCATATAAGCATGCGGTGCCGCAGTGCTATAAGTGCAACACGCCTATCGAGCCGCAAATTCGGCCGCAGTGGTTTGTGGCGATGACCAAAAAGCCGAAGGGGTTCTTCAAGAAATCGTTGCGTGATATGGCGGTTAAGGCCGTTCAAAACGGAGAAATCGAGTTTGTAACCGAGCGTTTTAAAAACGACTTTTTGCGCTGGATGGAAAACTTGCGTGATTGGAACATCAGCCGTCAGATCGTGTGGGGTATTCGGATTCCGGTTTGGTATAAGGGCGACGAAGTGTTTATTGGCGGCAAAGCACCGGGTGAAGGCTGGACGCCGGAGCTTGATGTGTTCGACACCTGGTTTTCTTCTGGCCAGTGGCCGTTTGCGACACTCATGACCACTCAGAAAGGGGATTATGAAACATACTATCCCACGAGTGTGATGGCAACTGCTTCTGACATCCTTTTCTTCTGGGTGGCGCGCATGACCATGTTCGGTCTTTATCGGACGGGCAAGCCGCCGTTTAAGACTGTCTACCTGCACGGCATCGTGCGGGACAAGGATCGGCAGAAGATGTCTAAGTCAAAGGGAAACGTCATCGACCCGCTCGGAGTGGCGGAGCAGTATGGCATGGACGCGATGCGCATGGCGCTTATTAGCGGCAATGCGGCTGATACCGACCCGGTTATTTCTGAAGACAAGATCAAGGGCTATCGCAACTTTACAACCAAGATCTGGAACATGGCGAAGTTTATTATTGAACACGCCGATCGGAGCGTAGAAGTTGCAGAGGGTGATAGGGCGGCGCTTGAGGAGTTGGCAAAAGCGAAGAGGGAGATAACTGGATGCTTGGACGAGTACAAGCTGCACCTGGCCGCCGAAAGTGTGTATCACTACGTCTGGCACACGGTTGCCGACAAGATCATTGAGGCGAACAAAGAGAAAAAGGTGAGCGGCAAGGTGCTTGACCAGATTTTTAGTGAGTGCCTGAAGATGCTCCACCCGTTCATGCCGTTTGTTACTGAAGAGATCTGGAGCAAGATGCCCAATAGAAAGGGCCTGCTTCTCGTGGAGCCCTGGTAGGGTTAACTGTTAACGGTCAATTGTCGGTTGTATACTTATAGCATGCCACTTTGGGGTTTAGTGGGATTGGGTCTTTTGCCAAGCATCATTTGGCTTATTTTTTATTTGCAAGAAGACCGGCGGCACCCAGAGCCGATTCGCCTGATTTTTTATGCGTTTGTGGTTGGCGGTATTGTTACTTTTTTCGTACTCGTGCTTCAGGTGATGCTTCGGCAGGGGCTTGGCACTATTGGTATTGATCCGCGCCATCCCTTTGAACTACTTCTGTTTTCTGGCATTGAAGAAGTGATGAAGTTTTTGGCAGTGTATCTTTTTATCAGTCGGCGACGTGATTTTAATGAGCCGATGGATGCAATGGTGTATATGATCACTGTTGCGCTTGGTTTTGCGGCAGTGGAGAACATCGCTTCACTTGGCCAGCCGCAAACCTCGCTCATAACGGGCATTGATGGGCTTGCCTCCATGGAGGTGCTGGCGCTTCGATTTTTTGGCGCCACCTTATTACATAGTCTGGCAGGGGCGATCATTGGCTATCACTGGGGACACGCCATCGCCCGTGGGCGCGATATTGGCCTTGGCATCGCGCTTGGCCTTGGCATCGCTATTTTATTGCATGCAGTGTTCAATTATCTTATACTGATTGAAGGTCCAATCACGTGGGCGTTGAGCTTTGTCATTTTCATCGGCTTCTTTGTGATAGGGGATTTTGAACGACTCAAGAAAGATGATGATTTTGATACAGAGTAACATCAACGAACATCGAACAAATTCACGAATATACGAATAAGGCATAGGGGCTCCATTCGTAATTTTGTATAAGTTCACGGTTCGATGATGACATCTTCTATAAATTTTTTTTTGCATTAGATTAGTTATTAGAAATTAGATATTAGATATTTCACTATATATGGGCATAGATGAAACCAGAAAATTTTTTGAAAGCTTGGTTGGTGGTGGCGGTGAATCAATCAGGGCGCGTGAGGACAAGTCTTCTCGCAAAGAAGAGGTGATTAAGCCAACCCATGAAGAGCCAGATGTGTTTGTTGAAGCCGAGGCTGAAGAGGTGGATATCTCTGACGAGCGAGAAGGCCAGTTGGCAATAGATGTGTTTCAGACGCCAGACGCCCTAGTGGTGGAAAGCCCGATTGCCGGCGTGAACTCTGATGACTTGGATATTAATATTACCAGTGAATCAGTAACTATCCGTGGTCGCCGCGATCACCGAACTGATATCAAAGACGCGGATTATTTCTATCAAGAGTGCTATTGGGGCCGCTTTTCCCGTTCCATCATCTTGCCGCAGGAAATTGACCCAGATAAGGCAGAGGCGGGGATTAAAAACGGTGTTTTGACGATTATTTTGCCTAAAATCAAGAAGCAGAAGACGAAAAAGCTGAAAGTGAGAATAGATTAGGACGTTATCCGCTTGCCCCCATGGCACCAAGCGTTCTTTTCTGTTGAAAAGCCGCTTTCCGCTCTCCCGCCTCTTCGGCGGTCCGAGAGTTGCCATAAGAGCAAGCTGATAACTTTGGATGGGTGAATAGGCTAAAAACCCTCATTTTATGAGGGTTTTTAGCCTATTAAAGAAGTTGACATTTTCTATTGACAATTGCGTAATTATATGATAGTATATACCAATCCCGTAAGAACGGGGTTTTTTATTGGATAGCTTGGCCGTCCTCCTCGAGAGGATTAGGCGGCTGACTGATAAAGAGGGCTAAACGCCTCAAAGGGCGTCGCCCGAAGTCTAAACCTTGGATTAATGGTTTTAGACGATTAGAAATGAACCTATTTTCGAATAAAGCCATTTGGGCTGGCTCGGAAAGGGAGAGATTCTAAGTAAACCTATGAAAAACATCGTCGCTACTGTTCAGTCTGCGATTCCGACACTTGCTAAGCGCGGTATTGCGCTTGGTCTTACGATGGCGCTTCTCAATGTCAGCTTGGCTGTGGCCGAGCCGACTACGGGTATCAATGGAGCTCTGGCTCTTAAGAACGATGCCGCGGTTGTCGCCACGGTTGATCTTGCTAAGGTGGAGGGCCGTACTATGCTAGTTCAGGCCAGTGCCTATAATCCTGGTGACAGGAACCAAAATGACTCTGATCCTTGTATTGGCGCTGCTAATACTAATCTTTGTAAGCCAGGCGTGAAAGCGGTTGCTTCAAACGACTTTAAGCTTTATCAAAAGCTCCTGATTAATGGAGAGGAGTATGTGGTGCTTGATCGTATGAATAGTCGCTATAAGGGGGGTTATATTGACATCGCAATCTACTACGGTTCCAGCGCAGAGGAAGTGGCAGCTGCAAAGGCCGCGGCTCTGAAGTTCGGTCGTCAAAACGACTTTGAGATTGTCGTCTTGAATTAAATAAACAAAAAGCCGTCTAGAAAGGGCGGCTTTTTGTTTTATAAGTGTTTATAAAGTTCAAACCCTCGCTTCAGTCCTTCAAGTTGGTCAGGGAACATCCAAATCTCTCCATCATCCGCCGGCCCCTTGCGATCATTAGTGATAAGGTGCGCTTTTAATTTTGGTATGTCGTGTGTTGTTACGATTCGAATACCCGCCGAAGAACGGTGCGGTTTTAAAAGCGTAAGGGGAAAGTGGGGGATAAAGACAGCATAGGTATAAACCGCTTTGTGATCGGTGGTATAGGCAACAGTATGAAATTGGGCCGCATAGTGTTTAACAAGTTTTGCAGCGGCCGTGCCAAGCTCTTCCTCCACTTCACGAAGCAGGCCTTCGATAAGGTGCTCGCCAGAATCAATGCCCCCGCCAGCCGTCACTTCATACAGATTCTGATATTTTTCCGGCTTGAACTTTTCATAATCAAATTCTCCCCGCCGGTTCAGTATCGCAACAAGCCCCTTGTGGGGGATTTTAGTAAAAATAATGAGTCCAGCCGCCGTCTTTTGCATATCTTTTAGTATATCATTTGTATTTGCGGTTCGGGCGGGTTTACGATACCCTGATGGCAGTCCTTGTTCCTAGTATCTTACCCCTTTGCAGGAAGGAGTCGCTTATGCGAAAGTGCAGTCGTGCGCGGCTCACCTGTGAGTGGGCCTGCTTGTATGCTGCTGGAGTTCTGGTGGCCGGCATCGCTCTGCTTCTGCGCATGTTTCGGCGTTACCAAATCTTTCATCTCGAACGCTTCCCTAAGAATCCTCGAGCGGTCCTGCTGGTCTCCAATCACCCCTCTTACTTCGTGGAGACTATGGTGTTGTTGCCGGCGCTTTTCTCGCGCTGGTATCTCTTTCACCCGCGCTATGCCGCTTGGAACGTTCCGGATATAAACAACTTCCGCATCCTCCGGCGTTGGTTCCTTTCGTGGATTTTGTTGCGGACTATCTTCATGTCGCGTGATAGTCTACGCAAGGCAGCCGAAGCAGTCATGCGTATCGGTGTGGTTCTGCGCGCTGGTCAGTCAGTTATCTTTTTCCCAGAGGGCGGTCGGACAAGTTCTGGAAACGGCTCGCGTTTGAAGTCGGCTTCCGGGAAGGTTATGCGTCCTCTTCGATCGGGAATAGGGCGTATTGTTGTGAAGACTGGTGCCACCGTGCTCCCGGTCTGGGTGGATGGAACAGATAAGGTATTCCCGCGCGGAGCCCGCCTGCCTAATCTGCTTAAGAAGATGTCGGTCAATGTCGGGGATTCGATTGATTTCAGTGCTTTGCGCGGTTCGCATTCGCCGAGAGAGAAACGGAAGATGGAGAAGGAGGTTGAAGATCGAGTAACGAAAGTGCTCCTCGCGCTTGCCGATGAGCCCAAAGTTCCGTGAGCGGGGGCTTTCCCTCGCTCACGGACCAATAAACCCTAGCGCCTGCCCGTTGGTAGGCAGGGGTTATTTTTTTATTGTGATACAATCAGATTTATATGGATAAGTTTCCAAATCCAGAATCACAGGAAAAGAAAGCGTTTTTGTATCATATGGTGCCAGAAGATATGCGCGGGGATGTATTGCATCCGCTTAATAAACTTAAAGATGCGCACCCGGATATTTATGTGAAAGAAGTGGCAAAATATAAGGGGCGGGAAGAGTTAATGAAAAAGGAGATTGCAATGCTTGAGTGTATATGGAACGATGTGATGCATCTTGTTGCAGTTAATCCACAAGAGCTTAAAAAGGCGCTTCTTGCAGCGGGGATGGAGCCAAAAGAGATGCGCTTCTATCAAATTGATCCAGAGATGCTTAATCCTGAAAAGACAACTATTTATCTTTATCAAGAGGGCAAGGATAGCTTTTTAGCATACGACCCCAAAAACCTCGCCGAGCGCGCCAGCTTGCCCGAAGAGACAAAGGCGTATTTTAAAGAAACCATCCAAAAAGGAGAGAAGCCGCTTTTGTTTATTGGCGTGCCTCATATCTTACATAAAGGCTCAATAGATATCTCAAAACTGCCCGTGATTACGGCTTAATTAGTCATTTGTTGACCAGCTGTTCTTTGTGCCCGGGGCCGGAATCGAACCGGCACGCCCTTGCGGGCGAGAGATCTTAAGTCTCTTGCGTCTGCCAGTTTCGCCACCCGGGCAGATATTCAGTTGTGTTGGCTTCTAAGGCCTTGAGGTGCCGGTGGGATTTGCACCCACGAATAGCGGTTTTGCAGACCGCAGTGTTAGACTACTTCACCACGGCACCAATTATGTTTGACTTCTGCCTTCCGGCAGGGGAGTCGCTGTGCGACGACCGAGTATAAACGGCGCAAGCCGAAACCTTGAGTCGCAAGCCGTCAGAAGGCGGCTTACTAACTTGGCTATGGCGCCATCTCATTATCCTATCGGGTCGGGCCGTTTTTATCAACCAACGCCCCTGATCGAACTTTTTTCACGTGCGATCGCTCTATGGTCCAATAAAAAACTTGCATCATTACGGTGTAGAAAAGTGACATCCATAATCCAGAAAGAGAAAGGCACATCAGCGCCCAACCGTATTGATGCGCATTACCAATGGTATACATGGGGTTTTTGAAATAGCGATAAATACCGCGTCCTCCTTTGCTGATCACAAGCTGGCTTTGATCCGGGGCGACAAAAAATCTTTCCAATAGTATCCGTCTTCGCCAAGCACGCGTGCGGCTGAAACTTTCACGCCAATGCCGATAAGGCAGAGAAGAAAGCCGGCGCCAACAGTGAAAGCCACGTTTGTTTGTATTTCATTGGCATATTCAAGGCAAAAAAGAAAAAGTGCGATTGCGTCAATTGCCATTATTATCTTCGCGCGCTTTTTAAAGCGGGGGTATTGTTCAATGCGTTTTTGTTGATCGATTTTTTGGATGTTGTGCAATACCAAGCTGGTATAGCCAACATAAGCCAGGCGCGCGGCAATCGCAATCAAAAGCCACAGGGCGTGACCCGGCAAAATGTTTTGGGCGATTTGAAGGATGCTGGCCCAACTCATGACTTGTTAGTGACCATCTTTTGCCTTTTCCTCGTCAATGAGGACTTTTTCGATTCGGGCCGCCCTTTCAGTGCCGTGATCAATGATAAATGAGAGCTCTGGCATTGGGCGTATATTGATTTTGCGAAGCAGGTCGCCCTGGAGCCGATGCCTTGCTGTAGTGAGCGCGTGGAGTACCTCGTTTGCTTTATGCGAGGGGATGACGCTGATATGGACGCGCGCATAGTCTATTTTTTTGGTGACTTCAACTTCAACAATAGTCATGATTGCACCTTCAAATTCAAGCTCACGCAGAATAAGCTCGCCAAGCTCTTTGCGAATAAGCTCGCTGACCCGCTCATGCCGCTGGTAAGGCTTATTGGATTCCATAGGAAAGTGTAAACATCAAAATGCAAAATTATTGTTTCCGTCGACTGACGGATTCTATCATTTTTATTTTTGCATTTTAATTTTTGATATTATAATGGCCTTGCGATGAGATGGTCTCCCTTCTCAATCAACACCTGCGAGCTAAAAAGCATGCCGCCTTCAAGCGGAGCGTCAAGCTGAGCAATATCTTTTTTGCCGGTTTGCAGGTTCACAATCTTACCAACGCCAATCTCTGCTCCTTTGCGGTGCACTTCAATGGTGGATTGATTAACAATGGTGCCGGTTAAGACTTTGCCACCGATAATTTGCTTACCTGGGTTTTTCTGGTCGAATACGGCCAAAATCTCAAGGTCGCCGGCAACAATCTTTTTATTCTCGCCAGAAATCTCTTTTTCAATAGACTGGATAAGTTCATAGATTATCTCAGAATCAAAAATCTTCACGCCGTGCGCCTTAATAAGCGTTTTGGCCGCGGTGTTTGCTTTCACTTTAAAGGCAACCAGGAATGCATTAGTTGAAAGCGCCATCTTGGCATCACCATCGGTAATATCGCCCACGCTTTCTTCAAGAATGTTGAGCTTGGCATTACCCGGGGGCTTTAATTTCATAATCGCCTCATGCAGAGCCTCTAATGAGCCGGCGACATTGGCCTTCAGGATAAAATTCATCTTCTTCTCATTCTTTTGGTTAAAAACGGGTGCGCCGGAATTCTTTTTCTTTTCCGCGGCGGCCTTTGCTTCGCCCACTACAAAGTGATCGCCCACTTTTGGCAACGATTCAAAACCAAGAATGATAGCGGGGGATGATGGCGTAAGCTCTTTTACGTTTTTGCCCAAAAAGTTCTGCAAGCCGCGCACTTTGCCGCCCACCATGTTCGCCGCAATGCGATCGCCAACTTTAAGCGTGCCGTTTTTGATGATGGCAGTTGCGGTGACGCCCGTTTGGTTGTTAAGGCGTGCCTCAAGGATAAAGCCTTCGGCTGGCGCGCTTGGGTCATAAGTAAAGCCTTCAACTTCCGCAACAAGCAAGATGTGGTCAAGCAGTTCATTCACGCCTTCGCCGGATTTAGCCGAAAGCGGTTGAAAGCTGATGTCGCCGCCAAATCCTTCAAGGAGCACATTTTCTTTCAGGAGATCGGTTTTTACCTGCTCAACATTTGCGTTCTTGGTGTCGATTTTAGTAATAGCGACAATATAGGGCAGCTTGCTCTCTTGAATGATCTTGATGGCCTCTTTGGTCTGCGGCTGAACACTATTGTCTGCGGCAACTACTAAAATGGCGATATCGGCAATTTGAGCGCCGCGGCTGCGCATCTTTGAAAACGCCTCATGCCCCGGGGTGTCAATAAACGTAATACGTTTAGAGGCTTGTCCTGAGCTTGCCGAAGGATGTTCTATTTCATACGCTCCCACTCCTTGCGTAATACCTCCCGCTTCTTTGGCCGCCACGTTTGATTTGCGGATGAAGTCCAATAATGTCGTTTTGCCATGGTCAACATGGCCCATAACGACAACAACAGGGGATCGAGGCTGTTTTGAGGCGTTTGCTTGCATAGGACAAAAATACCAGAAAACGCCTATTTTTTCAAGGAAAAAGCGGGCGGAAGGAGTCAGACCCCTTCCGCCCGCCAGTGCTTTAGCGCGTGACTGCTTCGTGGCTGCGCATCACTTTGACCACAAGGCGAGCCGTTCGGCACGTTGTGCGCGCTTGGCTGATGACCCACGAGTCCTCGTGGTGCTGCACCGCCTCGCTGATTGGTCCAGTGACGCCTGGATAGTTCAGACGGAAGTCTGCCCACAGGGCATCAGCAATCGCTTGTTCAAGGCTATCGAGGCGGTTGTATGCCCCACGCGCCTCCTGCTCGCTTCGCTGAACTTGATCCCTCTGCTCTTGCTGCCGTGCAATCACCGCTTGGACTTCGCCTGGTCCTGGGTTGGGCCCGGTGAGTGAGTGAAGAGAGCAGCTGCGCCAGTATTTCCCGCAGGGGCACGTATCGTCCCCTCCGTATGTTCCATAACCCATGCGAGCCTCCTTTGTGGTAACAGGGTTCACCGTCAGTATATGCGAATCCAATTGATTTTTTCAATCTAAATCGGTATTCTGATTGCATTCCGCATAAAACGCTTGGAGGCGTGGCTGAGCGGTCGAAAGCAGCTTCCTGCTAAGAAGTTGACCCTTAACGGGGTCCGAAGGTTCGAATCCTTCCGCCTCCGCAGATGACATCTCCCTGTTCTATTCAGTGTGTTATACTTGGAGAGTCGAGATTATTAGTAGCATTACAAACCAATATGTTTGGTGGACACTAATATTGTCGGTGTCTAGGAGACAGCGCAAGCTGTCTCTTGGCTTTTATATGGATCATCAGCAATTTACAGTTGCAAAGTGCAGTGCGTGCGGCACAAGCCCCGTGAATCATTACGTGCTTTTGCTTAATGACTATTTTAATTTGTATATTATAGATCCGCTCAGAAAGGTTGGCTCAACGGTTTCGCGTTGGCGGATCTTTCGGTGGCTTGAAGCCCGCCTTATCGCGTTGTTTTTATTTATTCTTTCCACTTTGCGCATTATTCGGTTCAGCAAAGATCAGTCAAAAGCGGTAAGCGGGCGCAGTGAACTTATTTGGAAAGAGGCGGCACGGCGCGGCATTGAAATGGAGCAAGTTCTTTTTCTCTGGCGCCCGTTGGAATATTATCGGGCAAAGATAGGTGGCCGCTGGGAGTATTTTCAAAGCATTCCCATTCCGCGCCGGCTTATTAAGGGGGAGTATGAAGTGCGCCTTGACGATAAGTTTTTGTTGGCGCGCGATTTGCGCTCTGCCGGTATACCCGTGCCAATTTCCCATACGGTTTCGTCATTAGCGCACGCGCATCGGGCGTTTGATGCGCTGACAAAGCCGGTTATTATGAAGCCACGGAACGGCTCGCGCGGCCGGCATACCACAACCAATATTCACACGCGCGAGCAGCTTGAATCCGCATATCGCCTGTGCCGTGCCATTGCCAAGTCTATTGTCGTGCAAGAGCACTTATTTGGCAGTGTTTATCGCGGCACGGTGGTTGGCGGGAAGCTGGTTGGATTTTTTAAAGCCAATCCGCCGCAGATTACGGGTGATGGAAAGCACACAATACATGAGCTGGTGCGCCAGATGAATCAGGCTCGCCCGGAAAAACTTGGCGAAATTCGCATCAATGATGATGCGATTGCGTTTCTTGCGCGCCTGAATCTTTCCCCTCATGCAATACCAGAGAAAGGGCGCATTGTTGATTTGTCGGCCAAGACCGGCCGGTTTTATGGCGGCCATACCAAAGAAATGTTTGAAGAGGTGCACCCAGAGTTTGTGAGATATTTTGAACAGGCGGCTGAAGTGATGAACGCGCCCGTGGTCGGCTTTGATGCGATCATGGAAGATCCAACCAAAAGCCCAGATAATCAGCGCTGGGGAATCATCGAGGGCAACTCACTTCCGTTTATTGATTTGCATTACTTTGCCTTTGAAGGAAAAACCCGCGATATCGCTCCGTTTGTGTGGGACTTATGGGCATAGGGTTTTGGTTGGAAAAATAGGCGAATAACGGTATAGTTCCTTCATGGAAGGCAATCTTGAATTTGAAAAGAAAGAG
>CAYWPI010000008.1:0-42440 GCA_964460325.1 uncultured Candidatus Saccharibacteria bacterium | reverse complement strand
AAGGTGAGCACGGCAATAAACTCAACAATCTCATTAACCACGCCAAGGCCCATGCCCATCAGCACTATCAGGGGATAGGCAACTCTCCAATTCACGTTTGTTCCCAGGTATGGCTTGAGCAGGTGATAGGCAACCAGTGTTGCCACGGCAAAACCAAAAGCGTGCACTGCTTGATCATATTTGAATAAAATGAACTCGCCATTTGAAACAATTGGGATAAGCACCTTTGCATAAAGCACGGCGCCGCCAACTTTAATGCCGCCGCCGGCCATATGAAGTAGTCCCCAGAGAGAAAGCCCCCAGATGGTGATGCGGTCAAAGCGGGAGCGGTGCAGGGTGAGCAAGATAAGCGCGAAAAGAACAATCATCACGGCGATATACCATAAGAACTCATATCCGCGAATAGCTAAAAAATAAGCCGTAAAGCCAATCATATAGGCGGCGGTGAAAATCAGAACAGCTTTGTAGTTTTTAAGTATTTGCCAGCGCATATACATATAAATCTTAGCATGAATTAAGAACGACCTGGGAGCTCTGGCTCCCAGGTCGTCAGCAGCACCCCGAAGGGGCTCTAGGTATCGACTATCTCATCGCGGTACGGTCGGGGTCGGATCAAGATGCCATCTTTGCCCAGTGCGATCACGGGCAGGGGGATGGCCAGCTGTGAGATGGCGATTCCGCCGGCAGTTGCGTAGTGGTTCAGCTGCACGACGACCAGGGGACTATCCGCGCACAGGTGCATCTGGAACCGCATGCCGGCTTGATCCTGTTCGATCGGCAGCGAAGCGGGAACGCTCCTCCGTTCGCCGACGAAGAGTACTCGCAGTTCCGTCGGATGGATCGCCTCCCAGTCGTCCCAGCCGGGGCTCGTCAAGGGGAATGCTCGCTGGCGTTCGACGGGTGGATTGCCGATCATTTGCACCGGAGTGCCGTACCACTGCAGCACGTCCACCGGTTTACCTCCATCCCAGAACCGATGGAGCACGGGGATGTCGGGGTAGCCGAAGAAGGCGTTCTGTAGGACGTTGTCTAGTCCTTGCCGACTAGAGGGGAGCCCCCTCCAGTGTTCGATCAGACGGTCTCGATCCATGAAGGGTTCTCCAGACCAAGATGGTCATGGATACTCTAAGGTCAGGAGATGAAAAGATCAAGTAAGATCAGCGAAGACTTTTCACCGTCTTCTGGAACTTTTCACCGCGGTCTGCGTAGTCTTTAAACATATCAAAACTTTTTGAGCCCGGGGAAAATACAATGGCAACCTCTTTTGATTTGCGAGCGATGATTTGTGCAGTGTGATATGCACGTGAAAGGGCATAGGGGAGTGTGGTGCCAACGCCAGTCGGGATTTTTGTAGCCTTTATTTGCGCTCGAATCTTTTGCTTATTCTCACCAAACAGGACAACCGCACGACAGGACGAATTTTTGAGAGCCAACATGAGGGGGCGATAATTAAAGTTGGCGTCTTTCCCGCCCGCAATAAGCACGGTGGGAATAGTGAAAGATTGTATGGCCGCAGCAGCAGTTTCGGGATTAGTTCCCGCCGAGTCATTGTAAAAGTAAACTTTAGACTTTAAACCATTAACTTTTAACGGGATAACACGGACGAGTTCAAGGCGGTGTTCAATGCCCTTAAATGAAAGGATGGCCTTGCGGATAATTTCTTTTGGCGCGCCGGCGGCTCTGGCAACGGTTGCGGCCATATTTGCATTGGCAAAGCTGTGCGCGCCTAATATATGAAGTTCAGAACGCTTGAAATAGGGCGAGGAAGTTTTTGAAACGGGAATTCGTTTGCCATTTGAAAGCCGGGCGGCGGCGGTGCTTGGTGTATTGCCCGGGAAAAAGAAAACGCGGCCGTGCTTATCTTGGAAACGGGCGATATTTGATTTGGCCTGCGCATATTCGCTGAAGTTCCGGTGCGCGTCCAGGTGATCTGGTGTGATATCAAGAATAACGGCAATATCGGGGGAGTATTCAAGATCTTGGAGTTGGAAACTGGAAAGCTCAAGCACCATATAATCCATCTTTTTTGCCGCCTGAAGCACCCCCAGCATCGGTGTGCCAATATTGCCGGCAAGCAACACCTTAAAGCCGGATTTTTTTAAGATAGTATGGATAAGTGTTGCAGTAGTTCCTTTGCCCTTAGTGCCAGTGACTCCGATGATAACTGGAGTTGAACTTTTAACTTTTAACTTATGACTTTTAACCTCCTCGAAGAATACCTGGGTGGCGCTGGTAATAAGCGAACCCGCGCGTCGTGCTTTTTGAATTTCTGGATGCAGATAGGGGATGCCCGGCGAGCGGAAGATGATATCAAATCGGTCGAGGTTTTTTAAATAATCCCCTCCCGTTACTATCCTCATATCCTTAAGGATATGAGGATATGGTTTTGGGATTGGATTTTTGTCGAGAATGGCAAGATCAACGCCTTGACCCCATTTTGAATGGATGTACGAAATTAATGACTGGCCTTCGCGTCCCCAGCCTAAAATAGCAATTTGAGCCTTATTACGAGATTTTGTAGTCATAATCACGTGGCATTCCGATTTCGGTCAGCCGTTGCTTTAATAATGCCACAAGTTTAGTGTTTGACGCGACTATGCGGCAAATACTAAAAGGATATTTTCGTTGGCCACCTTTGTCGTGTTTGATATATGGTTTTCGAAAACGAGCAGGCTCAATTTCTGTGATCTTCGACCAGAACATCAAGCAAGATTTGTAGGGAAGTGTGTCATGGCAATGTATTACTGCCTTTATTTTATCTTCTCGGAGGTTGCAGATTATTCTTAGAAATTTAAGATAAGTCTGAATCACATACGGGTTTCCATTTGCTAGTGAGACTTGCGTCTTATCTCCTTCGGTTGCCCAGAGTATTAAACCAATAAGCTCTAATTCCGGGTTCGTCTTTAGAGAATAAGCGAATGGATCGCCGTTGGGGTTGAGAAGTTTATAGATTCTGTCGCTTTGTTTTTCTTTTGATGCAGCGCTCCACGGAGTTGGCATATCTGATGGTATTCTACCACTAGACTTCAATATTAGCAATTATATGTTGCGTAATTTCGATTTTTTATGTATAATCCTCGTGCGGGATGGAGAAGTGGTATCTCGCATGGCTCAACTTGGGCGTTCTCGCTGGAAACGGCGATTAAGATTATCTGTCAAATTCGGGGAAACCTTTACTGGCAATCCCGAGCCAATCCTTTACTGAAGCTTCAGCGAAGGCAGGTGTAGAGACTAGATGGCAGACACCGTAGATCAAGGTGAAGGGATAGTCCAGACTGCAAACTTTTCAATGAAGGGGTAGCGAAAGCTATAGCGGTATGCATAACCATGAGGTCGGGGGTTCGATTCCCTCTCCCGCAACCACGAAAACATAAAAAGACCGGAAGGTCTTTTTATGTTGCGAAAATTGAATAAAATCGCTATTATCGTACGTATAAATGGCAGGGTAGCTCAGTGGTAGAGCACAGCATTCATAACGCTGCGGTCGCGGGTTCGATCCCCGCCCCTGTCACACTTCAGCTTTATTTTTTGTCTTTATCACCCTCCTTCTTGTCTGTGGAGCCGGATTTTGCTTTCGTTGCCACAGTCATGCCGCTGATTGCAAAGAGGAGTACAAAAAGTCCGGCAAGTACCCAGCCAGCCGGCAAACGGGGGAATGTCTTTGTGAAGAAATAAATACCAAGACAAAAGAGACTGGCGTTTATCAGCCAATACATAAGCGATCGGCTTGTAAATCCTTTCTGAGCGCGCCAAGTCATGATCGAAAAGATGGTCGACAAGAGTATAAACGCTCCCGCCCAAATCAACATGGTGCCATTGAAAAACGGAACGGTGTTTTCAGTAAGCTTTTTACTGAATTCCAAAGTTTCGGCGTTCATGCATCAATTGTATCACGCGTTGAACATTCTTGAAAAATAACTTACTATTCGAATAACCTTTTGTATTCTTTATTTTATATGAAGCGCACCAATCTGATCATTACCACTGAAGAAGAAAAACAAGCGTTAGCTGAACTGGCAAAACGTACTGATTTTGAAGCCGCTCGCATGCGCCGGTTTTTGGCGCTTCCAGACCTTTCTCGTAAATCGGGATCGCCGATCAAGGCGCTTGTGGATATTGTTCTTGCTATCCCAATTTTTCGGGAGTTCGACATCCTGAAGTTTCCCGAGGTGGTCAGCGTTCGCAATAACTTTGACCTGCTCAACGCACCAAAAGATCACGTGAGTCGTAAACCAACAGACACGTATTACGTGAATGCGACTAATGTGCTTCGCACGCAGACCACGGCAATGTGGCCATATTATTTTTCAAATCCGGAGGCGATTAAAAAATTAGAAATAGAAGGCGAGATTGGATTGTTGGCTCATGGCAAGGTCTATCGGAAAGATGAAATAGACAGCCGGCACATGAATGTCTTTCATCAAATTGATGGGCTCTATCTTTGCAAAAAAGAAAAGCAAGTGATTGGCATTCCAGAGCTTCAGGCGGTACTGAGCGAAATAGTAAAAGCACTTTATGGCAACACGATTGAGTATCGTTTTTTGACCGACACATTTCCCTTTACCGATCCGAGTACGCAAATTGAAATTAAGCAAAATGATAAGTGGCTGGAGGTGGTTGGTGCTGGCGTGGTGCACACGCAGGTGCTTAAAAATCTTGGTATCGATCCAACGATGTACAATGGGTGGGCATTTGGTTTTGGGCTCGAACGACTAGCGATGGCAAGTATGGAGCTTCCGGATATTCGTTTGTTATGGTCCGATGATGAACGCGTCACCAAACAGCTTGCGCTTGGGAAAAAGTTTAAAGAGGTCAGCAAGTATCCAGCGATTCTTCGTGATATCTCGTTTATTGTGCCGAAAACGTTTGTACCGAATAATTATTTCGATCTTATCCGTGATATTGGTGGTGACGATATTATCGAGGAGGTTAGTTTGCTGGACAAGTATGAGAATGATAAAAAGTTTGGTGCTGACAAGATGAGTTACACGTATCGCATTGTCTATCGCAGTCTTGAGCGCACCTTAAAGAATGAAGAGATTGAGCCGCTTCAGGCTAAGGTGATTGAGGAGACAAAGAAGCAATTCGGCGCCGACATCCGGTAGGAGTAATCGCGAAAAATGCGAAATTGATTGAAAATGCGAAAGGAATTCCGGTTCCTGGATTTTTTGCGTTATTATCTGATTTTTTCGCATTTTTCGCGATTACTCTAAGTTATCCCGACCTCCTTGCATTTTTCTAAAAAGGGGGTACAATAAATCCTAGCTCTTTAAGGAATGAATATCAGTAGTTCCGGTGGCTCCTTTCGAACTCATATGAAAACCTCATGTGGGTCCGATGCGGGGCCGGCGGGACCCTGGTAACGCATCAAGACCCAGTTGCGGGGGGTGGTCACTGGAAGGTGGTGTTTGTCCGATTTCGAAGAGAAGATCATCTTCGGACAACATTTCAGCGACCAGAATATAACCTCAGCTGAAAAAACGTAAAGGAGCGAGCATGCTCACAGGGGGCGGAGAAACGCCCTCGTAAAACATAAGCTCGGCTAGAACTTTCTTCTCCGAAGAGAAGAGAGTAGCTCGGCCTCGTAGCTGTGTAATCCTTTACCGGTGACCACCCCTTCTTGGTTCTTGTATGCACGCGAAATCAGGCCCCTCATTTTACGGTGTGGGGCCTTGATATTTTAGGCAATGCGATCGTTTTTGATAATAATCCAAAAGCCTTTCACACACAGGCGCAGGGCTCGAGTAAGTGGCATAATAGACCAGAGATAACCAAATTCAACAACGCCTTTTAGTATCCAGCCGAATATACCGGAAAAAACAAAGCGACCAATGCGAGCGATTGCGAACTTTCCACCGATGGGAATGACGTAGGGATAATCGCCAGGCGTGAATGTTTTGAATGTTGGAGCGGGACCAACTCCTTCGCGCATTTTGATCTCTTCGAGAATATTGTGTGCCACGACGTCGGCCTCAACGAGGGCGGCATGCGCCGTCCCCGGGATAGGCGCGTTAGTTTTTTTATTTACCACCAGCACCGCATCACCCAAACCGTATACCTTGCCAGAGAAGCGTTCTGCGTACTGCGCTGGCGTGCATTCCATGGCATCAGTTACGATGGTGCGACCGCGCAGGTCTTTGGCAAGGTTAAGATTTTGCATGATAGAGCTTGGTTTCACACCACCACTCCAAATGAATACGTCAAAGGGAACGGTTTTCCCGGTAGCAAGCGTAATCAGATTATCGCGCACGGCCACAATGCGTTCATTGGTAATTGTCTTAACTCCAATACGGGCAAGTCGCTTTGTGGCTCGGGTGATGACGCCGGTTGGAAAGGGCGAAAGAACAGAGGGCGCCGTTTCAATGATTGTGACTTCAGACCGACGATTACCGCCGGATTCAATTTGTAACTTATTGAGCCATGAACGAACTTCGCCAGCAAATTCGACTCCGGCCGATCCACCACCACCCACCACCACCTTAATGGGTTCGGCTTTGTGCTGCATCGCGGTAAGAATGTATTCTCGAATTTCAATCGAGTCTCGAAATGTTTTAAGCGCTGTAGAGTGCTTTTCTAGTCCCGGGATGTCAAAGTAATTCGGTTCTGATCCAGGGGCAAGAATAAGATACTCATATTGAATAGGATCGTTCTCTTCGCCGGTTATAATTCCGTGCTTGAGATTGATATCGGTTGCGATGGAGTTCACGAAATCAATCGGTAATCCAACCGTAAGACTTTGGATGGGAATGGTGACAATTTCGCGCAATTGCGCATAGCTGGTGTACTTGGGGTCGTTGGTCGCGGTTTCATAAAGGGTGGGTGTATACGTATGATAATCATTCTGGTCGATCAGTACGACGCGATACGAGGTTTCCAGGCCAAGTTTCTTTAACTTTTTACCAATTAAAAGAGCGGCTCGTAGTCCGCCAAAGCCAGCTCCAACTATCGCGATATTTTTTCGTTCCATAGCAATTCCATATATTTTATGATAAATTGTTACATATTGCGAGAGACGTGTTAACTTCTTTCGTATAACAAAATACACTTACTAGTCCGCATGGTGATGCCCAGCATCGCTGGCAGATATGGTTCTCGATTATTCTATGCAAAAACGAGCAGTCATGATATTCGGCGCCCCGGGTTCCGGTAAGGGGACACAGGCGAATTTATTGATGTGGATCAAGGGTTTTTATCATTTTGACAGCGGCAAGCATTTGCGGTCCGTTATTTACGACCCGTCGCTTCAATCAAAAAAAATAATTCAAAAAGAACGAAAATTGAATGAGGCTGGTATTTTAAATACACCCAGTTGGGTGCTTGGCATTTTTAAAAAAGAGGTAGAGAGAGTTTCCAATGCGGGGATGAGTATTGTGTACAGTGGCAGTCCGCGAACTATGTATGAGGCGTTTGGCGATAAGAAAACGCAGGGATTGGTGCCGTTTCTTCAAAAATTGTACGGGAAAAAGAATGTATACGCTTTGCATCTGAAGATCTCGCCGGAGCAAGCGGCCAAACGGAATGTCGTGCGTCGAACGTGCGCTGTGTGCAGTACGGGAGTGTTGGCAACATCGACCGATGTTTCGTGCCCGATCTGCGGGGGTGCGTTTAAAACACGCGTGGATGATAAGCCGGAAATCACCAAAACTCGCATTGCCGAATATGAAAATCGCACGATGCCAATTTTAGAAGAGTTCAAAAAGAAGGGGATTGTGGTGCATGAGATTGACGGCTCAACCCCTCCTTATGTTGCCTATGCGGAAGTGCTTAAGATATTGAATGGTGTCTAGTAATCAATGGGGATTAAAGCGGCGCTCATCAAAACCGACGAAGAAATTAAGAAGATGGCCCGTGCCGGGGAGATTTTGGCTTCTGCGCGTGAAGCAGTGAAAAAGACGATTGCGCCGGGAGTAACAGGTAAGGAGCTCGATGCAGTATTTAAAAAAGCAGTAGAAAAGGCCGGAGGAACGCCAATATTTTTGGGTTACCGCCCGGATGGTTCAGATAAGCCATATCCGGCCTCCATCTGTGTTTCAGTTAATGATGTTATCGTGCACGGGACGCCCAATGATAAGCCTCTGAAAAACGGCGACATTGTTTCCATTGATATGGGTGTGGGATTTGAAGGATATTGTGCCGACTCTGCTTTTACGGTGGGTATTGGGAAAGTATCATCTGAGGCGCAAAAGCTGATTGAGGTGACGCGTCAATCGCTGGATCTTGCGATTCGGGTTGCGAAACCTGGGGCAACGCTTGGCGACATCGGACATGCGATTGAGATGCACGTGAAGAAGGCGGGTTTTAAAATAGCACAAGGGCTTACTGGTCATGGTATTGGTAGGCATCTGCATGAGGAGCCGTATGTGTATAACGAGGGTAAGCCAGGAGCGGGGATTCGACTTGTGCCGGGAATGTGTTTTGCGATCGAGCCGATGGTCGGCATCTCAACCGGAAAAATTCATCAGCTTGTCGACGACAGCTATGCCATGGTTGATGGCTGCCTATCGGCGCACTTTGAGCATACTATTGTGATCACGGAGAACGGGGCGCGAGTTCTCACCGCGTAATCAGATCATCTATCATGCAATAATGCATATTGCTCCGGGGCTTAAAGATCGCGAAGGCTGGGCTCATTGGGCGATAAAGATTATTGAAGGAAAATAATTATGCTATCTATATAGATAGGAAGTGAAGATAGTAGAGAGTTAATATGAAAATTCAGAAATTCCTTCATTCGTGCTTATTGGTGGAAGAAGGCGATGCCCGGGTGCTTTTTGACCCCGGAACATTTTGTTTTATCGAAGGGCGGGTAAAACCGGAGCATTTTCAAAACATCGACGCGATTTTGATTACTCATGAGCACTATGATCACGTGGACGTTGCCGGGCTTAGGGTTATTTTGAAAAATAATCCGCAGGCGAACATATATGGGAATAGCGGTGTAGTGGAGCATCTTCAAAAGGAGGGCGTCACCGTTTTTGTTTTTGAAGAAGGTGAGAAGCGAATAAAGGGGCTGCCGATTTGGGCGCAGTTTGCCCAACACGCGACTATACTTTCTCCGGCTCCGAAGAACACGGCTTATATTGTTGGCGGGAAGCTACTTATTACTGGCGATTCGTTTGATGAAGAACTGGAGAAGTTGAAGGGGATTGAGGTGCTTGCGCTTCCGATTACCGCGCCTTGGTTGCGTGCCGTTGATGCGGTCGCTTTTGCCGCGGCAGTGGGCGCAAAGACGATTGTTCCTGTCCATGATGGTTTTGCGAAAGAGTTTTTCTTAGAGCGGCAGTATCTCGGATTTGCAAAGATATTCACTGAAATGAAAGTTGATTTCCGTCCGCTTCAAATCGGTGAAGTGTTTGAGATCTAAGTGGGTAGTATGTGTATGCTATAATTTTTTCATAAGGCCTTCTACTACGTACTACCCACTACTTACTACGCACTAATCCATGGCTCGCCCATTTCTTTCAGTCATCATTCCAGCCTATAACGAAGCAGAGCGTTTGCCGCTTACGCTTATTGATGTTGATCGGCACTTATCGCATCAGGAATATTCATATGAAATTATTGTCGTTATCAGCCACAGTACTGATCACACGGTTGAGATTGTGAAACGCCTCGCCTCATTTATTCAGCACCTTAAATATATCGCCCTATCTGAAAATCGCGGTAAGGGTTTTGCGGTGAAAACCGGCATGCTTGCCGCCAAGGGCACGTATCGTTTGTATATGGATGCGGATAACTCAACTGCGGTGGTAGAGTTTAATAAGATGGTGCCGTATTTATTGGGGAGCAAAGAATCTCACGTTCGTCACAAGTTTGATGTGGTTATTGGTTCGCGGCGGGTTGCTGGCGCCCGTGTCAGTCCACCCATGCCATTGTCTCGACGGGTTGCCGGTGCCATTGCGCGGATATTAATTAAGTTGTTTGGTGTGCGGGGTTTTGCCGATACCCAATGTGGCTTTAAAGCATTTTCCAGCGAGGCGGCAGATTCGCTCTTTAGCGCCATGACGACTGATGGTTGGCTTTTTGATGTAGAGATTTTGGCAAGGGCAAAAAAGGCGGGGTTACGTATAAAAGAAATTCCTATCTTTTGGGCGCACAATCCGGGTTCAAAAGTGAGCGCCACTCACTATGCGCAAAGTTTTAAAGAGCTGATACGCATGTGGACCACATTGCGGCGGTAATATAGACAAATAAAGGATTTTTGCTATTATAGTAACCGCTACGCTGGATGGGATTATCCGGCATTATAACCATTAATATCGTTCATACTATTATATTTTTTTTATGGATCAACAGCATATTACCGCTGAAAAATTAGAAGAGTTAAAGCAAGAGTTGCAATATTTGCGCACCGTTCGTCGTTTGGAGGTGGCCGATCGTCTTAAGCGCGCCAAGGAGCTTGGCGATCTTTCTGAGAATTCAGAGTATATGGAGGCGCGGGATGAGCAGCAGTTGGTGGAAAGTCGAGCATTTGAGATTGAGGATATCATCAACAATTCGACTATCATCACGATGACTTCTGGTAAGAGCACGGTGGGCGTGGGGGCGACTATTTTGGTTGCCAAAGGTGCAAATGAGATGAAGTTTTCAATTGTTGGACCGAATGAGGCAAAGCCAGAAGCTGGGTTGCTTTCAAACGAGTCGCCGCTAGGCAAGGCGTTTATCGGGCATAAGGCTGGCGATATGGTAAAGGTGAAGGTGCCAGCGGGTGAGGTGACGTATAAGATTTTGAAAATAGAGTAAGACCCCAAGCGGGTTGCTCACATTTGTAGCATCAGACGTCTCCATCCTCTGACGGAGTATTCTCGCTTTCCGCCCTCTTGGCGATCCGAGACGTGCGAAAGCCATGAGCGACCCGTTTTTTCAAAGTTTGTTATACTAATTGATATGCTGGCGGGCATTAAGAATGAGGGGATGAAAAAGCGGCTGACACTAGAAGTAGCCGGTTTTGACGTGTACCCGGCGAGCGTGAAGCGCACACACGCCCTGCAGCAGCTTATAGAAAATTGGAACGCACTTCTTAAAAAAAAGGCGAAGGTGACGGTTGTTGACCTCATCTTCAAGAAAATCCGCCACACACTTGTGCAACTGTGTTTCTTGGTCAATCCGCCAGTAGATATCGAGCCGCTGGCTAAGCGTTTAGAGCCCGGGAGTAATCGCGTTGCTCGTTTTCAGGTGGTTGCCTGCGGTACTGAACTCGGTAAGGGTTTTAGTGAGCTTAATGATCCAGTGGATCAACAAGCGCGTTTTGAGCAGCAGATGAGCCTTCGCGAAGCAGGGGATAAAGAGGCGCAACGTTTGGATGAAGATTATATCGAGGCGATGGAGTATGGCATGCCGCCGAACCACGGCTTTGGCGTTTCTGAGCGTTTATTCTCAGTATTGATGGATAAGCCGATTCGTGAGACGGTGTTTTTCCCTATTCTGCGGCCAAAGCCAAAAGATAAGAAAATATAAGATACTATAACAATGGAGCGCGCAGTAAAGCGAGTTAGGGATTTTATGGCGGCGCGTGATTGGCTTACGCAGGCGCCGAGCAATGTTGCGAAATCAATTATTATTGAAGCGGCGGAATTGCTTGAACAATTCCAGTGGAGCCACGACGGTATCGAAGAAGTGAAGAAAAATAAAGAAAAATTAACCGAAGTGAGCCGTGAGCTTGCCGATGTTCTTATTTATGCGTTTGTAATGGCGATACTGCTTGACTTAGATATTGATACGATTGTCCGTAAGAAGCTCGAAATCAGTGGAAAGAAATATCCGGTGGCGTTGATAAAAAAATGGAAGAGGGCCGGTGCTGATGCTGCGCGCGCAAGTTATTGGAAGCGGAAACAGGAACTTCGAGCAAAAGCGAAAAAATGATTCGAGTATTGGTTTTCGGCACATTTGACGGGGTGCATGAAGGGCATCGCAACATGCTTGCCCAGGCAAAAGAGCTTGGCGATTATTTGATTGTCGCAGTCGCGCCGGACAATGTGGTAAGCGAGATTAAGGGCAAAGTGTGCGTGAATCGCAGCGCACAGCGCATTCAGGCTGTGCGAGATGAGCGGATTGCTGATGAAGTGGTTCTTGGGGATAAGCTTCTTTCCAATTGGAGCGTGCTTAAAAAATATAAGCCGGATATCATTGCGCTTGGCTATGATCAGGAAGAGCTCAAGGCGGCGCTGGGCGCCCACTTTGAAAATAGCGAGAAAAAGCCTAAACTAGTTATGTTGAAGGCGTTTAAGCCAGAAAAATATAAAAGCAGTATTTTAAATCAGTGAGTAGTGGGTAGTATGTAGAGGGTAGTATTAATGCCCGAACAAACCCCTCGCTACTACGTGCTACATACTACTTACTCTTCACTCATTCATATGATTGACATAGAATCTCTCCGTAAAGACCCGCAGCCATACCGTGATTCAGTAAAGAATCGTAATTACGACCCTAAAATCGTGGATGATTTTTTGGCCGTGGATGAGAGCTGGCGCAAGGCGACTGCGGAGGTGGAAAAGATGCGCGCGGAGCAAAAAAAATTAGGGGCGGAGCGCAAAATTGAAGAAGCAAAAGCGTTGAAGAGTAAAATTGCTGAAGCCGAGGGCGGACTCTCAGAGCTGGAGATAAAGCGCACTGCTTTACTGAAAAAAATTCCGAATCTGACCATGCCGTGGGTGCCCGTTGGTAAAGATGACAGTCAGAATGTGACGTTGCGCGAGGTGGGCACAAAACCGACATTCAGCTTTGCCCCCAAGGATTATGTTGAACTTTCGGAAAAGCTTGGTATTATCGACACCGCTCGCGCCGGCAAAGTTTCCGGCAGCCGATTTGGCTATATTATGGGCGGCTTGGCGCGACTTGAGTTTGCGCTTATTCAGTTTGCGGTTGATACGGTTACGGATGAAAAATTACTTGACAAGCTTATTAAGCAAAACAAGCTGAGGATTGCCGCGAAAGCGTTTATCCCGGTTATTCCACCGGTGATGATTAAAGAAGAGATGATGGAGGGAATGGGTTATGTGGAGCGGGGCGGCGATGAAATTTATCATTTTAAAGAAGATAAGCTTTATTTGGTGGGCACTTCTGAGCAGTCTATTGGTCCGATGCACAGCGGCGAAACGTTCGCGGCTGAAGAACTGCCGAAGCGTTATCTTGGATTTTCAACCTGTTTCCGCCGGGAGGCGGGCAGTTATGGCAAGGATACGAAGGGCATTTTGCGCGTGCATCAATTTAATAAACTGGAAATGTTTTCAATTACTACGCCTGAGCTTGCCGATGATGAGCACAAGCTATTACTTGCGATTGAAGAGTATTTGATGCAGTCACTGGAGCTTCCGTATCGCGTGCTTAATATCTGTAGTGGTGACTTAGGTGATCCGGCAGCGGCAAAATATGATATCGAGGTGTGGCTCTCTGGCCAGCTCGAGGGAAAGGGGCAGTATCGTGAAACGCACTCAACGAGCAACACGACCGACTTTCAAAGCCGTCGTTTGGGCATTAAGTATCGGTTAAATGTTAATGGTCAAGCGTCAAAGGTAAATTATGTGCACATGCTTAATGGCACGGCGTTTTCAGAGCGGCCCTTGCTTGCCATTATTGAAAACTTCCAGACTGAGAAGGGGACGGTGATAGTGCCAAAAGTGTTGCGGAAATATGCTGGGCTGAAAGAGCTGCAATAAGGAGTATGTGTCGAGTTAGTAAGTCCGCATCTTTTCAGTAAGGTGCGGATTTTACATTTTTAGAGAAAGAGTGTAGAATACTTTTCAGCTAACTCGAGGGTTAAATTCCGGTTGGGCAACCGGGAACACCTTGAGGGGCTGTAGGCTCCACGCACTCAAGAGAGATGCGTAAGGAGATGCAACGACGATGGAAAAAGCACAGGTGCTCTATCAAGTCATGCAGACTCGGGGTGCAAACTTCGCGGACGTTGTGCTGAAGATCCCCTTGGGGGATCTGAGGCGAGCATTCGAGGGTGCTCCGGCGCTGCAGAAGATGTTGCAGGAGAAGTTCGAGGAGTTCGTCCTGCACCCGGACGCCGCGCCACGGGACGTTAAGGCGCTGGCAGATCACCCGGTTCTCGAGGATGTCGTGCTCCGGGCATTCTCCGGCAAGAACCGCGACACGCCGGCCGGCCTGCGGACGATGCGCCTGCTCCAGCAGGCCAAGGAGGGCTCTGTCATGAGCCCGAAGAAGTCGAACATCTATCCCTACTTGTTGCCGCCGCGTGGCGAGACCAACAGCGGTCGCCCGCGGCCGAACATTCATCCATATTGAGTCCTTTCTCCTGCGTGCGCGCGGGAGTTGCGGTTCGCCGGGGGTTGCACCCCGGCGGACCGCTTTATTTTTTTGAGCAGTGCTCTTTTTCTGATATGATGAAAAGCATGAAAAAAGTCTGGGTCGAAATAAGCCAAGCAGCACTTCGGCATAACTTGAAAGTTATTAGAGATCGCCTTGCAAAAGGCGTTCGTATTTTTGCGGTGGTAAAATCGAATGCCTATGGTCATGGCATTCATGCTTTTTCGCGCATTGCCAATGAGGCGCGCGTTGACGGGTTTTGTGTGGACAGTGTGATTGAGGGAATTACTCTTCGCCGCGAAAAAATTACTAAGCCAATCATAGTATTGGGTCCCACTCTTCCTGGCTTATACGCAAAGGCGGCTCGCGCCGATATTGCTGTTACGGTTTCAAATTGGGAAGCGCTTAAGTCGTTAATAAAAGCGATACCGCAACCCGTGAAGCGTCCCGCGATACATCTTAAGATTGATACAGGAATGTATCGGCAGGGCTTTTATGTTTCACAGCTTCCAGAAGTGGTGGCATTTATAAAACAGCATGGGATAATGCTGGCGGGTATTTATTCTCATTTTGCTGATAGCGCTGAAATTGAAAGCGCGACGTTTACGCGTCAGCAATATGAGCTTTTCATGAGCGCTGTTTCATATGTGCGCGAATCTGGCTTCTCTTCGATAATCGCGCATATCGCTAACACGGCTGCTGCGTTTACTGATAAACGATACCAACTTGACGCGATTCGTTCGGGAAATGGGCTTTACGGCATTTATCCTTCAAAAGGATATGAAGATCGCGTTTCTCGTACTCTGAAACTTCGTCCGGTATTAAGTTGGCACGCGCTGGTGAGCGAGGTGAAAGAGGTGCCTGCTGGAGGAAGTATTGGCTATGGCCGCACAAAAATGGTGCGCACGAAAACCACGATCGCGCTTATTCCAATCGGTTTCTGGCATGGCCTGCCCTGGGAGCTTTCCAATAAAGGAGAGGTGCTTATTGGCGGTAAGCGAGCGGTTATTATCGGTCGTGTAGCAATGGATATGGTGGCGGTTGATGTGACGGGTGTAAAGTGCGCGGTTGGCTCAAAGGCAACGTTTATTGGTTCGCAGGGGAGCGAGACGATTACCGCGCGCGAGGTTGCCGAACGTGCCAACACGCGGCCGCAAGAAATAGTTACCAGGATTAATCCGCTTATCGAGCGAATTATCGTTTAAATTTATGTTTTAAAGCTAACAGCTTTCAGCTTACAGCTTATAGCTATGTCTACAGGAACCTATCAAAGTGCCGGCTTGCGCCGGCGAAAACTTGCCAGAAAGGTGAAGTGGTATGTGGGAGCTTCGATCGGCTTGGCTCTTGTTATTCTTGCGATCTATGTAGTTGGTTTCTCTGGTGTTTTTACGATTCAAAAGTTTGAGGTGATAGGCGTGCCGGCTGAACAGACAGAGCGCATTCTTGAAGTGCTCCGTCCGCAGGTGATGGCTGGTCGCATTGGCGGCTTACTGGGTCCAGATAATTATTTTTCATGGAATGATTCGCTAGTTTACACGGATGTGCGTTCTAATCGAGTGAGTATCGATAAAAAGTTATTCAGTCGGCAAGTAAGCATCATTGTGCATCCGCGCCAACGGTATGGCGTGTGGTGTCAATTGTTGCCCGATACGACTTCAGCCTGCAATTGGGTTGATGCGGCGGGAGTGGCGTTTGAATCGGCGCCAATGCCGGATGGCCAGCTCATTACTACTCTGGTTGAGCCTGCTTCCACCACGACAATTGTCCTGGGTGCTCCGGTTATTAAACAAGAATATTTTGAAACCATTAAGCGAGTTACTGAAAGCTTACCCGTGTTGCGTTTACCGGTTTCAGCGATTGTTGTTGACCGAGCGCTTGAAGAGGTTCAGTTGTTAACTGTCTCGGGAACAAAGGTGGCGTTTAGTTTGCGATTTGATCCGACTATTTCCGCCCTGCCGGCGCTTAAAAAACTCATCGAGTCGCCCGGCATAACCGGCATGCGCACGATTGATTTCACGGTTGAAAACCGGGTGTTCTACACAGTCAAGTAATCGCGAAAAATGCGAATGAATCAGGTAATAATGCGAATTGAAACTAAATTCTCCGAGTCCCTTTCGCATTTTTAATCAATTTCGCATTTTTCGCGATTACTATGAAGTTTCCCGAAAATACTGCTCGCTTTTCTTGGACGCGGCACATCAAAAATAAGATGTTGTTTTACAACATTTCCGGCGCGCAGATATTGCGCATTTTTCAAAAGCCGGATCGACGAGAAGAGGCGATTGCTCCCGGCACGATTGGAGCAATGAAGGTTGTTCGGCATAACTTACAACGAACAACGCATGACTTATCGCCAAGATCCAAGATGCAAAAAAAGCGTGAGACTGAAATTTGGATAATGTATAAAATGGCTGGGAAAGTGTTGCGAGCGCCGAAGTCTAAGTTGGAACGAGTCGGATACAAGCGGCCACAAACGATAAAAACAACCATGATTAGCGTGTGGCGTTATCCGGGACGTACGAAAGTGGGAGAGCGCCCCGCCATTCCTCAGGGCTTTATGGAGGAGCTTGAACAAGAGGGGGTGCTTTGATAGAGTTTGATGGTCCGAGCCCCGGATGTAAGTGCTGAAAACCGCGTAAGGGACGAGCGAGTAAAAACAGCGGCACGACCCGTTTGTGTCCGGTTCCAAAAAGGCCGGCTCGAGGCCTAACCTCTCATTTTCCGGGCGGTTCAGGAGTGGCCGCATTGACCGATCGAAACCATCGGTGAGACGCGCTTACCGAGCAAACGGTTAAAACATTCGGGGCTCGTTTTTCCCTCTCCTCACCAGGCCACAGCTTGGTGAGGAGCTTTTTTTGTCTTTTACTCATAATTTGCTATTGTTTCTTGTATGAAACTTTCCATTGGTATTGTTGGTTTACCGAATGTTGGCAAAAGCACGCTTTTTAAGATTGTTTCCAAAAACGATATTCTTATTGCCAACTATCCGTTTGCGACTATAGATCCGAACGTGGGCGTGGTGCCGGTGCCAGACTTGCGTGTGGATAAGCTTGCGGAGATGAGCAATTCAAAAAAGAAGATTCCGGCCGTGGTGGAGTTCTATGATATTGCCGGGCTGGTAAAGGGCGCCTCTACTGGCGAAGGCTTGGGTAATCAATTTTTAACGCATATCCGGGACACCAGCGCGATTGTGCAGGTGCTTCGGTGTTTTGGCGGAACAGAGATTATTCACGTAGAAAATTCCGTTGACCCGATGAGAGATATGGGGATTATCAACACTGAGCTTATTTTGAAAGATTTAGAAAGTGTGGAAAAGCGTTTGCCGCGCGCGGCAGCTGATGCAAAGGGGAGCGGCCCGCAAGCTAAGCTTGCCGCTAAGGAGGTCGAGGTGCTTACGAAAGTGAAAACGGATTTGCAGGCAGGCAATTCCATTCGCCAGTATGCCGGCGAACCGGCAGTGAAGGCACTTGCGCTTCTTACTGTAAAACCGAAGTTTTATTTGCTTAATGGCAAGCCGGCGGACGTAAGTCAGGAATTAAAAGACGCGATTGCGAAGGAAGGAAATGAATATGTGATTGCTGATTTGGGTGAAATTCAAGAAGTCCCAGAATTAATTATGAAAGCATATCAGGTGCTTGGCCTTATTAGTTTTTTTACGACTGGCGAAGACGAGACGCGTGCGTGGACAATAACTAAGGGGGAAAAGGCGCCGCAGGCAGCCGGCGTTATTCATACTGATTTTGAAAAGAAATTTATCCGAGCCGAGATAGTTTCGTATGATGACTTTGTGAAAGTGGGCGGCTGGAGCGCGGCGCGCATGAAGGGCTTGCTGCGCCTTGAAGGTAAGGAGTATGTGGTTCGCGATGGGGATATTATGGAGATACGGCACTCGTAAGGGAAAGGAAAGTAGTAGAGTAGGAAAGTAGGGGCGTAGGAGGGGAATAAAATGTAATCGGCGCGAAGGGACCGGATGGTCTCCTTCGCGCCGCAGCGTTGAGCTCTGGCTACGCCGGATTTCCTGTACGTGTTCGCTGGGGCGAGTAGCCCATTCGTCGGTAGTACTCGCTCGAGCGGAGATCTTCGTCGTATCGCAAGATCGGAAGCGAGAAGACTTGGTCTCGTGCCATCGTGAGCCATCCGCGTCGCTCAAGGACGTCATACCAACCGAAGACGCTCACGCGCTCCAGCCGTATTTTCTCTACATCTGCATGACGAACGATGCCCGCGAAGGCGAAAACGGTGTGCAGGACGGGGATTGTCCCGAGGGCGGTGATCTCGATGGACCACTCATTCTTTTGAAGCTTGTCACCACGGGTGACGAAACCGAAGAGTAATCTCGTTCCGGGTAGACCCGCAAGACGATTGGCGAACCCCAAGCTCCAAGCTGCAGAGCTCGGTCCTTCGATGATGTCGTGGTGCTCGAACAAATTTACAGAAACATTCACGGGAACCTCCTACTGATCTCTGAATCGGTGTAGAGATCAACACCCGTGGCCAGCACACGCCAGCCGACCTGGACATACATCCAGGAATTTCTATCTCCACCCTACCGCGAATAAGTATCGCCGTCAAAAAGTGCTATAATTAATTCGTGCTTTATCTTTTTACTACGCCTCTACTCTACTACTTTCCTACTTCCTTTTTTCTATGACTTGGCAACTGGCAACCGGCTATATCTTTTTCCTTGTACTTGCGCTTTGGTTTGCATTTAGCGTGATGAACTATGCCGTGCATCGGCGGTTTTGGAAGTACCGGCGCTATGAGCTTCTTTTAATCGCAGTGCCGTTGGGCAGTGAGGTGCAACCGTTTGCAACCAGCCATCACCTGTCTGAAATCGGTAAAACGGTTGAGCTGTTAGAACGATTGCATAACCATCGTATTAAGTTTTCGTTCGAAGCTGCCGTGCACCATGTAGGCGAAGAAATTCATTTTTATATTTATGCGCCTAAAAAATTAAAGAAAAAAGTTGTGCGCGACGTTGAATCCCTTTTTCCTGGCGCAAAGGTTGAGGCGGGAGATTATGATGTGTGGACAAGCGGCAGCGAGATTGAGATTGCGCACGTGCGCCAATCAAAGCCGTCAGTCATTCCGCTCAGTTGCGCCGTGCGGCCGACTCATGATGCGTTTCGTGCTGTCTTGCGCCGGCTGTCGCACATGCGCGTGTTGGGCGAAGGAGTGGCGGTGCAATGGATTATTAAACCGCTTTCACCTTCCACAAAAAAACAATATGTTGAGCTGGTGAATTCGCTTAAAACGGGCGCGGCACATTCGTTTAAATTATTAGATGAAGGATTTTTAGTGACACCGCAGACTATCGGCGTGCTTGAAGAAAAGTTAGTCAGTCCGCTTTATAGCGTGAACGCTCGCATAGTGATCGCTCACGCGCGAAAAAATGAGGCAAAGCGGCTGATGCGGGATTTGGGGTCAGCATTAGGGGAGGCGAGTACTGGCATGTTGTATAACGAGCTCTATCTGGTTCCGGCAAAAAAGCCTCGCCAAAGTCTGGCAATGTTTACTCAGCGCGCGTTTGACCAAAAAGAAGAGATGGTGCTTAATGCCCAGGAAATTGCCAGTATCTTTCATTTTCCAACCAGGCATTCGCTGGTTCCAAAGGTCTATCGGGGCTAGGCGCATCTTTGCCTGGTATCTTATACACAAAAGTGGTCTAAAATAGAATTGACTTTGCTTCGTGATTGGCGGCATAGTTATAAAAGGAGTTCGGAGTTGCGAATATATGCAGATAATAACTAAATTAACAAAACAAGTTCACGTGGGCATTGATCAAAAAACCAGCCTTGAGCACTTCCCACAGCCGGTGTATCACAAAAATGCGGTGCTTTACCGTATTATGGCAAATCCCAAAAGATTGCACATGCTCAATTTGCTTGCACAGAAGGAGATGTCGGTTGAGGAACTGGCAAAAGAGGTGGGTGCGCGCATGGCTAATGTGAGTCAGCACCTGGCGGTGCTCAGGGCAAATCGTTTCGTGCAGTCGCGGCGGGAGGGAACGAGTATTTTTTATCGCATCAGTGATCCGCGCATTGTTGAGCCGTGTCGCATTTTTAAAGATCTTCACGCCTTGTAACTTTTTTTCAGGGATAATTGCGCACATACGAAAATATGCAAGCGATGGTCATCACAAAGAGACAGCGACTAGGTTGGATTGCAGTGTGCGCGGTTATTTTTTTCGCGGGAGTGTTGGTTGGTTTTTCGATTGCTCAACAAGAAGGGGTTGCAATTGATCGCGGCCAAACCGTAAGCATGATGATTGACGATGGTGTTCGCAAAATTGAAACGTTTGTGGATATCGCTCCTCTTGCCAACGAAACACTTTTCGCTCTCACGCGTCGCATTGCTCAAGAGAAAAGTATTCCATTTTCGTATAAAGAGTATGCAGGTCTTGGTCCGCTCATCACTCAGATTGGACCTCCGCTTGATACTGCTGGGGGTGCGTCGTGGCAGTATTGGATCAATAATCGGTATGGCCAAGTGGGGGCTGATGGATACACGGTTCAGCCTGGAGACGTTATTGTCTGGAAATTTACCGCCAGTAAACAATAAAGATATATATGAAGAAAATCCTGGGAATCATAGGGATCATTGTCGCCTGTATCGCTCTGCGGTTGTTCCCGCATGCGCCTAATGTGGCCCCTATGACCGCGCTGGCGCTTTTTTCTGGCTATGCAGTGTCATCGCGCTGGGGGATATCCATTGCTCCGTTGGCGACGCTTGCCACCGATTTCATTCTTGGTTTTTATGAGTGGCAGGTGATGCTTGCGGTGTATGGCAGTTATGTGATTATTGCGTTGATGGGAGCCTTTTTCAATGCCGGCAAGAGTTCTGTGCGAGCGATTTCGGCGACCTTTGCCGGAGCGCTCATTTTCTTCTTGCTCACCAACGGCGCGGTCTGGAGTTTCTCAATGTGGTACGAAAAGTCGCTGGCGGGACTTATTTCGGCATACATAAATGGACTGCCATTTTTGCGCAATTCATTATTGGGCGATCTGGGATATAGCGCATTGTTTTATGCGGGATACGCTCTGTATCGGGCAAGGGCGCCGGTTATCGCCCGCCTTTTGCGTCTACTGATGAAAAATAAAAATCTAATTGCAACCAGATAATATATGTCTACCATCACGAATCAAAATCCAAGCATCGCCCCCAAGCACACTGCACATCAAGCAGCTGGTCTTTCGGTGTCGCGGCGTTTTTCGCACGAAGGTGTCTCGCCCTACGATGAGGTGCGCTGGCGCATGGTGAAAGTAAAGGCAAAGGGCGTGGGCGGGCAAACACATGAACGCGAGCTTGAGTTTCCGGAATTCTGGTCAGATAGTGCGGCGCATATCGCCGGCACGAAATATTTTCGTGGCAAGATTGGGTCGGCGGAATGGGAGCATTCGGCCAGGCAAATGATCGGTCGGGTTGTAAAAACTATTCGTTCTTGGGGTTTGCAGTTCGGCTATTTTAAAACAAACGAAGCGGCGGATATTTTTGCCGATGAGCTTGCAGCGATCCTTATTCATCAGCGGGCGGCTTTCAACTCTCCTGTTTGGTTTAATATGGGATTAGAGGAAAAGCCTCAATGTTCTGCGTGCTTTATTCTTGCCGTGGAAGATTCGATGGACTCCATATTGCAATGGATTACTACCGAAGGACTTATCTTTAAGCGCGGGTCTGGGGCTGGTGTGAACCTATCAAATCTTCGTTCCACGCGTGAAAAACTCACGCGCGGTGGGCACTCATCTGGTCCCGTTTCGTTTATGCGTGGTGCTGATTCGGTTGCGGGAATGATTGCTTCTGGCGGATCAACTCGCCGAGCCGCGAAGATGGTCATTATGAATGTGGACCACCCTGATATCATGAAGTTTGTGCGTTCTAAGGCTGATGAAGAGAAGAAGATCCGCGCGCTTATTGAAGGGGGTTACAACATGTATGACCTTAATAATGAAGCATGGAACTCGGTTCAGTATCAGAATGCCAATAATAGCGTTCGCGTGACCGATGAGTTTATGCGTGCGGTTGAAAATGATGAGCCATTCTCAACTAAGTTTGTTAAAGATGGGGCGGTGGCTGACACCTATCAGGCCAAAAGCCTCATGCAGGATATTTCGCAAGCGGCATGGGAGTGCGGCGATCCGGGCATACAATATGACACCACTATCAATCGTTGGCACACGTGCCCCAATAGCGGGCGCATTAATGCATCCAATCCGTGCAGCGAGTATATGTTTTTAGATAATACTTCCTGCAATCTTGCCTCCATTAATCTCATGCGGTATCTGAATGATACGGGTGAGTTTGCAGTGGAAGATTTCAAGCATACGGTTGATGTGCTTTTCTTGGCGCAAGAGATTATTGTGGGAGGAGCTTCATATCCAACGGCTGCCATTGAAAAAAATTCAATTAATTATCGTCCGATTGGTTTGGGCTATGCGAATATTGGCGCGCTTCTTATGAGCTTAGGCTATGCGTATGACAGTGAAGAAGGAAGACAGACTGCCGCCGCGATTACCGCGTTGATGACTGGTCGCGCCTATCGGCAGTCAGCGCTCATCGCGCGTGCCATTGGGCCTTTTAAGGGCTATGGAGCAAATCGCGAGCCTTTTTTGAAGGTAATGCACATGCATCAAGACGCGCTGAGCGATATTCGAGAAGAGAAGGTGAGTAGTCGAACTATTGTTTCTGAAGCAAGGACCGCTTGGAAAGAGGCGATTCAAATTGGTCGGCAGTCTGGTTTCCGTAACTCACAAGCCACGGTGCTTGCGCCAACGGGAACGATTGCTCTTATGATGGATTGTGCGACAACGGGTATCGAACCAGAGTTCGCCTTGGTGAAAACCAAAATGTTAGTTGGTGGCGGCGTCATGAAGTTTGTAAATACCATTGTGCCGCGCTCATTGCGCACGCTTGGCTACACGGAAAATGAAATAAGCGCTATTACCCAGCACATTGAACACGAAGGAACCGCTGAGGGTGCTCCTGGTCTCAAAGAAGAGCATTGGCCGGTGTTTGATTGCGCAGTAAAGCCAACAAACGGGAAACGGGTTATTTCATGGAAGGGGCATCTTAAAATGGTAGCGGCGGTTCAGCCATTTATTTCTGGGGCTATCAGTAAGACGTTTAATATGTCCAACGATGCGACGGTGGAAGAGGTGACTCAAGCGTATATGATGGGCTGGAAAATGGGACTTAAGGCGGTTGCGGTGTATCGGGACGGCTCTAAGTCAGCTCAGCCCTTGCAGACGATGACGGGCATTCAAAAGCGAGACGAAAAAGGTGTTCCTGCTCGACGACACCTGCCGATTACTCGAAAATCCGAGACGCACAAGTTTTCGATAGCTGGGCATGAGGGATATCTGACCTATAGTATGTTTGAGGATGAGACGCTTGGTGAAATTTTTATCAGTATGTCCAAGCAGGGGTCAACGCTGGCGGGGCTATTAGATGCGTTTGCTATTACGGTTTCAATTGCATTGCAATATGGCGTGCCAGTAAAAACATTAGCGGAAAAGTTTTCTTATGGCCGATTTGAGCCTGCTGGCTATACAAAAAATCCCGACATCGGTGTGGCCACTTCTATCACTGATTATGTTTTTCGCTATTTGGCTTTGCGCTTTCTTAACCAAGAAGAGCTTAGTGAGCTTGGTATTAAGGGGGTAACAAAAGAGATTGAAGAAGTTGCTGTTGATATGAAGGCGGAAACGGCGACTACTGCCGATTCCAAAAAAGCCAGCGTGGTCTATGCGGATACAATTTGCAAGGCGTGTGGCGGCATGCTCATTCGAACGGGTTCGTGCAAAACGTGTATTCAGTGCGGCACTTCAAATGGCGGTTGCTAATCGGAAGCGAGCGATATGTATCTCATCTTCACGGGAAACGGCAAGGGAAAGACGACAGCCTCTCTTGGCCATGCGTTGCGAGCCATTGGCTGTGGTAAAAAAGTGCTCATGGTGCAGTTT
Source organism: uncultured Candidatus Saccharibacteria bacterium (assembly GCA_964460325.1). Classification (GTDB taxonomy): domain Bacteria; phylum Patescibacteriota; class Minisyncoccia; order UBA6257; family 1-14-0-10-44-23; genus CAYWPI01. The sequence continues at coordinate 18,210 of CAYWPI010000008.1, read as the reverse complement.
ATCAAGGGTCCGTGGAAGTCTGGCGAAGATGAAAGTGCAAAACTGCTTGGGTCAAAACTCAAGATTGTCAAAACTGGCAAGGGGTTTGTGGGTATTTTAGGTGACAAGCTGCCCTGGACTGAACATCAGCAGGCGGCGCTTAAGGGGGTTGAATATGCCATGAAGGAGCTTCAGTCGCGCAAGTGGGGCGTGCTTATTTTAGACGAAATTCACGTCGCGATCGCGCTGAAATTATTGGCGCAATCGCATTTGAATGCATTAGTCGCAAAGGCAAAAGAGCTTGATGTTGATATTATTGCCACCGGGAGAGAAGCGGCGGAAGATCAGATTGCGCAAGCCGATCTTGTCACGGAGATGCGAGAAATCAAGCATCCGTACGCGATTGGCTCAGAGGCGAAAAAGGGGATAGAGTATTAATATGACTGAAATCAGGACGGGTGTTTATGAGCATTATAAGGGAAAGCGCTATCGTGTCATTGTGATCGCCAAAGATGAATCCACCCTTGAGGATATGGTGGTATATGAGGCGCTTTATGAAAATGCGGTGAGTCGATATTGGGTTCGGCCCGCGTCTCTTTTTAACGAGGTTATTACGGTTGATGCGTATCGTGGCCCGCGTTTTCGATTTATTGGTGCGTAACTTAAGACATTTGAAATCGCGCACGTTTCGGGCTATGATGCAGATGCAATGGCGCGTTTACCGGTTCCGAATCGAGACAGTCTTGGCTGGCTTATTCCCATCTTGCTCCTTGCAGTTTTTTATGGCGCCTATTTATTTTTTAATACATCCGGATTTTTGAGTACCGCCGGCGCGCTGCTTTGCGCGACGGGTATTGTTGGGCTTTCATATTCGCGTCGAGTGCGTCGCCTTGTCGCGTATATAACCTTGCCGAAAACGGCCGAGCGACGCGAACAGTTCGCGCATGAGGTCGCAATGGATTATGCCAGACGGCTTGCTCGAAAAGAGAAAATTCCAGAGTTGGTCACTAATCTTTATTTTGGTTATTTTATGCATTTACCGAGCTTGATGAGTCGGGAGGTCGTCAGTGATGAGATAGTCATCCCCCCACTTATCACAGCAGCGCAACAGCTGCCGGGAAATCGCACCCTGATTGTGTTAAGCGGCAAAGAGTATATTTTTACCTTTGTGCAATATGTCTATTCAACTGTGGAAGGGGAGCGGGATATGCAGGCAACGCTTCAAATTGCCTGCGATAATAAAAAACTCATTTTGCTCCACTTGGTGCCAATAACCGAAGAGGACGCGCAATCATTTCGTCCAATTTCAATAGAATACGTTATTATGACTGACTGGGTGAATGATTTTAAGCACCTTGTCAAAGTAATCACGGAAGAAAAAGAACGGCGGCGGCACGAAGATCGTTTGAATTAAGAGATACTCGTCGTCGTCCTTGATTTGCTATTTTGAATATATTGTGTTATAATAGAACTACGCGATAAAGCGCGTATTTTTTATGATAAAAAAGAATTGGTGGGATACGACACTTACTGCAGATCAACGAGCGGCGTTGCCTTCGTTGCGGACACACATTAAGACTGATGTGCTGATTGTCGGTGGGGGAATGGCTGGATTGCACGCGGCATTGCGTCTCGCACAAGCCGGCAAGCAGGTGGTGCTGATAGAAAAAGAAACGTGTGGCGCCAGTTCTACTGGTAAGAGCGCTGGGTTTCTCACGCCATTTAGCGATATGGAGCTTTCGCATCTTGCTCGCCGACATGGCGATGCGCAAGCGCGGGCGTTATGGAGGGCGGCTTCAAACGGTATTGCTCGTATTATTGAAACTGCTCAAGCGCATCGTTTTGATTGTGATTTAGCCGTTAAAGACAGCGTGTATTTAGCGCGAGGACGAAAAGGGGTCGCCTCGGTTAATCAAGAAGCTGAAGCGCATGAGCGGCTAGGTTTGCCGCACACGCATTATTGTCGCAAACAGATAAGTGAGGTGGTGGCAAGCCCAATTTATTATGCGGGAACCAGATACAGCGGTACCTATTCGTTTAATCCATTGAAGTACGCGTATTATCTTAAGCAGCACTTACTTTCACTGGGAGTTTCCTTGTATGAAGGAACGGAAGCGCTCGATATAAACGATAAGACGGTTACGACGCCCATTGGCTCGGTGACTGCTTCGCACATCATCTTTTGTATCGATAAAATGCGAACGAATCTTGGCAGTGTTGCCAAGGATATGTATGCCGCGCAAACCTGCGTGGCGGTTAGTGAGCCACTTACGTCCGAGCAAGAACGCATTTTGTTTCCCAATGGAGATCTTATGTGTTGGGATAGTGATATTGTTTTTAGTTATTTTCGTCTTACGCCAGACAAGCGTCTTATTCTTGGTGGGGGATCGGGAATCCATACGTTTACACTTAAAGAAACGAACGCAGCTCGTATTATAAACGGAGTCATTCGTCGTTTTAAAAAAAGCTTTCCAGGTCTTGCAACGCTTCGCTTTACTCACTACTGGCCGGGCTACATTGATACCACAAAAGACCTTGCGCCTATTGTTGCCAACGATCCTCGTAATCCTCATGTGCAATATGTGTTAGGCTGTATCGGCCTTGGATGGGCGGCCTTTTGTGGAGATTATGCGGCGCAGCGTTTGTTGAATGCGGACAAAAGTGAGATGGGACGTTACTTTCGCATGGATAGGTGTTATTTTGTCCCTCGATGGCTCGAACGATTGTTGGGGAAAAAGGTATCATTCATGATGAGTGCTTTTTATCATAAATTCATCGAATCTGCCTCGGTCGAATCATAGCTATGTACCCTATTGACAAATAAGTCAATATAATATAGTATAAGCCGTAGTGGAGAGTTAATACATACTAAAAACATGAAAAATCAAGGTTTCATCGCATTTGTTTTCGCTTTCACCATCTTTATCGGAGGAGCTTTTTTGATCAATAATGCCGCGCCGGCGCAGGCCTATCATGATGGTGGGTATTATGATGATTATGGTTATGGCTACGACGGCTATGGTTATGGTTATGACGATTATGGTTATGGCTACGGCTACGATGATTGTGATTATGGTTATTGCGGGTCGGATTACGGCTACGGCTATGATTATGGTTACGATTATGATGACTGCTATGGCTGCGGTGGATATGATTATTACGATTATGGGTGTGGTTATGATTGCTATGATTATCCAGAATACGATGACTGCTACTATGGCTATTGTGGTAATTATGATTATCCTGATTATGATTACTGCTACTCATGTGATGATGAGGATGAGGAACCGATCCAAATCAATAACACCAATACCAATACGAATGTAAGCAATAACAATAATAACAACGTGAATAACAACCATATTGTTATTCGCAATTTTGTGGGCGGTGAATCAGAGCCAATTCGCGAACGTGAGCGTGTGTATGAACGTGACCGTGACCGCGATTATGATGAAGTGGTGTGCACGCCAGCTTCTCAGTCAGTCGGCATTAATGAATATGCCAGTTTGCACGTTTCAGGGGGCAACGGCAACTATTCATGGAGTGCTCCTGGTTCTCAAAACCTTGCGGGTCGGGGCGACCGGGTTGAGCTTCGTTATCCCTCGTCCGGATTGAAGACTATCGTGGTCAGCTCTGCCGGTGACTCTGCCACGTGCTTTGTGCAGGTGACTGGCGGCCAAGTTTTGGCTGAATTCATTGAATTCCCAAACACCGGTGAAGGTGGCGTGCGCGCGATATTGCCTAACATGATTGCTATTGGTGGCGCCGTGTTGGCAGGCATCTTCGGCCTTGTCTTTGCAGTCCGCCGCGCGATGATTGCTTAAATACTCATCGCCTTATCTTGCTATGAATGAATACACCCGTTTTCGCCAGAAAGCGAGTATGGGCGATCGCGTGCTTACGGCACTGCTCATATTCTTCATTATTCTTTTTATCCGCTCAGTGGCGGTGGCTTTACTCGAGGCAAAAACCGACACTCCCGTTGCTCCAGTCGTAACAGTTGTTCCGGCAACAGAAACGGTGCGCGCGTCTGTACCGGTGCGTTTACGCATTCCGGCGATTGGTGTCGATGCGAATATTCAGCCAGTTGGGCAAAACGCCAAGGGCCAAATGGATGTCCCGAAAGGGGAAAACGCTTATCAAGAAGCCGGTTGGTACAGCCTTGGCGTGAAGCCAGGTGAAGTTGGCGCGGCAGTTATTGATGGCCACTTAGATACCCGTTCACTCATTGATCCGGGTGTGTTTCGCCGCCTTGATGAGTTAGCGGTTGGCGATATCGTGGAGGTGATAGACGATAATGGCGCGCTCTTTCGCTTTCGGGTGACGGGTGATGCCGTGCTTGGCGCCGGTGATGACGCGACAAATGTTTTTAACTCGTATACGGGTAAGGCACACCTGAACTTAATTACCTGCACGGGGGATTGGCAACAGGATCAGAAGCAATACGATAAGCGCTTGGTGGTTTTTACAGAGCTTATCCAATAAAAAGTAAGGAGTAGAAGAATCATAGCGATCTCTCCTACTCACTACTTTCTACTTGCTATACCCGATTTTGTGCAGCCAGTCGGCGTGCTCCCACTCCCAGAGCTGTTTTGCCCCTAAAAAGGCCTTAAAATCGCCCTGCCACGGGCTTTCTATCTCTTTGAGCTCAATTATGCCTTTTGGCTCGTCAAAGTCGTGCTCACCGGCAAAACAGGGGGTTTTGCCATTATTCTTAATCTTCTCTCGACCCCCTTTAGTACGGCGGGTTGCGTTACAGTTTTTACATTGCTGAGCCTGGTCGATACGCAAGATCCATCGGGTTGAGAGATCACTAAATTCGCGCGTCAGCGCATCCATATAAGCAGAAGTCTGAATGTTATAGTCTCGATAGACAGCTTCCGATGTTTTTATATCCAGTACACCAAAGCGACCGTTGATGGTGGCCAAGGTGTCTATGGTTCCCGCGTATCGATGTTCCTTATTGACGATGCGGCGTTCGACATGTTCTGGATTGACTTTTATCTTTACCTCCTTGATGAAATCTAAAAATGCTCGAATGGCCGGAACAATTGAGGCGGGCATGTTGCCGGGTTTTTGGCCAATCATAATTTTTTCAATCGCCTCGTGCACAGCGGTGCCTTCCTCAGCAGATTTTGCGCTAATTGACTTACCCTGGTGAAAACCAACCTCGCCATAGAACATATACAATGCCGGCTTTGATTTAATATCAACGATTTTGGTCACGCGCGGATACCAAAGGCCTTCGTGCATATATCCGCACTGGTCCATAAAATCCTGCTCGGTGTGAAATTCAGAAAATGCCATATGGGATACATAGTAACAGAAATACAGCTCTTTCTCGAGATGGTAAATTCGTATAAAAAAGCCGCACATTCCTTGGGGGGGAGTGTGCGGTGTTGAGCGTCAAGCGCTGGCGCAAGCTTCCGTGGCCCAAAAAAGGAATACCCGGTAATCGCGGGGACGATCCGTCAAAAGGACGAAAGCGGGCAGACCTTAACTGGTTTCAGTGCACTTGCGCCAGCGAACTTATTTTTTTCTTACCGAAGTATATCTAAGGATGGATATTCTGTCGATGCTCTACGGGGCGCAAGAGGAGTGAGATTTTATGATTATATATCTGACGCACAATATATGTTTTACGACATATAACAAGGCAAGAAGGAGGGGGCTAGGCCAAGCCCCCAAGTTTGAGTCGCTCCTTATTGTCTTGAATCGCCCACACAGACTCCATGAGCCGTGTCGCCTGGAACTAATAAATGGGTTCTAGCCACTTATTCGTTTACGGTTCAGCGCATCCTGCCGGTTGCGCCGCTGTCGAGCCCTGGTGAGAGCTCGTCCAAGCCTTTCCTGACCAGATGGTCAGCTTCGGACCACCTCCTTTCGGACCTGGGAGCGCTTGTTTGCCAGCGTTGCCCAAGTTGCGGATGCAATCCACGGATTTGGACCGGGCGTTTCAATGCGCAAAGGGCAACTCGGACCTATGATCTATCTTTAGTATAAAATAAATAACCGTCATGTATAGTGACAGGCTGTTTATAAGTCGGGGCTTTGATCTATAGTTTTTCAATCAGAAACTTAATCCCACGAATCATGAGTTCAGCGGCCCAAACGAATGCTTTCCCGATATCTTTTAGAACTGAGCGCACGCGCTGACCAGTTTCGGTACCGAGAGATTCCTTAATTTTGCTTCCAACTGCTTTCAACTCCGCTTCTGTTTGAGGCAATGAATCAACAGCTTTGTCAAGTAGCTCGGTGGGATTATCCGGTAAAGAAACGGTTGGTGGCGAAAGCGGCTCAGTCAGATTAATCTCTGCGCTAGCCATTGGTGCGCTTAGGAGGATGAGTAAAAAAAGCAATGCGATACGTTTCATGTCATTAAGTATACCTCAACTTGGTATGACGATAAACGCTCTTGTCATTTTTAGCTTAACTCCCCTCTTTAGAGATAATTAAGCGGATTGAGTGTGACGCCTACGGGAACCAATCCAGCTCCTGCAATAGATTTTAACTGGACGGTTGCCGATTGATACACGACAAAGTGCAAGTGTGGGCCGGTAACATATCCGGTGTTACCAGAGTAGCCAATGATATCTCCCCTTTTCACTTGAGCGCCTTTGGTTACGGCAAAGCGGGAGAGATGAGCATAAAGCGTTGAAAGGTTGTTGTGGTGTTTGATGAGAATATAATACCCGTATTGTAGCTTTGACGTAGTGGCCACAGCGGCGACAACTTCTCCGTCCTCGGCGGCGAAGATTGGCGTGCCGATGCTCATGCCATAATCAACACCATTATGAAACCCGCTACGGTAGGCGCGTTGAGCAAATGCGGTGGCGCCGTATGTTTGGGTGAGTCGTGGACTAGCAACGGGATAGCCGAGCTCGCCGGCGCCGGCAGCGGGAATAAGCGCTGGGTCAAAGTCTTTACGCAGCTGAGCTTCAATATCGTCGATTTGTTTTGCGATAGCCGCCTGTTTTTCTTCGAGTTCACGCAACATTGCCTGATAGGCGCTTTCTTGATTTTTGGTATTTTTAAGAATAGTACTGCGTTCAGCCTTCTGATCTTCAATGATCGCTTTTTTAGCTCGTAATGTTTCACTTTCGTTTTCTTTAATCTCTTTTTTCTCGCTGACCTCATCAATTTGTTGGTTAATTTGCGCCTTAATGCGCTCGATATCGGAAACAGCAACTAGCAATCCTTCATTGAGGTCAAGGATGTTTTGCGAGGTAGCCAGCCCTTCTGCCAAGCTTTTGCTTTTCAAGAAAACCATCAGTAAATTTTCATTATCCTTTTCCTGCATTTGTCGTAATGTTTGACCGATGGCGCTACGCTTATGGGCGAGTTCCTGTTCCTGTTCAGCCACCGCTTCTTCAAGTGACGCGATCTGCAATGAAAGCTTATCAATGGTCAGCTCGCTTGAACGAATATTAAGCGCAACCTGATTGATGCTTTTATCAATAGTGCTAATTTGCTTGGCAAGCGTGCTAGCATAGGCGCTTGTCGCGCTTAATGTGTTTTGCGTTTTTTGAATTTCAGCATTTACTTTTTCGAGCTCTGCGTTCTTTTGATCAATAACGGCTTTTAGCTCTTCTTCGGTTAGCGCGAATGAAACAACGGGCTGAAAAAGTACCGAAAGCATTCCTGATAAAACCAGGAATGCAAGTAACGAGATACGATTGATTGCGCGTGGGCGTTTTCTGGTCATGCTTTATGATTCTGCCAACTTGGTCAAGGCGAACTCGATGCGCAATAGGCTTTCGTGCTTGCCAAGAATGGCTAGGATGTCAAAGGGTCCCGGAGAGGCTTCACTGCCGGATAATGCGACTCGAAGTGGCCACAGCACGTCTCCGCGACCTTTACGTTCAGCCAGGGGCATAAGCTTTTCTTCGAGTTTGGCCTTCGTAAAATCAACTTCGGGAATGAGTTCAAGTTGGGTTAGTACTTCTGATAGATTTTCTTTCGCGCTCGCAAGACTCCCCTTTTTCCAAATCAGCAACGATGATTCATAGGCCGGCAATTTAATAAACATCGAAAACGCCGGTAAAAAGTCAGAAAGCTTGCTCACCCGTTCTTTGGTAAGCGCAATCATTTTGATAAACTGGTCATCATCGGGAATAACGATGTTTTGGGCACGTAGTGGATGTATGACCGCGGGTAAGAAATGTTCTTGCAGCATTGCATACAATTTCGTATCGTCCATTTGGCGAATGTACGTATTTGAAAACCAATTTAATTTTTCAAGATTAAATTTTGCACCGGCTTTTTGAACTCGGTCGAGTGAGAAAACCTTCGCCATTTCGTCTATGGTAAACAACTCTCGCTCATGGAGAGACTCGCCGCGGACTACGCCTTCAGGCGGTGCTGGGTGCCAGCCAAGCAAGCCAAGAAAGTTAATAATTGCCTGTGGCAGATATCCTGCATCGCGATATTCTTTAATGGTAGTTCCACCATCACGCTTGCTCATCTTTCCCTTGCCGGTCGCGCTTAGAATAATGGGCAAATGCGCGAACTTGGGTGATGTATACCCCAGGGCTTCGGCGATCAAGAGCTGTTTTGGCGTATTTGCAAGATGATCTTCGCCCCGAATAACATGGCTGATACGCATCGTTTCATCATCAATAACAACGGCAAAGTTATAGAGCGGCTGGCGCAAACTTTTAGCAATAACCATGTCGCCAAGCAAGCCAATATCAGTAGTTACTTCGCCGCGAATAAGATCAGTAAAAGTTAGCGTGCCAACTGCTGGCACTTTTATGCGAATGACTGAGTTTTCGCCGGCAGTAAGACGCCGATGAGCTTCTTCGTCGGTTATCTGTCGGCACTTACCACTGTACTTAGGGAGCTCTCCAGACGTTTCTTGGTTGATACGCATCGCTTCCAGTTCTTCTTTACTACAAAAGCAATAATAGGCCTTATGTTCAGCAAGTAACTTGTTGAGTGCTGCCTCGTAAATATCAAGTCGTTCCATTTGCCGATACGGTCCATATTCGCCTTTTTCTGTTCCATCAGGCATCACGCCTTCATCAAAAGAAATACCAAGCCAAGCTAAGTTCTCTAAAATATCCCGTTCTGATTCTTTAGTTGAACGCTCAACATCGGTATCTTCAATGCGCAGAATTAATTTCCCGCCCTTATTCTTGGCAAATAAAAGATTAAAAAGGGCGGTTCGTGCCGTGCCGATATGCAAACTGCCCGTTGGCGACGGGGCCATTCTTACGCGAACAGGCTTTGTATGAGAGACCATCATATGCATTTTGGTTAGTTTACTCCGGTGCTTTCAAGTTGGTCTCCATAGTATCGCGCAATGCGCGAGGCATCAAGAACATCCTTGGCAATGACGTCAGCTGCGTTGGCTTTGTAAAAGGTTCTCGCTGATTGGCTCATTCGCTCAAGCAAGGCGGGATCGCTCATAATTTTTTTAACCTGCGTGACGAAAACGCCCGGTAAAAGGTTTTCCTCCTCAATCACTATGGCCGCGCCACTTTTGGCATAGGCATACGCATTCTCACGCTGATGGTTGTTTGCAGACGATGGCAATGGAATAAGAATTGATGGCTTGCCCAAAGCGGCAAGTTCGAAAATTTGACTGCCGGAACGACACACAACGATATCCGCGGCGTTTAAAGCGGTTGCCATCTCGCTGTCGTCCAAATATGGATGCATGCGATAATTTGCGTGCAATGCATCGGTATGGTTGCGACTCATAAACTCGTATTCTGCCTTATATTGAAGAAAGTTCGCGCGGCCCACTTGGTGAATAATCGCAAAGTGTTTAAGCAACTCCTCGGCATTTTCGAGTATAAAATAATTCATACTTTGAGCGCCTTGGCTGCCACCTAAAAAAAGAATAACTGGTAACCCTGTTGGCATTCCCATCGCCAAACGACTGGTTGCGCGCGGTTCATCAATAGCAATCGCATCGCGCACTAGCCCGCCAGTAACCCGCACTTGGCGATCGGACGGAAAGTCGCTAATAGCCTCTTCGAAGGCGACTTCAATGATTTCCGCGTGTTTCGCTGAAGCCTTGCTTGTCATACCCGCTGCGGCATCCGATTCATGAATCACGACAGGAATTCGGTAAAAGCGCGCGGCAAAAATAATGGCAAGTGCCCCAGGGCCGCCCTTTGAAAACACCACATCGGGCATGAACCAAAAAAGTTTAACAATCGCCGCTATAATGCCCCAAAAAAATTTAAAGAAATCAACGACATTGAGAAGAGAAAAATAGCGACGCATCTTGCTTGCGGTGATATATGTTGTCTGGATGCCGTGATTACGTAAATATGTACCAAAAGCGCCCGCGTCGCCGAAATAACGGGCATCAAGTTGAATGTTGTGTTCTTCGCAATACTCCTGGATTTTCTTTTTAATGATAACCAGCGGGTAAATATGTCCTCCGGTCCCGCCGCCAACGAGCAGGAGACGAAGTTTGAATAAGCGTTCCGTTGAGGGTGCCATGGATATATTCTAGCCTAAATATCCCTGTTTTTGAACACAAAGTTGCTCTATGGTATGCACAAAATGCCAAAAGCCGCTTGTTATGAAGTATATTTGGATATATTCACCACAATTCCCATCATAGTGAGGTAAACCATAAGCATGGTGCCACCATAGCTAATAAAGGGCAGCGGGGTGCCCGTGAGCGGCAAGATGCCGGTCATCGAACCGATATTAAAGAATGTTTGGATGGCTAGAATAGAACCAAAACCAATCAGGAGTAAGCGACCGAACGTGTCAGCCATTGAACGAGCTGACAGAAAAATACGCAGAATAAGAAAGATAAAAACGCCCACAAGGCCAAGAACACCCACAAAGCCGAACTCTTCGGCAATAACCGCGAAAATCGAATCGCCTATTGGTTCAGGAAGTCGATATTTCACAATAGACTGACCATACCCAACACCGGTCAGCCCGCCGGCACCAATCGCGGTTGTTGCTTGAATGATATGATATCCCGTATTTTGCGGATCAGCTTCGGGGTTCAGAAAACTCAAAACACGTTGAGCGCGATATTCAGAGGTGGAAACAATAAGTACGAGTGCCGCAACCCCAATAATGACCGTACCGAACACATAGCGAAATTTTGCTCCGCTCATCAAGTACATTGCTAAACTTGCGCCAATGATAATAACTACAGGACTAGTGCTGCGTTGAATAACCAACAAGGTAGAGACAATACCAATAATAATCGCAAAAGGAATATAGCCGGCTTGAAATGACTTGTTACGAAATTCTTTAGAGGAAAGCCATGTTGCCAAATAAATAACCAGCGTGAGCTTTAAAAACTCCGATGGCTGCACGCTCATACCCGCAATGTCTAGCCATCGCGTTGCGCCTTTTGTCGAAAATCCAAGAGGAGTAAAGACTAATAAAAGACCAATAATGGAGATGATAAGCAGAGTGACACTCACCCATTTATTACGCCAGAATCCGTAATAGATTTTACTGGCGATCAAAAAACCGAGCAGGCCAAGCGAGAGTCCATAGAAAACTTGATGTTTAAGGTAGTGATACGTGTCGCCAAAATCCTGTTGACCAAGATGCGCCGAGGCGGATGAGAGCATCACGAGACCAAATAAGACAAGAAGTCCAGTTGAAAAGAGAATGAGATAATCAGGTTTGTGGCCCTTCTTGTAAGCCATACTGAACAAGGTCGTTTAATAGTAAATTGGCGTTGAGGGGGCTCATGAGGTTCGACGAATAACGCGTCCGGCGCGTATGCCAGTTGCCTGACCATCTTTAACTGCCATTTCTCCGGCGACAAAGACGTGCACAATTTTATTGTCTCCGCCCGCGGGCTTATTCGGAATCATGGGACGCATCATAACGAGATCGGCAAATGCGCCCGCTTTTAAGATACCGCGATCTTTCAGATTAAATTTCCGAGCCGGTTCGCTTGTTATTTTTGCCACTGCCCATTCAAGTGATTTTTTCTTGTATTGTGAAAGCAAGTGGAGAAATTCCGTAAATGTTTTCTTCGCGCGATCGTTTTCAAGTATGTTGTTCCCTGCAATAAGGCTTGGGCTATTACTGGCGACCAAGGCTTGGTCACTCATAAGTGCATGCTGGGCAACCGCCAGATTAATATTCTTATAAAATAATACGGCTTTTAGCTTCGTAATGCGCATGAGATATAAAAGGCCTTTTTTGAGCGTCATCCCTTGCCCCTTACTAAACTGGCCAACCGACTTCCCAACTAAATAGTCAAATCCAGTGGCTCTGGCGATAATAAGATCTTCAGATTTAAAACTTGGGATATCTTTTATGATCTCGGCCTCCATTTGTTCGTTCATTACGTCGGCAAACATTTGTTCAAGGCTGCCTTCATGCGCCCAAGATGGGAGAAGGGTGTAAATAGGTAAAATACTGTAATTAAATGGATAAAGATCGAAATGAATATTTGCCGCCTCCGGACTCGATTCAAGCAAGGTACGGGCTTTTTCAAAGGCATCCTCAAAACCAATAATTGGTCGAAAGTGACTAATGAGCGTTCGAACGCCGGTTTCGCTCGCGATGCGGATTGTTTCCTGAACTGCTTCAACTACATCCTCACGTTCATTACGCAAGTGCGTGGTGTATACCCCATCATATTTTTTGACGAGAGCGACCAACTCCTTTATTTCGGCATACGGGGTGCCGCGTCCATGACTGTAACCAAGACCCGTGGAAAGCCCAAGCGCGCCTTCTTTGAGGGCTGTTTTTACAATCTCAATGAATACCTCCATCTCTCGCTCGGTAAGATCGCGGTGCGCTTCGCCAATAAGCGCGCGCCGAATGGTGGAATGCCCAACAAGCGTGCCAAAATGAACGCCTAACTTTACTCGCTCTAGGGTTTTCAGAAATTCTGCAGTGGTGTTCCAGTTTACGTTAATACCAGTGGTATCTCCCCATTTTCGAATACTTTCCAGCGTACCGTATAAAAGGGGGGCCAGGGAGCTGCCGCAGTGTCCACCGATAATCGTGGTCACTCCTTGTAAAAGAAAATCCTGTTGTAACGGATTAGAAAATAAGCTCAGATAATGATCGGAGTCGGTGTTCACATCAATAAAGCCCGGGGTCGTAATGGTACCCAGCCCGTCTATTACGGTATCAGCTTCATGGCTCTTCAAGTTGCCGATGGCAACGATGCGATCATCCTTAAGCACGATATCTGCTCGTTGTGCTGGAGCGCCCGTGCCGTCTACTATCAAGCTATCCTTAATGAGAATCATAAAGTTAACAAATGAATCAAGATTGTTTTCGGGTCAAATGTCGTAGGTCAATTGTCAAAGGTTTGGAATTATTATATCACAATTTTGGAACGAGTTGTTGCTTGTTTTTGGGACCCATACACCTTACTCTGGTATACTAAAGATATGACTGGAGTTTTTTTTGCCCTGGGCGCGATGTTAGCCTGGGGATTCGGTGATTTTAATATTCAGAAAGCTGCACGTAAAATTGGTATCTGGCAAACCCTCTTTTTGCTTGCCGCAACCGGCGCAATCGGGCTATACCCCTTTGCCCGTCCGCATATTGTTGCTGGTTTGTCTGAGCCACGAGATATTTTTATGCTTTTTGTCGCGGCATTCATCATGCTCAGCGGCTTATTACTCAACTTTCATGCGCTTACTCGCGGAAAATTATCCGTGGTGGAACCGATTATTGCCCTTGAGCTTCCATTTGTTGCCCTTCTCGGATATTTCTTTTTCGGAGAGCAACTTGGCACTTTGCCCTTTATCGTCATGATGATTGTGCTTGTCGGCATTATGCTGACCATAACCAAAAGCATGCCTAATTTACGCTATCATAAGCGCATGCTTGAAAAAGGAGTGGTAATGGCATTTTTTGGCGCCATCGGGCTGGCCTGTATAAATTTAAGTGTCGGTATCGCCAGCCGTGAAACATCTCCCCTTTTTGCTATTTGGTTTTTACAACTTGTATTGACGGTGATTACGTTTTTTTACCTTCTTGGCAACGGTGGTTTTTTGCAAATGATGAAGCATATTCGCCGATATCCCTACACCGCATCACTTGTCTGCTTACTTGGTAACACGGCTTGGGTGTGTTACGCGTATGCGGTTCTTTACCTGCCGATTCCGGTTGCCACCACCATCACAGAGTGTTATGTGGCAATCGCCTCACTCTTGGGTATATTAATCAATGGTGAAAAGCTTCGCGTTCATCAGATTGTCGGCGCCGGCGTTTCAATTTCTGCAGTTCTCTTCTTGGCTTCGATGCTCGGCTAATATTTTTTGATTATTGCCACATCACTTGTTACCCTTAGAAAAGAAGGAGGCGTAATGGGGCGCGTAAAAAAACTCACTCCGGATGATGTTTCGGTGATCCGCTGCGCGTTTGTGCTGACAAAAAGGAAGCATCGCGAAATATTGCTGGAACTCGTAAAGGAGAAGCCGACGCGCGCGTTATGCCATGCTCAAGCGCATCGTGAAATCCGTGTGGCACGACATTGATCGCTGGCGCGCCAAGGGCGCAAAACCGGGAAAGCTACACCTGCGGGGCGCGGTAAATCGCGTCAACGAGATTTGTAGCGGAATGTATAAGGAGGGAATCAAGCATGGAAAGAAAACTCGGACAAGGATTGCGGTCAATGTCTGAGTATGTGGATCTGATCTTAAGGATCGCAAAGATCCTGGGAAAATACTCTCGTACGCGCAGCGTCCAAAGGGTGCGCCAGCGAAATAGCTGGCGCGATCCGCGCCGCAATTGGTATCACTACTAGCCATGGAAATATCCGTGGCCGAGAGCCGCCCCTCGAATTGGGCGGCCTTTTATTTCACTAGAACTTCGCCGACTAACACCGCCTTACTGGCTGAAAGCAAGACATACATCAGCACCAGCAGAAGCAAGCCATAAAAAATATGTTTTAAGTGATGACGCTCAATTTCTTTATTGATCATTAATAAAATGACAATGAGAATGAGACCGCTTAACGCAATATAGGAATATTCTAGTGTTTTATGCGGAGAGGACAAAAGGCGCTCAGACCAGCTGGCGTATTTTGGCGCTGGTGCGTCTGTGGTCGTTGCTGGGCCGCTTGGTGGGTCAGAAATAAGTTCTGGCGTACCCGCCTGCCCGCCTCCGGCGGGTGTTATCTCTTCAACCGCGATAAACTTTTCATCTTCAGCGATAGTCACTAACTTTTGATCGGTAACGGCAGATTCGCCCGCAACGCGAGTTTCTTCTTTCGACTCAGCTGTTCCAGCAACCGTCGGGGCTGGATTTGGGGTGACTACCGCAACTTGAGTCGGCGTTGGCTTTGGTTGAGCAACCTGGTCTGGTGCCGGCGCTGGTTTTATCGTCTCGGGCAGCGCAGCCGCAGCGGTAACAACTCTTGGCTTTCCAAAAAGCTGAACAACGTAAGTGGTATCCCGGCCTTCATACACTCCCCGCTCAATCGCAATACCAATTTCAGAGAATTTTGTGTTTAAAATATTTGCCCGGTGACCAGGACTTTCCATCCACGCCCGGTTAACGGCTCGTGAATCCGTAAAATCAATTGCAAGATTTTCACCAGCCGCTTGAAAAGCATACCCAGCGACATTAAACCAATACCAAGGTGTTTTATTGGGGTCCACCGGGCTGGTGTGGGCAAAGTATTGATTGGCGGCCATGTCTTGCGCTTTCAATTTTGCGGCGGCGGCAAGCGTTGGATTTAACGTAAGAGTGGCCAGTTGATTTTCTGCCCGGTCTTCATTCGCAAGGTCAACAAGCACAGCCGGCAACACTTCTGCGGTAAACTGCGGACTCATTAAAAGACGCGACTGAAGCAGTGAGCCAAAAAAGACTAAAACGATAAGATAGGCCAAAACGGCGACACCCGTTTCACGCAACAGATGCGGCTTATGATCATTGGTCGGATTCGGAATAATATACTTGTTCAGCAAACTGCGCATTGATTTGATTATACAATACTTATCTATTTTGGACACTAAAATCTTTAATATTGCCATTCAAGACTTTAGTGTCCGGTCCGGCCCTCCTTGTGGAAGGCCGAACCGAAGCGCGGTCGCAGAACGATCAGGACTTGAAGCGAGCGTCCATACAATGACCACCCTTGTCGTCAAAGACGTAGCGGGCGGTGGCGATGGGCACGTCACCCCGGATGTAGAAGAAGACTTCGAGTTCTACGATCATGAAGTGGGCGGCATCACCACTGGTTCCAGTGTCGCCCTTTCGGTGATGGCGGCGGTTCATCCGGAACTCTACCCGACGGGCTCGCTTGAAGGCGTCCTTGAGCGCACTGCTTGCGGATCCGGCGTCCCCGTCATCCTCGACGTTCAGGAAGTGCCAGTCTTGGTGGGTGAGCTGACCCGCGATGAAGCTCGTGACTCGAGTCCTGTTGAGGCGAAACACTTCGTAGAGACACCATTGAAAGAGCATTGCCTTGTAATGCCCAGAGGTGGTCCCTTCGACGAAGTTCAGCAGATTGTACCGAGTGGACATGCGATTTAACTCCTCTTTGGGAAGGGGCTCGCTATGGCCCAATTCAGACAGCGGAAGTCGCCGCCCTATGTTTTTCATATTAGCACATTTTTGATATTTTGTCCATAGCCTAAAAACCGCATAGATACTATGCGGATTAAGACTGGGCGAACACTGCAGGTCTCGAATATATTCCAGAACTGTAGTGTTCCCGCCTCGCCAGTAACAACTGGCGAGGCGGACAGGCGGGTTCGGCTCCCTGCGGGAGCCGAGCTGGAAAGGCGGGCATCTAGGTTACGGCGGGCGACGGTCGCATTCCCCATGAACCGCAAAGACCGCTCAGGGAGATGAAGTTAAATTCCGCGATCAGGAACGGTTTCACCGCTCCCTTGTAGAAGAAGAGCATCACCATTCGAGTGATCTCGTCCGTTTCGGAATCCTGAGTTCTGGCCACAACCTTAGCTGCCTGGCCGAAGGCCTTTCCGATCAGATCCCCAGGAAAACAGTTTTCAAAAAGACCATTAAGACCCTCAAAGGCACTGACGGAGACCCTTTCGAGCTCCACCCACCATCGATACAAGCCAGTGGCGAGCTTGAATGCCTGGCGACTTGCATAGCTCTGTGCGCACCGATTGACATACACCAACGTCGGCTTTGCCACGATTAACTCCTCTGTGAGAAGGGGCTCGTTTGGGCCCAGTTCTGTATAAGGCACATGCCTTATTCATCACCTTCCTTATATCATATTTCCAGTCTTTTGTCCAGTTCTGCTGATTAAATCAAAAACACCCTCGCCTATCGACTTGGGTGTTTTTGTTCTATGACGAGGACCTGCTAACTGTTGAATGGTGCCAGTGGTCCCGTTTCAACTTGCGTGCCACATACAAGCCTCAAAATAAGCGCTGCAGTGGTTTGCCACACATTGCCAGTTGCCTTTGTAAGCCCCCATGGAGCAAGCACCTCGCTCGCAAACTTTTCTTGCAAGAGCATTATCGCAAAGCGAGTTGGCTGGTCATACACGCCTGTTACGGCCAAGCCGGCATTCTGTGAGCTGTTGAGCCACTCCTGAAGCGCACGCACAATCGCAGGATCAGCACTTTCACCATTTCTAATGGTCAGTAACTGCTCATAGCTTAAGAATGAGCAGGAAAGCGCTCCTAACACCGAGCCGCTGCCCGATGTCGTACTCTCGGTTGAGGCTCCCAAGACCGAGCCACCTGAATTACCAGAACTTCCGCTGGAGTTTCCGCTGTCAGACGAAATATCGTTGTTTGTAATGGTGCAGGTTTTCTTTTGTCCTAACGTAATAGTTCCTTCACAATCATCAGAATACGTCACCTCATAATTGTGATTAAACTGCTCTTTTACTTCATATGAACCAGCAGAGAGTAACACCGCTGTGCCATCTTCTGAGCCACTTATCGTGCTCAAAAGAGCATCGTTATTCTTGACATCGATATTAAAGCTTCCGGCAGTTGCCGTTTCTCCATCATCGTTAATAACGTGCTTGATGATTTCCAATTCCGCCACCGCTGTGTTGGTAAACGTGCAATAAATCGTGTCGTTGGGATCAAGCGTCACGGTTGCGGTTTGCCCGTCAGTTACATACTCATCGCCATCCATTTCACATGAGATACCATTGAGCTGCTAACCATCAGGAAGTATTTCTGTAATTGTGTATTGCGCATCGTCGCCAGACGGGTTCACATATATCTTTCTTGAGTCTTGATCGCCATCGCCTTCGGTGGTTAAAGCAAACTGCCCATCTTCCTCTTCAACGCCACTGCCACTTAAAGCAAAGTTAAACGT
>CAYWPI010000007.1:33905-44806 GCA_964460325.1 uncultured Candidatus Saccharibacteria bacterium | reverse complement strand
TGCCCACAAACCGCCAGTGCCATGGCTCAAACTGATAATACGCATTGCCCGGCGGGTATGAGAGCACAAAGCCGTATTTATGCGCGTTCTTCTTAAGCCAAACATAGGCCGGAGTCATCTCAAACCCATCTATAGCGCCATTTAACGCCGGCGTGGTTAAGTCCACGGTGGTGCCAAGTTGATGTTCTGAATATCCCTGATCGGCAGAAAATTGATTGGCGCCACTGCCATAGACCACCGTGTATTGCGACTTGAGCGCTGCCTGCGTGCCAAACGAGCGATACGCAGAAACCACGCGCAAATCGATATCGTCGTCTTGCGCGTCTTCCAGCATATCAGTTAAAAATCGATCAACGCGAAAATGAATCCGCTGATCCGTTTTGCCCCACACAAACTCTTTATCAATTGCATTAAGACGCTCCGGCAGATAGTGCTCATTTAAAAACGCGACTTTCGAATATTTTTTCAGCAGTTCTGGATCAAGCCGCCGCAACTTGTCGAGCTCAGAAACCGTTCCCGCGATCTCATCTATCTGATCTGAAAACTCTTGGTTGCGGCGCTTTTCATCCCGCAAATCATCACTTAACTCTTCGTTTTCATCGGTAAGCGCCAGCACCGTGCCTTCCAGATTCTGAATTGTTTTTTCAAACTCGGTGGTGGCAGCGGCAAATTGCGCCTTCACCTCTTCAAGCTGAAGATACAGATATACGCCAATACTAATAAGAGCGATAAGCAAGATACCCAAAAGCACCCGCACAAAACCGGGAGTTTTCTTGAAATCAGTGCTCAGCGTTGAAAGATTGCCTTTATCCATAACGTGACTTCTATTGTATCCTTCCGCGCCTCAAAATACAAAAGCCTCCCGTTCTGGGAGGCATTTGCATGTTAGAGCTTAATCTTCACATCGACCTCTGTGTCGTTGTCATCCTCTTCGTCTTTGTCATCGTCAGAACCGCTTTTATCCTCATCTTCATCTTTGTCTTCATCGTTATCATCGTCATTATCAGAATCGTCGTCTGCGTCATCATCTGATCCGCTTGCATTGCGATCATCATCTTTGTCATCGTCATCAGAACTGCTGGCAGAGCGATCATCATCACGATCTTTGTCTTGATCATCATCTGAATCATCTACGCTGCCGGAAAGACGAACGCGGAAACGATTGTCAGAATCATCATCAGAACTGCTGGCGTTTTCATCTTCTGCATCATCATCAGAATCATCTTCTGTTTTTACCTTCAACTCAATAGAACCGTTTTTAAACTTCAGCTCCATTTTGTCGCCCTCAGACTCAAACTGAATCTTACCCGTCACCGAAGCTTCTAAAATGCCCCGGAGCGCGGCGCGCAATTCAGCCGAACTAGTGCTGGTATCCTCATCAAGAATGCGCAACACCTGATTTAAGCTTACCTCCACATCGCGCTTCTCCTTGTCATCAAGCGAAATGTTTTTTTCAGCGCGGGTCTGACTGTTCAAAAACGTCTTGTCATCCGCGCGACTTTCGCGATCCTCAACTTCAAGCACCAGCAACGCCTCAACAGTCTCTTTTTTCAGATCATATTTTGCTACAATTTCTGCCACGATCGCTTCACGCGTCTTAGCGCTGGTTACAAATCCAAATTTCCGGTCATTTATTTCAAGCTTAACTACCGTTTCATTTTTGAACACATCAGCCTCGATCTCGGTTACCACGCGCGCAGACGCATCCGTTGAAGAGCCGTTATCGTCATCCTCATCCGAATCGTCATCGCGAAGCTTTTGAATTTCTTCAAGACGCTCCTGGGCAAACGTTCTGGCCAACTCATTGCGAGAGTCGTCACCAGCAAGCGACAGACGAAGCCGCTCAACTGCTAAGTCAATGCCAAACAAGGCATCACCCGGCTTGGCGGCGTCAGAAGCTGCCACCACGCCCGTTCCCGTGAATAATACCGCCAAAGCAACAATTAATGCTGTCATAGGTTTTAATGCAATAGTAAATGATAATGGAGATCGTGACGCTGTTTTGGCCGTCACAATGCCGCGCCAAAGAGCCTCTTGCTCATTACGATCAAGACCCCTGAATTTGAACTTATTCAGTTTGTCTTCGATATTAGGCATAGAACTGTTTCATGCTTTGTAATGCGGCAATCGCCCGATGATGCAACACCTTTGCATTGTTCTCGGTAATCGCCAACGCGAGCGCTATTTCGGCGAAACTGAAATCAGAAAAATAACGGAGACGGATGATCATTTGCTGGGCGCGCGGAAGAGCACGAATGCCCGCGCACAGCTTTCGATAATCTTCTTTATGTTCACCCTCGACAAAGAGATGTTCGGCCTGTTCAAGCGGCGCACTCAGCCTGTGCAGCCGCCAGGACTTTATCATCGCTCGTCTGGCAATTTGAAAAAGATAACCGTAAAAGTGATCGTCCGATTTATAAGTAAACTTTGGAAGACTTCTCCAAAGCTCAACATACGTGTTCTGCACTAAATCAAGACTCTCCGACCTCTCCCCTGTCCGCGCCAAAAAATACCGAAATAATTTGTCCGCGGTCATTTCATACAGCAGCTTAAACGAGGCCTCGTCATAAGCCGCTGCTTGGGCGAGTAAAGTTTCCAACTTCATATCTCCCTTAAGTATATGCCAAAAACGCCCCAAAAGGTTACACAGTGCGTCGGCGCATCAGCGAATACCGCTATCGCACCCTATATCAACAGTCGTTGTTTGCCCCGCTGTTATGGTCACTGATTTTTCTTCGCAAAACGGAAACTGCATCGCCTGCGGCTGACCACCGGATCCTGATGACGCAGTATTCACCTTCACCGCATAAGCGCCCACTGGAAGCGTAAGAGAAAAAGTGCCGGTTGACCTGGTGGTGGTCATGTAATTCTTTTTTGTCGCGACGCTTACCACCAACACATTGCCATCGGCATATGCCTTATCATCGCACTCCTCTTCTTCGCCGGCACGCACCACCGGACACGTGGGGCCAATGTGCGCGTATCCCTCCAGCGTTCCCGTTCCGGGTTCAACGGCAGAGATCTTTTTGGCGACGGAGAAGGTGGCGGTTTGTTCGGTCGCACTACTGAGCGTGAACAGATAATCACCACGCGCCGCTGATTTATTGTTCACTGTTCCCAATTGCACCAGCGCTTGATTTGAGTCAACCACCAACACGGGCGCAAGTTCACCAGCCCACACGCACTGCACCTCGGGCTTACAACGAGAATCGTTGATTTCTTTCAGGGTGACCATCAGCTCGCTACCAATCACAGCTCGCTGGCCTATTTCCAAGGTGACGGAAGTATTAAAACTCGCCTGAACGTCACCTGACTGTGACGCACCCCGAAACCGCACTGGAATGCGCAGCTCCTTATCGTATTCCGGCAAGCCAGATGGATTATCTTTTTTAAGCACCAGTGTTCCCGTTTCCGTTGTCGGTTGACCAAAGGTAAGCTCTCCGTTAAAGGGCACAAACTCTTCAGTCATCCACTCGCCCACCGCCTGTACAGGAGCTTGTGCCAAAAGAACTCCGTTTGCATCAAGTAGCCTCGCGGGGAATGAAGCCTCAAAATACCAAGTGCCGCGCGCTTGACCGGTTATCAGAAGCGGACTGGTGATCAGCGCTAATTGTTGCGGCTGATGCACCTGAATAAGATTGGTAATATCGGCGGCGTTATCCGCCGGCGTATCATTGCCAAAAACCAGAAACACTCCAAGAACGGCAACCACACCAACGGTTAAAACCAAAAGAAATGTTTTCATGGGTTTGTGCATAGAGTCTAACAGATATGACGTTTCCCGGCGCCTTATTGTGACGCAAATGAGCCGGCCTGAATCTCCCATAGTTTTTGATACGTGCCCTGCTGAACCTTAAGGAGCTCCGCGTGCTTGCCCTGCTCAACCACCGCCCCGCCGGCTATTACCGCGATCCTGTCCATTTGCATGATAGTTGAAAGCCGGTGCGCCACCACAATAGTCGTGCGATTTTTCATTAATGTGGCGAGCGCTTCTTGAATAAGCCTTTCGCTCTCGCTGTCTAATGAGCTGGTCGCCTCGTCAAGCACTAAAATCGGCGCGTCTTTTAAGACTGCCCGCGCGATCGCCACTCGCTGACGCTCCCCGCCCGAAAGCTTAATGCCGCGCTCACCCACCAACGTTTCATATCCCTGTGGAAATTGAGAAATAAAATCATGCGCGTGAGCCAGCTTGGCCGCCGCTTTTACCTGTTCATCAGTCGCGTCAGGCTTTGCATAACGTATATTTTCCATGAGCGACCGGTGGAACAAAATGGGATCTTGAGGCACAAGCGCCAGTGCCGCCCGCAAAGAATCTTGAGTCACGCTCGCAATATTTTGACCATCGATTTCAATGGCACCGCCTGTAATGTCGTGAAAACGAAACAAAAGACGCACAATCGTGGACTTGCCGCCACCGGAAGGGCCGATGAGCGCAAGCCGCTCGCCTGGCGCAACCGTCAAATTAAAATCACGTAATACGGGCACCCGATCATGATACCCAAACGCAACCTGTTTGAATGCGATGGCGCCTTTTTTGACGGCCAAAACGCTGGCGTTTGAAGCATCTTTCACCGCGTGGGGTTTTAACAAAATCTCCGTCATCTCATTCGCGTCGGCAAGCGCCTCAAACATCAGCCGCAGCTGCTTGCCCGTATTCCAGAGCTTTTCAAAAATTCGAATTAAATATAATTGCAAAAGTGCAACGTCTCCCACTTGCAAAGTGCTCCGTTGCCACAGCGCGACCGCAAGATACATGACGCCAAACTCAAGCACAATCATAAAAAAGGCCTGAATCGTATCCCCTAACGTTCCCAGATTGGCACTTTTCTTGCGCAAATTAAACTGCGTTTGCGTCGCTTGCTGGAACCGGCTGTTTTCTTTTTCGTAATGAGTGAAAAGTTTGACATTAATGTTATTTGTAATGCCATCAGCAAGCTGACCGGTGACATATGAATCCGACTCTGCCTTTTTGATGTCCCAGGGAAGCTTGTAACGCGCGTAAAAATAAGAAAAACTAATGAAAATAATGCTCCAAGCCAGAATAATCCAGCCAAACAGCGTATGCTCAAAAAGAAGCGTCACCACGATGGCAGTGGCAAAGAGTAATGAATTTCCCAAATCATAAATCACCGTATCGGCAATGCGCTCATAAGACTTTTCATATCGCTTCACTCTTGTGACGAGACTGCCGACAAAGGTTGAATTGAAAAATCCAAAAGAATGTTTTTGAAGATAGCGATAACAACTGTCCATCAAGTCGCGCATCACTGCTGGCAAAAAGTGATTCGTGACCAAGTTGAAGATGCGGCGCAATACGACTGAGGCTGTGTTTAATATCAAAATCACAATCACCGCGCGCAGCGCGATCTCATACACTCCCGGCTCGTTCCCCCGCGCCAACACATTAAACAAATCTCGATATTTAAGCGGAATGTATGTTTGGAAAAAAGGAACCAAAAGCATTCCGGCAAAAATAATCGCCAGTTGCCAGGGATATTTCTTGGTATGACTCCAAAATATGCCAAGTGTCTGCCTTGTCAGTGCTCGCATGGGCTTTTATTCTACGCCCCTCTTGACCCTGGCGCAACGAGACTACTCCTCCCAGGGCAAGCCCGATTTACCAAAGTGGCCGTATGCGGCGGTCTGACGAAAGATGGGGCGGCGCAACCCAAGCCTTTCAATAATCGCCTTCGGCCTGAAATCGTAATGCGCCCTCACATAAGCACCGAGGTCTTCTCCTTTTTCATTCACGGCCGAAACCATAAGTGGCTCAGCTTTGCCAATCGCATACGCGACTGAAACCAGTACTTTTTTGCCCATTCCCTTTTTCACCAATTGACGAGCGACAAATCGGCACATATACGCGGCGCTCCTATCCACCTTGGTCGCATCTTTTCCGGAAAACGCGCCTCCACCATGAGGCACTAACCCACAATACGTATCTACCATGATTTTCCGGCCTGTAAGCCCCGTATCCGCCGCAAAACCGCCCTGCACAAAACTACCCGTTGGATTGACGAGCACCTCAATACCCTCAATAGAACCAATGACTGGTTTTATCAAATGCTTTATTAACTCGTCTTTCACAAACGCATGCGAAACGCTCGCGTCGTGTTGCGTGCTGACCAACACGCTGGTAATTCGGTCATCGTGCACCGTAATCTGCGTTTTGCCATCTGGTTTAATCCAATCATGCTTTCCCGAGCGTCGCAGATCCTCAAGCCCCTTGGCAAGCTGGTGCACTTTGACCACCGCCTCGGGCAACAACTCCGCCGTAGCGCTAGTTGCATACCCATACATTATTCCCTGATCTCCCGCGCCACCCGTGTCCACCCCCATCGCAATATCCGGCGACTGCTGCACCACATGCACGATGACACGCAGAGCACTGGCGTCATATCCGATGTCTGCATATACTGCGCGAGCAATTTTTTCATAATCCACTTTCGCGCTTGTCGTTACCTCGCCGCCAATAACCAATAAATCATGTCCGCCAAATGTTTCTACTGCCACGCGACTCATGGGGTCTTGCGCTAAACACGCGTCTAAAATCGCGTCGCTTATTTGATCGCAGACCTTATCTGGATGCCCGCTAGTTACGCTTTCTACTGTATAGGTGTTTCCGTGATACATGATAGTTAGTTAATTGATTAATGAGTTTCATGGCTAATGGGCCGGAAAATACAAAAAATAAAAACGACTCCCCGAAAGGAGAGCGTTGAATGGTACGATTATCTCCCCTTGCGGGCCTAGAAGGAGCACCATTCCACACAAGGAGGGTTGCCGGCGAGTCATCGAGCTAGGGCTCTCATCGCACTCTTGATAACGTATTCAGTTGTATAATCACCATATCACAGGAATAAAAACAGCGCCAGTGTGGCGCTATTTTTATTCCTCTTTTTTTATTTTATTGCGTGAGCCTTGGGCTTACTAAAGACATACAAATAAAGAATTTCCAAAATACCAAGCGTTTGCACCAACAGAAGTACCGTAAACCAATTACGACTCCCGTCTCGTGCCGCCTTCCAAAGCGCCAACCCCTTCCATACCAGCGACCACGCGACAAGCAGCGCAATGAGCCAAACAGGAAGAAAGCCAATGGTCGTAAATAAGCCGCCGCGAAACCAAAACCCCGGCACACCGCCAAAATTCATCATGTAACCATTGTACATATTCGCATTATATCACAAACCAACCAGTCTTGTGGAAAACGCATCCTGCCTAAATTAGTGTCGCCGCGGCGACTTGTACCATACCGAATTACTATGCCGCTTCCGATAATTGCCAATGCGTTGGCGACTGGCGGGCGTATAAGCTGGCCGCGCCTGATCCATATCCGTTTGCGCCAGTTTTATCTTCGGACGATGAGGGGGCAACATAGGAAGCGGAGTAACCGGAAGTGTTGCTTTGATAAGTCGCTCAATTCCTTTGACATCACCCCGTTCGTCCGGCATAGCAAAACTGATCGCGTGACCAGAGGCACTTGCCCGACCAGTACGGCCAATGCGATGCACATAATCCTCGGCAGTGGATGGTAAATCATAATTAATCACCACTTCAATATTGCTCACATCAATCCCGCGCGCGGCGATATCCGTGGCCACCAACACCCGATATTTGCCAGTCTTAAACCCCTCAAGCGCTTCCTTGCGCTGATTAAGCGAACGATTAGCATGAATCTCGGCGGCGGCATGACCCATGGCTCGCACCGCGGCGGCAACTTTCTTGGCGCTAAACTTCATGCGGCAAAACACCAATGCCGAACCGCGATATTCGCCCAACACTTTTTCAAGTAGGCGTAACTTGTCTTCTTTTGAAACAAAAAACACTTCCTGAGTTACTTCTTTCGCGGTTGTACCCGGGCGAGCGATTTCAACTCGAATCGGCAATTTCAGATACGTATTGGCAATGGTCACGATCGCCTCTGGCATGGTTGCCGAAAAAAGCATTGTCTGACGCGCCGTTGGTAAAGCGGCGAGGATTTTTCGCAACTGCACCTCAAAACCCATGTCGAGCATGCGATCAGCCTCGTCAAGCACAAGCATCCTTGTTTTTGAAAGATACACCGAGCGCCGAGCCATGTGATCAAGTAGTCGCCCCGGCGTTGCAACAATGATGTGTGGATTGCGAGAAAGCCGCTGAAGCTGTTTATGCATAGATTCGCCGCCAATCAGACACGCCGTCTTCACGCCCAGCGGCACACCAACTTTCTCAACCGTCTCCTGAATCTGCAAGGCAAGTTCACGCGTCGGGGCAATCACCAGCCCCAATGCTCCTCCTTTGAGTACCGCCTGAAGAAGCGGCACCCCAAACGCCAACGTTTTTCCTGTGCCAGTCTGCGCAATACCCATAAGATCTTTTCCTTCTATGGCTACGGGAATCGACTGTTTTTGAATTGGCGTTGGCGTTTTATACCCTATCTTATCAAGCATGGTTAAAATGCCCGGCGCAATACCCAGCCCCTGAAAGCCCTGTGCATTTATGTCCTGCTCTGTCATTAGATGTGTCATAGCTTGCCTAGTGGCTTTTATAAGCCAAGTCGCCAATAAGCTGGGTTACTATAACAGATAACACCATACATAGCTATGCGTGGCAAGAAGCGCGTGCCAACCGACCAGCGGGCCGGTATACTGAAAGCAAACCAACTAATATCCGCAATGTATTTTGTTTATTTATTAGAGTGCGCCGATGCCAGCATCTACACCGGCATTACAACCAATGTCGCCCGTCGGCTTATTGAACATCAAACAAAGCCAGCAGGCGCAAAATATACTCGCGCGAGGGGCGCGGTCAAGATAGCGCACACCGAAGCATACAGAACACGAAGCCAAGCCTTACGCCGTGAAGCTGAAATCAAAAGCTGGCCGCGGCAAAAGAAATTGGCGCTTATCAAAAAATAAAACACCCCGACGCACGGCCGGGGTGTTTTATTGTGAAAAACTAGACGGATGGAGTTGTTGGCAAAGTCTGGAAATAATACGACTTGATTTGAAACAGGATATAAAAACCTATAGCCAGTCCAATCACCAGACCAACAATATCCATCATCACCAAACTGGAGATGCCGCCGACAAGCGTTGAATAAAACATAAACATCCAGCCAGACCGAGAGCGCTTAAAGAGCCCCGGGATCGCCAAGATGTTCAGCACAATGATTGCCGCGGAAAAAATCCAAATCCAACCGCCACTATACGAACCATACATCGCATATCTGCCAATGTATCCGCCAAAACTAAAAAGCGCGAGTACCGCCGGAGCAGCAAGAACCGCCATCACCATCGCCAACCACGGCGCTATTTTCACGATTACCTCTTTTGCCTTCACTGGCAAAGCCGGAGCCTTTTGGCCAAACCACGCATTGAGCCAATTAATAAGTGCGTCCATACCTTAATGAATTACGTTTATAATACTCTGTTCAGTATACACCCGCTTACGCTATTTAAGAAGGACTTTAAAATGCGGTACAATAATGAGCAATGACTTATCGGAAGCGCCTTATTGCCCTGCTTACCCTTTTGATGTGCTCCCTCGCGCCAGTAACCCAAGCCGGGATTTATTTTGAATATGCGCCAGACTCGTGGCGATCCTTCCGCCTTGCCACTTCAGCCGTTGCCACACCCTCGCAATTCTTTCAGAGCGCGACAGATTTCACGCTGACCGGCTTTTCTTTTTGGGTTGACAACACGGGCAGCGCCGGCCCGGTAACCTTCACCGTTCTTGATGATGAAAACACAACCCTGACTCAAGAAACGGTCACGCTTGGGCAAACTCCAAGCAGTGCTGGCGGCACACGTCTTCGCGTGGAACTCGATGAGCCGGTTGCCATATCGCATTATCGCACCTATTCTATCCAAATCAGCAGCTCCCTGCCTGGATTTGGCTTATATTACGCCAATCGGATTAATATCTTAGAGCATAACCTGGAATACACCACTGAATATGCCCTTGGTGTTGCCAAGCTTGGCGCCGAGGAGCAAAGTTACACCTTTAAATTTTCTCTTGAGGATCCAACCGAAGGCTCAACCTCTTATGAGGAAGACGAAACTCCTCCAGAAGAGATTACACCCACCTCAACCGGAACACAGGCAACCGTAATCAGTAATGCGCGCGTCACCTCAATAGCCGCGACAACCGCCATAGCGGCTTGGACAACTAATGTCGCCGCCGACAGCCGCGTGACCGTCCGCAGCCAGCTCAATCCCCTCAACATTTATACCACTGCATACGATGACGCCCTTGAATTGGAGCACGCCCTACTAATAATTGGGCTACAGCCGCAAACCACTTACTTTGTCGACTTTTTTTCACAACAAAATCCAGAAGAGCCGATTCTGACCACCTATTCAATTTCCTTTACCACCGCCGTCGCGCCGCCAGCCGCGCCGGCCGCCGCCAGCACAACGCCCGCCACCTCTTCAACAGCGGCCACCGCCACCAGCACGTCTTCGCAATCTACAAGCACGGCTACTGGCGCAACTACCAACACGGCAAGTACCACCAGCGCCTCGGCCAATCTTTCACCTGTCACGTTTGGTCCAGGCGCCGGCTCGGACAGCTTTACCGTTCACTGGAACACGCCAGCCGGCGGCGCTCCTAATGGCGGCTATCGGATTGATATTTTTGATGAAGATCACCGACTCATTAGACAACTACGCGCCCCAGGCGATGCAACCAGCCGTAATGTTGCCGTCTTGCCAGCCGGTAGCCATGAAGTCATTGTGTATGCGGATCGCAATGGCGTATATGAAAAAGTGGGAGCGCCCACCATGTTTGAAGCGAAAAAGACTCGCAGCCCCCTGTTTTGGTTCTGGTATCTGATGGGTGTTATTTTTGCGGTTGGCATTGGCTTCGCCTTCCTCTTTAGCCGCCGAGAAAAAACGGAGCTAGCGCCGCTGGAGTAG
>CAYWPI010000007.1:0-33805 GCA_964460325.1 uncultured Candidatus Saccharibacteria bacterium | reverse complement strand
TTCAAGTATCTCCGGATAGCAATCCAGCTGCTGAAAATACCTAAAATGGTTCCAAACAAAAGCAGATACAAGAAAAGCGGGAAGATATTGCTGTAAAAATAGCTCGCCAAGTTCATTTCCGGAATAAACGCCTGGAAATAAGGTGAAGCAAAATTCACAGCCGGAATCATAAAAAGAACCGTCACCAGCGCGCCCGTGGCGCCATATAAGATACCCGCAAACAAATAGGGCCCTTTAATAAACGAGTTGGCTGCCCCGACCAAACGCATAATACCGATCTCTTCTCGATTGCTGTAAATCGCCAAACGAATGGTGTTAAAAGCAACCAAGCTGGCGGCAAAAGCCAAAAACACCGTTATCGAAAGTCCAATCTTGCGCATTGTGTCCACCAACTTATTCAGCCGCTCAATGGCAACTTTATTCTCGGCAAACGTCACCTTTTCAACGACAGCCTGAAACCCTTCATTTTCTAAATATGCGGCAATAACCGGATATTTACTGGTGTCATGGGCCTTGATATTAATTGAAGCTCGCAAAGGATTATCATCAAGCTCCGCCAACGCCTGATTGATGTTTGAATCATCTTTGTGTGCCTCTTTAAAAATCTCAAGCGCTCTTTCGCGGCTGACATACTCCACCTCTTCCACTTCCGGCAACCCCTTAAGCGATTTTTCAATATTCAAAATATCATCTTCAGTAGCCACGGTTTTAAAATAGACTGAAATATCTATTTTATCTTCCAAAGAAGCGGTGGCCGTATCGGTAACCACGCCGAACAGAATAAGCGCTTGATACATAATCAGCGCAATCACCATCACGGTGATGGTGGCAACCGTCAACCAGCCATGCCGGTAAAAAAGCTGAAGTCCGTATTTGAATATTCTGACTAAGGTGGTACTCATGTTACATTTTAATTCTTAAAATTTTCATCAACGAACCGCGAAAAGTTACGAACCTACGAACCGGTTGAGCTATGGTGAGTATTTTCATTTTCGTAATTTCGTAAAAGTTCGATATTCGGTGATGTTACATAATGATGTACTTCCCTTTCGGCTCGTCGCGCACTATGCGTCCATCCACCAAGCTAATCACTCGCCTACCAATGCCATTCACCACGTTTTTGTTGTGTGTGGCCAGAATAACTGTCGTGCCAAGCTCATTAATCCTCATTAAAAGCTTTATAATTTCATCGGTATTTAAATCATCCAAATTGCCCGTAGGTTCATCGGCAACCACCACCGCCGGATTGTGCACCATTGCCCGAGCAATCGCCACTCTTTGCTTTTCTCCGCCCGAAAGCTCGTTTGGAAAGTTAAATTTTTTATGAGAAAGACCGACCATATCAAGCACCTGCGGAACAAACTCTTCGATTTCTGATTGTGGCCGACCAGCCGCCTCAAGCGCGAACGCGACATTTTCATACGCGGTTTTAGTCGCCAATAATTTAAAGTCCTGAAACACAATGCCGATTTGCCGACGCAGCTTACTGATATCGGCACTTTTAATTTTATTCACCTCATAATCGCCAAACATCACACGCCCCTTAGTGGGACGCTCCTCACCAATCAAGAGCTTAATGATGGTTGATTTGCCGGCGCCAGACTTACCCACTAATGAAACAAACTCGCCTGGCTCTATTTTAAAGTTAATATCTTCAACGCCAACGGCTTCTTTATGGGCTTTGTCGTATACCTTGGTGACATTAATGAATTGGATCATAGACTAGGAAAGTAGAAAAGTAGAACCGTAGTAATGTAGAACTGAGAAGAAAACAAAAAGACTGCGGTCTTTTGTTATTATACCACAGCCTCGCCCTCTATTCTGTTTATTGCTCGCTTTTATTGATTCAGCCCCAGCAACTGGCGCGCCTTAGCAACCACATCGTCAACGCTCACCTGTGTTTTAACCAAACAATAAGCTGGGTTACTCCTCCCCACTTCTTTCATCACCTCGTCAGAATTCCCCAAGCTAGTTAGTAAGATAATGCGCGCGTCTTTACCCCATGCGTCTTCCCGCAAAGCTCGCATCACGCTAATACCATCAAGCCCCGGCATTGCCACATCAAGAATAATAAGATCAGGATGCTTCATAAGCGCCAACGCCAAGCCCTCTTTCCCATCGCCCGCTTCTAACACCGTGCCCGCCACCGAACGAAATGCTAAAGCAAGCGAGCCGCGCATTAATGCATCATCTTCAACCACCAAAATTGTCTGTGTTCGTTCCATGCATTAAAGTATAGCAGAATTTTTACTGCTTTTTGGGAAACTCAATGAAAAACGTGGTGCCACTGCCTGATTTTGAAATAAATCGTATTGAGCCACCCTGCATCTCCATGAGCCCTTTCACTAAATGAAGCCCAATGCCGGAGCCGGCAATAAGCGAGCGCTCAACATTGCTCGCCCGAAAATTATTCTTAAACACATTCGCCTGATCAGCCTCGGGAATACCAACGCCCTGGTCGGTAATCGAGATAACATGCTTGGTTGCATCAGCTTGATAAGCGATCACCACTTCGCCGCCTCCCGGAGAATACTTCAAGGCATTGGTCAGCACATTCGCGATAACTCGTTGCGTCTTCTGCCTATCGCACATCACCATCAGTTGATGCGGCAACGAAGCGTCGATCCGCACCACTACCCCGCTTTGCTTCATAACCAGTGTTAAACCTTGCGCCGTTTCACGGATAAGCTCGCTGATATCAACAGCTTCTAAGACAACCTTATTCGCCTGGGCATCTTGCAACCTTGAAAGATCAAGAATTTCGCTGACTGTTTTTAAAATCTGATGCCCTGTTTGCTCAATAAGCCGTATAGTATTTTGCCATGATTGTTTGAGCCCATCGCTCTCGGTTTTTAAAAGCGACTGCGCAGCCCACACGATGCCGGCAACCGGCGAACGCAACTCGTGTGAAGCAATAGAAACAAATCGCGCCTTCAACATTAATACTTCCTTGCTTTTAAGATAATGAACATACATCACCAGTAGCACTAGCATGATAATACCCAGCAACAAAACAGGAACGGCAGTGATAGCAATAACGCGTTGTACATATACGCCACTTCTGACATCCATGCCAACAGATGCAATCACCGCCTGTGTTTGCGGGTGACGCAATGGAACGGCGGCTGAAACCCAACTCCCCCACCGGTCAGTGACCGGACCCTCAAACAACATACGGCCCTCGGTTAATACAGCAATAAATTCGGGTGTCGCTTCACCATATGTCAACCCAGGAGTGGCTTCATCTACATCGCCAGAAGCCACTGAATCAACAAAGAAAAAAACATTGCCGTCGCGATATCCGGTAATATATACCGAAGTCACATCGGTATTCGCTTCACCAATACGCATCAATGTTTGTTTAAGCGATTGATAGTTCGCAGTTGCCACATCCGCTTTAGTGCCGGTAAGTGCAAGGATTTTATCTACGTCGAGGGCAGCCGCAACAGATTTTGTCCGTTCGACTAACGATCTTTGCTCTGACTGTATTGCGCTTTGATAAGCGACAAATCCAGCAATGCATTCAATAACAACGCAGCCTATGGCAATACTAACAAGAATTGGTTTTTTAAAATAAGCCATGCAAAAGCCGCTTCATTAAGCGACACCGTAAGTATACTACAGCTTTGCGTTAAGGAAGCTGGAGCTCCGCCTCAATAAACTTATCCAGGTCGCCGGCCAACACTTTTTCCGGTTGATGACTTTCAGCTTTGGTTCGATGATCTTTCACCATCTTATAGGGATGCAACACATATGACCTGATTTGGCTTCCCCACTCCGGCTTAGCATGACTGCGCAAATCAGAAAGCGTCTGCTTTTGATGCACCTGCATAAGGTGAAGCAGTTTAGATTTTAAAAGTGCCAACGCCTTCTCGCGATTTTGCCCCTGCCCGCGCTCTTCGCGGCAGGTCACGACAATACCAGTTGGAATATGCACGATACGCACTGCCGTCTCACGTTTATTCACATTTTGCCCGCCGGGTCCCCCCGCACGCGCAAAGCCAATTTCCAGATCTTCCGGCGGAATGTTCAGCTTCGCATGTTCAAGCGGTGGCAGAACTGGCACCACCTCCACAAGCGCAAACGCCGTGTGACGAAGCTTCTTGCTATCAAACGGGCTGATGCGAACCAGCCGGTGCACACCCGATTCTTTTTTGAGCGTTCCAAACGCAAATTCCCCCTTTACTTCTATTGCCCGGTCATCAGTTGGAACCGTCTTCCAGCCACGCTTTGCGGCATATTTGACGTACATCTCCTGAAGCATGTTCGCCCAGTCCTTGGCATCGTCTCCACCCACGCCCGGATGAAACGTGATGTGGGCTGATCCTTTGTCGTAGGGGCCTACAAGGGGTTTGAGGGGTAAATTTGTATCCATGGAGCCAATGGCCGGAATCGAACCGGCGACCCACGCTTTACGAAAGCGTTGCTCTACCAACTGAGCTACATTGGCATTCTTCTGGTTAACGAAAGCTGACTTGTCCGCCCCCGACGGGACTACATTGGCACGCCTATCTGAAGATATGGGAAATATAATGCATTCGCAAGCTTAATTCAATAACATCCAAACTACCTATTGCGGATTTGTATTTTCAAAGAAAGCAGGTATACACTAACAAGAAGGGTGAGTTGTTCTACCCCAAGGAGGCACCATGTCACAGCAATCCTCGGGCAAGACTACGGAGCGCCCCAAGATTTTCGGAAGCATGGAGGAAGCGAACAAGAGGTTGCCGCTGGTCATGCGAATTAGCGCAGACATCGTGCACCTTTACCCGCTCATCGATCAGATGCTTGAGGCAGACCGCAGGAGAAACGGACAAGACACCGATTTGCCGCTTTCTTCAGAGACAGAGCGGTTACTCACCGCGGCAAACGATTGCGTGCACGAGCTGAATGAACTCGGCATTGAGGTAGCAGACCTGAAAAGGGGTATCGTTCACTTCCCAACCACCCATCAGGGTAAGCCAGGATACTTCTGCTGGATCAACGGAGAGGAAAGCGTTCACCGTCTTCATTCGTACTCCGTTCGTTGCCCCCTGCAACGCAGACGTCGGTCCCATCGGACAAGTTAACGATACTGCAACGCCAACAGCGGTGTCTCCCTCCGGGGGGACGCCGCTGTAATAATTTTTATGAGCGGATAACGGGAATCGAACCCGTGTATATTGCTTGGGAAGCAATCGTACTACCACTGTACTATACCCGCATATATTCATTATTCTTGCATTGAACTGGCAGCCGAAGAAGAGGCTGCAGCCCCTTGCAACACCTCTTGCGTGGTGCTCGCCAACTGCTCGAATACCTCTTTAACTTTTGCAGTATACGGCTGCTCGCCAGTTAGTTCAACTCGGCCCGCCACCCAGGCTAAATCGCTCACCTGAATACTTACCCTAGCCTCCTGAAGCGCTTGCAAAAGCCACTGCTGAGCATTGTCACCCTTCTTTTCCAGTTCATCGTGCAATAATTCAAGACGCGCCTGGGGCGCAAGCACCACTTCGCCAAACTCATCGAGCGCAATGCCATATAATTCGCTTACTGCAATGGCTGTTGTTTGACTTGAAGAAGAAAGAACCTCGTTCACCCGAGCCGCGATCGCCTGATCTAATAATTCGGCTTCAAACATTGTCTTTAATTTTTCAGTCACCAAACTGTCTTCGATCAGCGCCTGAAGCGCAATTTGTCGCATCTGACTTTGAAACAGTTCAGCATCAACGGGCTCTGCCACGCCGTATATTTTCTCAAGCTGCTCATAGTAACGCAAGGTAGCAGTTGAAGCTATTTGAAACAATCGAGCCGAAACAAACTCATCATTCACCATTGCAACGGGATACGCTTTTGAAGTGACACCCAAGAAAATGACGACAACTGCGCCAATGGCGACTACAAAACCGAGTGTAAACCTCTTCTTCATATACCTCGTTATTGCGCTGTCCCCGTTTCTTGCCCAGGAATCAAAATAATCAGCTTTTCATCCGGAGCGCGATAATTAAATTTTGACTTAAACTCCTTGAGGAGATTTTCTTCCCGGCTAAAATACTCGATATCCTCAAGCAGGCGTCCGTTTTGAGCGTCAAGAATATTTGCCTGCGTTTCAAATTTTATAATTTCTTTTTCAAGAGCCTTCTGTTGGTCGAACAAATCAAAAACCTCCAACCCAGCGATAACCAATACGGCGATTAAAAAAAGACAGAAGAAAAACCTCATGTGACATCAATAAACAACGAATTAGGTACGAAGAACATACGAATATTATAACAAACAAAGGCCAGAAACGAAGAGTTTCTGACCTTTTGTTTGGATACCTGCCCGCCGGCAAACAAGTTCGTGATTTTCCGCGTCGCTCGGCAATATTACCTAATTTCGTACGTGACCGACACGTTTACGACAATCTCTTCTTGCCCTGGTTCAAACGAGGGAGCATTCGCGCCTCCTTTACCATCCATCGCCATTGCCCGTTCCGCGTAATAAGGCATGGGATAACCCCCGCCAACCGATTCATAG
Source organism: uncultured Candidatus Saccharibacteria bacterium (assembly GCA_964460325.1). Classification (GTDB taxonomy): domain Bacteria; phylum Patescibacteriota; class Minisyncoccia; order UBA6257; family 1-14-0-10-44-23; genus CAYWPI01. Next base: position 27,307 of record CAYWPI010000007.1, on the reverse strand, counting down.
AAAGTCACTACGCGAGCAATGCGAACTCCCACCTGATCAGCCATTGCCCGAGCCTTGGCAAAGGCGCGATCAAAGGCTTCGGCGCGCGCGGTGTTTTGAGGGGCCTCTGGATCCTCCACCCCATAGTTAAAGGAGCTGATCTGATTAACTCCGGCAGTTGCCAATCCACCAACAATCGCTCCTGCTTTTTCCAGCTCGCGAATTTTTACCGTTACAGTTTGATTCAGTTCATAACCGAAGATTGCCGAAATACCCGTTTCTTGGTTATAGCTGTAACGCGGATATAAGTTGTAGTTCGAAGTCTGAATGTCTTCCGCTTTCACTCCTTGACCCTTCAAATAATCGATTGCCAAGTTGATCTTATCGGTATTTGCTTTCTGAGCAGCCTCTGCGGTGTTGGCCTGCGAAACAACCGAAAAGATAAGCGTCGCAATATCCGGAGCAATACGCGCCTTACCTTCAGCGGATACGGTTATAGTGCGCGACGGGATAACGGCGTTGCTCTGTCTCACCAAGACGGCCGACAAGACCAATCCAGTTAATATGGCGACTACCAAGACCGAATTTATTAATATCCAAAACCAGTGTCGTGCTGAATACTTTTGTGTGTTTTCCATACCAGGAATAACGATTAATAAATAATTATGTGACAAATCACCTTATGCCGCCTTCTCTTGAGAGTATAGCGCTGCCTTTAAAGCTCCGCCACTGCTTTAATCATCGCTTTAAACTCCGGACGGATGCTTGCCCCGCCCACAAGCACCCCATCAATGGTTTTATAAACAAGGAACGAAGCAATGTTTTCAGCATTTACGGAACCTCCATAAAGCACCAAGGGGCGAACCGGCACGTGCTTAAGGCGCTCGCGAATATAACTAATCACTTCACTGGCATTTTCTGGCGTATCCGACTCCACCAATGGATCGCCACCGGAAATAGCCCACACCGGCTCATAAGCAACAATAAGACGAGCCGCTGGCACTTGCCTGCTGACAAGAGAAAGACCAAGCTCAAGCTGACGCTCAACAATTTCCTTTGTTCTTCCCGTCACATGCTCATCGCGACTCTCACCAACACACAGTATTGGGATCATTCCATTTTTGAGCACGGTTGCAACTTTTCTTGCCACTATATCGTTTCCTTCTCCCATCTTTCGTCGCTCCGAGTGACCAACAAGAACATGGGTCACGCCACAATTTTTAACTTGTCGAGCACTGATTTGCCCCGTGAACGCCCCCTCCTCTTCAGCAGAAACATCTTGCGCGCCAAGATCGGCCCGTTTTAATTTTCCCCCAACTGCCGAAAGAAAAAGCGCCGGCGGACAAACAATCACCCCCTCAGCGTCTGCTACTTTCGCCAAAGCGAGCGCTTCTTTCTCGCTTTTTGGATTCATCTTCCAATTTGCAATGATCAGTTTCATCTGTTTTTTTATTTCTGAAGCCCCCTTGCTCATTCGTCTTGTTCTCCTGTTGCCTCTTCAAAAGCCGCGGGCTGCTTTTGTATTCTCTTTTCATAATACCACGCGAACACATCTCTCGCGATTGGCACTGCGTTCAAACTCCCCTCTCGTGCGTTTTCGACCAGAATTGAAATTACAACTTCGGGGTTGGCCGCTGGCATATAACCAACAAAAAACGCGTTTGTTTTGGTATTGTTGTTCGTTTGAGCACTACCTGTTTTGGCAGCGATCTCAACCGGTAAGCCGGCAAGCAGATGCGAGGTGCCGTATTCTTTGACAACGCCATCCCGCATTCCCTGCTGCACCTGTTTGATTGCCGTTGTGTAATCCTGATACTCCTGCAACACAACGGGATGATTTTCGGCCGTGCTCTTTCCCTCGACATCTTTCATCTCTTTCATAAGCGACGGCTTATAACGCGTGCCGCCATTAGCAATGGTAGCAATATAATTAATCAGCTGCAGCGGCGTGACCAACAAATCCCCTTGCCCGATCGAAACGTTATAGGTGTCGCCAATACGCCATGGCTGACCAGTGCGCTCTTCTTTTTCTTTTGGATCAGGTAAAAATCCCGCGGCTTCAAAATCAAGATCTACGCCTGTTTTTTTGCCTAAGCCAAACTCCTCCCAGGCGCGGCGCAGCCGCTCAATACCAAGCCCAACCATGCCGCCCTCGCCATCAATAGCAGGAAAGCCGCCGCCCACTTTATAAAAGTAAACGTTGCTTGACCTGGCAATGGCTGAGTACACATCCACAAGGCCATGTGCTTTCCAATCGACAAATCGACTCGGTTTGTCCGGATTATATGGGTTGGGAATCTCAATATATCCAGTGGAAAGAATTTGAAATCCCGGCGAGACTACCCCTTCTTTGAGCGCCGCAGTTGCTACGAGCGGCTTGATCGTTGATGCCGGGTTGTAGGTGCCGGAGAGCGCCCGATTGAAAAGTGGCCGCGAAGCATCACTAAAAAGACTATTAATTTCATTGTTTTTCCCGGGCGTGACAAACACATTACTGTCAAAACTGGGAATATTAAAAAGGGCAAGAATCTCGCCGTTGCGAGGATCAAGAGCAATGCCGACGCCAGCCGTAAGCCCTAAATTACGAAGCCCTTCCGCGAGGCGGTTATAAAAATATGACTGGAACTCCGCATCTAAAGTAGTCACCAATTCATACCCAGAAACGGGCTTTTGCACAACGCGCTCATCAATCACCGCACCAACCGCGTCCCGTTGTGAAAGTTTAATGCCGTCAATACCGCGCAATTGTTCATCATAAAACCGCTCAAGTCCCGCCTTGCCGACAATGGCGCTTCCTTTTTCTGCAACCCCTGTATATCCAATGACATGACTAAAAAGGTGCGCGTCAGGATACTCGCGACGATAATCATTTTCTACACGAACGGACGGCAAGCCAAGACCTCGGACCGCAATCGCCTCTTGCGCGCTAATATTGCGTATGAGCGCGACTGAGCTTTTTGTTTCAAAATCGGCCTCCTCCAACTTGGCATATAATTCGTCAATCGAAAAGAAAAGCGTTTCTGCAAGACGCATCAGTACCGCATCAAGATTTGCCCTATTTTTGAGCAAATCGGGAACGTCTAAAAATACACTAAAGGTTTCCGCATTGGTCGCCAAGACCTTACCGAATCGATCAACAATCAGGCCTCGATAGGCTGGAAGTGAAACATCTCGATTAATATTCGCTTCACTGCGCGCGTCGTAAAATTCAGCACGCACCACATTCAAATAGCCAATGCGGCCAAGCACGACGCAGCCAATTAACACGCTCGCTATAATGATGAGCAAAAAAACCCTCTGGCTAATGGGCAATTCCAAATAATCGAGTTCGGATGAGGCAACCGAATCGGTAACAAATTCATCAAACTGAAGATCCGCCTTTTTTCTCATAGAGCGCGTCGCTAATAAAGAAGAAAATCACCCCCAGCAATACGTTATAGACAAGCTCGTGGGCAATCACTCCGACCTCATCATACAGCACCGATGGAGATACCAAAAGATAAAAGAACACGGTGCCAAACATCACAAACAACACGCTCACCAAAAGACCCGCGGAAAGAAAACGGTCGCGCACATAAAAAAATAAAAACGCCAACAAGACGATCGCGGCGCTTTCCCAAGAAAATCCAGGGGCAAAATGAACTATGGTTGCGCCAAAAATGGCCAACACGGCAAAACTAAACCAGTGCGCCGCGAACAAAGAAAAAACCGCCAACAACACAAGAATAAGATTTGGTTTTACCCCCCACGCGGTAATCAACTCGCTGCTTTGCAGCACGCCAGCGACAAAAAGCGCCACAACCCCAAACCACATAAAGCCATGTTGAGATCTCATAATCCAATATACAATTCAGAAAGATCGGGCAGCGCATAGGGCGTGATGAGCCGTCCTTCAAGAAAAAGACTCTCTTTTGATTGCCGCAAATCGGCAACTGCTCCAAGCGTAAGCCCATAAGTGAAGTTTCGACTTGAAAGAGAAACCGTCTCGCCGCCAATGAGCGGCTTGCGCTTGCTCACCAGCGTCAGCTTTGGCTCTCCACCGCCCACCAGCAGCGCATCCACCTTCTCCTCGCCGATGCGCACGGGCAACTCCCAGCCGGGGTCAAAAATGGTGCGCACAACCGCTTTGCCTTTTGCAACTGACTCTATTTGCCCGATAAAAATGCCCGGCGCGGCAAACACTGCCGCACCCTCTAACACGCCGCTTTCACTGCCGGCTGCCAACAATAACTTATTATTGATGTTAAACGGATATGTTGAATAAAGAGGAGCTCGAATATAACGCACACGCTCCTGTTCAATAATAGAAGGAGTAAATGCGGCTTGCTGTAACTGCGCCCGCAAGCTTTGATTTTCCAAAAGCAGCTCGTTCATGTTGCGCATGAGTTTGGTGCGCGTCATAAGACTTCGCATAAAAATAACGGGGGTTTGGAACGCCTGCCCAACGCGCGAAACCAAATATGCTTTTGGTGTGAAAAGAAGCTGACCGACAAAAAATAAAAAAACACTGATAACAAGTAAAGTAAGTGTTCGCTGTTTGTTGAACATAGGAATGGGGAAGCGGTCAGCCACAAGCTATAAATCTTTTAGCTTCTTAAGCGGAAGCATGATCGCTCCAAAAGCTAAAAGCTTTAGGCTGTTAACTAACGGCCCGCATCTAAAGCCTGATTTCTTTTGGTTTCAGGGGGTTATCCAAAATATAACTGTATTTTTCCAAATTCTCCACTGCTAAGCCAGTGCCTCGCGCCACACACGTCAACGGATCGTCAACCACATGCGTAGTAACTGAAAGTTCTTTACTAATTAACTGATCGATACCGCGCAACAAACTACCACCCCCACACATATGAATCCCCCGTTTTAAAATATCTCCTACTAATTCCGGCGGAGAAACCTCAATCACGTTACGAACCGCTTCCACAATGCCACGCAGTGATTTCGCAAGCGCCGCACGAATATGACTGTCTTTCATAATAATTTCTTTTGGTAAGCCAGTTGCTAGATCGCGTCCACGCACAGACATTTCAAGCTTCTCTTCAAGTGGGATAGCTGAACCGATGGCGATTTTAAGATCTTCGGCTGTCGGTTCACCAATGGCTAAATGAAACTCTTCGCGCACGAAACGAAGAATGTCGTCATTAAACTTATCGCCAGCAATTTTGAGACTCTTGACGGTCACCGTTCCTCCCATTGAAATAATGGCGATCTCCGTCGTGCCGCCGCCAATATCCACAATCATATTGGCCACCGGCTCATGAACCGGTAAGCGAGCACCAAGCGCGGCCGCAAGCGCGGATTCAATAACATACGCTTTCCCAACGCCGGCGCCCACCACGGCGTCCTCAACCGACTTGCGCTCCACCTCGGTTAAGTCGGCTGGAGCGCCGATGACGGCAGTCTGATAATACGCAAGCATGCTATTGCCAGACAGGCGTTTTAAAAAATGTTTAAGTATTTCCTGAGCCATTTCAAAATCGGAAATGACGCCATTTACCAAGGGGCGCACCACAGAAATATTAAGCGGCGTCCGACCAAGCATTTTTTTTGCTTCGTCACCCACTGCAATCACCTTACCGGTTTTACTGTTCACGGCCACCGCGCTCGGCTCGTTAATGACAATACCGCGCCCACTGACATAAATGAGCGAGTTGGCCGTGCCAAGATCAATACCCAGATTCTTTTTAAAAACTCCGAGGCCAAACATTAAATAGCGTCTATTGATTGTTATTTTTTAATCTGCAACTGCTTGAAATGAGATGCCACTTCTTTGACTGGCAGAAACCAAGCCTTCTCATTTCCCCGTTCCTTTATCTCTACGTTTCCTTCTTTGAGAGTCTTTTCACTGACAAGAACCCGCCATGGCATGCCGAGCAAATCGGCGTCGGCAAGCTTGTTGCCAGCAGAAACATCTCGATCATCCCAGATTGTTTCTATTCCTGCTTCCGCGAGGTCAGTATAGAGGGAGGCGGCAGCATTTTCAACCATTTCCCCATTTTTTGCACCAAGGGAGACTAAGTGCACCTTAAACGGCGCAATTGTGTCTGGCCACCTTATGCCCTGCTCATCAGACCACACCTCGACAACGGCGCCCATGACGCGACCAATCCCAATACCATAGCAACCCATGATGACCGGCTTGTTCTTGCCGTCAGCATCTTTATATGTCATCTCAAACGGATCGGTAAACTTTGTTTTGAGCTCAAAGATGTTGCCAACCTCAATGGACCGCTCCTCACGGAACGTTTTCTGGCCGCACTGCGGACACGCCTCCTGCTCGTTTTTAATTTCTTTATTAATAGCAATGAGACACCTGTCACAGAGGTAAATAGTGTCTTCGCCAGCAGGAGTGATGGTTTGAAACTCATGACTGTACTTGGAAAAACTTCCTCCGGAGGCATAGGTGAGATACGTGATATGGCCAAGCCCGACACGCTTCCAGACGTTCTGATAGACAAATTTCATTTTCTCGTAAAAAGCTGCCAAATCTTTCTCGTCCGTATGGAACGAATAAAAATCTTTCATGAGAAATTCGCGACCACGAAGCAGGCCACTCTTGGCGCGCAACTCCATGCGGAATTTATTTTGGAATTGATAAACGCCAAGTGGCAAATCTTTGTAGGAGTTCACAAACTGCTTAACCAGTGGCACCACAACCTCTTCATGCGTGGGCCCGAGCGCAAACTCTTTGTCGCTCTTGTCTTTTACGCGATACAGGTCATCACCCATCTTCTCCCAGCGACCAGTTATCATCCAATTTTCCTTTGGATGAAGCGACGGCATGAATATCTCCTGCCCGCCCGCGGCATTCATCTCCTCCCGAATGATTTGTTCAATCTTTTTTAAAACAATAAGCCCAAGTGGCAAATAGCTGTACACGCCAGCCGAAAGCTTATCAATATAGCCGGCGCGGATGAGCAGCTCGGCATTGCGGCTTCCTTCCCCCCGGGGCACCTCTTTACGAGTTTTAGTAAGTAATTGAGAAAATTTCATATCATGATTCTTCGAGAATGATGCGCTTTTGAAAAGCGCCTCGCTCTTCCCTTTTCTTCTGTTGTACCATTTTAACCTCTTCTTTATCAAATCCTTTATATACTAAGATCGCATCTATTACCTCCAGAATATCGGCGATTTCTTCGGCTGATTCGGACTCTAAAAACTCTGTCACTTCCTCGCCCAGCTTTTCTTTTAACTTTGCCCAAAACTCCACCATTTCAGCTACATGCGTTTTTGCCGCCCCGCCCTTTGCGGCGATGATCTCTGGAATGTTGTCTCGAACAAGCTTATTGTATTTCGTCATAGCTAGAACAATCTAATAATGTCCCGTGCCGTAATCGCCACCATAAGCACCAACAAGATGCCAAACCCAGTAAGGTTAAACACCATTTCTTTTTTCGGCGACATCGGCGAGCCTTTTATTTTTTCAATAAGGATAAAAAGGAAGCGACCGCCGTCTAATGCCGGAAATGGCATCGCGTTAAGCACGGCAAGATTAAGCGAGATAAGCCCAATAAGTTGAAGCACATACACAAAACCAACAGAGCCAAGATCATCAGCGACTGTAAAAATACCGACTGGGCCAACAACACCCTCCAAGAGTTCTGCGCGCGCAAACAGACTGCCAATCATGCGCCCAAACGTTTTCACGATCTCTCCCATCACACTCATTGAAGTAGTAAACCCTTCGCCCAACGCCTGAAAAAATGGCAACTTAGGAAAGCCCGCCTGCGAAAGTCCCACACCCAGTGCGCCCTCACCCGGAGCAGTCTCCACTCGTGGCGTTGCCTTAAGCACAACCTGCTCGCCCGCCCGGGCAACAGTAAACTCAGTCGGCTCGCCGCGGTGCTCTGCAGTAAACAGTGTAAAGTCTTCTGCTTTTGTAAAACCAACCAACTCATCGCCCGGCATAAACCCAGCCATTTCTGCAGGACTATTTTGCGCTACATGCGTAACCACCACACTCTCTGCGGCGCCAATCATAAATACCGCGGAAATAATGAGCCACCCCAACACAAAGTTGGTAATGATACCGGCAAGAATAATGATCGAACGCCGGAGCGCGCTCTGATGCGCAAAGGAGCGTGAAGTGTCTGACTCTTTGCCATCCAAAGTCTCTTGATTGATCTGCTCCTTGCTTTCGCCATATATCCGCACAAATCCGCCAAACGGCAACCAGTTAAAACTGTACCGAGTCTCGCCTCTTTTAATACTGAACATCCGGGGCGGAAAACCAAAACCAAACTCATCCACGCGCAGACCAGCTTTTTTTGCGGCGATAAAATGCCCAAGCTCGTGGAGCAGAATGAGAACTGAAATACCGACGATGACGATGATGGCGGAAAACATTGAGATAGGAAGTAGGAAAGTAGTAAGGTAGTGCGTAGGAAAAGAATGCGTACTAATAATACTAATGGATACGAATAAAACTAGTGTAGCGTAAATTGACTATTCGGCCAAAAATGAATAAGAATGAAAGAGAAAGGAGGTTGCATGCCCAAGCAAAAAAGAGAACGGCGCTTGCGACTCGTCATCCTGCTCGAACGAAGCCCGATTCATCTCTACGCATGGGAGTACCTCATCCTCAAGAGAAGTATCCCTGGCGCAACCGATGCAAACATAGAGTTTCGTCGAGCGGATCCAGAGAGTGAATCTGAGCTACTCGGCGTATGCTTAGATCTACTACCAGACCTTGTATACGCGCCATACGAGTACCTGGTCGCCTCGCTCACCACCCTTCAGGCAACAATCGAGCGCGGCTTCTTGGTCGCCGCGATCGACTCGGAAGGCAAGCTCGTCCGGTTTGACATCGGCGCAACCCAGGGAAAGAGTCACCTCATCCTGGGAACAAAGCGCCAAACTCCGCGGAAACCTCCGACGCGCCACCGGCACGGCAACCCCGGCCCGATGGGCCTTGATTCAAACGATGGCGGTCGCAATGATATATAGCCGTCCCCCGACCCCGAGCGATCCCACCAGGATCCTCAAAGTCGCCCGCCCCGCACCAACGCTTCGGCTTTGGTGCGGGGTTTATTTTTTTGACTTTTCTCTAAAACATTGTTATCACATAATGACCCATGCGCCGCAAGGCAGAAGGAGAAGAGATGCGTATTTTTGTGGTGTTCGAAAAGCCTGATGCAAAAGAAGACGATGAGATCCAGGGCTATGCCAAAGAGCTTCCCTCCACCACTCCGGTAGCGATCGGGATGCTCATCGGCTATCTCCGCCTGAGCAAGAAGTTAAACAGAGACGTGAGCATCGAAGTCGAGGACATCGCCTACGACATAGAAAATGATTTCGTGATCCTGAGTGGCAGGCTCATGGAAGCTGACACCCTGTCAGAGCTCATCAAGAACGAAGACAACTGGATGACCGACGGAGAGTTTCTCAAACTTCTCGGCGAGTGAGGCTCACACCCCCCTGACCCCTGAACGACACACCTGTCGCAGGGGTCGTTCTTTTTTACTCCTGAAATTCGGCAGTCTTCTTGCTTACCATTGCCGCAATCTCGCCATTGACCTTATCAACCGCGTCCTGGATTTTCTTTTTGCCGCGCGCCTTCATATCTTCCGTTATCGCCTTAGCCTTTTCCGCCGCCTCGATACGCTTGTTCGCGTCTTCACGCGCCTGCCGAATACGAATCTTTGATTGCTCCGCAATTTGCCCAAGCAATTTAATCATCTCATCACGACGCTCTTGGCTAAGCACGGGTAAGGTGACGCGGATGGCAGATCCTTGAATAGAAACGGTGAATCCCCGCTTTGCATCTTCTAAAGCTTTCGCCACCTCTTTAATCGGTGTTGGGTCCCAGAGGGCGAGCACGAGGTCGCGCGGTGGCTGAACCGCGACATTGCCGAGTTGCTTCACCGGCACCTGCTGATTAAAATACTCAATTTTAATGTCTTCAATGAGCTGCGGAGTTGGCCGATTGGAACGCAAACCACCCACTTCGGCGTTGAATGCCGAAACAACGCCCTTCACCTTCTCTTCTAATCCCTTAATAATGTCTTCCATACTACGGTATAAATTGTATAACAGATTCTAGCTGAAGTCTCTTATTTGTCGAGTAATCCGCCATTACCTGCTGCCGGCGCAATAAGTGCTTAAGAGCCCGCCAATTGGCTTCAGGTTTTTTGTAAAGCTCCTCGATGAGAAAACGGGTGAAGTGGTCCACAACCTTTTCGCTCTTTTCATTAATATCTTTCTCATTAGTCACCATCTCTTTAATAATATCGCTGCGCCCCTTGGGGTTTGCGGCAAGAAATTTCTTTACATACTCTTTTGCCTCTTCCTGCGCGGGGGTCAACACCTCTTTGCCTTCCTCTCCCCCAAAGAACACTTTTTGAAACCGCGAAAGAAGTGGTGGCAAAAGGACGGTCAACTCATTCACGATAAGAATAATAAGTCCGTGCGCCGGCGGTTCTTCGGCAATTTTGAGCAATGCATTTTGCGCTTGTGGCGTTAGATCAATGGCGCCATTAACGACAAGTGTTCGATATGTTGAGGCGACCGGAAATCTATATAGGAAGTCGGAAAACTCGCGCGCAACATCAACACCCAAGTTCTGCTTCGTGCCATCGATAAATAAAGCGTCAGAAAGCACGCCTGCCGAGACTTCCCAACTTTTCGTCTCAAGGAAATTCGCCAACTTCTGCGCCACCGCAAACATTCCCTGCGCATCTGGCCCGTGAAAAATATACCCCTGTCCAAGCTCGCCCTCTTTCGCCAACTTTTTTAACTCCTGTTCGGTGCTATTCATCTCTTCTATCCTACCGCAACCATGAACATTAAAGCTATTTCTATTTGATTTGACATTTCTAACGAATGTTATATAGTATAAAAACCTTTTGGAGGCCTAAGATGACCGTACCGATGGGAGCAATATGCGGAGGAGGGGTTATGCTTCTACACCTCATCGTCCGCTCCGCCGAAGAGCAACAGAAGCGAGAGCTGGAGCAGAAGGAACGAGAACGCGTCGCTGACCAGAAGGCGCTCGCCAACTGGAAAGCGGAATGTGACCCCCACTGCGAAGATTGGCGCTGGAGATAGCGCCACGCCAGTCAGCACCGACTCCGAGCAATCCCACAAGATCCTCGGGGTCGTTCATTTTTAAAACTTCTTGGCAATCATTTGAATCCAATTCGTATTGCCAGATTTTTCCACTTGGCTGTGCACCACTTCTAATCCAAGCTGTTTAAAATAGTTTTCAAGCTCGGGAACAGAATAATAACTAAAGAAGCGCTCATACGTGTACCCATAATCATTATCTGATTTCAACTCCTCCTCCGGCTGACCCTCACGTATTTCCTTTACGGCAATATAAAAAAGTCCACCGGCTTTCAACTTACTACTGAGCGCCCGCATCGTCGCGAGAATATCTTTTTTTGGAATATGCAAAAGCGAGGCCTGCGCAAAAATCGCATCAAACTCCTTCGTCAACTTTTCCGCATCTTCAAGTGCGAGCACCTCATACTCCCCTGCTGGCGCCTCCTTCTTCGCAATTTCTAAAAGTTTTTCGGCGATATCAATGCCATACACGCGCATGCCGCGCTCTATTAAATATTTCGCCTTCGTTCCCGACCCGCAACCGGCATCTAACACAAGCGAGCCGGGCTGAAGCATGGAAATCAGCAGATCAGTTCCGCCCACCCACCACGTGTCTTGATGGTGATCGGAGTGCCAGTCAGCGGCGATTTTATTGTAAGTGTCCCGAAGCGAGCTCACGTTATCTCTTGTTTAAGAGGGTGCGCTTATACACATCCAGGTGGCCAAGAATAAGGCCGGTGCCTTTGGCAACGCAAAACAGCGGGTCTTCGGCAACATACGCATTCACGCCCGTCATTCGTTTAAAGAACTCGTCGATGTTGCGCAGTAACGCGCCACCGCCTGAAATAATGATTCCCTTCTCCATAATGTCGGCAACAAGTTCTGGCGGGGTGTTATTAAATACGCTCTGCACTGAAGACGCGATATCCATCAGGTGCGGATTAAGCGCCTCAGCAATTTCATTGGAGCTTACTGTCACATCCTTAGGCAATCCAGAGGCAATATCACGGCCGCGCACTTTGGTGGTAAGCTTCTCTTTCATTGGAAGCGCCGAACCAATTTCAAACTTCACGTTTTCTGCCGTCTGCTCACCGATATACACTGAATACTTCTTTTTTACAAAATCCATAATCGCCTGGTCGAACTTGTTTCCAGCAACACGAAGCGACGCCCAGCTGACAATGCCACCCAAAGAAACCACGGCCACCTCAGACGTGCCGCCGCCGATATTAATAATCATGTTGCCGTTGTGCGAGTTTATTGGAATGTCGGCGCCAAGAGCGGCCAAGATGGGCTCTTTGACCAGATACACTTCTTTGGCACCGGCTTCGCGCGTGGCGTTGGTAACCGCACGACGCTCGGTTTGCGTAATACCAGCCGGAACCGAAACCACGATATCCGGTTTAAATACATTAAAACTGCCCGTTGCCTGCGCAATAAAATACTTCAGCATCGCCTTAGTAATATAGTAATCGGCAATCACGCCGTCTTTCAGTGGCCGATATGCGGCGATGTCATAAGGTGTGCGGCCGATCATTCCCTTTGCCTCCTTTCCCACCGCAAGCACCTCATTATTCGGCTGACCGAGCGCGACAATAGTTGGCTCGTTCACAATAAAGCCCTTTCCGGGAACAAAGACAACCGTATTGGTGGTGCCCAAATCGATTCCGATTTTGCGTACAAACATAAGTATAGTGGGTAGTAAGTAGAAGGTAGTATGTAGTAGAAAGCCTATGGGGTAAAGCATCCCCCCTACTACTCACTACATACTACAAACTACTCTTTAGCTTGTAAACGATTCTACCCCACCCGTTCTATCTGCGCCCCCAAAGCCCGCAGTCGCGTGTCGATATTTTCATATCCACGGTCGATCTCTTCAATGCCATCAATTACTGAAACGCCATCGGCAATAAGTGCGGCGATAATATTCACCATGCCACTGCGCAAATCCTTAACCACCGTGTCGGCGCCATGCAGCTTAGTTGGCCCACTGATAACAGCAGAGTGTGCAAAGTTGCAGCCATTAAACCGGCACGTCAGCTCGCCCATGCACTTATCAAGCGTTTTGATGTTCGCACCCATTAAGTTGAGATCTTTAATATAACCAAAGCGATCTTCATAAATTGTTTCATGCACCACTGAAAGCCCCTCAGCCTGAGTAAGCACCACGCCAAATGGCTGCTGCCAATCGGTCATAAAACCCGGATGCGTGTCCGTTTCTATTTCAATGCCCTTAAACTTTACGCCTTCGGGACGGAAAAAGCTGATGCCGCTCCCACGCACTTGATACTCCCCGCCCACACGGCGCACCGCATTTAAAAATGTAATAAGATCATCCTGCCGCGCGTCTTTAACTAGGACGGGGCCGCCAGCCGCTAAACCAAGACAAGCGAAGCTGACGGCCTCGTTTCTATCTGGCATTACCCGGTGCTTTGCTCCATGTAATTTTTCTACGCCCTCAATGGCAATCATACGATTTGTCCCAAGCTCAATGATGGCGCCCATTTTTTGCAAAAGCTTTATCAGGTCTAAGATCTCCGGCTCCACGGCAGCATTTTGAATAACCGTTCTACCCTTTGCGAGCACGGCAGCCAAGATTGTGTTTTCAGTGGCGCCCACGCTGGGAAACCGAAAACTAATGCGCGCGCCGCGAAGCCCATTGGGTGCCTCTGCCTGATATGTGTCTGTGGTAGCAGTTATCTTGGCGCCCATTTGTGTCAGCGCTTCAAGGTGAATATCCACCGGGCGAGCCCCAATCTTGTCACCACCTAAAAACGGCACTTCGGCTTTACCGGCGCGAGCAAGTAATGGCCCAAGAGCCAAAATCGGAATGCGGTTGCGCCGGCTAAGCTGGCCAACTTTGTGTGTCAGAATTTCTGGCGTTGCAATAGTCACCGTATTACCAACCTGCTCCGTGCTGGCCGGTTCTTGAATACTCACAAAACTACCAACTGATTTACAAAGCTCTGACGTGATTCCCACATCGCCAATATTCGGCATGCCTTCAAGTATGCAGGGCTCATCAGTAAGCAACGTGGCGATCATCAATTTTGTTGAGGCGTTTTTTGCCCCTGCCAATTGAATCTCGCCTGAAAGTGTCTTCCCACCAGTGATTTTGAACTTCATGAATGTATTGATACTAATCAACGAATGAGCACAAATGCAACGAATGATAACAAATGACCAGTATAACTATTCGTAGCCATTAATATCACTTGCACACATTAGTATATTGGTATCTTTTATCATAATACCTCAAAAGTGATAATATAGAAGGTGTATGCTGCGAAGAATTATTATCACCTTCATTGCTAACGCCATCGCGTTCCTTGCCGCAGGCTACTTCTTGCCCGGCTTTAGCATCACCGGCAATATAACGGACTTTGCGCTCGTTATTGGCATTTTAACCCTGATCAATCTTGTTGTTCGCCCCATAATCAGACTGGTGCTGAGCCCCATTATCCTGCTTACCCTGGGACTTTTTAATATTGTTATTAATGGCTTCATTTTGTATGTAATTGACTTTTACTTTGAAAATATTAAGATAGATGGATTAGCAACACTCGTATACGCAACCATCATCCTAACAATCGTGAATGTGCTACTAGGCGCCAATCGCCTCTTCAAAAAATAAGCACTTCGACTCGACTCTCTGCTGCTCACCATAAACTATCCACTCCTTACTTATCATATGATTGCATCTATCTTGACTCCATCCGTTGTCTCTGTTGCGCAGATTGTCGTTGCCATTCTCTTGATGGGACTCATTCTCCTGCAGGAACGCGGCAGTGAATCATCCGGCCTTTTTGGTGGCGGAGGTGGCGACATGGGCGGAGGCTTTTATCAACGCCGGCGCGGCTTTGAACGCTTCACGTTTATTGCGACTGTTGTTCTTGTTATTGTTTTTGCCGGCCTAGCGGTCGTCAATTTATTCATCTAGAGTAATCGCGAAAAATGCGAAATAATTTAATAATGCGAAAATAGATTCGGGATTTCTTGAATCATTCGCATTATTACCTGCCTCTTTTCGCATTGTTCGCGAATACTCTATGTTCCGAACCCTCCTTCGTCTTTTCAATTCATTCACCAAAAAAGAGCGTTATCTTTTTGTTGGCGGCAGCGTCATTTTTATCGTGGCGCTCTCTTTTGCTGTTACCACAGCTATTTATCACCGCACCACACTTACGCCAGCAGTGGGTGGCGAATACAGCGAAGGCTTGGTTGGTCAACCCATCGCCCTTAACCCACTTATTGGCGGAGCAAACGAGATTGATAAAGATTTAATCGAACTGCTTTTTGCCGATCTCATCACGCTTTCTGAAAAATACGAAGTTTCTCCGGATGGCAAAACATGGAACATAGACCTTAAACCAAACCTGCTCTGGAGCGACGGCCAGCCCTTAAATGCCGACGACGTCATCTTTACTCTGGAAACTATTCAGGCGGCAGAAACCAACTCGCCACTTGCAGCCAGCTGGCAAGGAGTTGCTATTGAACGCATCAGCGAGCGCAGCATCGCTCTCTCAACCAAAACGCCGTATGTTTTTTTCCTTGATAACTTGAAAAATTTTAAGATCGCGCCGCGACATATTTTTGAGTCGATTCCGCCGCAAAATATTCGCCTTTCGAACTACAACCTTGAACCGGTTGCCAGTGGACCTTATCAATTTGTTTCATACGAAAAAGAAAAAGATGGATTTATCACCTCTTATCAGCTTAGCTCAAATCCACACTATGCCAGTGCCCACGCACTTATCCCAAGCTTCCGCGTAAGCTTCTTCAGAAATTACAAAGACGCAATCATCGCCTTCAACCAAAAAACAATCGATGGTCTTGGCGGATTTGATCCCGCCAATGTGAACGATCTTAAAATAACCCACCGCGTATTTGAAATTAATGTTCCCCGTTATTATGCGATCTTCTTAAACCAAAGCGCTCATCCAGCCCTCAAAGACGGCGCGGTGCGCACCGCGCTCAATGAGCTTACTCCGAAGCGAGCTATTATTGATTCAGTTTTTGGCAGTAGAGCTCTGTTAGTGAGCGGCCCCATTCTTCCTTATATCAGTGGATATGACCCGAATGTTTACGAAGCAGAAAATAGCACATCAACCAGCCCCGGACCAATGCTAGATAATGCCGGCTGGAAACCCAATACCACAGAGACGTCTGCGGCGGCAGGCGTGCGGGAAAAAATAATCAATAAGGCAACGGTGAAATTAGAATTTGAAATGGCAGTGCCCGACATTGATTTTTTGGTACAAACAGCAAAACTTATCCAGGAAGCCTGGGCACCAGCCGGTATTAAACTGACGCTTAATATTCTGTCGCCGTCAGAGTTGAACAATACGCTTATCAAAACCCGCAATTATCATATGATTCTTTTTGGCAACATTCTCCGTGGCAATCCCGACATTTTTTCGTTCTGGCATTCAAGCCAGCGCTTTTCCCCCGGTCTTAATCTTTCACTCTATGAAAGCGCAACCGTTGATAAACTCCTCGAGGAGGTTCGTAAGGAGTTTGACGAGTCAAAGCGCTCTGCCGCGCTCTCGAAAATTCAAACAGAAATTTTTAAGGCAAAGCCTGCCATCTTTCTTTTTTCGCCAACCTATTTATACGCAACCACGAAAGATTTGGGTGGATTTGACGAAAAATTTATCGCTACCGCTTCACACCGCTTCGACAATGTCGCTGGATGGTTCTTGGAAACGTCGAGAGTATTCAAATAATTAAAGATACCAATATACTAATGTGTACAAGTGATACTAATAACTGCGAATAGTTGCCTTGCCCACTGGTTGCCATTCGTTGCATTTGTACTCATTCGTTGATTAGTATCAATACCCAATATGGATCGATTCGAACAAAACATCATCGCCTTCCCGCAACAGCTCAGTCTTCGTTCATTGGCATTTTTTGACCTTGCCAAACTCAAAAACGCAAAACCAGACGCGATCGTAATCTGTGGCATGGGCGGTAGCGGCATCCCAGGCACCCTCTTGCAAAATATTGCAATGTATGCTAATATAAGCTTACCAATCGTGGTTTGGAAGGATTTTGGCCTTCCCCACCTCTCCTTTAAGAAACCGCTCTTTATATTTGTCTCCTTCTCCGGTAATACAGCCGAAACGCTCTCCGGACTGAAGTTGGCACATAGAGCAAAACTCAAAGCGATAGTTACTGCAGGAGGAGCGATGCTTGAGCAAGCGACAGCCGAAAAGTTGCCGCGCGCCGTCGTTCCAACGATTGATATGGTTCCCCGCCAGGCCAGTGGAATACTCTTCTATGGCATCTTGGGTATTTTGAAATCAGTGTTTTCGCGCGTTGATGCGCCGGATCTTTCCGAAGTCATCGACCCGCAACCTCTCGCGGCCATAGGCAATTCGCTCGCCGCGAAACTGAAAAACAAAACAGCAATTGTGCTCTGCCCAAGTAACGCAAGCCACATTGCCCTTCTTTTTAAGGCTCAACTGACGGAAACCGGCAAGACAACGACCTTTTGCGAAACCTACCCCGAATTTAACCATAATGGCATTGTCGGGCTTGATAGAAAACCAAAAGGTCTTGTTGCGCTTTTCCCCACCACACAATTTGAAACAAAACTCACGCAAGAACTAATCGCCATCGAAAGCGAGGTGCTTGCTCGTCGCGGCATTACCCCGATAACCGTCTCAATACCGGGTAATACCCCGCTGGAAGCCGCCTTCAACGCCGCGCTCATCGCGATGTGGAGCGGATTTTACCTGGCAAAATCCTATAACATCGATCCAGAAAAGACTGAAACCATAACTGAGATAAAAAAGATCCTAAAACAGCATAAGTTAAGCAACCAGTAGACGAAAAAACGTAGGCCGCGGTGGTGAAATGGCAGACACGTACGCTTCAGGTGCGTATGAGGCAACTCATGTGGGTTCAAGTCCCACCCGCGGCACAAAGCAGTAGCTATAAGCTACAAGCTGTTAGTTGGAGGGTTTTCAGAACACTTTTCACTAAAAGCTTAAAGCTGACAGCTAAAAGCTTCACTAACTTGTCGAAGATAGATGAAGCTACGCATTAATATAAATGAAGAAAAAAAATAAATTGAAAAAATATGGCCGCTCCAAAACCACCCAAAATTCGTCCTCGTCCCGCTCGCAACACTGCGCAACATAGCGCAAGCGGACCACAGCGCTCGAGCATCCATAACGATGGGCAAAGTCGCCCATCTCAGCCAACAATCGACAATAAGCCGGTTATTAAAAAAATAATCGCGCCGCCGCCAACCCGATCATTTTCAATGGTAATGCCGGGTGAGGCGGGCAAGGCTCTCAATATCCCCTCTCGCCCCGAAGCAACAAAAAGAGGCGGATTTGTCGCGCGTCCAGCGCAAAACAATCGGCACGGGCACCATAATCGCAATCGAGATTTTGCGCCATCAGAAAACCGAGAAGGCAGCACGCGTCATGGCGGCGGCTCTTTACGACGCTCACATGGTGCCCGAGGCAAACGCATGGGTGACCCCCTCAAAAGCGCCGCCAGCGCGCTTTCTGATCGGAAGTTTCTTCCGAAACAAGGCGCACTCACCGGACACGAGGCGCACACCACCAACGGCGCCACCGGCCCAGGCCTTAAGCGGGATACGCTGTATTATGTTCCCCTTGGTGGTCTTGAAGAGATTGGACGCAACTGCATGTTTTTTGAATACAACGATGAAATTGTCATTATCGACATGGGTATTCAATTCCCCGAAGAAGAAACTCCGGGCGTGGATTGGATTATCCCCAACACCAGTTACTTAGAAAAAAAGAAAAAGAACATCAAGGCGCTAATCATCACACACGCGCACTATGACCACTTTGGCGCCGTGCCTTATGTGTTAGAAAAACTTGGCAATCCGGTTTTGTATGGCAGCCCGCTTATTAAGGCCGTTATCGAAAAGCGTTTGTCTGAAATGCCGAACGCGCCCAAGATGAAGTTCATTCCGATTAAAAATCATGACCGGGTTAAAATATCGGAACACATCACTGCTGAATTTTTTAATGTAAGCCACACGGTGCCAGACACCACGGGTGTTGTCTTAGAAACTCCGATTGGCAACATGGTTCACTTTGCCGACTTTCGCGTTGAATATACGCGGCAAGGCACGCCGGATCTTCGCGAGTTTGAGTGGCTTGGGAAAAAGGGTGTGCACACGCTTTTTATCGACAGTACCAATGCTGATGAACACGGACATTCCGCCTCCGAAGATGTTGTTATTGAAAATTTAGAAAAAATTCTCAAAGAAGCGGAGGGGCGCATTATTCTTTCCACGTTTGCTTCAATGATCACCAGATTGGCGGAGGTCATAGGTATCGCCGAGCGTATTGGCCGTAAAGTTGCCATCAACGGCCGATCCATGAAAGACAATCTTGAAATCGCCAAAGCGCTTGGATATCTCAAGTACAAACCGGACTCGGTTATCCAAGTTGAAGAGGTGAGCAAATATCCAGATCATAAGGTGCTTATTCTTTCGACGGGCGCGATGGGACAAGAAAACGCCGGTCTCATGCGAATTGTCACTGGCGAGCACAAGTCCATCCGCGTAAAACCAGGCGATACTGTTATATTTTCAAGTTCAGTTATTCCCGGCTCTGAACGTGGCGTCCAAACGCTCAAAGATAACTTCTCTCGACAGGGCGCCATTGTCCACACGAACCAAGACCTCGATATTCACGCCTCCGGCCATGCCCCAGGAGACGACCTGGGCATGATTACGGCAATTTGTAAACCAAAGTTTGTGGTGCCCATTCACGGCCATTATTTCAAGCGCGCCGCCAATGTGCAGAACATGAAGAAAATCGGCATGCTCAAAGAGCAAATCATTCTTCTGGATAACGGCGTGGTTACCGAAATCACCAAAGACAGCGTGAAAGCAACCACTAAAATGGTTGATTCGTATTACGTGATGGTAGATGGTTTAGGTGTTGGCGACGTAGAAGCGGTGGTTATCCGCGACCGCAAACTCCTCTCTCAAGAAGGCATGGTGGTTATTATTATGAGCGTGAATCGTCACGACGGTCGCTTGCTTAAAAATCCAGATGTCATCAGTCGAGGTTTCATTTATCTGAAAGATCATACGGCGCTTATCGATGAAATCCGCGGCAAACTGCGCAACATCGTAGGCCAGGTCATGCATAATCAGAAAACAGATCCGGATTATCTCAAAGACTTAATTCGCAACCAGATTGGCCAATTCTTATTCACCAAGACTCAACGCCGGCCCATGATCTTGCCAGTGATTATTGAAATATAGACGCTTTGTTCTAGGTAAAATCAAGGGGCGACCATTACGGTTCTGTCTACAAACATAAAACCGCCGAAAGGCGGTTTTATGTTTGTAGAAATCCTTCAGTCTCAAGCGCCTTCATAATTCTTTTTATTCGAATAAGCGGCTGTTTGTACCCAAGCGCAAATTTTTTTATGTTGATACTTCCGGATATTAAGAACTCTCCCAACAACCTCCCCCTAAGCTGCCGATCACTGCCTTCAAATTTCGATTGTCGGCTATAATGCGCGCTCTTGCGGTTGGGATTTTTTATCTTTTTCCCAAGATGCGAGCCGTAATCCATAAGGGCGTAATACCACTCGCGAGGGCGCCTCTGATCTATTGTTTTTTTGACCAGTTCCAAAATCTCTTCGTCGCGCACCTTCTTCTTTCCTAGGAAAAAATGATAGATGAACACGCGTCGGATGTTCGTTTCGATAAATGGAACCGGTTTATTGAACGCAAATGCTGAAATCGAGCCCGCCGTCCCCGCGCCGATTCCCGGCAACTCGTCGAGTTCTTCAACGGTGTTTGGTAGTTTGCCGCCATATTTTTCAGTCACAATCTGCGCAAGCTTTTGCAAATTAAGCGCCCGACGGTTATAACCAAGTCCTTGCCAGGCTAACAGCACCGACTGCGTCGACGCTCGCCTAAGCGCCTGAAAGGTTGGAAACTTTTTGATAAACCGCGCGTAATACGGAATTACCCGATCGACTTGCGTCTGCTGAAGCATGATCTCGGAAACGACAATACGATAAGGGTCACGCGTCTTACGCCAAGCCAGATCCCGCCCGTATTTGCGGTAATAATCCCAGACTATTTTTTGAAAGGTTTTTGTAGTCATACTTTATGCATATCATACCCTTCTGGTTGACTCTCGACAAAACAAAAGCCGCCCTGCAAACATCTGGAAATTCGGATGAACCAAGGCGGCTTTTGTTTTTACCGCTTACCCTTCTTTCGAGCTCGGGCCCTTATTCTTTGTCTTTTACCGTGAGCTTTGCGCTTAAGTGCGCGCTTTTTTGGACGCATTAATTTTTTCGTCCGACGCTTTGCGTGTTTTGCCATTGTATTTCCTAAGAAACAATTATGCTCGACCTTTATAATAGCGCGCATTCTCAGCTTTTCATTCGTGATTCCGTTTCACCACACGGAACATCTAATCTCCCGCGCGTCAAAGAAACAAAATATAAAGCACCTCTTCTTCATTGTGAAGAATATTCACTCATTGCGCAATGGCGAATTCGCTATTTTTGTTAATAACTTTAAAACAACGCGAAGAAATTTTTTCTTCGCGTTGTTTTATCTTTTTACTCTGCCGCTGCTTTTTTTCTTTTTGTTTGAGCCGGCTTTTTCTTTTTTGACATTGCCGCCTGCATATCTTGTTTTACCGCCGCCCAATGCTTTTTCAGCTGCAGAGCAAACAGCGCAACCTCTTGTGGATCTAAATTACGCATTGCCTGATAACGCGCCTTCACGCCATCAATTACTGCGTGATATTTTTCCTCGTTGATCGCTTCCAGCTCCTTCAGCTTTGTTAGCACATCCGCCTTCATGCGCTTTGCCCAAATCTCAAGCTTTTGACGGTTACGCCTTCCCCGTTCGCCCGTGAGGGCATAAGCTGCCGCGACCGCTCCTGCTGTTAAAAGACCAATACCGACTATTCGCTTTGCGTTTTTCATATAATACGTATAAAGAATAATGCCTCCTTAATAAAAAGACGCCAAAAAACCCTTTTGCTTACAAAATTCGCCTTTGTTGATAATTTAAGATAAACTAAAGAGTAATCGCGGATAATGCAAAAATAAGTCTGGATATTTAATTTTTTTCGCGTTTTTACCCGCCCCCTTTCGCGTTGTTCGCGAATACTCTTATGAAACCAACCATCGTTTCTGGCATACAGCCAACCGGCGCACTCCATCTCGGAAACTATCTGGGAGCACTTAAAAATTTTATTGCCCTACAAAATAGCGGCAAGTTTTCAACGTTTTTCTTTATTGCCGACCTTCACTCGCTCACCATTGATTACACCCCGGAACAAAAGCAAACACAGGTGCTCGATGTGGCAGCTAGTTATTTGGCGGTTGGATTACATCCAAAAAAATCTACGCTTTTTATCCAATCGCACGTGCCTGCCCATGTTGAGCTTGGTTGGATTTTAAGCACCATCACCCCTATGGGCGAGCTTGAACGCATGACGCAATTTAAAGACAAGTCTGAACGGGGAAGTTCAAACGCCGGCCTTTTCACCTATCCTGCGTTGATGGCCGCCGATATTCTTTTGTACGATGCCACCACCGTACCGGTTGGCGATGACCAAGATCAACACCTAGAACTCACCCGTACGCTGGCTCGTAAATTCAACAACCGTTTTGGCAAAACGTTTGTTGAGCCAAAATCAATGCACACCACCATCCCCCGCCTCATGTCGCTTGATAATCCGCTCAAAAAAATGAGTAAATCGCTTCCGGCTGGATGCTTGTTTATGGATGACACGCCGGAGATCATTGAAAAAAAGATCATGACCGCAGTCACTGACAGCGGAAAAGAAATAACC
Organism: uncultured Candidatus Saccharibacteria bacterium; assembly: GCA_964460325.1. Lineage (GTDB taxonomy): Bacteria > Patescibacteriota > Minisyncoccia > UBA6257 > 1-14-0-10-44-23 > CAYWPI01. The sequence goes on along the minus strand of CAYWPI010000007.1, from coordinate 4,451 downwards.
TATGACCCCGCAAGTAAGCCCGGCATCAGTAATTTGCTTCTGATCCAGAGCGCATTAACCAACATTCACGTGAACGATCTCGTCGAAGAATATGGCGGCAATAATTATGGTGAGTTTAAAAAGGCAGTTGTTAAAACGGTCATCGAGCATTTTTCTCCTTTTCGAGAAACTAAATTGAAACTTCTCCGAAATCCGAAAAAGATTATGGCTATTTTTGAAGATGGGGCAAAGCAAGCGGGAAAAGTTGCGGAAAAGAAAATGAAGGATATCAGAAAAAAGATTGGCCTTCTTTAAAAGTATGAGCCCTGAACAATACTCCCCCGAATCAGAACCCCTGGTAATCGTCCATGAAATGTACACTCGCACATTTCACAGCGGGGAACGTTTTAAACTCAATGATGGACGGGAATGGGAAGTTGCGGGATCAACAGCGCATATCGATGGCAAGCCAGAATTAATCGTGCTCTATACGATAAAAATCAATCCTCAAACAAAAAAACGCGAACGTCTTGAGTTGACCGCAGAAGAACTCATGAAACGAATCGTAAACCAACCGATCAACCACGCTGCCTAACGCTTATGAGCATTGAACAACCAGAAAAACAGGAATTGCGTTTCAAAATTGGTGACACGGTTAATATTCCCACCACGATGCGGGAATCCAACGAGCCAAGCAGGGGCTGGCATATCATTGATTTCTTGCCGGCAAACGTCAATGATGATGGCGTTGCGCGCTATATTCTTGCCCTGACCAGAGAAGGCAAGCACCTTATTTATCGTCGGGCAACATACGACGACCTCAAAGAGGCCAACGAATAATCACTACCTGGCTTTTCGAGGTGTGACGATTAAATCTTTCTGACCGCGGCCCACACATCCCAATCGTCAATCTTCCCAACAAACTCCGCGTCAAATTTATCGCTTTTCTGCACCTCAATCGTGCGCGCGGTCACCGCTCGTTTGATTTGAATTGCGTTGCGTTGAATCAGATTCGAAAGCTCGTCTGATGCATGAACCATCAACACCATCTCATCTGACATTTGATACTTGGCACTCGCGCGAAGCCCCTGAATGGTTCTTATTACCTCGCGCACCACGCCCTCTTCGCGTAATTGCGGAGTAATCATGGTATCAAGTTGCAACCCTTTCTCTGCTGACATTTTTTCGTCAAACGCAATCTGCTTTACGTTAATCTCATCTTTCAATAAATTAAGCAGATCGTCTTTGTCGCGCAGTTTTGAATTTTGAACGGTTAATGAAGCAAGTGGTTGACGAACCTTTATCTTCGCGTCGGCGCGCAAAGCAAGCGCGGCAGCGGTCACGCGGCGCAGCTCTTCCACATCCGCAAGCAGCTCCGCATCAATGAGGTGCCGATGAACAGTTGGCCAACCTTCAAGGTGTACCGATTCCATTACCCCATCAATCGACTTATAAAGCCCTTCGGCAAAAAACGGCATAAACGGTGCGATAATTTTAGCAAGCGTTAAAAGTACAGTGCGTAAAGTCTTGCTAGCATCCTCCCAATCAGTTAAACCCGTAGCATCTCCTTTGGCCTGATTTTGAAACCGGTCACGGCTGCGACGAATATACCAACGTGAAAGATCGTCGGTGAATTGTTCAATGAGACGACCGGCTTCGCCAATGGCGTATGCATCCAATTTTTTTCCCACGTCTTCAACAAGCATATTGAGCCGCGCTAAAACCCAACGATCAAGAACGTGCTTTGGGCTTGCCATTTCTTCTTGTGCGCTTGGCCGGCTGTGAGCGCGCCCATAGGTATTCCAGAATACAAATGAGTTGTAAAGAATAAGAATGAAGCGACGCGTGGTCTTTGCCAAATCGTCTTCATTAAAATTCTTTTGATCGCCCGGATCGTTCATGGTGTAGAAATACCAGCGAATCGCATCCACGCCATATTTATTCATCATGTCCCACGGGTTAACCGTGTTGCCCTTGCTCTTACTCATTTTCACGCCATGCTTATCGTGAATAAGACCCAAACAAATAACGTTTTTGTAGGCGATGCCCTGATCCAAAAGCGTGGCAATGGCAAGCAGGGTATAAAACCAACCGCGCGTTTGATCCACCGCTTCACTGATATAATCGGCGGGAAATTCAAGACCTTTATAAAGGACGTTCAGCTTATCTTTATCAATCGTGCCGCCGTCCTTACCAGAAACAGCAAATGGAAAATGTGGAGCGGCAAATGGCATACCACCTGAATCAAACCAAACATCGGCAACGTCTTTGACTCGAACGGCAATACCCGAACAATGATCGCACCGCATAGTGATGTCATCTACAAACGGACGGTGCATATCAAGTTCACCCTTTTTGTTATAGGGCAAGTACGACACCGAAACCTCGTGGTGCTTTTCATGGCCTGGATAATAAGAAGAGTTCAATGTTTCTTCGTTGCTCAAGCCTTTGAGCGCGCTGTCCAAAAGCCATAACGGATCTCCATGAGAAACAATCGCAATGCGCTTGCCGCTGTATCGCTTGTCGATATCACGAATAAAGTTAAGCATGCGGACACGAACATCAGTCAGCGTTTCTCCACCTGGGGGCGACTTAAAGAAGCGATCAAGCTTGCTAGCAAAATACGCATGATACTCCCGCTCCGTGCGCCAATTGAACGTTCCCGCCTGTATCTCTGCCAGCCGCTTATCAATAATTAACTTCGCCTTGGTTGCTCTTGCAATCACCTCGGCTGTTTTTTTAGTTCGCAGATAAGGCGAAGCAAAAATAAGCTGCACTTTTTCTTTTTTCATATCCGCGGCAAAAGCAAGAGCCTGCTGCTCTCCCTTTGGAGTGAGATACGAAATGCTCTTCCCCTTCTCTGGGCCAGAGGCAATCAAGTGATCAACATTGTGTTGAGCCTCGCCATGCCGCACCAAAAAATATCGATTGGTTGACTTGGTGCGCGCGCGCAAGTCAGGAAGCCCGTTGATAACCATGTGTTTGGCGCACTTCTGACACTCCCAGATTGGCAGCGGTGTTCCCCAATACCGATTGCGGCTTATCGCCCAATCTTTCAGATCTTTCAGCCACTCGCCAAACCGTCCATCTTTGATGTGCCCCGGTATCCAATTGATCTGAGCATTGTTCTTGATCATCTTCTCGCGCACCTTACTCATTTCAATAAACCAGCTTTCGCGCACCATATAGATGAGTGGGCTGGAACAACGCCAGCAATAGGGATATTCGTGCTCAAGCGTGCCGGCATGATAAAGTAAGCCTCGCTTTTTTAAGTCGGTCACAATGTCGTTATCAGCATCTTTGATATATTTCCCCGCCCCCGGAAATCCTTTAGCCATTCTCGCTTTTTCATCAATGGTTATCGGCAAGCCTTCTTTAATGCCCATCAGCTTAAAGTCTTCTTCGCCGAATGACGGGGCGATATGCACAATACCCGAACCGTCTTCGGTGGTAACAAAATCCCCCGCGCGAACCTCATAGAGATTCTTCGCTTTAAGCTTGAAGCTGTTCGTTGTTAGCTTAAAGAGCGGCTCATACTTTGTGCCGACAAGCTTCTTGCCGGAGATCTTCTCAACAACCGTCACCGTGAATCCTTCGCGCTCCAGAGGCATATTAAATGCCCAAAGGTATTCCAATTTGCCCGTTGCAACTTCTTTAACCTCAAACTTCGTATAAGTCAGCTTTGGATTGACTGCAAGCGCCAAATTCCCCGGGAGAGTCCAAGGAGTTGTTGTCCAGGCAAGCAGGTATTCAGGACTTTTTACCTTCGCCGATTGACCCTTCACTTTAAACTTCACATACACCGCTGGATCTTTCGTTAATTTATACGCTCCTGGTTGGCCAAGCTCATGAGAAGAGAGCGGCGTTTGGCAACGGAAGCACCAGGGCACGGTTTTAAGAAGCTTTTTCAAATAGCCGCGCTTATTTATCTCGCCAAATAGCCACCATAAGCTTTCAATATAACTGTTATCATAAGTGATATAGGGATTTTTAAGGTCTATCCAAAAACCCATCCGCTCAGTGAGCTGCTCCCATTCAGTTCTGTATTTCCAAATCAAATCCTTGGCGCGGCCATTGAACTCGGCAATGCCAAACTTTTCGATATCCGCCTTTTGTTTAAGGCCAAGCTCTTTCTCTACCTCGATCTCCACGGGAAGCCCGTGCGTATCCCAACCGGCGCGACGCGGGACATAAAAGCCGCGCATTGTTTTGTAACGCGGAATGATGTCTTTAAAACTGCGAGCCAGTACGTGGTGAATGCCTGGCCGGCCGTTGGCCGTTGGCGGACCTTCAAAGAAAACAAACTTCTTGCCATTCCCCTTCCGGGCCTCGACCGACTTGTGGAAAATTTGATGCGTCTTCCAAAACTGAAGCACTTTTTCTTCTATTTCTGGCAGGGAAAATTCTTTCAGATTTCTAAACATATAAATTAGTAAGTAGTGGGTAGTTTGTAGTGGGTAGTAGAGAAACGG
>CAYWPI010000006.1:0-47533 GCA_964460325.1 uncultured Candidatus Saccharibacteria bacterium | reverse complement strand
TGGGTGCCCAACGGGAATCGGACCCGTATCGCTTCCGCCACAGGGAAGAGCTTTACCACTAAGCTATGGGCACCATATCATTTTGCGATACTTTCTTTCGATTACTTTGTCGCTTCGGGTTCGCTGTATGCTTCGCTTGATATACAGCTTCACTCTTGCTTCGCGTACTCGAGAAGAAATTATTCGCAAACTTTTTATACCATTACCTGATAGGCCGGGGGCCATTTCAAGTAATCCGATAATAGAATAATTTTGAGAAAGCTTCAAGTTTTGAAATGATGAAGCCCCGCGTGTCTCCCAGACGGTGGGTGGACAGTGCGGGGCTAGATGTGCGCGGAGTCTCGCTGGTCTGCTCCTAGAGGAGGAGCAGGACGCCGGCGATGGCGGCGACGAGGCCGATGAGAGCCAGCCCGCGGCGGGACCGGCTGGTGCTCGCCTTGGCGTGCACCGGGACAGACTGCGGGGCGGACGTGGCGATGGCCGGCGACGCGATGCGCCGCGGCGTGGTCGAGGTCGGCTTGCGCCGGCTCATCGAGCGCGCCGCCTCGGCGCGCGCCTCGTTCTCCTTCTGGGTGCGGTGGCACCGCTGCTTGTGACCGTGGCGCAGCTGGAGGCGCGTCCGGCCGCGTTCGAGGCACTCGGCGCAGTGGGACCTTCCGACGGACGGAATCACGACGCTCATGAGTTGCTTCCTCTCCCCTTTTCAGGGGGATGCCAAAATTGGCCTTTTTCTAATATAGCACATTATAATAAATCTGTCAAGTTCTTGCTGGAAAAGGATTTTCGAATTAGAATCACCATACTGCCGCGGTAGCTCAGTGGGTCGAGGGTACCAACCCGAGACGGGCGAACTACTATCGCGTTCATATTTGAAGGTTCGCCCCGGAAGAGCATAAGCTCTACATATATAGTTAGTTTGCCGCGGTAGCTCAGTGGTAGAGCGTTCGCCTGAAGAGCGACCGGTCGTCAGTTCGATTCTGACCCGCGGCACCCAGTAAAATAAAAAATAACCCCCTGCACAAAATGGGTTATTTTTATAACTAGCCTTTCTGATTGATTTGCGCTCCCGAGAGGAATCGAACCTCTATAGCCACCTTAGAAGAGTGGAGTTCTATCCATTGAACTACAGGAGCATATTTCTTTTATAGCACGGGCTGGCCGAAAACTAAAACATCCGTCAGCTGACGGATGTTTTAGAATATAGCACGTTTGCTATTAGGCCATCGGAGCAGCCGCTTTTTTCGGCATGATCATCATGACGGTGGCGATACCGACGAGGAGATACACAATGCCCTCAACCATCGGCATACCTCCAAGAAGCATCTTTACAACATTCCAGTCACCCTTCATGAGCATACCAAGACCAACAAGACCCCAGTTGAGGCCTCCGACGATTACCAAGATACGAGCAATTTTTTGCATAAATACTAATTGTACGTTAAAAAATTATCGACCTTTCGATTAATCTAAGTATACCTTATGTAGAGCGGAAACTTATCCACATGGTTAAGGTTAAGAAGCGACTGGCTATTGCCTTATTTCAATGTCGGAGTGCCGAGAGTCGGACTCGGGCCTTATGCTCCCAAAGCATAAATACTACCGTTATACTACACTCCGATTTACGCGCCTTATTTAGTATACATGGCAACGCCCTAAGACTCACTTACTAAATCTGTCTCGGTTTCAGTCTCCAGGTTGCCTTTGAAAATCGCATCGAATTGAACAAGCGAGCGATTGAATTGCGAGTTGAGTTTATTGATGGTGTTATTTTCTTCATTCAGTTTTTCAACAAGATCTTGCACCTTTTTGGTGGTAGCCTCTGGATTGCCCCGCATGCGTTCGTTAAGCAGGTTAAAAAGGTTGGTGAGATATTCATTATAAGTAACCAGGTGGCTGACATTGGCAACTTGGGCACTTACCGCCTCAAGCCCGATTTGCTGAGCCGCTGCTGGTTTGATATCTGGAATTGCCAAAGCCATTTTTTCCATTGCGCTGGCGAGCGCGCTGGCATGCTTTTGCCGCTCGGTTGTTTTATTTATTTCACCCCGAATAAGATATACGGCACTGGCAATATCGCCGCGCTCTTCAAAAGCTGCTACCTCTGAAAGTGTTTTAAGCGAATCGTTAATGATGACAGTGATTGCTTCAGACGCCGCCGCTCCTTCTGTGCGGCCTTCGATAAAGGCTGGCGGAATAGCATAAGCTTCGCCACTCAACAAAAGCGAGAGTAAGCCGAACGCGATTGCGATAATGATGACTATGAAAGCCGCGAATACCTTCTTTTTCATGGTTTCCTTAGTATATGGAAAGATGCTAAAAAAACAAGAAGTATGAAGTAAGAAGCATGAATTAAGAGTGGCGCAAAGTAAGGGGTGGGAATATTTGAAAAAGAAGAGAAACTCTTCTATTCTTTATTCGTACTTCTTGATTCTCGTCATTGCGGGTATCGTATAATGGTAATACCTCAGCTTTCCAAGCTGAAGCCAGGGGTTCGATTCCCCTTACCCGCTCATATGGAAGAATTGCGGAGAAAAGTTGACCCTGAATCCCCCGAGTCACGAACCGAGGGCCATGAGTTTTTTACAAAGCTCATGCGTCGGCTTGGTGTTGACGCTATGACACCGGAGCAACGTTTGGATTGGATAAAGAACACAGACGCCAAGGCGTTTCTTGGCATTTTAAGTCGAGGGAATGGCAGATTGGCTCATGCTGAAAAGGTGCAACGCTGGGAAGGGAAAGGAGTGAAATCTGTTGTTGGGTTTGCGGGGAATACTGAATCTCCTGATTTGGAGCCCCCGGAGAATGCAGAAGAAGATTTCAGCGCTCTTTATGAACAAATGCGGCGTGAAGTTACTCCTGAGAATGTGAAGCAGTGGGCCGCCAAATTATATGCGGCGACCATCTTTGCGCACATGTTCCCGAACGGCAATGGGCGCACGGCGCGTTATCTTTACGCCCTACTTACCAGGGAAGGATTGCCGGGTGTTGAGCTTGGGAAGGAGCGCGGGAGAATTATTGAAGAACTTGGCTCAAGTTTGAATATCGCGGCCATGAAAGTTGTTTTTCAAAAACACGGGTTTGAGTGGGATGACCAGCGTTATTTTGCCACAATCGATCACAACTCTATGGGGAATATGGATTTTTTAAAGTTTGTTGCCGCGCGAGAAGTTCTGGAAGAAGAGGGTGTTTCGCCAGATGGGTCAATTGAATTGACTCAACTCAAAGGTGATCAAAAACAAAAATTCGATGAGCGGTACGCGAAGATACGAAAAGAATGGTATTCAGAAGTGATTGGGATTGTAGACAAGTATGCGGATTATGTTACGGAGCAGCTTGATAAAGCCGTCGGTGAGAAGGAAAAAGTCTAGGCCTTTATAAGATGCAGCGGCTATTTATTTTTCGCGAAAAAGACGCTCGCAAAAAAGAGTGCGGCGGATACGGCGATAATAACGGGGCCAAGATCAAGATTGTAACGCGTAGCTATAATGAGACCGGCGCCGGTTGAGATAAGCGCAACAATGACTGAGGTGATAAGATCACCTGCAAGATTACGCGAGAGGTTTTTGGCGGTGGCGGCGGGAATAATCACCAGTGAACCCATGAGGAGTACGCCCAAAAACTTAAGGCCAAGAATAATGTTGACCGCAAAGAGAATTAAAAACATAAGCGACAGCTTGCTGTTACTTACCCCGGCGGTGCGGGCGATATCCGGTGAAAAGATGGAGAGCGTGAGGCGATTTTTTATGACCAGCATAAAGCCGATGATAATGAGCGCGCCAATAAGCCCGATGAGCGATTCGGTGCGCGTGATGGAGTTAACATTGCCAAAGAGCGCCTCTAAGAGTTCGTGATCAGTGGCGATCAGTAAACTGCCAACGGCAAGCGAGGCAGAAAATACCACACCAATCACTGTTTCAGTTGCAATCTTGGTTTTTTGCTCAAGTCCCCAGATAAGGAGTGAGCCGATAAGCAGCGCCGCCAGGCCGCCTAAAAACGGATTAATGCCAAACGCAAGCGCGATGGCAAGACCGGGCAGGGCAATGTGGCTCATGGCGTCAGATGCCAAGGTCATACGGCGCATGAGAGCGAAAGAGCCAATAAGCCCGGAGCTGGCGGCGATAGTAAAGAGTGCGATAAGAGTAAGTGGTTCCATGAGAGTAATTGCGAGCAATGCGAAATTATTTAATAATGCGAATGGGGGCTTAGACTAATGGAGTTTGTGTACGTGGGCGCTGGTTCCATACAGCTTTTGAATAACATCGGTTTTCAGCGACAGGCTTGGGTCGCCATAACAAATCATCTCTCGGTTGACGCAGAGAATTTTGGTGGCGTATTTACTGACTAAATCAAGTTCGTGGCTGATGAGCACAATGGCGATGCCTGACTCGTCTTGCAGGCGGTGTAGGGTTTCATAAATCTGTTCTTCGCCAGCGACATCAATGCTTGCGGTTGGCTCATCAAGAAAAATAATATCGGGGTCGCCCAGCAGGGCGAAAGCCACGAGCCCGCGTTGCAGTTGCCCGCCAGAGAGAAAGCGAATTTGGCTTTTGAGGATTTTGTCCGGCAAGCCAACCAGAGAAATGGCTTTAGGAATTGCCTTATCCCCCAGCTTTAAAATACTTACTTTTAATTTCAAAAAATCTTCCAGAGTGAGTGAGACATACCGATCAAGATCTACCTGTTGCGGCACATATCCAATTTTAACGCCTTTCGCCCACTGTATGCTTCCCTTATAAGGAAGGCTGCCTAAGAGCGCTCGGATAAGAACCGTTTTTCCTGAACCATTGGGGCCGATGATGGCAAGAAAATCGCCTCGTTTGATTTCAAAACTGATGTCGTTGATTGCGGGACCAGAAGGAAAGTTCACGCTGACGTTTTCAGTTTTAACTAATGCGTTAGTGTCTTTCATGGTTATTTTTGTATTTTGCACGTTCCGCAAAACCCGTAAAACTCAAGCGCGTGCTTTGTTATTTTAAAATTTGTCTTTTTCATTATTCTCTCCTCTTCTGATTGAAGCTCTTTGCTCAGTATGATGTCTTCTATGCGTTCACATTGCTTGCAAATAAGGTGATGGTGATGCCCCGTGGATGTTAGCTCGTATCGTTTTTGGTCATCATTAAATCCCACTTGAGTTACAAGCTGTTCACGCAAGAACAAATCAAGGTCGCGATATATTGTTGTCTTGTTGGCTTTTAATTTTTTCCCGTGCAGTTGTTGCCCGATCTCTTTTGCGCTCAGTGGCTGCTCCGCCGAGGAAAGGATATCAAGAATGGCGGCGCGGATTTTGGTTGTCCGCCACTTTTGCGCTACTATTTTTTCTTCCATGTATTTATGCTATGCAACTCAGTTGCATTTGTCAATACAAGCTTTGCGTTTATGGTTCAGGTATAATAAAAATAATTCATGCGACGAATTTTTATTTTGCTTATTGCGGCAATCGTTTTCATTGGAATAGGCGGTTTTGTTCACGCACAAACACAGATTCCCTCGTTCGCTCCTGACGAATATTTTGTCGCCCGTATTCTTTCTATTGAAGATGGTCGCACAGATGAAATCTTAGGGGCAAACCAGCAGTTTTTAAATATAAAAATTCTTTTATTGAGTGGGCCTGATAAGGGAAGTGAGATGGTGATTGAAGATGAAGATAGGTTTACTGATGGTGATGGGCAGGGCCCACAAGTTGGTGATCGAGTGGTTATAGTGAAGATTGAACTTGCACCCGGTGACATAAGATATCAGATTGATGATCATTATCGCTTGCCCGCTCTTGGGTGGATGTTTGCGCTTTTCTTGGGACTTGTGATATTTTTTGGTCGCAAAAGAGGCGCTGGCGCTATTTTGGGGCTTACGGTAAGTATTGTAATCCTTTTTTATTATCTTCTTCCTCGGCTTTTGGGTGGTGAAAATCCATTTTTTGTAACTTTAATTGGGGCTTTCATTATTGCCCTCTTTTCTATTTTGCTAGCCCATGGTTTTAACCAAAGAACAATTATTGCCCTAGGGAGCACCCTCATTACCTTAGTGGTTTCGGTTTTACTTGCCGATTTTTTTGTACGTGCGACTAAGTTATTGGGCATGGGATCAGAGGAGGCGTTTTATCTTCAAGTTGGCGGAACAATGAACTTTGATTTGCGCGGCTTATTGCTTGGAGGAATTATTATTGGTATGCTCGGTATTCTCGACGACGTGACTACTGCTCAATCGGCAACGGTTGAGGAGCTGAAAAAAGCCAATGGTAATTTTTCATTCCGCGAGCTGTATTATCGCGGACTTTCAGTCGGCAAAGAGCACATTGCTTCTCTTGTTAACACGCTTGTGCTTGCATATGTGGGAGCCTCTTTACCGCTCTTTCTTCTTTTTAAAATCCGCAGTGAATCGATGCCATCATGGGTGCTTTTTAATAGTGAGTTTATCGCTGAAGAGGTGGTGCGTGCGCTCGCTGGCAGTATGGCGCTTGTGCTCGCAGTACCAATTTCCACCTTTCTTGCTGCACGCTTTTTTTCTCGGCGGGCTGACACGAATCACTCCGCTTAACGTAAAATACTAATGGTATGATAAATAAACAAGGCAGCGGCGCCCTTGCTGGTTAGCGTTGCCATGATTTGTTGCCCGAGGTGGTAACTTAAAAGATCAACTTATCGTTGCATATGTTAGAAGCTGAACAAGACATCGTTGCGGCAGCGAAAAAAGGAGACGCGATCTCTTTTGGCAAGCTTTACGATCACTATGTGAAGCCGATTTATCGATTCATCGCCGTTAAGGTAAGCGTGCGCCAAGAGGCGGAAGATTTAACTCACGAAGTTTTTTTAACCGCTTGGCAGAAACTTCCCAGTTTTACATTTCGTGGCTTCCCCTTTTCTAGTTGGCTGTATCGGATTGCGCGCAACCGCGTCATTGATCACTATCGGACAAAAAAACAGCACGCTGATATTAATGAAGTTGATGAAGGCTTGCTGGGAATTACCGATAGCCACGAAGCCGGCGTTGATACTGCGCTGACTTTGAGTAAGATTTACGAAGCAATGAAGGGGTTGAATGCAGACCAGCAAGACGTGCTTATCTTGCGCTTTGTCGATGACTTGTCTCCGGCAGAGATTGCCGAGGTGCTTGATAAGTCAGAAGGGGCAGTTCGCATTATCCAGCATCGAGCCGTTGAAACACTCAAAAAGAAACTTAAATCATCCTAGTTCGTTATACATAAGGAACGTTATTTATGGAGGAATTAATAGCCAAAAACCTGAAAAAGTTTCAATATATAGAGCCCCGAGCTTCCTTTTTGGAGCGTTCTAAAGGGCTTATTTTGGCTTCTGCCCAGGAGAGTGTCCATGAAGAGGTGCTCAAGACGCACTTTTGGAGTGGTATGCGATTGGGTGTTGCCGTTTCCTTTGCCGGCTTGATGCTTGTGGCTCTTGTAGGCGGGTTTTCATACTATCAGAACAAAACCGTTGCTTCTTTGAGCGATAAGGCGCTGGCGGCCGAGGCGGTTGCTGCGGCAGAGCAGTTTAGTCTCCAAATTAGTGACGCTGGTTATTACACCGAATCAGCCACTCGCGTTTCAATGGCGCTTGATGAAATTTCTGGCTGCAAAGAACTTGGTGGCTGTATTACTCCAACCCCCTAATGAAACGACTTTCGCTTTTTATTATCTCTGTGCTTTGTATTATCCCGCTCTCAGGCGGGTTTGTTCGCGCGGCCGAACCTGTCGCGCCAGCAGGTGATGCGGCGACGGATTTTCAAAATCGACTTGACGCACTTATCGCGGTTTTTCGACTGACTGAATCTGAAATTCGCGATCTTCAGGCGCGTTTAGCAAAACGGGAGCGCCCTACCGAGGCGCGATTTGCGCTTGTGTATGACACGCTAAACACAAACCTTAAAGAGTATCTTGATTTGACTCAAAGTCGCATCGAGGAGCTTTCGTCAGGCTATATCACGCTTCCTGGCATTCTGACGACTGCGAGCAATTTGAATAATTGGCGCAAAACAGTATATGATCCAGCTACTCAGGAGCTGTTTGGCTTACTGTTGCTTGAACAAAGCGGCCAGATTCTTGCCACCGTAGAGGCGCGTTATGAGAAAGTTGCCACAGATGTTGAAAATCTGCAGGCTTCGGTTGCGCCAGGGAAGGCCGAAGCGTTTAAAACGATGTTGCAGGACGCTCGTCAGCATGTTGAAAACGCTCACTTGTTTCGTGATGAGGCGCAGCGTATGTTCTTTGCTTCATTCAAAGCGCGCCATCCCGATTTAGTTGATGCGCTGACTAAGCTTGAGCCCGCGCAGATTGTTGGGTCGGCGGCGGCAGACTCAATAGTAGCGGTCACCTCCCCCGTGGCAAAGCCCAAATCTATTTTGGATACTATTGATATAAAAAAAGAGTCTATGCAAACACTTATGCAACGAGTTGTTGGTGAAATCACTGCGACCTATCAAGTCTTTCTTCAAATGCGCGACCTGGTGCATCAAAAATGAGCCTGGGGAGCGTTGATGGAGAAAGAGAAAGGTGTGAGATTCTGAAAAAACGGCATGTGAGGTGCCGTTTTTTCATATCTTCAAATAAACAATCTTGTCTTGTCGCGTTGGTAATGAGCAGGGTATACTGAAATCTATGGCACATTTTACACGAAACATCTTTTGGACAATCACGACTCTGGTTTTTATTGCAGTGGTTTTTTCGTTTCTTGTTTCTCCAACGAGCACGCCGGATACGCTTTCTATTAATCAATTGGCGGAAAAAATTAACACTGGCGAGGTGACCAAGATTGTTGTCAGCGGCAATGACTTGGCGGTAACGCTCAAAGATGGGACTGAGATAACGGCTAAAAAAGAGTTTGAAGCTGGTCTTTCGGAAACGCTGAAAAATTATGGCGTAAGCCCAATTGCGCTTAAGGATGTGGACGTGCAGATTGAGGAGGAGTCGGGAACTCGTTTTTGGCTTGGCGTGCTTATCCCCTCGTTATTACCGCTTTTTATTTTCATCATCTTTTTCTGGATCATGTTTCGTGGCGCGAAGGGCGGGCAAAATCAGGTGATGAACTTTGGTCGCAGTAATATTCGCATGTCGGCGCCCGTGGGCGGCAAGGTAACGTTTAAAGACGTTGCTGGTTTGCGAGAGCCAAAGCAGGAGCTCGAGGAGATCGTTGATTTTTTGAAGAATCCGAAAAAGTTTATTGACATGGGAGCTAAAATCCCGCGCGGTGTCTTATTAATGGGCGGCCCGGGCAGTGGGAAGACGCTCTTAGCCCGCGCGGTGTCCGGCGAATCCGGAGTCCCCTTTTTCCATGTTTCTGCCTCTGAGTTTGTGGAGATGTTTGTCGGCGTGGGCGCCAGTCGTATCCGTGATGCGTTTTTAACTGCCAAGCGCGCCGCTCCTTCTATACTATTTATCGATGAGATTGATGCTATCGGCCGCCAGCGTGGCACCGGTCTTGGGGGTGGGCACGATGAGCGCGAGCAAACGCTTAACCAAATTTTGGTTGAGATGGATGGCTTTGAGCGCGATACGCAAGTGATTGTGCTTGCCGCCACTAATCGCCCAGACGTGCTTGATTCTGCCTTGCTTCGCCCTGGCCGGTTTGATCGCCGCGTCTTTCTTGATTTGCCAGACATTAAAGAGCGCCAAGGTATTTTGGAGATTCACGCTCGCAATAAGCCGCTTGAAAAAGGCGTGGATCTTCGCCGGGTTGCGGTGCGCACGCCGGGATTTTCTGGCGCTGATTTGGAGAATTTATTGAACGAGGCGGCGATTTTTGCCGCTCGCGCCAACCGTAAGACGATAACGCAGAATGATATTTTTGGGTCAATTGAAAAAGTTATTCTTGGTCCAGAGCGAAAGGGCCGCGCGATTACCGAAAAAGAACGCAGGGTTACTGCTTTTCACGAGGCTGGTCATGCGCTTGTCGCTGCCTCACTCGCTGATGCTGACCCAGTGCACAAGATTTCAATCATTAGTCGCGGTCGCGCTGGCGGATATACCATGAAGTTGCCGATTGAAGAAAATCGTCTTGAAACCAAAAAGCAATTTATGGCCGATCTTGCAACGATGATGGGCGGCTTTGCCTCTGAGCAAATTGTCTTTAAAGATGTAACCACGGGCGCATCAAGCGATCTGAAAGAAGCAACCGCGCTTGCTCGCAAGCTTGTCACAAAATATGGCATGAGCGAAGCAATCGGCCCGGTGACGTTTGGCGATGGTGGCGAATCGGTTTTCTTGGGTCGTGAAATTGTTAACGAGCGGCATGCTTCTGAATCAGTACTTGCCCAAATAGATAAAGAGGTTTCGATATTCCTGCACAACGCGCACGAAGTGGCAAAGAAAGTGATCACCACTCGCCGGAAAGTTCTGGATGCAATCGCCGCCGCGCTTCTTGAAAAAGAGACACTTGAACAAGAAGAGTTTAATGAAATCATTAAGCCCTTTAATCTAAAGCCGCTTGCGATATAGCCAATATCGAGATACCCTTTTTGCGAGGGGTATGCGAGTGTAGCTCAACTGGCTAGAGCAGCCGTCTTATACACGGCCGGTTCCTGGTTCGAGTCCAGGCACTCGCACTGATTTGACCCGCCTGAGAGGTTCTTCTATCCTCTAGAGAGCACCAATGAAAGGAGATACGATGACTTTTTGGGAAGCATTTCTTTCCGCCTGCATCTTGCTGGATATCATCGTGATTCTGGCCTTGCCTATGTGGCAATTCGGTTCTCTCGCGAGAGCGGTGCTGGGCGATGCGGCGCCCCAAAAACAGCATTACCCGATGAGTCTGCGCAGGTTCTGGCTGCTTATGGCTGGCACCTTTCTTGCTCTTGCAGCGTCGATCGTCCAGGCAAGCTTTGTGCTCCAGAGCATCTTCCTCATGTGGGGCATCGCAGTTCTCGTTGCGGCACCCCCTATAGGCGTATGTTGGTGGCTGCTCATGCCTCGAGCGTCCCAGCAGAAAGGGCCGCGTCGTCCCTAACGACGCACTAACGCGCGCTTAGCTCAGCGGTAGAGCAGTGCTTTTACACAGCAAAGGTCGGGGGTTCAACTCCCTCAGCGCGCACTGTGGATTCATTTCATTCACTGATGGTTAATCTCTTGCGTAAAATCTTTTATTAGTTATAATGAGTTATATGAGTTTCCGGGCGCAGATTATTAACATTAGCGTTTTCATTATCCCCTAACCCCGGGACTTTTTGAGCTGATTGCCTGTGAACTCAAGAGCCCCGATGTCGGGGTTTTTTCTTGCTCTGATTTTGTCGAAGGAGGCTGGAGAATGGCGAGGTGCAAATATAGTTTGTAGCTCGCTGCGCTTCAGGATGCGCAGTAGTCTGGAGGATGAGTAGATGCACGACGTTTCAAAGCCTGGGGAGTCGCCCCCCAACCTGGGCGATCGCGAGAACTGGGGCAATGCTTGCTCGGATTTCAAGTCGGACAACGTTCCGGCCGACTCCAAGCAGAGTGTTCCTGAAATCCACCCCTACTATCCGCTAGCTGTGCCGCCAGCGCCGGCGGCGTCCACCATCAAGCCGTGGTCGGCGGCCGATCTGCCGCCCTACCTGCCGCCTGTGTCTGACAACGGCAACTACTCTCGCTGCTAGGAAATTCCTAGCGGCCCGCTCTGTTCCCCTCGCGCGACTTGTCGCGCGAGGGGCTTTTATTAAAAAGCCGGCTTTAAGGTAAGCCGGCGAACCTCTTTGGTTAACCGAAGAATTTTTGGTAGGCAGCGATTTCCTGGGGGCTCTTCATGAACACGATATCCGGTCGGTGCATGCGCCGAACAATGAGCAGTGGAATGCGGGAAGCGTATCCCCTGTTTCTCTTCGGATCTGCGTGTTTCTCGTACATCTGGCTCAGCATAAGGCCCTGATTAAGAAATGACTGTCGATGAGAATCACGAGCAGCCTCGAGTCTTGTGCCGAAAATCGATTCACGATATCCGTTACCTGCGAATGCCGCCACGACAACGCTGATATCAAGAGGCTGTTCCGCGTGTGTTTGTGTGGGTGAGATGCGAGCAAACGCGGCGCGCATTTCTGCTGCAACCAACGTGAAGTCAACTTGTGGAGTCGGCTGTTCGTAGACCGTTATATGATAGCCATCATGCCGATGCACTGCTTCGACAAATGGACATAGAGGCTTACCAGCCAAACCCGTTCGGACGTGTTCGAGATAGTCGTAGACTTTAAGAAGGATCGAAGTCTCGCTCAAGTTCGGCCTTCCTTGACTTGTGGTCAGCTGAACAAATTCTTGGCGAGATCGGGAGCTCTGCCAGTCATGATCCCGGTCATCAATATCATCCCAACTCGAACTGTAGCAACCAGGCATAAAAACCTTTCCAATCGCAAGGCGATTAGTGCGCTTTGTAAAAACAAAACGCCCGCTCAACGAGCGGGCGCTAGTGACGTTTATAAAAAACCTCAAGCAGCGCTCGCTCGTTGAGAGCTTGCGCGCCATGCACCTTTCTTTTCTAAAAGCTGATTGAATCCCCCTTTGGGGTTGTGCAATGTGCGAGCACCGCGGCTGACGGTCGCAACGCCCACTTTTAATTTTTTTGCAATTTCCCCGTGGACGGTTCCATCGCGCAATTCTTTTACAATCTGAAGTCGGGCGGAAAGTTCTTGCCGCTCGGCGGGCGTGAGCAAGTCATACAAAAACAAGCGCAAAAACTCCCGATCTTTGGCGGCATAGTGCAACCCCTGAATTAACTCTTCAAAAAACTCATCCCGTCGTATACTCATATACTAGTATACTAGTATACTAGTATATGAGTATGGGCTGCGTCAAGGGGTTGGGGCTGTGGCTGGGATGTGCAGATGGTGCTCGAGCCAGAGAGAGTAAGCAAAAGAATTTTGAAAATGAAATTGCACAGCGAAAAATAAAAAAACACACCATGGCGTTGGCGCAACGCCATGGTGTGAGTAGTTGTAGATCACGCGACCTTCGTCGAGTTCTCCACCGGGGGGCTCCAGCCCGGATTGTATCGCATGAGGCCCGTCACTAGGTCTTGATACAGTTTTGAGCTGGTGTCGATTCCGCCGTGGCAGCCACACCAGCACTTTACGGTACAGGTGATCGGCGGGGGAACACTTTGACAACACTTCTTATCTTGGCACTCGTCCATGGTGCACCTCCTTGTTCACGATATACGCAACTCCCCTTGTGGGTCAATAATCCGGCAATTGCCACATTTTGTTTGCCGGATTGTGTAGCGTGAAACATTGTGAATGTTTCACACATGCTAAATTTGACGAAAGCGTGAAACAAGTGTGAAACACTCATCAGAAAATGAGCTCACGAATCAAATTTTGTTCTCCGACAAACAATTGTAAGGCGGTATTTTTATGAACGATTGTTTACCGGCAAACAATGTTTCACGCTCTATTGAGCACAAAGTGTGAAACATTTAAATTGTTTCACGCCTTATAAGTGTTTGCCGTGAAACATCATGATGTATTTAAGCTCAAATATTCTAAATTGTTTCACGTGAAACATTGTTTTACGGAATGTTTCACGCTATTTGAGCTTCAAAACTGTGAAACAATAAAATGTTTCACACGTCCGGAGTGTTTCACGTGAAACACTATTCTGGTCTTGAGCCTATTTTCTATTGAGTGTTTGCCGGCAAACATCATTAGATTTTTGGGGTAATCAACATTGCGGTGTTTGCCGGCAAACATTGATATACTAATCGTATGATCAGAGCAAAATCAGAAGTCGGACAGATAGGAGAGGATACGGCGTGCCGGTATCTTAAAGATAAGGGATATCGGATTATTGAGCGCAATGTGAAACAGCCGTGGGGCGAGATTGATATTATCGCAAAAGGCAAAGGGGGGCTCTTGGTGTTTGTTGAAGTGAAGACGATTATGGGCGATCGTGAAACATATACGCCGGAAGACCATTACAGTTTTTCAAAAGGCGTGAAAACGAGGAGGGCGGCGCAGTTGTTTGCCGGTAATCCGAAAAATAAAAAACTCATCAAAGAAGTTGGCTGGCGGATTGATTTGATTGCTATACGCATCCTTAATCCTGAATTGACAGATTATAAAAAAGATTGTGTTATTAATCATTACGAAAATGTGTAACATCGGCGAACCCCGAAAAAGTCACGAACATACGAATACGAAGGAGACGATATAACCCGTTCGTAATTTCGTAACAGTTCGATGTTCGGCGATGGTCGCATGTTGACAAAGAAGAAAATTACAGTAGAATGAATTTATTGATTTGAGGTCGCCAGCTGGCGACCTTTTGTCTTAAAAAGGTCAGTCATTACAATTTAATTCACCCTTTTATATGATTTGCTTTGCGAATCAGAATCACAGATTTAATTTAACAAGGGTAAAAAACTTAATAAAAAAGGTCTTATGTTAATGGATTTAAAAACGCTCAAGCGCGCCATTGAGCAGGTGAGTGAAGAGAAGGGGATTAATCCTGATCGCGTGATGGAGGCAATCGAATCTTCAATTGCCGCGGCGTATAAAAAAGAATATGAAAAAAAGGGCGAGGTGATAAAGGCAAAGTTGGATACTAAAACCGGCGAGCTGAAATTTTGGCAGGTAAAAACCGTTGTTGATGACACCATGGTTCGTATGGATGCCGGTGATGAGGAGGAAGTGGCGGTTACTGATCTTGCCGAGAGCGAGAAGTTGCCGCGCTTTAACGCCGATCGTCACATGACTATTGATGACGCAAAGAAGATTAAGAAAGACGTTGCGGTGGGAGATGAGCTTGAGTTTGCCCTTGAAAGCCACGAAGAGTTTGGACGCATTGCCGCGCAAGCCGCAAAACAAGTAATTTTGCAAAGGCTGCGCGAAGCAGAGCGTGATTCTATTATTACGGAGTTTAAAGGCCGAGAAGGAGAAATTGTCTCTGGTTTGGTGCAGCGATTTGATCGCGGGAATGTGTTTGTTGATCTTGGCCGTGCTACCGGCATGATGCTTTATAATGAAGCGATTCCTGGGGAGCATTACCGTATCGGTGAGCGCCTGAAATTTTATATCGCTGCAGTCCAAGATGATGCGCGCATGCCCGGCATCTTGCTTTCTCGCAGTCATCCGCAATTTGTGGCAAAGTTATTTGCGCTTGAAATTCCCGAAATTGCCGATGGATCGATTGAGATTAAGGCAATTGCCCGCGAACCTGGGAGTCGTACTAAAATTGCCGTGATGAGCAAGACAGAAGGGATTGATCCTGTTGGCAGTTGCGTTGGTCAGCGCGGCACGCGCGTGATGGCGGTGAGCAATGAACTGGGCCAGGAAAAAATAGACATTATTGAATGGTCTGACGATCCGGCGCGTTTCATTGCCGCTGCGCTTTCGCCAGCTAAGGTTGAAGAGGTGGAGATGTTGCAAGATCGCGAAGTGCGTGTATATATTCCCAATGATCAATTATCTTTGGCGATTGGGCGTGGTGGGCAAAATGTTCGATTGGCAGCAAAGCTGACGGGATGGAAGATTGATGTGCGTTCTCGTGCTAATCCAGATGCTCCTGTTGAGGGCGGGGCAAGCGGTGGCGTCGAAGGTGAGGCAACCGCCGACAACGCCGATAAAGCAGAAGAGTAATATCAACTTCTTTTCATTATTACAACTATGAATACACTCTATTACCTGACATTTGGACCGATTGCCGCAGCGCTTGCCTATAGTCTGTTTGTGATGGGCTGGCTCAAAAAGCAAAGTAGTGGCAACGAGAAGATGGTGGAGATTAGTAAGGCGATTCAAGAAGGGTCTTCCGCGTATCTAACGAGGCAGGCAAAGACGATTGGTGTTGTGGCTGCCGTATTGTTTGTGATTATTGGCTTTACGATTCATTGGATGCTTGCCATTGGGTTTTTGGTGGGCGCGATCCTTTCCGGTCTTGCTGGTTTTTTGGGCATGAAGGTTTCAGTGCACTCTAACAGCAAGAGCGCTGAAGCGGCCAAGAAGGGGATGGGCGCCTCACTTGCGCTTGCATTTCGTGCTGGCGCGGTAACGGGTTTTTTGGTAGTCGCTCTTGGTCTTTTGGCGGTAACAGGATTTTATGTGATCACTGGTGACGTGAAGATGCTTGTCGGGCTTGCGTTTGGCTCGAGTCTTATTTCTATCTTCGCTCGTTTGGGCGGTGGCATTTTCACGAAAGCTGCCGATGTTGGCGCGGATTTAGTTGGCAAAGTTGAAGCGAATATTCCAGAAGACGATATTCGTAACCCAGCGGTTATTGCCGATAACGTGGGTGATAATGTCGGTGACTGCGCCGGTATGGCGGCCGATTTGTTTGAAACCTACGTGGTGACGCTTACTGCGGCGATGCTCTTGGGTGTCGCGGTGTTTTCGAGCACTCAGTTATGGTTCCCGTTAGTGCTTGGTGGGCTCGGTATTCTTGCTTCTATTCTTGGGGTATTCTTTGTGCGTCTTGGTAAAAGTAGGGCGATAATGGGCGCGCTCTATAAAGGACTTACGGCGTCGCTCGTGGTTTCTGCTGGTCTATTTTATTTTGCGAGCAGGGCGTTTTTCCCAGATCAGGTGTTGCCAGTGTTTGGCGCGACATTGATTGGATTGCTGGTGACTGTACTAATGGTACTGGTTACTGATTACTATACGGCAAAGAAGTTTCGTCCGGTTCGTTCGATCGCTGAAGCTTCTCGTTCTGGACATGGCACAAACGTCATTATGGGTATTGCGGTTGGGATGGAGGCGACTGTCTTGCCGATCATTATTATTGTTGCGGCTATTTTTGGTGCCTATGCCCTGATGGGTCTTCTGGGAATTGCCATTGCGGCAACGGCCATGCTTTCGGTTGCCGGCATTATCGTGGCGATTGATGCGTTTGGTCCGATAACCGACAACGCGGGTGGTATTGCGGAGATGTCCGGCGCACCAGAGGAAGTTCGCGAAATCACCGACGCGCTCGATGCAGTTGGTAATACGACAAAGGCGGTAACTAAGGGTTATGCGATTGCTTCGGCTGGCCTTGCTGCACTCGTTCTTTTTGCTGGATATGTAGAGGAATTACTCGCAGTTGGGCAGAGTATTGTTTTTTCACTCTCTGACGCGCGGGTGGTTATTGGTCTCTTTGTCGGAGGGGCGATTCCGTATCTTTTTGGTTCCATGGGCATGCGAGCGGTTGGCAGAGCCGCTGGGGCGGTTGTGCTTGAAGTAAGGCGTCAGTTTAAGGAAATCGTGGGCATTATGGAGTATAAAGCAAAGCCCGATTATGCGGCTGCAGTGGACATTGTCACTAAAGCGGCGCTTCGCAAGATGATCGTTCCGTCTCTTATTCCGGTTGTCGCAGTGTTGGCGGTTGGTTTTCTGCTTGGTGCAGAGGCGCTTGGCGGCGTGTTGATTGGCTCAATTATTTCAGGCCTGTTTGTTGGATTGTCGATGACTTCGGGTGGTGCGGCATGGGACAACGCCAAAAAATACATTGAAAGTGGCATGCTCAAGGACGAACAAGGCAATGCGCTGAAGAAAGGTTCTGATGCTCACAAGGCGGCGGTGACGGGTGATACGGTGGGAGATCCGTATAAAGATACGGCTGGCCCAGCGATGAATCCGCTCATTAAAGTCATCAACATTGTCGCGTTGCTCATTGTGCCGCTGCTGTTTTAAAGGGCTTGGCCGCCGAGAGCTTAAGGCGTTGCCAAACCTTTACCCCATCCCCTATGTTTCTGTTGTAGCGGGCTTAGAGGGCGGGGTGCTCAATACTGTTATTACTCACTAGTGCTCGTAAATATTATTGGCATGCCAAAAATCAAATCCAAAAAGTTACCAGGTTCGAAGGTCGAGGTTGAGGTTGCGATGGACGTAAAAGAATTTCAGAAGCACTGGCAGCCGGTCTTTGATGCGGCCGCTAGTAAAGTGATGGTTAAGGGTTTTCGTCCGGGCTCAGCGCCCAAAGAGATGCTTGAGCAAGGCATAGATCATGATAAGGTCTTTGAGCAAGCGGTTCGTGACGCAGTGCGCGTTTCGTTAAATGAGTACACGCACGGCGAGGGTCTTACGCTTATTGATCAGCCATTGGTTGAGGTGCTTGATGCCAAAGAGGGTGTAACCTATAAGGCGACGCTTACATTATTTCCAGAGGTAGTACTTGGCAATTATAAGAAGATTGCAAAAAAGGTGCTTGCCGAAGAGAAGCCAATTACTGTTACTCCAGAAGAGGTTGAAAAAACGATAAGTTGGTTACTGGGCAGTCGCGCCGCTACGGTGCTCGCCGCTCGCGAGAGCAAAAAGGGTGACTTGGTTGAGTTGGATGTGGAAACGACTGTCGAGGGAAAGCCGCTTGAGGGCGCTTCATTCAAGGGAGATCGCTTTGTGGTTGGCGAGAGCCACTTTATCAAGGGTTTTGACGAGCACATAGAAAATCATAAGGCTGGTGATGAGTTTTCGTTTTCTATTGTTGCTCCGGCAGATTATTGGCAGAAGCATCTGCAGGGCAAAACGCTTGATTTTAAGGTGCGAGTTCATGCCGTGTATGACCGGAAGTTACCCGAGCTTACTGATGAATTCGCGCAAACACTTGGGCCGACATTTAAAACTGTGGCGGATTTGAAGAAAAATATTGAAGAGGGTCTGACCGCGGAAAAGAAAGAAAAAGAGGGAGAGCGGGTTCGTCTCAAAATGCTTGATGAGATTGCGAAAGATTCCAAAATGGAACTTCCGGAGATTATGGTAGAGCGCACCCTTTCTTCGATGGTGGAAGACGTGAAGCGAATGCTGCC
The DNA here is from genome assembly GCA_964460325.1 of uncultured Candidatus Saccharibacteria bacterium. Lineage (GTDB taxonomy): Bacteria > Patescibacteriota > Minisyncoccia > UBA6257 > 1-14-0-10-44-23 > CAYWPI01. The sequence continues at coordinate 28,859 of CAYWPI010000006.1, read as the reverse complement.
AAAAGAGCCGGATCAATCACCGGAAGCGTTTGAAAAAGACTTGCGTGAAAAGATGCGTGCCCGAGCCGAGCAGAATGTTGCCACTAATTTGGTGATGTATCAGATTGCGAAAGAGGAAAAGCTTGAGCCAACCAAGGAGGAAGTGGAGGCTGATGCGCGGGCAAATAACGTTGACCTTGATAAGCACTATGACTATAGTTATGGCAGAGTGCAAAATCAGAAAGTATTCGCATTTCTAGAAAAACAGGCATAAATCTATGAAAAACGAGATCACAAATCAGTATCTGATCCCAACGGTTCTTGAAAAGACACAGTATGGTGAACGAGCTTATGACATTTATTCGCGTCTTTTAAAAGACCGCATCATTTTTTTGGGCGGCCCGATCAACGATGCGGTGGCAAACCTTGTTATTGCGCAGATGCTTTTCTTGGAGCACGAAGATCCTAAAAAAGATATCAAGCTGTATGTGAACAGTCCGGGCGGCTCAGTCACCGCCGGCATGGCGATTTATGACACGATGCAATATATTAAGCCGGATGTTTCAACGATTTGCGTTGGCATGGCGGCCTCAATGGGCGCGGTGATTCTGGCGTCTGGTGCCAAGGGTAAGCGATTTGCGCTTCCAAACTCACAAATTCTTATCCATCAGGTGATGGGGGGAGCTGAAGGGCAGGCGAGCGAGATTGAGATTACCGCCAAGCAGATTATTAAGATGAAGGAGAAGCTTAATCAGGTGTTAGCCAAACACACAGGGCAGAATGTCGCCAAGATTGAGAAAGACACCGATCGCGATTATTATATGACGAGCGCCGAAGCGAAGGAGTACGGCCTCATCGATGAAATGGTAAAAACAAGCCGGTCTTAAAACAAAAACCCTCCGAATTTCGGAGGGTTTTTGTTTTTCATGAGCGTGAATGATACACTAGGTTTATGCCAGTTATTATCGACGAACAGCGAGTTGAGCGCCTTTTGAGCCGAGGAGTGAGCGAGATTATTGATCGTGAAAATCTTAAAAAGGCGATGCTTTCAGGAAAGCGATTGCGTATTAAGCTTGGCATTGATCCAACTGCGTCTGACCTTCATCTTGGCCACACCGTTGTACTTCGCAAATTGCGGGAGTTTCAAGATTTGGGCCATCAGGCAATTCTTATTATTGGTGATTTTACGGCGCAAATTGGCGATCCAACCGGCCGGTCTATAGAGCGCAAGCGTTTGTCGCCGGCAGAGGTAAAACAGAATGTGAAAACATATCTGAAGCAGGCTGGCATGGTTTTAAATCTTAAGACGCTGGAAATTCAATATAATAATGAGTGGTTTAAAAAGAACGCGCTGCAAACTATTTTAGAAATCGCCGCATCGGGCAGTGTTCAGCAAATGCTTCATCGGGCAGACTTTAAAAAACGTCTTGAACAAAACATCGATCTTACGCTTCTTGAGGCGATGTATCCATTGTTTCAGGGCTATGACAGCGTGATGGTAAAAGCCGATGTAGAACTTGGGGGCACGGATCAAAAGTTTAATTTATTAGCCGGCCGCCGGGTTCAGCGGCATTTTGGCCAAGCAGAACAAGATGTGTTTATGGTGCCACTGCTTGAGGGCACAGATGGCACAGATAAGATGAGCAAGAGCAAGGGGAATTATATTGGCCTTACTGATGCGCCGACTGATATGTTCGGCAAACTGATGGCTGTTCCTGATACGCTGGTTGAAAAGTATTTTACGCTGTGCACAAACGTTGATGTTGCTTCATTGCCGACGCACCCGAAAGAGCGCAAGATGCGCCTTGCGGTTGAGGTGACCACTATATATCATGGCGCCAAGGCGGCCGAAGCGGCGAAGCAGAACTTTATTGCAGTATTCGCAAACAAGGGAGTGCCGCAAGATATCCCCACGGTATCAATATCAAGTCATGGCCTCACGCTTGTCGAGCTTCTGATCGAAGCAGATTTAGTGACTAGCAAGAGCGAGGCTCGCCGTTTGATCGAGCAGGGGGGCGTGAAAGTGAATGAGATCAAGAAAACAAATCCAACCGAAATCATTGTTATTGAAAATGGCATGGTGGTGCAGGTTGGCCCGCGCCGATTTGTGCGCGTAAGGCAATAATAAAAGAAAAAGAGGATGGGGGTTGTTTTGGCTCAGCTCAAATACCTATGTGCTAGTGCATAGGTATTTTGGTTGTAAGGTGGCAGGCTGGGCGAAAACGCAGTGTGATGTCTCAGGTCGAAAATTTCAAAAATTGAGCAACCATGTATATACTAGAGCCATGTTCACGAAGGGCACGAGAATTCATTTGGTTGGCATAAAAGGCGTTGGGATGACCGCTTTGGCGGCTATTTTGCAAAGCCGGGGATGCGTGGTTACTGGGTCTGATACCGAGCAGGAGTTTTTTACAGATGCGGTGCTTGCGCGTCTGAAGATTCCGGTTGCTAAGGGTTTTTCAGTGAATAACGTGAAGCCAAATGTAAACTATGTCATTTCTTCCGCGGCATATTTTTTCAAAGGCAAGCCAGTGAATGATAATGCGGATGTGCGCGGCGCGCTTAAGCGAAAGTTGGTAGTGATGACATACCCTCAGGCAATAGGTCAATTGGCGCCCGAATATAAGGTGATTGCAGTTGCGGGAAGCCATGGCAAAAGTACGACCACAGCACTTCTTGGTTGGATACTTGAGAGCGCTGGACTTGATCCTACGGTGATGGTGGGGACAGAGGTGAAAAAATGGGAGAGTAATGCGCGCGTTGGGAAAAGTGAATATCTCATAGTAGAGGCGGATGAGTATCGCGAAGCCTTCCTGAATTATCAGCCATTTGGTGCCGTGATAACGAGCGTGGATTACGATCATCCGGATTATTTTAAAACCAAAAACAGTTACGAAAACGCATTTCGTCATCTCATTGATATCATCGATGTCAAAGGATGGCTTGTCGCTTCAGGTGGCGATCCCACGATGCGCCGGCTCATTGCGTATGCAAAAAAACAGCGCATTAGAACGATCAGTTATGGCTTCTCAAAATCCAATGATGTGCAGGTCTCAGATTGGGGTATTGCAGTCGGCAAACGGCCGTCTCAGCTATTTCATATCGTCTTTCATCCTTCAGCTTCGTTGAGGACCGGTGGTAAAATGTTTGCCGGCAAACAAAATGAGTGGCGCGCGAAGATAGGCTTTCCTGGACAACAGTACATTTTAAACAGTGGCGCGGCTTTTATTGCCGCTCTTCAGCTTGGCGCAAAACCGGCCGATTGCATAAAAGCGATTGCGACCTTTCCGGGCACTACGCGCCGGTTAGATGTGCTCAAAAAAAAGCCAGGACTTGTGATTGATGATTATGCCCATCACCCCACCGCAATTCGTGTGACGCTTAACGGTATCAGGCGCATGTATCCGGAGAAAAAAATCGTGGTGATTTTCCAACCGCATATGTACAGCAGAACGGCGATGCTGCTTGATGCATTCGCTCGCTCATTTTCAGATGCCGATATCGTTGGGGTGACTGAAATCTTTGCCTCAGCGCGTGAATTTTCAGGTCCAGTTTCCGGGAAAGATTTAGCGACCCAAACAAAAAAGTTTCATCGCAACGTAACCTATATTAAGGATGATGCCGCGGGGCGCAGATTTGTGAAACGTTTTACTAAGGCAAGTAATGTGGTAGTGCTCATGGGGGCGGGGGATGTTTACAAGCTCGCTATGAAGTAGTGAGCAATTTCTAATATCTAATTTCTAATTTTTAGAGGAAGGCGCTATACTAAGGGTAATTAGCAAACTACTTTTATAACTTCCCATGAGCGATTTACAGCGTGAGGGTATCGTTTTTGACGAGATTGGGCCTGAATATATCATTGAAACCTATGATCCGAAGCTTGGATTTCGGGGCGTTTTGGTGATTGATAATACCAATTTAGGCATGGGTAAGGGCGGCATTCGCATGACGGGAAGCGTAGATGCGGTTGAGGTTTGGCGCCTTGCCCGTGCTATGAGTTACAAAAACGCGCTTGCGGGCTTGCCATTTGGTGGCGCTAAAGCCGGCATTATGGTTGATCCCAAAACAATCACTTCACAAAAGAGAAAGGCGATTATGGAGAGTTTTGCGAGAAGTCTTCGTCCGCTTATTCCTTCAAAATATATTGCGGGGCCAGATATCAATACGACCGAAAAAGAGATGGAGCAGTTTGCTCGAGCGCATGGTCTTTGGGAGTCCTCAACTGGTAAGCCGGCAACGTATTGCAGCACGCAAGGTGGCAAAAAGCGTTGTGGTCTTCCGCATGAATTAGGGAGCACTGGTTATGGGGTTACCTTGGCGGCTGAAGTGGCGGCAAAGTCGCGCGGCATTACGATGGCAGGAGCAAGTATTGCGATTGCCGGATTTGGTAATGTCGGCATGTTTGCGCATAAGTTTTTACAAGAGAAAGGCGCAAAAATTATTGCCGTTTCAGATTCTAGCGGCACCATTTATGACCGCAAAGGCATTGATCACGCAATACTTATGGCCGTAAAGGCAAAGACGGGTTCGATCAGTGGTTATCCGGGCGCAAAAAAGCTTTCCCGCGATGTTATTTATGAGTTGACGTGCGACATCTTAATTCCCGCGGCGACTCCGGATGTGATTAACGAAAAAAACGTAAGTCGCGTGATGGCCAAGATTATTGTTGAAGGTGCGAATATTCCGATGGCTGAGCAGTTTGAACAACAATTGCACCGGAAAGATGTGCTTATTATTCCAGATATTATCGCTAATGCGGGTGGCGTTATCTCATCGTATGCTGAATACAAAGGGTTTGACGCCAAAAAAATGTTTAAGCTCGTCGAAGAAAAAATTGTACCAAACGTTTCTGAGGTGATAAGTAAAAGCGAGGGGACGGTTATCCCACGTCACGCGGCGCTGAAAATCGCCAAACAAAGGATTCTCGCCGCCAAAAAGAAATAAGAGAAACAAAAACGCCCCGACTTGTGCCGGGGTGTTTTTGTTAGTTGTCGATTTGCTGATGGGAAAGAATACGGGCGAGTGATTCGATTTCTCCCGCATCGACAAATGTGGGGATACCCAGATAACAATTTTCTTTAATCAGGATTGCCGCACCACCAGAGTTGCCGCGCTCCACCTTGGCAGAGGTGATGTAATACTTGCCGTCAAAGCCAGAGATGATGCCTTCGGTGGCGGTGATATCTGATTTAGTGCCGATTTTGGGATAGCCAAGAATGACGACGCCATCGCCGATCGATGGCGTACTTGCGCAGCGCGCGGCGGGTGTGCGGGCAAGGGTTATGGCAAAAGCGGGCGCATTCGCAAGTGAGATACGTGCCCAGTCATACTTACTTTCTGATAAGGTTATCGCTTCTTTGGTTATCTCGATATCATCTTTTTGATCAGGGAAGTCCAATGCGCAGCCAACCGGAAGCTCATCGGCGTTTGTCACCAGGTGTTCGCTGGTGATGACACTGGGAGAGCTCAAGTTGTTTTCCGGGAGCAATACCGCAGTGCCAGATTTGGTCGGTTGCGTGCCATTTTTGATTGGCCATTCGCAATAGACGGCGGCAATACGGGGGCGCCACTCACTGATAATATCGCTTGTTTTAGGAAGCGTGTTTTTTTGAACTGTCTGCTCAAGTTGGCTTAATTTATTTTGCGCCTCTTTACTGGCCTGTTCAGCGGCGATTCTTTTTTCAGCTTCGGCCTTCAGTTCTTGCGCAACACTTTGATTTGCCTCTAATAAGGCAGCTACTTGGGTTTGCAGCTCATCGATGTTGGATTGATGAATGACTGTTTGCACCTGCAAAAGTTGCGCGCTTGTTTCGAGCCCGTTTTGGCGCTCTGAAAATTTCCAACCCAACACAACTCCTGCAACAATAATAAGCGTAAAGAGGCCAAAGGTGAGTATAGAAAAAATACGCGATTGCATATATGGGTGGTGCTTTAATACCACGTTATTATATCAGTAGTCCCGACGGGAATCGAACCCGTGTTGCAGGAATGAAAATCCTGAGTCCTAGCCACTAGACGACGGGACCGCATTTTGCGTTCTATTGCCCGATAACTTTGTCGCTTTAGCCCGCCGGTATGCGACCTCGCTGAGATACACGGCGTGCCTTGCTTCGCGTTCTCGGGCAATATTCCTGCAAAATGTAGCCTTCTTTACTGGTCAATCATTCATTACCAGTTTATCTAAAATAACGCACTTTTAATACAACGGCAAGTATAGTGAATGATATTACTCCAGGTGCACCTTTCGCATCACTTCTTCTAGTTTTGTTTTGAGCAGCGGATATTTTGATAGGCTTGGGTCTTCACTCAATAGGTCGCGCGCACTGTCTTGAGCGGCTTTAATGAGTTCGGCGTTATTCATGGCGTTCATGGCGGCGTCGGGAAGTCCCGTTTGGCGGCTGCCCAAAAATTCGCCGGGGCCGCGAAGGGCAAGATCCATCTCTGCCAGTTCGAAGCCATTTTTAGCGGTAAGCAGAGCATTAAGGCGGTCAGCGGTGGTTTGTGCATTAGAGTCGGTAAAGAGCAGGCAAAAGGACTGGTGTTGGCCGCGTCCAACGCGTCCGCGGAATTGATAGAGTTGGGCAAGACCAAATCGATCAGCGCCTTCAATCACCATAATGGTTGCGTTGGGTACATCCACGCCAACTTCGATTACTGATGTGGAGACGAGAATATGAACTTTGCCGGCTTTAAACTCTGCCATGATCTTTTGTTTTTCGGCAGGCTTCATCTTGCCATGCAGCATCGCCACTTTGAGGTTTGGGAAGATGACCTTCGAAAGTTTTTCGTATTCTTCTTTGACTGCCTTCACCTCATCGCGTGGCTTTTTCACCTCAACAACGGCTTCGTCGATGGTGACGCTTTCAGGTGCCGCGGTTTCGATGCGCGGATAGATGAAAAACGCCTGTCTGCCAGCGGCAATTTGGTCACGGATAAAGCCATAGGCTTTCAGACGGTTTTCGGGGTCAACTACTTTTGTGATAATTGGCTTTCGCCCCTTCGGAAGCTCATTGATAGTTGAAACATCTAAGTCGCCGAATGCGGCAAGGCTGAGCGTGCGCGGAATCGGTGTGGCGCTCATTGATAAAAAGTGGGGGAGTGGAGGATGATCACTGCCATCGTGCTTTTTGGTGACAAGCGTGGCGCGCTGTTTCACGCCGAAGCGGTGCTGTTCGTCGATAATGACCAAAGCCAAGTCTTTAAATTGGATTGGCTTGCTGCCATCGTCTTTTTTTGTTTTTTTCGCGGCGATCAGCGCATGGGTACCGATGATTATCTTCACCTTCCCGCTTTCAACATCTTTTATAAATTGCGCCCTGCTTTTTTTCTCTTCTAACCCTTTTTCATAGAAGATGCGCGCTTCACTTCCGGTAAGAATGCCGACTCCGCAGGTGAGGTGATGGAAAATAGAAGTAATAGTGTGATAGTGCTGGCGCGCAAGCACTTCAGTTGGCGCCATAAACACCGCTTGTTTCCCCTTGTTCGCGGCAAGCACCGCGGCGACAGCAACAATGACTGTTTTGCCGCTACCAACATCTCCCTGAAGCAGCCGGTTCATTGGCGCCCCCTTGTTCATGTCGGCAATAAGTTCGTCAAGACTCCGTTGTTGGCTTTCGGTGAGCGTGAAAGGGAGTTTTTTTAAGACCGCCTCAATCTCGTTTTCAGTAATCTGAAGGGCAATCGCTTTTTCTTTGGCAAGCTGTTCTCGTGTTTTAATGCTATTCAGTTGAAGAAGGAAGAGATATTCAAAGGCAAATCGGCGCTTGGCTCGATCTATTTGTTCTTGTAGTCTTGGAAAATGGATCTTGTGTAGCGCAAGACCGAGCTCTGGCAAATGATTTGCCTCAAGGATGTGTTCGGGGATAAAGTCTTCGGGCTTAGCAATAACTTCCAAGAACGTTTTAATGAGATAACGAAACCCTTTGCTGGTGAGGCCGCGCGTTTCTGGGTAAACTGGCACGATGCCGGCAGTGTGCGTGGCAACGCCGGTTCCTTTGAGTACTTCAAAGCTTGGGTTGGCAATGGAGATGCCGCCTTTGGGCGGGGCGAATACCTTACCGGCGAAGTTCGCGCGGCTGCCGATTTTGAGCGCCCTACTGATGAAGGGTTGGTTGAACCAAACCATTTGGATGCCGCCCGTTTCGTCGGTGATTAGCGCTTCAACCACCACCATGTGTTTATTCCAAGCGCGGCGGACATTAACGCGTTTTATCTCACCTCGAATGGTTACCTGCTCGCCCGGCTTGAGATCGGCGATTTTGCTGACGCGAGAATAATCTTCGTAACGAGAGGGAAAGTGCCATAAGAGATCACGAACTGTTTCAAGCCCCAGCTTTTGAAGCTTTGTAATGAACTTTGGAAGAACACCCTGGATCTGCGAAAGTTTCGTATCGAGCGTGATGAGATTTGGCATGCTCTATGTTAATGAGTCCCGTTAGAGACAAATTTTTCTTGTAAAACAAGAGGTGTTACTAGTAACGGGCGGTATAAAAATGACTATCGGCGTTTATCGCGGATGCGCAAGCTGCGCGCATCCTGTCTCTAACGGGATGAGCATAGGGTAGCACGCCACAATCAAAAAGTAAATTACAGAAAATAGATAGTAGATCAAAAAATAAAAAAGCGAGATGCTGTGCCCCTTTTCAAAAGCTGGGAAATATATTATTATCTTCCCATCAATGCCCCTATAGCTTAGTGGTAAAGCTACGGACTCTTAATCCGCAGATCATGGTTCGATTCCATGTGGGGGCACATTTATGGTTGCTATTCTTCATAATATTCGTAGTCTGCACAACGTTGGCTCTATTTTTCGGACCGCAGACGGGGCGGGAGTGGAGAAACTTTACCTGTGTGGTATTACACCAAGCCCACTCAACCGATTTAAAGAAGTTGTTCCTGAAATTGCCAAGACGGCACTTGGGGCAGAAAAAAGTGTTGCATGGGAGAAAGCGGCTGATGCGCTTTTGGTTATTGGGCAGCTCAAAAAAGACGGCTATCACATTATCGCCCTTGAGCAAGACACGCGCTCTGTTCCCTACTACTCACTACGTACTACCCACTACTCACTGGATAAGCTCGCGCTTATAGTTGGTGCCGAAGTGGACGGCTTACCGGCGGAAATCCTCAAAAAGTGCGATACAATCATAGAGATACCGATGCACGGGACTAAGGAGTCGCTGAATGTTTCAGTCGCATTTGGCATCGCCGTATTTCATTTTATTCAATGATGAAGTTAATTATTTTATTAATTGCTGTCGCCGCGTTTTGCGCGGGAATTTTTTTCTTGTGGCGGATTTTGTTTACAAAAAATATTCCCACAGAGCCAAGCGCAAGCATTACCATTGGTTCGCATATCTATGAAGTTGAGGTGGCGCAAACGCTTGAGCAAAAGGCCAAGGGGCTGGCTGGGCGAGAAAATCTGCCACCTGGGCGGGGCATGTTGTTTGTGTTTGACGCCAAGAGCCGCCTGGCGTTTACCATGCACAATATGCGCTTTCCACTCGATATTATTTGGATAGCCGACGGGAAGATTGTGGATATCTCTAAAAACTTGCAGCCTGATACGGGCGTTATGGCCAGCTCATACCGTCCTGCCGTGCCCGCTGATATGGTTTTAGAGCTCAATGCGGGCGTGGCAGATGCAGACGGGCTGAAAATCGGAGATTCGGTTATACTAAAGTATAAGTAATCATCATTTTATTAATACGATATGGCAAAAATCGCAATTAACGGATTTGGGAGAATTGGCAGATTATTTTTCAGGCAGGCGTTTGGCACGAAAAAAATAGACATTGTTGCCATCAATGATTTGGGCGATATTGAGAACCTTGCCTATCTTTTAAAATATGATTCGGTGTATCGGGCCTATGACAGTGAAGTGAGTTTCACGCGCAATGCCGATGGAATCGGCGGCACGCTGATTGTTGATGGTAAAAAAATAACTGTTTTACAAGAAAAAGAGCCGGGCAAGTTGCCGTGGGGGGCGATGAAAGTTGATGTGGTGGTGGAGGCAACGGGCATTTTTGAGTCGTTTGAAAAAGCGGCCGTGCATGTGAACACTGGTAAGGCAAAACATGTGGTTATTAGCGCTCCGGCAAAAGATGGCGAAGGCGTTGCGGGCGGCAAAACCGTGTTGATGGGTGTTAATGATGAAAAGATTGCGGATTGCGCCATTACTTCAAACGGTTCGTGCACGACGAATGCGATTGCCCCGGTGGTGGCGATACTCAATGAAAAGCTTGGCATTGCCAAGGCGATGATGAGCACCGTGCACGCGTATACCGCCACGCAGTCTTTGACCGATGGCCCGGTGCGCGGAAAAGATTTCCGCCGTGGCCGTGCCGCCGCCGTTAATATCACGCCTTCAACAACCGGCGCGGCGATTTCAGTTACTCGGGCGCTTCCGGAGCTGGCGGGTAAGTTTGATGGTATTGCGGTGCGCGTTCCGGTGGTGACTGGCTCACTTATTGACCTTACGTTTGTTGCCAAGCGCAAAACAAGCGTGGAAGAGGTGAATAACATGCTGGTTGCCGCCTCAAAAGAAAAGCGTTGGCAGGGAATATTAGGCATTGCGCCAAGTCAGCTGGTTTCAACTGATATTATTGGTATGTCTTATGCATCTTTGGTTGATACTGAATATACGAAAGTGATTGATGGTGATTTGGTAAAGGTGCTTGCTTGGTATGACAACGAGTGGGGATATGTAGCCACGCTTCTTAATCACGTTCGTTCTTGCATCTTATAAGGCATTGCTATGAAGCGGATTATTTTTATTATTCTTTGCATTGGCATTCTTGGAGGGGCTGTTTTTGTGCTGGGATATATGTCCCGTGGAACGGGCAATTCGCCAGAGCCGGCCGTTTCTGGACCAACTGCGTCAGAGCGGGAGTATACGATGCTTTTTGTTGGCGATGTCATGCTTGATCGGGAGGTAAAAACCCAGATTGAGCAGGCGCAAGACCCTCTTTATCCTTTTGCTCGCATTGCTGACACGCTTCGTTCCGCCGATCTTACCTTTATTAATCTTGAAGGACCTATTTCAGCCCGGGGGACTAATCAAGGCAGTCAGTATTCATTTCGTTTTGAGCCGGTGGGCACTATTAATGCCTTGCAGTTTGCCGGTGTTGATATCGTAAACCTGGCAAACAACCATATTTGGGATTGGGGGAAGCAAGCATTGCTTGATACATTTGATGTATTAGAAAAAGCGCCAATGGGATACACAGGAGCCGGCCGCGATATTCAGCAGGCCAATCTTGCTTCAATCGGGCTTGTGGGCGATACAAAGGTGGCGCTGATGGGATATACCACGCTGTATCCAAAAAGTTTAGAAGCAACCGAAGAAGGCCCCGGTATTAGCTCTTTTAGTGATATATATGCCAAGGCGCTTATTGAAGACGTTCGCAGAACCCATGGCGCAGAGGTGGTTGTCATTTCTATGCACTGGGGGGAAGAGTACGCCACTAGTTCAAGCGCGCAACAGCAGCAGATTGCTCATGCGCTTATTGATGCCGGCGCCGATCTCATTATTGGCCATCACCCGCACGTGGTGCAGGAGATTGAGGAGTATAAAGGAAAGTATATTGTGTATAGTTTGGGCAATTTTGTTTTTGATCAGTTTTTTTCAGAAGCGACAATGAATGGACTGATGGTGCGCGCATATGTGAAGGATAAAAAGATTACGCGCATTGAAGAGATTCCCGTTCGGCTGACGCCAACCTTTCAGCCGTATATTGTGGGGGCACCAGGAGATCCAGCGCTCGACGTGGTAGAATAGCGATATGGAAAGCTTCGAAAAACAGCTTATTCGTCAATATACAAGAAAAGAAAAGCCCGAAGAGCGTAAGACCGCCGCCGCTGAAATTTTGGCTGAAAGAGGCGGATTTTTTGAGGCACAGAAAGCCTTGCAAGATAAGATTGAGAACTTGTCCAATAGGGTTAAAAGCAAACAAGAGGATTTAGAAGCTTTGACACATTTATACGATGAGACAAAGCTTCTTCTTGATCAAGAAGAAAGGCGCTTCATGAAGTGGCTTTTTGGCCGTGCTGAGCGCCAACAATTGAGCCAAAAGTTGCAAGATATAGGTAGGGCGCAAGAAGTTCTTGAAGAAGAGTGTGGAGAAGTGCAGGCGGTTCTTGCGGTGGCAAAGCAGGAAACGATAAGCCGCAATTCGCTTGATCGGGCGAAGGGAAGATTGGCAGAATTTTATTCAACAGCAGAAAAAAATTTAAAGACTTTTTTTGAAAAAGAGAAGATTGATCGTGACGTGAAAGAGGTTATGAAGCGGCATAAAGTATTTTTTGCGCACGGCATTAATCTTAATCGTTTACCTGAAGGAAATTCTTTGCTTGTTGAAGGGGCGCACTGGAAAGAAAAATTCAAACTGTTATTAGCTCTTAGGCCAACTATTTCAACATCTACTTTTCGCGAGGGCGATTCAGAAAGGGCGATTTATGCGGCGACGATGGGGGTGTTAATGGGCGGTGGGCACGTGGAGGCGGCTTCTTATCGCGATGCGGGCACCCGGGCAGCAGGAATAAAAAAGCGTTTAACATGGGAGAACCCAACGAAGCAGTTATTAGCTCACGGCGCGGAAGAAATTGAAAGAGCTGTTGGCTCGCCTGAAGATGGGCCACGCCAGGACTATAATGAATTAGTGGTTAGAGACCCAGAGCCAGTTGGATTGTTTGTTGTTCTTCCTGATAAGTTGGAAGATTCTAATGGAGAGTTAGTGACACGCAAGGGCAGTAATCTAAGGGCTTCAAATAAAGAGATAGTTGATTTTGCAAACGAAATGAGCTTGTCATTGTACGCTATTCAGAATGGTGAGGTATTTGAAGCTCAGATCATAGAAGAAGAGCGAGAATATGAAACTTGGTTTGGCCGAAAAGAAACAAGAAAAAGCTGGGAATTAAAATTAGGAGAACAGGTGCACCCAGAAGATCTCACAGTCAGAGCTAAAGAAATTTTAGAACCCTCCAAGTTAAATTTATTAGAGGGGGTTTTGGTGGATCCTCCATTTCAAGCGAAAGTCATGCCCGATGCTGATTTTGTTAATTCTCGAGCTGTGGGCCGAGGGGATTATGTGAAAATAGCTTCTTTGCGCGGAGAATACTATTCTCATATTATTCGCGGAGTTGGCTTTCAGGATAAATACGAATCGAATAATGGTACTTTGGAACACACCCGTTTCTGGACACGCCCTCATTTTAGAAATGGCGCGCAAGGAATAACGGAATTTACATGGAAAATTAGCGAAGACAGCAGTGAATGGAATTATTTATATGCAGGTGGCTGGCAGATTCAAACTCCTGAGCGATTGACGACGGTTGAAAGCTATATTCGGGCAATTGATATAGAAAGAAAACGCTGTGAGACTGGTCGCCACGAAACCACGTTTCAGAGCAGTAAAGACATGTATGCATCTATCATTATTCATTTAGGATTTCAATTATTTGGATTTGCTGAGCAGGCGGAAATTATGGGGGATGTGGATACTGCAAACAAGGCTCGTGAATCAGCGAAGTTATGTGTTTCTGCGGCAAGATATGAAGAGGTTAAAAAACGTCGCTTGAATGCAAGTGAGCAGTTTGTTCTTCAGCCAGAAGAGGTAGGCGTTTCAAAATAAGGTATTATCCTTGCCTTCAGGTATACTAAAAGCATCACTATTTATGGCCTTTTCTCTTTAATACTATGCTCATTCACTTAGCCACAGATCACGCCGGTTACAAGCTTAAAGAGCGCATCAAGGAAGTGCTTATGAAAGCGGGGCACGCGGTGGTTGACCATGGCGCTTTTTCGCTTGATAGCAAAGATGATTACCCTGATTTTATCAGTAAGGCGGCCGAGGCAGTTTCAAAGAACCCACATGAGAAAGCGATTATTTTAGGTGGCAGCGGCGAGGGCGAGGCGATGGTGGCTAATCGGTTTAAGCACGTGCGGGCGGCCGTTTATTACGGCGGCAGCGATAAGATTGTGAAGCTTTCGCGCGAGCACAACAATGCCAATGTGCTTTCGCTTGGTGCGCGGTTTATATCTGAACGAGAGGCGCTCCATGCCGTCAAAACCTGGCTTGCAACTGCATTTACTGCTAATCCGCGTCATGTGCGCCGCATTCAAAAGTTCTAATTTATCTTCTTATATTTTATATCTACTTTCTGTAGTCAGCATGACTATTATCCCTACTATCAATTGCCAAGAGTTTGATGAAGTAAAAGAGCGTTTTCATATTGCTCAAGAGATACTTTTTGGCGCCGGCAGTGAGGCGCGCGAAGTGAGCGAGCAAGAGGATGGCTGGATTCATATTGATATCGCCGACGGCGGATTTACCAATGGCTATTCCACCTGGCGCAATGTGCAGGAGTTTGCCGAGCTTAAGCGGCATCCGAAGTTAAAAATTGAGGTTCATATTATGATGAATGAGCCGGAGGCGGTTATCCGGGAGTGGCTTTCGCTTGGCGTGCAACGCGTTATTTTTCATCTTGAGGCGGCGGCAAATGTGGAGGCGATTGCGCAGATGTGCGAGGAGTTTGGTGCGCAGGCGATGCTTGCTTTAAACCCAGAAACACCAATCAATCACGCCGTTCCTTATATGCAGATGGTGGGCGGGTGTCAGATTTTGGCTGTCACTCCGGGGCTTGGCAACCAAGAGATGTTGCCCCATATGATTGAAAAGATAGTGGCATTGCGCAAGCAGTATCCCGCTTTGCTCATTGAAGTTGACGGTGGTATTACGCCTGAAACTGCTCGCAGGTGCTTGGCCGCTGGAGCCGACCAGCTTGTTTCTGGAAGCTATATTTTTTCCGATGAGAATCCGGCGGCAGCCTATGAAAGATTGCGCACCATCAACTAATAAAGGTGAAGCTTAGTTATTGGTTGACCTTGAACATGGTATAATGGAAGCCATACGTATGGTTACTGCGCGATTTAAAAATCTGTATGCCTCCGATGTGAAGGCTCTTGAAAAAAGAGCAAATGAAATCCGGCAGGATATTATCGCCATGCTTGCGCAGGCGGGAAGCGGGCATTCGGCTGGCCCCCTTGGCATGGCCGATATTTTTACTGCCTTTTATTTTCATATTTTAAATCACAATCCCAAGAAGCCGGATTGGAAGGATCGTGATCGGTTGGTGCTTTCAAATGGACATATTTGCCCGGTGCAATACGCGACCATGGCTCATGCCGGTTATTTCCCACTTGATGAAATTATGACACTTCGCCAGCTGAACACCCGATTGCAGGGGCACCCGCATCGTGGCTCACTGCCCGGTATTGAAACAACTTCCGGCCCGCTCGGCTCTGGGATAAGCCAGGCAATTGGTATCGCGCTTGCGGCTCGACTTGATGGGGCGAAATATCAAACGTATTGTTTGACGTCTGACGGTGAGCATAATGAAGGAAACGTATGGGAGGCGGTGATGTATGCCGGCAAAGAGCAGCTTTCGAATTTAACTGTTGTTATTGATCGCAATAACATTCAAATTGACGGCAAAACCGAATCGGTAATGCCGCTTGAGCCGTTGCGCGATAAGTATGAGGCCTTTAATTGGCACGTGCTTGAAATTGATGGGCATAACATGCGGGCGATTGTGGATGCGGTGCATGAGGCGAAGGCTATTTATGAAAAACCAACCGTTATCATTGCTCATACGATACCAGGTAAAGGCGTGAGTTATATGGAAGGCGATTATCGTTGGCACGGCACGCCGCCGGGAATTGCTGATATCCCGGGGGCGCCCAAGAAGGAGCTGCAGGTGCAAGTGGCACTTTCTGAGCTGCGTAAACGATGAGTTGTGATGGAGCTATTTCTGAGTTAAAGGTCGGATTACAAAGAAAAATGATCTCTATGGATGAACAAAAAAAGGCTGGCACGTGTGAGAGTGGAACCTGTGGCACCTGTGTTTCATGCACTGCGGACAAAGGAGGAATGTGTTCGCCAATGCATTGGACATGCTGCGTTGCGCCGATACTTTCACTTGTATTTTGGATTGGCGGCATTATTGCGCTGATTCTTGCGTGGGCGGCAACCAACGGTGCCGTGCTGGGCATGACCGTTGATTTTTGGTATCTTAACGCGCTTGCCTTGGGTGTGCTTGCGATGGGTGGCCGGGGGAAAAAGTTTGGCTCGTGCAGAAAGGGCACGTGCTGTGGCGCCGGAAACTGTGGAAGCTGCAAGGATGGCGTTTGCAAATAACGTATCAGACAACATCCGTCACCTGACGGAGGTTGTCCTGGCCTCTGTTATGATGAGATAAGAGGGGCAAGGACAACCGAGTGTATTCATAATCAAAGTTTTATCATTGAGATGATTGCGAAAGACGCAAAGTTAAGCGAACACATATTTGAAAAAGGAATTTCTCAAGCGCCAACGCGCAACGGTTACGGCGAGGGGCTTCTTCTTGCTGGAGAGAAAAATAAAAATGTAGTGGCTCTTTGTGCTGATCTTACCGAGTCGACTCGCGCAGATGCTTTCGCGAAAAAATTCCCTGACCGATTTTTTCAAGTTGGCGTGGCTGAGCAGAATATGGCCACTATTGCCGCCGGCTTGGGCGTCAGTGGCAAAATACCATTCATTTCTTCATATGCAACGTTTTCGCCGGGCCGCAATTGGGAGCAGATTCGTACAACCATTTCATATAACAACGCGAATGTGAAAATCGCCGGTCACCATGCGGGGATTTCAGTGGGGCCTGATGGGGCAACACACCAGGCGATTGAGGATATCGCCACTATGCGCGTGATGGCGAATATGACCGTT
Organism: uncultured Candidatus Saccharibacteria bacterium; assembly: GCA_964460325.1. Classification (GTDB taxonomy): domain Bacteria; phylum Patescibacteriota; class Minisyncoccia; order UBA6257; family 1-14-0-10-44-23; genus CAYWPI01. Next base: position 12,123 of record CAYWPI010000006.1, on the reverse strand, counting down.
ATAGTACCTGCAGACGCGATTGAGGCGCGCAAGGCAACCGTTGCCGCCGCTCATATCATTGGGCCTGTGTATTTGCGGTTTGGGCGCGAAAAAACACCAGTGTTTACGACTGAAGAGACGCCGTTTGTTCCTGGGAAGGCGCAGGTATTGTGGACTACGAAGAGCCCTGATGTGCTTATTATTGGCTGCGGCAGTTTGGTTTATAACGCGCTTATTGCTGCTAAAGAAATTGAAAAAGAAGAGAAGATTTACGCGACGGTAATCAATAGCCATACTATTAAGCCGCTTGATGAAAAGACGATATTAGCCGTAGCGGGCAAGTGTAAGGCAGTGGTCACTGTTGAAGAGCACCAGGTTGCTGGCGGTCTTGGCGGGGCGGTGGCTGAATTGCTTGCGCGCAAGCGTCCATTACCGATTGAATTTATTGGAATGCAGGGAGTATACGGAGAAAGCGGGAAACCGGCAGAGCTTTTAACAAAATATGGGATGGACGTGCCTGCTATCAAGAAGGCGATTCGAGCCGCTTTTAAGCGAATTTAGTTCTCGAAAGGGACAAGAAATGCTACAATAGAACTATGTTTGATGTTCTTACGATTGGCACTGCCACGAGAGATGTTTTCTTAACCAGCCCTTATTTTACGGTTTTAAAAGATCCGGAGCACTTGAAAAAGATAGGTTTTGTCGAGGGAGAGGCAACGTGTTTTGCGCTGGGAAGCAAGGTGGATGTGGGTGAACCCGTGTTTACAACTGGTGGAGGAGCGACAAATGCCGCCGTGACGTTTGCGCGACAAGGATTTCGTACGGCGGCGATGATCTCTTTGGGTAATGATGAAAATGGTCGCGCGGTGCTCGCTGATCTTGCAGTGAACAAGGTGGAGCCGCTTATGTTTTGCAGTAAAAAGCACGCAACTGCCTATGCAACTTTATTGCTCTCAAAAAATGGAGAGCGTACCGTTTTGGTCGCGCGCGGTGCTTCGGATGATCTGCGGGTAACCCCGGCGCTTTTACAAAAGGCAAAGGCAACATGGGTGTATATTGCCCCCGGCGCCATTCCTTTTCCGGTCATAAGCAAGCTCGTGAATCATTATGCTGCTTTGGGGGCGCACATTGCGATCAATCCATCAGGGCACTATCTTAAGTATGGAGTTAAAAGGCTGCAGCCCATTTTTAAAAAAGCTCATGTGGTTATTTTAAATCGGGCGGAAGCAAGCAGACTGACTGGTGCCGCCTATGAAAATGAGCGCGCTATTTTTAAACGATTTGAGTCGTTATTCGGCGGGCTGGCGGTGATGACTGATGGCGCGCAGGGCGTGATGGTTTCAAATGGTAAAACAATCTATAAGGCCGGTATTTTTAAAGAAAAAGCGCTTTTGGATAGGACGGGAGCTGGCGATGCGTTTGGCAGTGGGTTTGTCGCGGCACTTCTCAGAAATTCTGCGGGGGTAAAAGCGGGAGACACTTATTCGGCTCATGCCGTGGAAGAGGCAATTCGTTTTGCTTCTGCTAACGCAACGGCGGTTGTTGAGCATATTGGAGCCAAACAAGGCATTTTGACCGTTTCGCAATTTGCCCGCGATGCGCGATTTAAAAACTTAGTGATCCGCAAGACGCTCGCATAAGCTTTGCGTCTATTGCCATAACCTTTTATGGAAGCATCTCACTATTGGGCACGAATACTTGGTGTAGCTCCTGATTTGCTCGATAATCTCGACGGAGTTATGCGGGGGCGTTTGTATCTTAAGCGAGACGTATTGGAAGATCTGCGCAATGAAAACGAAAAGCGCATTGGTTCATTATTGGGAGCGCTCCACGTGAAAGAGCGAGACACTAAACAGGTGCTGAAACTGCTCCAGGAGCTCATTATGAAGCATGAAACGCAACTGAAGGGCGTTATTGAGCGAACTGAAGGAATCAGCCTGTTTGATAAGATCGTGAAGCTTTCTCGCAAGGTGGCCAATGTGGGCGAAGGATATTTTCTTAAGCGAGAGTTTGCCCGAACCATTCTCACCAAGCGCCCACCGGAAAAGTTACTTGCGTATCTTGGGTATCATTCTATTGAAGAGCTACTTTCTAAAGAAGACGTCACTGAAATCTTTAGTGCTTTGCGCTTTGTGGAAAGCGATGAATGGATGCATAAGACATTTGAAGAGGCGTATAGTTCTTTCGCCGCCAAGGACTTTGAGCAACGCCCCATTGAAATTAAGGTGTTAGGACCTCAGTGGGCGGAGGTGGCGGCAAAGTTTGTTGCCAAAAAGCACCACAATGTAAGTCATCTCAAAGAATTCGGCGTTATCTTTCTCAACCCAATCACGCAGGATATCCCCGGCAAGCTTATCAGAGATTTTGCGTTACTGCTGCATTATTTTCACGAAATAGAATTTTATTCAAAGCTGTTCCGGCATTATGCGCCCCGGCCAGATTTTGCTCAGCGACTAAAGGCGCTTCTTCGTGGAGATGTTTCTTCGGGCGAAGGGTTACGCCCCGGTCAGTGGCTTATTGTGCAACGTTATTTATTTAAAGAAAGCCCAACCGACCCGCGTCTTTTTGTCCCTCGTGTTAATCCAGAATCAATGCATTGGATGCGCGGTGAGCGTGATCTGACCAACTTTGGTCTTACGAGAAGTGATCTTGATCTGGAAGTGTGGCAAAGTCTTGACTGGGCAGCAACAATGGCCAGGCGTAACAGCGAGGTGATTAGCTTTGACCTGGAGGACAATGCGATGGCGACGGTTTCCTCAGCGGAGGGTGGGCATCAGTATTTTACTTATCATCAACGGGAGGCGTTGTGGACAAAGATATTTTCCGCCTATGTCGGTGGTGATGAGGCGATGGAGCGTCTGCTTATTGAAAATTACGAAAAAGGAGTGATAACGTTCTAGCGGAGTTCCCACGTCATCTTATAGTGCTCACATGAATGCAAAAAAGCGCAGTCTATAGACTGCGCTTTTTTGTTTCGATTACTGTCGTTTTCGTTTTCTCAGGAATGCTGGGATGTCCCAGATGTCCGTTTTTTTATCGTCTGGCTGCTTGGGCGTCTTTTTGTCGTCTTTGATGAGCTTTTTACTTACTGGTTCTTTTACGATGTCTTCGTAACTGCTGATCACTGGCTGCGGCTCTGGCTTTACCGGTTCCTTTTTATGTATCGGCGCTTGTTTGGGTGTTGACGCAAAAAGCGTGGTGGTGGGGATTGGGTCTGGCTGTGCAGTCTTAAGATAACCATTGCCGCTTGGAGTGCCGTTAAAACCCGTGGCGATTAAGGTGATTTTGATATTGCCCTTCTTAATTTTGCGATCATAATACGTTCCGAAGATAATTTTGGCGGAAGGATCGGCGCCAGCGGTTATCGCCTTAGCGATTTCATTTACCTCTGTCATTTTAATATCTCTGCCACCTGAGATACCAAAAAGAATGCCGCGCGCGCCTTCAGTGGAAAATTCAAGCAAGGGGGAGTTGACCGCCAAATTGGTGGCAACGGCGGCTCGCGTTGCTCCCGAGGCGATGCCAACGCCAACCAAGGCAGAGCCCGCGTCTTTCATGATTGCCTTAATGTCGGCAAAGTCAACGTTGATGATACCGGCAGAAGCGATAAGCTCGGCAATGCCACCAATGGTATCGCGCAGAATGTCGTCGATGCGCTCAAAGGCTCTTAAAATCGGAGTGTCTTTTTTAATGATGTTGAAAATGCGGTCATTGGGAACCACGATAATCGCGTCAACCTTTTCACGCAGACGGGCGAGCGCCTCCTCGGCCACTCGCATACGCTGACTTCCTTCGAAGGTGAATGGTTTGGTGACGATCGCGATAGTGAGCGCTCCTTGTTCTCTGGCTATATCAGCAACAAGCGGACTTGCTCCTGATCCAGTACCGCCGCCCAAACCGGCGGTAACAAAAACCAGGTCAGCTCCCTTTGCTGCTTCAACAATCTCTGAACGGTTCTCTTCTGCTGCCTGCCGTCCCAGGTCAGGGTTCATGCCCGTGCCTAGCCCGCGAGTCAGATTTTTGCCGATGTGGATTTTGCGGCGCACATTTGTTTTCTCAAGGTCTTGGCTGTCTGTGTTAATGGCAATAAATTCAATGCCGCGAATGCCGAGATTTTCATGCATGCGCGTGATAGCATTGCCGCCGCCGCCGCCAACGCCAAAAACCTTAATGTTAACTTTATAGGCCGCATCGGCACTTGGTGTCTGCGGGCGCGCGGCTGGTGGACGCCGCATTATGACTTTTTTACGTTTCATCCCGTTAGAGGCAGAATGCGTTGAGTGCGCACTCCTGGTTGATTACTAATAGACGGCCTTTGCTAGAAATTGAGAATATCATAGAAGTTGTTTGTCTGGAATGCATCTTGTCTCTGCCGGAATTAGGGGATAAACGTGTTGATAATTTTTTTAAGCCAGGATCCGATTGGCGGCGGGGATATTTTCGTTTCATCGTTGCGTTCTTGTTGCTCGTATTTGAGCAAGCCAAGCGCGCAGGCAAATTCGGGGTCTTCTGCTTGCAGGGCGACATCGCTACTAATAGGGCCCAATAAGGACACATTAGGAATGCCTATTTCCGCCGCTAATTTAAGCTCAGAGCGAGCCAAATCGACGATGTTGGGCAATTTGGCGCCTCCACCCACGAGCACCGCTCCTGCGGGCAGCTGGCCAGCTTTGGCGAGATGTTTAATCTCATTATTCACGAGTTCAAAGATTTCAGCAAGACGAACCTCAATGATCTCGGCAATGTATTTTTTTGAGACTGTATCTCTTACGCGGGGATCTATTTTATTGAGGTCAACGATGTCGCGTGCGGGAACTTCTTTGGCCACTGCGGATCCGTATGAAAGTTTTACGATTTCTGCGGCTTCAATGGGAATACGCAAACCGATGGCAAGGTCGTTGGTGATGTTGCCACTGCCAACGGGGATAACTCCCGCATGTACGAGCTTATTTTCTTCATACACAACAAAAGATGTTTTCGAAAAACCGATATCGATTAAAATAACACCCAGCTCTTTTTGCCCTTTTGAAAGAACTGAGCAGGCACTGGCGATCGGGGAGAGGGCGTGGGTAATGACAGTGCCGCCAAGCGTTTCGATACACTTAATGATGTTTTTAACCGATGGTGAGAAAGCATCGATGATGAGCGTGTTTACTTCGAGACGTTTGCCAATCATGCCAAGCGGGTCTGAGATGTTATCAATACCATCAACAATGAATTCCTTGGTGATATAGTGGAGCACAAGACGATTGGGTGGCAGACTCAAAGCCTGTGACGATTGAATAACGCGATCGATGTCATCGCGATAGATTTCATCGTCGGCTCGGCTGACCGCGACAACGCCCTTGCTGTGTTGAACTTTCACGTCGGGAGTAGCAACTCCTAATATGATATTTTTAATAACCCCCTTATTTATTTTTTTGAGTTCAGTCAGCGCTTGGCCGATAGCGTGGGTTGCGTCGACAACATTATCCACCGTTCCGCGGCGCATTCCGCTCGATGGCATTTTTATAAGCGAAAGCAAGGAAATTTGATTGTCTCGCTTTATTTCGGCAACCGCCGCACGTATATTTTGAGTACCGATATCAAGACCGACGATAATACTTGAGGACATGCTGGCAATTGCTAGTTACTAATGTTCTCATTGCTTCATACACACCAACTCCTAATATGAGAAACTAGGAATTAGAGCTTAGAAATTTCAGCTAAGAGCTGTTGCTCTAGTCGCTCCATGACTATTGTATCATTTTTCTTTTGATGGTCATATCCGAGTAAATGGAGAAATCCGTGAATGACCATAAATGTCAAATGGTCGCCGCTACGTTTGATATAAAGAGGGTTTAGATATATCTCACCCAGCGGCTTTCCCTTGATACCCGGATAGGGGAAGCCTGGTTTTGCCGGATACGCATAGACATTTTTTTTCATCGTTTTATCGCCAACCAGTACAATCTCAATATAAAAACCGCCCTTCTTGAATCGTTTCATCAACCAGCGGGCGGTTTTTACTACAGTCTTTTTATAGGGAAGTGCTTTTTTGTCCAAAACTTCAACAAATAACATACGTAATGGGAATATCGGCGAATATATCTTTTTTCAAGACGCAGTCTGCCGTATTTTTCTCATTGCAACAGCGCGCTTTTTATTTCGTGAGGGCTTTTTTTACGATCTCAGTAACTAGCGCGGCGTCAGCTTTCCCGCGCAGGGCTGCCATGACCGTTTTCATAGCTGGGCCAAACTCCTTGGCGCCGCTCTTTGTTAGTTCTGCGAGTACAGCCTGTTCCGTTTCTTCAGCAGAAAGCTGTTTTGGAAGATACGCCTGGATAACCTCAAGTTCTTTTGATTCGTTTTCGGCGAGATCAGCACGTCCACCCTGTGTAAAAACAGCTATAGACTCTTTGCGCTTCTTCGCTTCAGTCAACAGCGCGCTTGTTATCTCTTCGTCCGTTAACGGCTCTTCGGTTCCAGTCTTCGCTCGCTTTTCGATTCCCTTGTTATTTAAGACGGCAATAAGGCCGCGCAGTGTAGTTAACGTTCCGCTGTCGCCGGCTTTCATCGCCGTTTTCATGTCAGCACTAATTCTTTCTTTTAAAGTCATGTAGTGTTTCAATGAGGCCTAATTTTTTCTTTCTGGTGTATTCCTGCTGTTGGGTTGCCTTGTGCAACGCTGAAGACTTCCGTTTAATTTTGCTTGTCTTGCGCGTGGCAAAGCGACGCTTGCGAGCCTCTTTGACCAATCCACTTTGTTTTACACGCTTATTAAAACGAAACATAAGCGAGTTGGGCGATTCGTTTTGGCGTTTTCGTACTTCGAGCATAAGTGTTTCAATTAAACTTTGTGGTTGTTAGTATAGCTTATCTCGATCGGTTTAGCAAGGTAATTATGCCTCGCGTATTCTTTGTGCTAGCTTGGCCAAAGATGCATCATCGGCGCGCTTGTAATCATGAGACGATATGTATCCTTCGTATTGTTTGAAATAGACAGGATGATCGGCGTGTATCGGTTTCCAGTTCGCCATCTTTGTTCCGTGCATTGGGAACAATTTTGCGTGGAGATGATCAACGCCAAAGCCTTCAAGAATCATTCCCGTTCTCCCCACGTCTTCCAGTTTGGCATCCAGCAGCTGTGCAACCTTTTTTGCCGCTATAATAAGACCACTGAGTACTTCGTCCGTACACTGAAACGCATAACTTGGGAAGTGTTCTTTGGTGATAACCACCGAAAATCCTTCGGTGTTTGGAAAGATGGAGAGAAATGCGAGATGTTTTTTGTCTTCCCAAAGGACATGGGCAGGCGCCTTCCCGTTGACTATTTCGCAAAAAATACAGTGCATGTTGCCTACGAAGCGAATCGTTTTTTGATTGAGGCTACGAGTTTGGCGAGTGGGACTGTTTCTTGAGCTCCGGTTTTCATATCTCTAATAATGACCGATTCTTCATACGCTTCCTTTTGCCCAAAAATGAGCGCAAAAGGAACTTGGAGTTTATCGGCATTGCGTAGCTGTGCCGCCATAGATTCCTTCCCGAGCGACTCAACCACATGGATGGAGCCTTCGCGCAGTGTTTCGATGAGCGAGAGGCTCTTCTTTTTTGCAAGATCACCGATATGAATAAGGAAAATACGCTCTTTGATACGAGCTGGCGCGCAAAGGTTGCGGCGTTTTACCACTTCCAAAAGGCGTTCAAGGCCAAGCGCGGCACCCACGGCCGATGTCGGGCGTCCGCCGAGCATTTCTGTAAGATAGTCATATCTTCCGCCTCCCCCTAAGGCGAATGCCAGATCTTCTTCGCCGGCGAGCGGATCAAGTGTGAATTCAAACACGGTTTTGGTGTAGTAATCCAGCCCGCGAACCAAAAAATGATTCAGGCTGTAAGGGATTTTTATATCTTCAAGATATTCAAGGAGTTCTTTGAAGTGAACCTTGCATGCGTTGCAGAGATAATCAAGCGTGGTGGGAGCCTGTTCCTTGAAGGGCTGGCAGGTGGGTGTTTTGCAGTCGAGTAGGCGAAGCGGATTGATTGGAAGACGGCGTCGGCAATCGCCGCATAATTTTTTTTCAAGCGGCTTGTAATAAGCGACCAGCGCTTTGCGATAGTTGGGACGACATGTTTTGCAGCCAATGGTATTGATGTGGGCCGTGACGCCTTTTATTTTGAGTCCTTCGATAAAGCGGTAGCAGGCGAGTATTGTTTGAGCGTCGTACAAAGGATCGTTTTCAGAAGAAAAGATTTCAAAGCCAACTTGATTAAATTGACGCAAGCGGCCGGCTTGCGGTTTGTCGTGGCGGAAAAAAGGACCGCAATAAGCAAGGCGTACGGGGTGTGGTTGGTGGCTCATCCCGTGTTCGATATAGGCGCGGACAATGCCAGCCGTTCCTTCTGGCCGCATTGCGAGCGTATCGCCACTTTTTGTTTTAATAATATACATTTCTTTTTCAACAACATCGCTGGTTTCACCAAGGGTGCGAGCGTATAAATCAACCGACTCTAAAATGGGCGTGGTGATGGGCGAGAAGTTGTAAAAATCAACAATCTCTTTAAACGTTTTTATGGCTTTATCCCAGAGAGGATAATCGGCAGGAAGAATATCGTGCATGCCGCGGACTGATTGGAGCGTTTTGCCCTTGGGGCTTGATGATGGTTTTTTCATACGTTTTATTTTTTTAAGATGCTGGTTCAAGATTATACGTCGGGTTTTCAATGGTGCCAAATGTAGAGAAGGGATAGAGACGGAGGCGAACGATGCCAATAATATCCTTTTTATGAAGTGGGCCCCAGTTGCGCGAGTCAAAGCTGTTGCCTCGATTGTCTCCCATGACGAAGTATTCATCGGCTGCAAGCGTGGTAGTGACATTGCCAGCTGTTTTAGCTTGAATTGGAAGATATGGCTCATCAAGGATGGCGCTTGTTCCATCCGATTTTGTGATGCGCACTTCTCCGTCTTTAATGACCACTTTTTCGCCAGGGAGGCCGATAATGCGTTTAATGAAAAATGACGATTTGTCGCCTGAATAACGAAATACAACTACTTCGCCACGCTCTGGAGCTCGAAAGCGATAAGCTACTTCATCAATCAAAAGATAATTGTGGTCTTGGAAATTGGGAGACATACTCGCTCCGCTGACCTGAAATGGTTGTACGATGAACGTTCGGATGAAAAAGACAGAAACAAGCGCTATGAGTACGACCTCTACGACTTCCCAGATACTTGCAAGTAGTTTTTTCATGGTTTGGTGGGCGAAAAGAGAGGTGAGTAGGGGCTCTATCCAACACTACTTCTGCTTAAGATGGTTTATGATAGCAGGTAGGGGAATATGCGCGGGCGGCAAGGATCGATTTTAAAAGTTTGCTTCGGAAGCGGTGCTGGGCGTGCTTAATATTGGCGATTTTACTATACTAAGAGACAGAGTGCAAATATGATAAGCGAATTAAGAATCAAGGCTATTATCGGTTTAGGTAATGAAGGAAGAGAGTACGCAAAAACCTATCATAATATAGGCGCTTTTGGCGCGCAGTTGTATGAAAGGTGGGCGGCGCGTGATGGCGTTTCTTTGAAATTTTTCAAACTGGAGGGATTTATGAATAACATTGATAATCCGGTTTTTATGTTCGCAGAAAAAAACAACGTGCAACCAAGCGAGTGCCTTATTATTAGAGACGATAGCGATCTTTTAGTGGGATCGTATAAGTTAGTGCAAGGAGGTAGAAGCGGTGGCCATAAAGGAGCCGAAAGTATCATTGTCCGAGACGCTGCATCTGCGAATTCATGGCGATGGCTCAAGATAGGGGTGCGTGATCCAAAAGAGCAGGTCCGACAGAAAGCGGGGGAGTTTGTATTGGAAAAGTGGTCAAAAGCAGAAGAGGCGGTTTTTATCGCCACGCTTGAAAAGGCCTGGGAGGAGCTGCGCGACAAGAAATGTATTTAGAGTGTGTGCAGGGTTGCGTTCAGTGTAAATGAAACAGACTCCTGTCCTTCGGTCTTGATCTGGCTCAGGGGAAGCGAGACACTTTTTATTTTTTCGATCCGTTCAATGCGACCCTTAAAATTGATAGCCGCAAGCTCATTGGCGGCAGTTCCCGTGATAATAAGAGAAAGGTTGGCTCGATCGGCAAAAATACGAGTAATCGCAATACTGCTTCCGGTAACCGACCGGAGCTCACTAAGGATCGGCGACCAGCCCGCTTCTCCAGCCTTCGCAATACCCACAAGCGCGGTGAGTTGATTGAACGCTTCCGCCTCTTGGCGCAGTTTTTGAATTTCTTCCGTATTAACCGGGGCAATCTGAGGCGTGACTGCTGGTTTGGCAGTTGCTTCATTATGGAAAAAAATACCGTCTACGGTGAGATATGAGATAAAAACAAAGATAAGCGCCCCAACGACGATATTGCGACACAGTCCGATGAGCGAAAGCGTATGCTCTTGATAATATTCTGTTTTGGCGCTGACATGCGCAAGAGAGAGAAATGTATCTTTGGCTCTGCTTATGAGCCCGCGTAATCCAGCGCCCAAAACCGGAAACCAGCTTGCGGAAAGACTTGGCAGCTCAGTAATAGCAAGATTTTTAATGGTCAACGAGAATTGCTTTTCGGCGATTTGGACAATTTCATAGTTAAACGTTGGTGAGATCAGGATTGCGTTGGTAAGGCTGTGGCCGGATTTGCTCAGATAGAAAGCAAGGACGCGTTGTATTTCTTGAGTGACAAAAGACTGAATGTCCGGGAAACTGATTTCGTGGTTTATGGTGGGGGCGACAATGTCGGTCCATGGAGTAAAGTGGGCGAAGTAGAGGTTGGTGTTTTTGAGTACCGCGATCAATAATCCCTCGTTGTTAAGATAAATGAGAAGGTGGTGCTGTTCTGCCGCTGGATTTTGCCAACGCTCTTTGACAAGGCGAGAAAGTGATAAAGCAGGGAATTCAACCGAAACAACATTAAAATTCGCGTTAGTGAGCGCGGCAATATAGGTATCGACGGTTGCTGCATTGGTAAAGGCGCCAAGAAGGTCCAGGTGTCCAGCCGCTTCGTTCTTTTTAATTTCTTGCCAATCGTAATAAGATTCTTCTATTTTCCCCGGAGAAATCATCTGAAGGTTAAGATCAATTGCTTCTTCTTGCTCTTTCGGTTGCATAAGCGGTACCGAAAAAGCTTGTACATAGACCAGCGATGAGGGAATGATGAGAACGACGTTGACCGGAGTTGAGGGCGGGGCAATCTGGTTGTGTAGGTTTTTGAGGGCAGCGGCAAACGAGGCGGCGCCAATTAACTTGCCTTTTTCAATTACGCCTGGCGGCAACGTAATGGATGCTTGTTGCATGCTACGCGCTCCTTTAATGGCGAGATATTTGAGCGATGAGTGTGAAATTTCAAGGCCGCCGACGCGTGGTTGGGCGGCAAGCATGCTACGTAATTTTTCTGGTAAATGAGGAAGCTTCATAACGGCATTTCAGTTACTGCATCTTTTGTGACAAGCCCGGTGGTGTTATTGACAGAGAGCGTGGCGACGATTTTGTGTTTCCGTGTCAGTGATTGCCCAATTGACGTGACGATAGTTTTGTTCGCCACACAGGAATCTCTACAGATTGTTATTTCCGCCGATCCGTTTTCGGTGGCCAGCGTGTATGAGCTGGGGCAATTCGCATCTGGACAGTTTTTATTGAGTACTACCTTTAGTATACCGTCTTCAATGCCAGCCTGTGCGACCACGAGAGCAGCTTGAGAGAGGCGAGTTCCATAAAGGCTGTTATTCAGGTAGTAAATGAGAAAAGCTCCCGTAAGTCCGATTTCAATCATAAGACCGCCAAAAAGAATGATTGCTGGCAGAGAGGCTACCCCTCGATGCAAGCTCTGAGCTGTTAGCTCTGAGCTGTTAGCTTTTTTTGATTCACGCCTACTCATGGTATGTGTTATAAGGCTCTAGCTTAAAGCTGTTTCTTAGGGGCTCCACCCAATGACGATATTATCAATAAGCGGTGAGTATATCTTATCAAGGTCTGACTCAAGCGTCACTTGATAACGAACATAACGATTGTTTTCATGGATAGATTTGTTTAGTTTCACCTGAGTATCTGGGCCCGCGGGTTCATAGTAGGCTGTTGAGCTTCCGTCGGGGCCAAGATAGTTCCAGGGGCCACTTGCGCTATTACT
>CAYWPI010000005.1:0-52487 GCA_964460325.1 uncultured Candidatus Saccharibacteria bacterium | reverse complement strand
TATTAGAGCATTTTCCGTTCAAAAAAGGTTCGAGCTTCGTTCAGTAATTGCGACCTCTCGACTTTCCTGAGTGTAAATGCATAAGTTTTATAAGACGCATCAGTTTCGTCAGACATATGGACCATATGGACATGGAAAAGGAAGGGTCTTCTCAACCCAAGAAACTGTGGTTTAAAGCAAAAGCTTATGGCTGGGGATGGACGCCTATTACCTGGCAGGGATGGCTGGTCACCCTGCTTTATTTGGCTTGTGTCGCGTATTACGCTAAAGACATTGGAGTAAATAGTAGCTTGCCAACCATGGAACGGTTTGCGACTTTTTTTGTTGGTCTTGGCGGGCTTACTTCGCTTTTGGTTTGGATTTGTTACAAGAAAGGGGAGCGGCCCAAGCCCCTATTCCGACACGATTTCTTTCGGCGCTCTAAGTAAAAATCTATAGTATATATTTGAGTCTGCGGAAGCGTTTTTGGCCAGTTCTGCTAAAATAAATACATGCTCATTCGTTGCTTGCGCCGCACTCCTACCCCGCACCTTGTCTCCCTCAAAGGTGCGGGGTTTACGCTCATTGAGTTATTAATCGTCATCGGCATTCTTGCCATTCTCGCCACGGTGGTGGTTCTTGTTCTCAACCCCGCCCAGCTCTTTGCGCAAGCCAGAGACTCCCGAAGAGTCTCCGATCTCCAAACGCTCAATAGCGCCCTCAAGTTTATCAGCCTCCAAGGTCTCTCGGAGGGCACCGCTAACACCGTCTATGTCTCGATCCCAGACTCTTCTGCCACCTGCGCCAATCTTGGTCTTCCCACGCTTCCTGCTGGCTACACCTATGCCTGCGCCACGAGCGCCAACTTCCGCAAAGTAGATGGCACCGGCTGGATCCCTGTGAACTTTGCCGCCCTTTCCACTGGTTCTCCTTTAGCCACGCTTCCGATTGACCCCATCAACACCACTTCCACCGGCAATTATTATACCTATGTGACAGGGGGAAGTTGGCGGTTAGCGGCAGCGGTAGAGTCTGATAATTATTCGCTCAATGCAATAAGTGATGGTGGGCGGGACATGAACAGGGTGGAGCAGGGGACTAATTATTCTCTTGGCCCAGCAAGTTCTTGCAAGGGCATCAAAAGCACCTCTCCATCAAGCGTGAGTGGGTTGTATTATTTAATGTTGCTTCCAACTTCTGCCGCGGAACAATTTTATTGCGATATGAGCACCGACGGTGGTGGTTGGACAATCGTGACCGCTCAGAACGGTGCATCACAAGAAGGCTTAACAAGTAATACAGAAACTGCCGGCAATGCGCTTGCTTTTGCTCCTTATAATATCAGTTTGCAAAAAAAGGAATATATTACGGATCAATCGACCGAGTCTTTGATTCTTAAAAGTAGTGGAGGGTGGTTGAAAGTAGATGATCCGTTGTTTGATTCTGATTTAACTGGATCAGGAAATCAGCACCCGCATCGGTCTGTTACGGTGACGGCAAGCGATGGAACTTCAGCTGCAGCCGTTATGGGCTATTCGAATTTTAATAAAAACAGCGGCGGTGATTTTGGTATTGTGAGCACTTCATTCGATCATCACGGCGGCGCAAGCTATTATCATTTGAATGGCGGGTGTGTGAATCATTATTTTTATCATTACGGGACGACATATAACGTTAATCAAGCATTAGGGAGTTGGAGTGTTACCCATTCATGTGCCGCAAGCTATGATGGCATGGATTGGTATGCCGCAATGAGATAATATGCGATTTTTTCATCAGTTCTCATCTCGCTCCCGATCAGCCTTTACCCCGCACCTTGTCTCCCTCAAAGGTGCGGGGTTTACGCTCATTGAGTTATTAATCGTCATCGGCATTCTTGCCATTCTCGCCACGGTGGTGGTTCTTGTTCTCAACCCCGCCCAGCTCTTTGCGCAAGCCAGAGACTCCCGAAGAGTCTCCGATCTCCAAACGCTCAATAGCGCCCTCAAGTTTATCAGCCTCCAAGGTCTCTCGGAGGGCACCGCTAACACCGTCTATGTCTCGATCCCAGACTCTTCTGCCACCTGCGCCAATCTTGGTCTTCCCACGCTTCCTGCTGGCTACACCTATGCCTGCGCCACGAGCGCCAACTTCCGCAAAGTAGATGGCACCGGCTGGATCCCTGTGAACTTTGCCGCCCTTTCCACTGGTTCTCCTTTAGCCACGCTTCCGATTGACCCCATCAACACCACTTCCACCGGCAATTATTATACCTATGTGACAGGGGGAAGTTGGGCTTTGGGTAGCTTATTAGAATCTCAAAAGCATCTCTCTGAAACCGCCTTTCCTGATGGAGGCACCGATGCAGCTCGATTTGAATTGGGCACTGATCTTGATCTCTGGGCCGATGCCTCTGGTCTTGCCGGCTATTGGAAGTTTGATGAGGGTGTGGGGACTTCAGTTGCTGACAGTAGTGGGAATGGGAATACTGGGACAGCGAGTGGAGGTATTGTATGGGTTGATGGCAAGCACGGAAAGGCAATTCAGTTTCCGATCACCCAGAATGTCGCGATTCCAGATGCAGGTGCTTCATCACTTGATATTACACAAACGCTGACCATCGCAATGTGGTTTTATCCGACTGCGGATCTTGTCGGGTATGCCTATCAGCCTATTTCTAAATGGACAGGCACCGATAACGCGAATTTTACAATGTATTATTTTGGCACGACAAGTGGAGAGAATCGGAATGTGCGTTTTATAGGAAATCTTGGTGGCGCATGGGCTGGGATGCATGGAGGCGGATATGTGACAGCGCTCAATACGTGGCATCATGTTGTGCTTTCATACTCATCTTCAAGTGGTGGACAGATGTATGTGAATGGCCAAGCGGTTGGTTCAATTGGAGGATCGGGGGTGATGGCGACTAATAATGCCACGATGTATATCGGTTCTGCCCCATCGATAATTGATGAGGTGCGTGTGTATAATCGAGCGTTTACCCCAGCGGAAGTCGCTGCGCTATATAACGCCACCAGGTAAAAAAATAAAAAGCTGGGCGTGTATCAGCTTGTTACAATGTCGGGCCGCCGGCTTGTCCGCCTTTGGCGGAGAATTGCCCGCCAAAGGCGGGTAAAAACCCGGTCTACCCCGGTAGTAGAGCATAGCTCACTACAGAGCGAGCATCCACCCTTACCCATGCACCAATCGCGCGTATTTGTCGGGGTGCCGGGAATTGAACCCGGGCTACAACCACCCCATGGTCGCGTACTGCCGTTATACTACACCCCGTTAAGACTCGCGCGATTTGGTGCTGGGCCATGGACGCGTACTGCCGGTATACTACGGCCCGTCTTTATCTATACTAGCCGTTGATGTTGTTTTTATCAATCAAAAAACGGCATCTCTGCCGGTTTTTGATTGATTACTTGGCTTCTTTTTTCGCCTTAGGCTCTTTCTTTGCTTTCGGCTTTTCAGCTTTTGGAGCCTCAACTTTTTTCTCAACCACGGGAGTGGTGGCGGTCTGCGCTAAGCTTGTCGAGGCGGCTTTCAGTGTCTTTTTCTTTTCAATACGAGCTGCTTTGCCAAAGGTGCGAATGCACTGGGTGCAGGCTAACACACGCTCTCCTTTGGGAGTCGTGGTTACTTGGAGGTTCGGATATTTGCGAGTCCAGTTGGTCGGGTTATAGTGACCACGCAAAAGAATGCGGGTGCCGGCCATTCGAGAGGTTTTTTCACACAGTGCGCACTTTCTCATATAAATATAGAATTAGCTTTAAGCTGTAAGCTATGAGCTGCAAGCTTTCAGCGATAGGGAGAGTGTACCTGATTTCAACTTAAATAGCAAGGTCTTTGCTTCTGAAGCTAAAAGCTTTAAGCTAAAAGCTGAAAGCTTTATTATATGCCAGGCCAAACTACCGATTTAATCAAAGAAAAGCTTGATATTGTTGATGTTATCAAGCCGTATGTTCATTTGGCACCCGCGGGCAAAAACCTGAAGGGATTATGCCCATTCCATAAAGAAAAAACAGGTTCGTTCATGGTAAGCCCTGACAGGCAGATTTGGCACTGTTTTGGCTGCGGGCTGGGCGGCGATATGTTCGGCTTTGTCATGCGGTATGAGAACGTGGATTTTATTGAGGCGCTGAAGATGCTTGCTGATAAGGCTGGCGTCGACATGAAAATATCTGGCAACCGAGATGAGCGGCAATACAATGTGTTATATGAAGTAAACCGAACGGCAAAAAATTATTTTGTTGCCGCTCTTGCCGCGCCGGCCAGCACTTTGGTGCGCGAGTATCTTGCCAGCCGGGGGTTGACGGCAAAAACGATTGAAGAGTTTGAAATTGGTTTTGCTCCACCCGCCAATGACAGTTTATTGCGTTTTCTGACAAAAAAGGGGTTTACGGTGACCGATGTTGAAAAGGCCGGCGTCGCGTTTAAGACCGACCGAGGCACGTATTGGGATCGTTTTCGCAATCGAGTGATGTTCCCGTTACACAACAGTTCGGGCAAGGTTATTGGTTTTACGGGTCGCGTGTTACCCGGTCATGAAAATGAAAACATGGGCAAGTATGTTAATAGCCCGGAAACGCCGATTTTCAGCAAAAGCAAGCTTCTATTCGGTTTTTGGAAAACAAAAGCGGCCATCCGAGAATCAAACACGGCGGTGCTTGTTGAGGGCCAGATGGATTTTTTGATGAGCTATCAAGACGGCATTACCAACGCCGTTGCCACGAGCGGCACTGCGTTAACAGAAGAGCATCTTCGCGTGTTGCGCCGCTTATGTGAAAATCTGGTCTTGGCATTTGATAACGACGGAGCGGGTAGGGCGGCGGCCGAGCGCACGATTGATGCCGCCGCCGCGTTTGATTTTAACGTGAAGGTTTTGCCGTTGGCTGACCCTTCGGCGAGCTCAGGGCAAGCGGCGCCAAAGGATCCGGCCGATATCGTAAAAAGCGAGCCGGGCAAGATGGCACAACTTATTGCGCAGGCAATGCCGGCAATGGAGTATTACTTCCAATATCATGGCATTGTCAAAGATCAGCCGCTTCTTGAAAAGAAAAAGGCGATACGGGCGGTGCTTACCAAAATTAAGACAATCAGCAGTCCCGTTGAGCAAAGTCACTGGCTTGGCCAGCTCGCTGATCGTTCAGGGATGAGTGAGCAGGTGCTTGCCGCTGAAATGCGTCAGCTCAAGACAGAAGGTGGCAAGATGAGGGCGGAAGAGGTAAAGGGGGTGGCAGAGTCGGCGGTGGCAGCGGGAAGCCATTTAGACGTTATTTTAGAGCGATTACTCAGTATTGTGCTTGCGGCCCCGGCCTTATTGCCTCATCTTGAGAAACATTTCAGCCTTATGCCCGGCGAATATCAAGAGGCTTTTGCGTATATTAAAAAGCCGTTTGCTGCTCCCCAAACCGGTCCGATTGCGCAATTACTCGACTTGATTCATTTACGTTCGAGTTTAGAGTCGTCAGATCCGGCAAAGATAGAGCGGGAGTTTGCCGATCTTGTACTTGCGCTTCAGGCTGAATATACCAAAGGGCGCCGCCGGCAGATTCAAGAAGAGCTGAAAGAGGCAGAGAAGGCAAAAGACGAGACGAAAGTGGCGCAGTTGCTTGCTGAATATCAGAAGTTGACGAAGCGGTAGGCAACGGGAAGGCTTTTGGGGAAACTGTTGCCTTTTAAGGCATTTTCGTGTATTATCTTCCCCAAGAGCCACGTCAGTATTTATGCGGCTTTTTTCATTCCAAGTAGGCATCGGGATTGTCGGTTGTCGGTTAATTGGGGTATAATAACAACACCTATGGCGAAGAAAGCTCAGAGGTCCCTCCCGGGGAAACGGAAGTTAGTGAAAGGGAAGGGAAATAGTTCGAAATCCAAGTCGGTTAAAAAAATAAAGAAGGGAAAGGCCGCTTCAAAGCGGTCTCTTGGTGTTAAAAAAGGCAAAAAGGGAACAAAGCGTGACGAGGTGAATGAGTCACAGTTGCTTGAGCTTATTGAGCGCGGGAAGGAGCGTGGCTATGTGACCGACACAGAGGTGTTGCACTATTTTCCCAAAATCGAACAAGATGTCGACTTTTTAGACGATATTTATAAGCGGCTTGATGAGAAAAGCATCAAGGTTATTGAAACCACTCAACTGATAGACGTTCCCAAAGAAGAAATCAGCGAGAAGGAGTTGCGTGAGGCCACGTCTGGTTTTGACGATAACATGCCGGATTCGGTGCAGATGTATCTCAAAGAAATCGGCAAGGCGCCGCTGCTTAAGTCTGCCGATGAAAAAGAGTTGGCTAAGCGTATTGAAAAAGGGGATGAAAGCGCTCGGCTCAAGTTTATTCAGGCGAACCTTCGCTTGGTGGTTTCAATCGCCAAGCGATACGTGAATCGCACCAGCAATCTTGGCATTTTAGATCTTATCCAAGAGGGGAACATCGGCTTATCCCGCGCGGTTGACAAGTTTGACTATCGGCGCGGTTTTAAGTTTTCCACCTATGCAACCTGGTGGATTCGGCAGGCGATCACGCGCGCTCTGGCCGATCAAAGCCGCACCATCCGCATTCCGGTGCACATGGTGGAGACCATTTCAAAATATACGCAGGTCAAGCGTCGGTTGACGCAGGAGCTGGGCCGCGATCCGCTTGTGGAAGAGATTGCCGTGGAAATGGAGATGCCGATTGAAAAAATCCACTATATCCAGAAAATCAGCCAAGATGTGGTGAGTCTGGAGTCTCCGGTTGGCGACAGCGATGATGATTCAACACTTTCTGAGTTCATTAAAGATGATAAGAGCTTGACGCCCGCGCAGGTTGCCAGCCAAACATTGTTGCGTGAAAAAATCAAAGAAATTCTCATTGATCTTACCCCGCGTGAGCAGAAGATTTTACAGCTTCGATTTGGGCTGGAAGACGGGGTAACGCATACGCTTGAAGAGGTGGGTAAGGAGTTCGGTGTCACCAGAGAGCGCATTCGTCAGATTGAGGCAAAGGCCCTGCTTCGTATCCGCAGTCACCTGAAGAGTAATATGTTGGAAGGCTACTGAGTAATCGCGAAAAATGCGAACCGCAACGGGTAATAATGCGAATCATACATCAGGCAGAACTGTAGTATAATAAATAGATACGAATATGAAGATCTCGGCTAAAAAAATTATCGTGCTTTCGCTTGCGGCTGGTATTGTAACCGGCTCTATTCCGGCTTCGGCTTTTATGAGTATCGCCAAGGGCAGCGATGGCATGGGCCGGGCCAGTGTGAATGAGTTGGCGCATGAAGATGTCGCCATTTTGCCGGGCAATCCATTTCATTTTGTTATTGGTATTTCTAACAGTTTCAAGGGGTTCTTTATTAGTGACAAGCTTCGTGAGGCAAGCTTCAAGCTTGAAATCGCTGGTCGTCGCGCGGGTGAAGTGCGCAAGCTGCTTGATTGGGCCGCGGATAATGCCGAGCTTTTGTCATTGTCGCTTAGTAATTACAACAGCGCCTTGCTTGAGTTTGAGCGGAAGGTGCGCGTTTTGAGCCGGTCTGATTTGAATGAAGACGCTTCAGCTCAGATTAATGAAATGGTGAGCCGTTTATTGACGCAGTTGCGATTTGTGGATGATATCCGCGATTCATTCACTGCATCTTCTGATGTGGCGATCCTTGCGACGATTGATCAAACGCTAGCCGGTTCATTGCGTTTTATCGCGCTTAATTTAGACGATACGGCAACGTTTGCTAGTCGAATTACTAGTGCCGTAACTGAGCGCTCCGATGCGGCAACCGCAATTCGAGTTGTTGGCATTTTGGCAAAGATTGTGCAGGATGTCGCGGGCGCCGCTGAAGCTGCTGATTTTGTTGCCGCGATTGCCGATGCGCGCGAGGCGGTGATTGCCGATCTGGCCAAAGCGATTCGCGCCGAATCGGCCTTGGTTGCTCCGGAAACAAGTATGGCAGTTGCCGCTTTTAAGAAGGCACCGGCACCGGTTAATGAAGCTCCTGTCGCGTCAAAGGTGAGCGATATCGTAAATCAACTCGCAGACGAAACGCTTAAGGCAGAAATCTACGCACTACTTCGCCCTTCGCAATAGTAGTCATTTCTGTGTTTTGTCATTACGAGGCGACACTAGTCGCCGTGGCCCCGCTTGCCGGCCGGCAGGCGTTGTATTTGTATCCATTCGTATTCATTAGTATCATTAGTACACATTAGTATATTGGTATCTTTTATTATGCAATCTGAAGAAATTCGCAAACGTTTTATAGATTTCTTTGTTACTCGCGGCCATGCGCATGTGAAGTCATCTTCGCTTATCCCGTCTGACCCGTCAGTCTTGTTAACCACCGCCGGCATGCAGCAATTCAAGCCCTATTTTATCGGCGAGCTTGATGCGCGCAAGGATTTTGGCAGTGCTTCTACGGTTTCTATACAAAAATCGTTCCGTACTTCTGATGTTGATGAAGTGGGCGATAACACGCATCTGACTTTTTTTGAGATGCTTGGCAACTTTTCTTTTGGTGGTTATTGGAAAAAAGAGGCAATAACTTTTGCATTTGAGTTCATTACGCAAGAGATGGGGTTACCGATATCATATGTCACAATTTTCGCGGGGTCTGAAAGCGTGCCAAAGGACAGTGAGTCAAAAGAAATCTGGCATGCGCTTGGAGTGAGGGATATACGTGAAGAAGGGGTTCATGACGTGTTTTGGGGCCCGACCGGCTCGGCTGGTCCTTGCGGCCCCTCAACAGAAATATATTGTAAGAATGCGCAAGGGAAAGATGTGGAAATCTGGAATATTGTGTTTAATGAGTTTTTCTTTCCGGGTTCCCGAGAAGAACTGCTTAATCCTCAGCCAAATGACAACCCCAAAACATTAGTTCCTTTGACGGTTCGCGGTATTGATACGGGCGCCGGTTTTGAGCGAGTAGTGACGATTCGGCAAGGAGTTTCCAGTATGTATGAAACCGATATTTTTGCCGGGTTGCTTTCAAAAATTGCCGAATTAGGGGCACATCTTGATGAACGGGTGCGGCGCGTGATTGCCGATCATTTTCGTGCTGCTGCATTTCTTATTGCCGACGGTGTGCGGCCATCAAATAAAGAGGCGGGATATGTCTTACGTCGCTTATTGCGCCGCATTTTGGCATATCAAATTCAACACGATATACATGCGGATATTTTTGCTGAACTTTTTCCGTTGGTACAGGCAAAGTTTGGGAAGTTTTATGCGGAGCTGATGAATCCAGAGATTTTAGCAGTAATGCAGGAGGAGCGTAAAAAGTTCGAGCGGGTGGTTGCCGATGGCATCATTGAGCTTAAGAAATACAATACCCTTACCGCGGAAAAAGCATTCAAGATTGCTTCCACATTTGGTCTTGGGTTTGAGCTCATTAAGGATATGGCGCCGATTTCAGCCAAGGATATTTCGCGTGCCGATTTTGACAAGGAGTTTAAAAAACACCAAGAAATAAGCCGGGCTGGTTCTGAAAAGAAGTTCGGCGGGCACGGATTACTTCTTAATACGGGCGAGCTGAAAGCGGCAAATGAGCAAGAGCTGGCAAAAGTGGTCAGAT
Organism: uncultured Candidatus Saccharibacteria bacterium; assembly: GCA_964460325.1. Taxonomy (GTDB): domain Bacteria; phylum Patescibacteriota; class Minisyncoccia; order UBA6257; family 1-14-0-10-44-23; genus CAYWPI01. Next base: position 42,980 of record CAYWPI010000005.1, on the reverse strand, counting down.
TGCACACGGCGACGCATTTGACTCAGCAAGCGTTGCGTATGGTGCTCGGGACAGAGGTAAAGCAGGCTGGCAGCGATATCACGGCAGAGCGTATGCGCTTTGACTTTAGCTTTCCTCGTAAGGTAATGCCAGAAGAGATTAAAAAGGTGGAGGATATTGTGAATGAGGTGATTGCCAAGGACTTGCCGGTGAGCTTTCAAGAGATGAGCAAAGACGAGGCGGCGCAAACAGGGGCACTCTATTTCTTCAAAGAAAAATATCCAGAACGGGTCAAGGTATATTTTGTTGGTCATTCGATTCCCGAGGCGTTTTCAAAAGAGTTTTGCGGCGGTCCGCATGTTGACCATACGGGTATCATAGGAAAGTTTAGAATCGTGAAAGAAGAGGCGATAGGCGCTGGAATCCGCCGGTTGCGTGGTGTTGTGGAGTAATGCCATCCCCGAGTACTTATCGGGGAACCATTTTCTCATTGTCATCATCGGACTTGATCCGATAATCCATTTCGGATTCCCTGGATCCCCGTTTTCACGGGAGCTTGCCCTCGAAATGATCGGGGGATGACAAGAGGGGGAGCTAAAAGCTCTCCCTCTTGTCATTTTGCCGTATTTCTGCTACACTAAGCACGAACAAAATTTGCCTGATTATCATGATTATTTCAATTAGAAAAAAGGCGCAGGAGGTAAGCTTTGTCCTCCTCAAAATTGCCGGATACATACGGCATAAAGAGCTTGCGGCAAGGCTTGAATCAATCAGCTATCAGCTGATTGAAAGCCTGTATTCTGATGATTTTAATACGGCAATGGTAAAAATTGAGGCGGCAATTGGTCTTTCTTCTTTGGCAAGTAACATCGGAGAAATGAATCAAGGCAATACCGCAATTATTCTTCGTGAGCTTGAAAATCTTAAGATAGGCATTCGGCAATATCAGCAAACGCAAGAGTCAAAAGATATCCCCAGTGTTGAGGGCTTGTTCAGTAAATTGACGATATCTGCCCCCGTAAAGCCAAAAATACAGAGCCCGTCACAAAAACCAAAATCAGACGTTATGGATGAGCGTGCTGGCCAAGTAAATTCTAATAACTCATTGCATGATGGGGGTAATGCGGCAATAATGCGGCAAGATAGCATTCTGGCAAAAATAAGGCAGGCGAACGGCTCAAGGCTTCAGTTAAAAGATTTGATTGCCGCATTTCCTGATATCAGTGAAAGAACGTTGAGGTATGACTTGGTAAAACTTTGCCAGATTGGAAAGCTTCAGAGAGAGGGTGCGGGAGGCCCATCAAACTTTTACGTTGCTCGCTCAGGTGGTTCACCGGTGCTAAACCAGCAATCCGGCAAAGCAGATTTGCCGATTGCCGGATTCAGCTCAAATATAACGAACATGGGTGTAATAAATAATAAGCCCATGTCGTTGTAAATGCTGAACGCATTGAGGGATTGACCGAACAAGTTGTCTTGCCAGGTCTTATCCACAATGCGCGCTCTTTATATATCAGCATTGCTGGTATATAATGGTCTAAATATAGCTTTCTAAGCCCGGTGTGAGGCCGAGCTACTAAAGGAAGTAGTGATTCAAGCTTTTAAGACTGTTATTCTCGAGATTAACTCGAGAAGTTCGTCTTGAATGTTTCAATCACTACTTCGTGTAGTGTGAGGCCTCACGCAAGTGAGGCTTTAAAGTTATGTCGTTTACAGTCGTTCTGGTGCCTCACACGCCACGAAGTATCTGTAGGCGAATGATACTAGGGTTATCCGAAACTGTAGTGAGGGTCGATCCGTCGGTTCCATCAATTAGATGTTTTCCGGCAGAGACTCAGACGGATAGCTGGATGAAATAAAAAACAAAAACAATTAATTAGTTAGTATTTACGATTAAATTTATGGGTAATTTTGGTAAAAAGGTCGTATCTGCTTCCCTTGCTGCCATCACGTCGATCTCGATGTTGGGCGGTGGTTCTCTCGTCGCCGTTGCTGGCGCCGCGACAGCTGCTGACCTTCAGGCTCAGATCAACGCGCTCTTGGCTCAGCTCCAGGCGTTGCAGACTACGACAACTGTTTCTTGCACTGCTCCGACCCAACCCCTCACTGTTGGTTCAACCGGCGCTGGTGTGACTGCTCTTCAGAACTGGCTTGTGGCCAATGGCTACGGCTCGTTCACCGCAACCGGCTACTTTGGTCCTTTGACCCAGGCTGCTGTTGCGAAGTTCCAGGTTGCTGCTGGTATCACGCCAGCCGCTGGCTACTATGGTCCAATAACCATGGCCGCCTTGCAGGCTCGCTGTGCGACCACGACAACCACCACCACGACCACGACAACCACCACCACCCTTACGGGCGGCGCTGGCTCGATCACGGTTAACGACCTTCCGGACTATTCCAGCGAGGAGGTTGGTGAGGGCGATGAGGACGCAGAGGTCTTGGCTTTCGAAGTGGAGGCCGAGGGTTCTGACGTTATGGTCACTTCAGTCAAACTTGAATTTGTTCAGGGTACAGCCACCTCTTCTCAGGATTTGACCGACTACGCCGAATCAGTTTCGATCTGGTTTGATGGCGAGATGGTTGGTGATGCCGATGCGGAGGACTTCTCGGAGTCTTCTGATGTCTGGACCCGCTCCATTGCTATCGATGGCGTTGTCATCGATGAGGACGAGACCGGCGAGTTTGTTGTTGCCGTGACTGCGGCCAACAACATCGACTCTGCTGATCATGATGCCGATGCGTGGACGGTTGACGTTCTCAACGTCCGCTTTAAGGACGCTGATGGCGTAACCACGACTGAGGACACTGACGCTGATGGTCTTGAGCAGAACTTTGACTTCGCGAGCTCGGCCGCTGCGGCTGACCTTGAGGTGAAGGTGACTCTTGGCGATGAGGCGGTCAACGATGCTCACGTGATCAACGTGCACGCATCTGATGAGACGGACAACGTTGAGCTTCTCTCCTTCGAAGTGGAGGCAGAGGGTGATTCTGACGTCTTCATCAAGGACCTTTCTGTCAACTTCGACACTGTTGGTGTAAACCTTGAGGATGCAGTTACAACTGTAACCTTGTGGGCTGACGGCGAAGAGATTGGCAGTGAGAGCATCACGAAGAACGCTGCAAACCCAGGCACCGACGAGACGATCGAGTTCGATGAAATCGACTTTACGATCGATGCTGGTGACACGGTTGAGTTCCTTGTGAAGGCTGACCTTGAGTCCATTGCTGATGGTATCGCTGATGGCGACACTATTTCTGCGAACATTGCTTCGGCGATTGCCGACTTGATCGACGCGGAAGATGAGAGTGGCACGGATATTGCTGCTACCGAAATCACGGGTGGTGCTTCTGGTGAAGCTCACGCGATGTATGACATTGGCTTCAACCTGACGTTTGTCAGCGCCACGGAGAGCAAGACCTTTGAGTCTGAGACTTCTGGCACTGGTGACCGCGGAACGTTCGTGATCAAGTACTCTGTCACGGCGTTTGATGGTGACATCTACATTGATGAAACCTGCACTGAGGACAACGACGGTTCGGAGGTTTCTTCGACCACCTCATACAAGGTGACCAACGATGGTAGCAACACGACGTCCTGCACAGTAACCTCTTCTGGTAGCACGGATGGTGACAGTGGAGCCTTCAAAGTTGAAGAAGGCGAGACTGAGACCCTGACGCTCACTGTTCAGGTAACTGCTTCGGCGGACAGTTCGGCCCTCGTCTCCTTAGAGGCGATCGGATGGGACGACGCGACCGATGGTATCGGTAACGTGTTCGACTTCAACCTCCCAGGTGACTTCAAGACTGACCCTGTCTTCCTTGACATGTTCTAATGGAACAAGTTAACGAAGCGGGAATCTCTTAGGAGAATCCTCGTGAGTTAGAAACCAAAACCGCCCGTAAGGGCGGTTTTGGTTTTCTGTTGATGCGATGTTTGCCTTAAGGTCAACAGCTTGACCCAACCCTCATTTTTTATGGTATTCTAACTCAATGGCTCGCACTTCATTGTTCGCTGGCTTGGACAAAAAAACGCAAGTAATGGCATATCTTATCAGCGTCACGCTGACTTTTTTGCCGCTTCTTTATCTTCCGGGATATGGCTCTTTTGCGCTTATCCGTTATGCTGTTTTTGGTGTTGTTAGTATGGCTCTTGGCTTTCTTGCTTTGTGGGCGCTTTTTACGCGCGCACCAGAACGGCGCTATTTGTTCCGTTCAATTCCATTTTATGCGGTGCCAGTGTATCTGTTGGCATATGCGCTGGTGAGCTTTACGAGTATTGATCCAGCCTCATCTTTTTTTTCCACGTTTGTGCGTACCGATGGTTGGTTTACCTATCTTTTTTTAAGTCTTTTTCTGCTTGGTGCTTATGTAGCTCTTGTCCGTGGTGGCCGAAAAATACTCATGAGCTGGCTTTCTTCGTCAGTGATTGGGGCCGTTCTGCTTTCAGTGCTGATTATGCTTTCGCCCAGCGGGCTTGATTTGGTGAGCTGGCAGTTTCTTGAGATGAGCCGTGGCGGCGGCACAATCGGTAACTCATCTTTGGCAGCCTTTTATGTGGTATGGAATATCTTTTTTGCCTTTTTACTGCTTGTAAAAGCTTCAACGTCTAAGCGCAAAACAGCCTGGGGAATTATCATTGCATGTTTACTTTCTTCATCGCTGTTTATTAATTGGTATGTGCTTACCGGCAGAAACCCCTACAAGGGCCTGTTGACGCTTATTGGTGATGCGCGCGCCAGCGTGCTTGCCGTGCTGGTTGGCGGTTTTATTGCCTTAGCTATGTGGCTGGTGCGCGACGGGCGCATACGCATGCGACGCATTGGGTTAGCGGGGATTGCGATAGTGCTTGTTGTTTTCCTGCTTGTTGGTTCGCAAGTGCTTAATGCTTCTTCTGCTGCTCAAAAGCAATTTGTAAAGTTAACCAGCAGTAGTCGTATATTATTTTGGGAAAGCTCGATGGAGGGATTTTATGAGCGCCCGCTTCTTGGCATGGGCCCGAATACCTTTAGCGACGTTTATTACAGATATTTTGATCCAGCGCGGTTTCAAAAGGGAGAGAGGATAGAGGCGCTGGCCGACAAGCCGCACAATATTTTCTTTGAATCGCTGGTTACTGGCGGCATCGTGTTGACGCTTGCGCTTATCTTTTATCTTGGTGCGCTTGTTTATCTTTTGGTAAAACTTTCAAAGACTGATCGTCTTCTAGGAAGCATCTTGTTGGGCGCGTTTGCGGCCTGGCTAACGCAGACGCAGTTTGTGTTTGACTCTCTTTCGTCGCTCGCCTTACTGTCGCTTGTGTTTGCGGTTGGGTTGGCACATGGTGCGTCCCGTGCTGAAGAATCAGCGACGCGGCTTAAGATGTGGCACAAGGCCGCTTTGGCTGGTTATGCGGTTGCAGCTATCGTGGTTTTTGTCTACGCAATCAGTCTGCCGCTTAAGAAAGCATTTCTCATGAATTATGTATATAAACTTGAGTTGCCGGCTCGTGCTGATGCCTGGCAGCAATTGTCTGATATTTCGCCGATGGGGGATCAATATGATAGTGAGTTGATGTTTAACGAGATTTTTAACGTGTATGCCCGTAACGCGGAACAGCTGCGTGCCGACACGTCGCCGTTGCGGGGCTCGGTTGTTGATGAGCTCGACGCTATCGATCTGCTACTTTCAGAGTTTATTATTAGCGATAAAAGTCGTCTTGAACTAACATTGCTGCGTGCACAGTTTCAATATCTGCGTATTTTTGTTGCAAGCCAAGTAACCGCCGAGCAGATTAAGCAGCTTACGGATTTAACAAAACGGGCGCTTAAGAATGCTCCGAATAATACGCGTGCACAGAACTTACAGAAAGGAGTGGATCGATTCAGGGATGCGATTCCAGGTCTTTAAGGCGGTGCGTCATCTTTCTTTTAATTTATCGCGCAACGGATTAAAATAAGGCAAAGACAACTTATGAAAAAAAGTATTGTATCGCTTCTTGCTCTTGCGGCTATAGCCATTACCAGTTTGGGTGCGTCCGCGCAAGCGTCATCATTTTCTGAGCTGGAAAATCAGCTGCAGGGCTTGCGCGCGCGATTGCAAACCGATTCAGTCGGCGATTGCGTTGTCCCCGCCGCCTCACTGGCGCTTGGTTCATACGGCACTGAGGTGAAAAAGCTACAGGTGTGGTTGAATCAAAACGGATTTCCCGTGGTGCCGATTGGCAAAGAATCGCAGTATTTTGGTCCGCTCACGCATTTTGCGCTCATTAAATTTCAAGCCTCTGCCGGCATTCGTCCCGTGAGCGGTTTTTATGGCCCCATTACGCAAGCGGAAATAACCAAGCGATGCACGGCCAGAAACAACGATGTGCTTGGTTTGCGTATCGCTTCTGCGGCTGATGCTCCCAAGGGAGGAGAGATTCCGCAGGGAGCGCAGCGCGTTGAGATTATGCGTATTAACGTGGCGGGCAAAAGCACCCTGCAATCGCTTATGATTCACCGATTTGGTGATGACGATGAATCTGGCTTTAGTCGCGTATACTTGTTTGATGGGGATATACGTTTAACGCCGGGTCGCGCCTTTAATGAAGAAACGGGGATAGCGACTTTTTCTGATATCGGGCTTGTCGTTGACGGAACCAAGACCATCAGCATTATGGCGGAGCTTGCCAACGCGAATAAGGGTGTTGCCGACGGTGTTGAAATTGTGAATGTGGGCAGCGTGAGCGCTCAGCACGCGGTGAGCGGTTCGTTTCCGATACGAGGCGGGTTATTCAGTCGCAGTGATATTGATCTTGGTCGTGTGGCAATCGAACGCGTGGGTGACTTGTCGAATCCGGTTATTGGCCAGTCTGCGGCTCGCGTGGCGGAATTTCAGCTGGTGCCGGAAGTGGGAGGTGACGTGTTATTAAAGTCGCTCACTTTGACTACGGGTGGCAGCGTTGATCCGAAGCAGCTTTCCAATTTCGTGCTCAAGCACGAGGGCGTCGCGATTGCCGTTGCTTCCATTGTAAACGCTCGCAATCAGGTGTTGCTTCGGTTTGAAAATCCGTTTGTGATAAGGGCAAGTTCGCGACCGAAGTTTGAACTCTATGCTGATATTGGCGCAATGGCTGAAGAGGGCCAAACGCTAAGTATTTCTCTTGAAAGCCCCGTTGACTTATATATCGCAAGCGCTGCGCGCGCGGCATATGCGATTCCGATTGACGCCTCAAATTACAACAATACGACTGAAGATGGGTCAGATGTTTCGTTGGTAACCGTAAAGGGGGGAGTGCTGACGTATATATACCGCGGTCCTTCTGTTACTCATTACGCAGCTGGGCAAAACGATGTTGAGTTGATGCGCTTTGAGATGAAGACAAAAAACAATATTGAAGTGCGCGAAATGCGATTCATGCTCACTGCCGGCGGGGCTGACGCGCTTGGCGGGGCAACCACGGGCGGTGGCCTGTGCAATCTTTTGGCGGCAAATTATACGGATATTAAATTGACCGATGCCAAGACGGGCGCGGTACTGACCCGTTCATTAAACAGCGCGTGCGCAAGCGGTGGAGATGATAACGTGCGTACGTTTGCGTTTAAGGAGCGATGGAGAATGGCGGCGGGGCAAACGCGCATTATAAAATTGACGGCAGACATCGCTTCATTCGTGCCGGCGCAGGACGAAACGATTAAGGCAACTATGCTGGTGTTTATGAAGGGTGACATAAGAAATGTCGATACGGGGAACGATTTAAATACGCGTGAAGTGGTACCACCGGGGAGTATTGTTGGAGCAACGCATCGCGTGTATGCGAACGAACCGGTTGCGGCTCTTGCCACCACCTTAGCCTCTGTCTTATCTGAGGACTCTTTGTCCGAAAACTAGCATTTTCCCCACCACGCCGACGGTTAGCGCGTTTGCGAAGATGTTGATATAATAAAGCCATGAGTAAGCGGCTTATCATTCATATTGTTATTATCTCTGTTGTGTTCACCTCAACGCTGGTGTATGGCATTAAGGCCGCGGCTGAAAGGGAGGCGGCTGGCGCTCCGCCAATCATTGTTCCCAACCCAACGAACGGGGTTTAACGGTCTCGTTTGGGCATTATGCATTTATAAAGTTGCGCTCTCAAGATATGCGTCGATTCATTTTTCTTGTTTCGCTGGTCATCGCTTTTGTCGCGCCAGTTGCTTTTGCGCAAGAGCGGATTGTTTCGTTTGAAGCGACGGCGCAGGTGCAAGAAGATGGCAGCGTGATTATCACCGAAGCGATCACTTATGATTTTGGGCAAGAACAGCGGCACGGGATCTATCGGGATATTCCACTGACAAAAAAAGCTGATGGCCAAGTGGCGCGCATGGATATTTCCGATGTGCGCGTCACTGATGAGCAGGGAACTCCCTATGAGTTTGAGATATCAGGATTTCATGAAAAAGAAATAAAGATTGGTAATGCGGACGAGCTTATCACTGGTACGCATACATATTTAATTACATATACGCTTCATCGGGCAGTTGGTTTGTATGAGGATTTTGATGAACTGTATTGGAATGTCACTGGGGTGGACTGGCAGGTGCCTATTGAAAAAGTGAGTGCCGTGATTCAGCTGCCAAAGGCGTTTACGAACGAGCAGCTGAAAGCGGCGTGCTATGTAGGGGAGATGAATTCGCAGGCGGGGTGCGAGCAGCTTATTATGGGCACCGGCAGCGTGACCTTTTTACAGGATCAGTTAATGGCTGGCGATGGGTTGACTGTTGCGGTGGGATTCCCAAAGGGTGCTGTGGTTGGGCCAACGGCATGGGATGTGTTTGTCGCTCGCGTACTGGCGTTTGGGTGGTTGCTTGTCCCCATTGCCGTTTTTATATATCTGTTTCGCACGTGGTGGCGTATGGGGCGTGATGCCAAGGGGCGTGGAACAATCCCAGTGCAATATGATGCGCCAGACGGCTTAAGTCCACTTGCTCTTGGCACGCTTATTGACGGCTCGGTTGGCAATCGGGATATTACGGCAGAAATCGTTTATTTGGCCGAGCGGGGATATATCAAGATTCACCGGGTTGAAGAAAAACAGGTCATCATTTTTGATAAGACGGATTATGCGCTAGTAAAATTGAAAGAGGCAGGGGATGAACTGCGAGGATACCAAAAAACTCTTTTTACCGCGCTGTTTGAGCCAAAGAATATGGATGAGGCGGTAATTGATGGCGTGCCAACAAGCGTGGCACGTGTTTCTCGGTTCGGTAAAAATAAGTTTTATGTGGAGGTGCAAAAAGTGCAAAAAGAGGCGTATGAGCAGCTTACCGCAAGCGGATATTATCGGCAAAACCCGAGCAAGGTGAAGGGGAAATATGTTATCCTTGGATTTTTCATTACTTTTGTTGGTCTGTGGGCAATGGTGATACCGCAATTGGGTGGGGCGCTTTCGATTTCGGGTGTGTTGACGATGATCTTTGGCGCGATGATGCCGGCGCTTACCGCCAAAGGCGTTGCCGCCAAAGAGCACATTGTGGGGCTTATGGAATATATCGAAGCAGCTGAAAAGAGGCGCATTGATTTTCATAACGCGCCAGAGAAAAACCCGCAAGAGTTTGAGCGGTTGTTGCCGGCCGCCATTGCGCTGGGTATTGAAAAAAAGTGGGCCAAGCAGTTTGAAAATATAACTATTCAACCAAGTTGGTATGGCGGACAGCAGGGTGCGTTTAACGCCGTGATGCTGACCAATAACTTGAGCAGTTTTCAAAGCATGGCTGGCGCATCTTTTTCTGGTTCATCTGGCCATGGAAGTGGCGGTGGCGGCGGGGTTGGCGGTGGCGGCGGGGGAGGCGGAGGGGGCAGCTGGTAAGAGCATTGATCCATTTTATGTTTTATGAAAAAAGATATTACGTTTATTACAGGCAATCAGAAAAAGGCAGATTATTTGGCGAAGTATTTAGGGTTTCCGGTTAAGCACATAAAACTGGATCTTGATGAGTTGCAATCGCTTGATCTGAGGGTAATCGTGGAGCACAAGGTGCGCCAGGCGTTTGAGAAAATAAAATCGCCAGTGATTGTTGAGGATGCTTCGCTCGAGTTTGAAGGACTCCACGGATTGCCGGGGCCGTTTATCAAGTTTTTTAGAGAAAAGCTCACTAGTGATGAGCTGTGTCGGCTTGTGGCTGGCGTTTCGAAAAAGGCGACGGCTCGCTGTGTGTTTGGGTATTGCGATGAAAATCAGGTGATGTTGTTTGAAGGCGCGCTTACTGGAGTGATCGCTGAGAAGCCGGCCGGAGGAGGCGGCTTTGGCGCGGTTGGCTGGGATGATATTTTTATTCCTGATGGTTATGTAAAAACAAGAGCGGAGCTTTCAGAGGGGGAGTATGAAAAAACAACCATGCGTCTGCGCCCGTTTGAGAAGCTGAAGGCGTTTTTGCAGTCACTGGCTTAACTTGATTCTAGGCTCATTTTTGCGTATCTCAGTGAACTAGTGTCGTAATTTTAAATAGCACTAGACCTGTGATATCATAAGCCTATGTCAGACATTAGTGCTTTAAAATATCCCAAAAAGAGTCATCGGAAAAAAGTAGTTTTGCCAAAATATTCTGAGTCGCTGGCAGAATTTTTTGGAATAATGATGGGCGATGGTGGTATTAATAACGAGTGGCAGGCCACAATCACGGTAAATTCTATTGCTGATGCCGCCTATGCCGGGTATATTTCAGTGCTATGTAAAAAGCTTTTTGATATTTATCCGGTCCTTCGCAAGCGGAAAGAGAAAAATGCTCTTGTAATTTCTTTGGCGAGTACATCTATTGTAGATTTTCTTGTTAAAAATGGGTTGCCACGGGGCAATAAGTTGAAAAACGGCCTGTCCATCCCTAGGTGGATTTTGCAAAAACCATCTTTTCAGAAGGCATGTGTTCGTGGCTTAATAGATACTGATGGTTGTATTTATACCCATACGCATCGTGTTAAGGGAAAAGAGTATAAGAATATTGGTTTGACTTTTACGAGCTATGATCCTAACCTGATTTTTCAAGTAGCTGATATATTTGAAAAATTCGGTATTATGCCTCATATTACTAAGCGAGGGCGTGATATTTACTTGTACCAAGCAGAATCGGTCTTGAAATTTCTTATGGTCTTCGGTACTTCAAATGATCGCATTAGGTCTGTTTATAACGAATGGAAACAAGGAAAGGTGGCTGGGGTGTTACGGGATTAGTGAGATATTTAGGATGAGATAGTTCTCTTTGGCGCGGTGGGGTGCAAGAGTGGTTTAATTGGCAGTCCTGGAAAGACTGTGTACCGAAAGGTACCGCGAGTTCGAATCTCGCCCCCACCGCACTGGAGAGAAATTTTCAATCGAATTTGATAAATCGCCAGAAAGCGATTATATATAAATGCGTGCGGCCATGCTGGTTGCATTGATTTGAAAGGAGGCTTTAGTGTCACGATGGCACCCTAATTGGGAAAAGATAATGGACGGGAAGCCTAAGGGCGTGGAGATGGTCACGCTTCGGCCGGTGCTGCATAGAGGGGAGAAGTTCATCTCTGGGCAGGAGATTCGCAGAAGAGCGCAGGAGCTGGCTGGTGACTTCACAGAAGCCGACGCAGAGGCGCTTTTTGCGAAGGCAAGAAAGCTCCCGGAGGAGTGGGGCGAGCTCATCATCCTTTTCCCGGGGACGGAGTATCGCAATGCGGAGATGGGCGATGCGATCGTTTCTCTCTTCCGAACGGTCGTGGCTGACCCGCACTCTGCGGGCGTTGGCGCCAAGAAATTGCGACCGCGCTGGCATATGCAGTTGTTCTTGCTTGATGTGCAGGGACGCGTGTCTGCTTTCTTCGAACGGCTCTGCTTTCTCGGTGGCGCGTGAAAGAAGCGCTGATCGCGATCGGCGGCCCCCTCTTTGAGGGTGGCCGCCGATTCCATTTCATTTTCTGGTATACTTATCGCATATGGCGGCAACTGGGGAGATTGAAATAAAACAACGAGCGGCTCCGGCGCAAACGTGGCGGCCAAGTGAGTTGTATTTTACGTTCTTGCAGCAAGTGCACGGCTTGCTTGAAAACACGCCGGAAGATATTAAAGAAGAGCGGATCGTTGAGTTTGTGCTGAAACGGTTGCATTGGTTGGAGGGCGAAGTTCAGCCGGCCAGACTTTCTGTTTTTAACCGTACGTTTTATAAAGGGTTTATTCATCCGCAATCAGACGTGTTGCGTAATGAATGGAGCGAAGCATTACGAATCGATGACGTGCAATTATACGTGACGTTTTTGAAAGCAATTGATGTGGTGCGCAAGCAAGCACCATGGGCGGGGCGGCCTATTCGCGATGTGGTTGCCGCGGCGCTTCAAGAAACCATGGGAACCTATTTTGGAGCGTTTGCTGGCGACGAGGGAACTGAAAAACGCAACGAAGAGTTTTATCTTGAGCTGGCGCGGAAAGGGAAAAGGACGGGGGTAAAGCATTTTTCAATCAGCGAGCTGCGGGGCAAGGGGGTGGCGGTGTGCGTGGAAAAGGCGGCCGCGGCTCAAAATCTTATGGCGTTCAAAGGGCTTGATTCATTTATTGTTTTTTCAACGAAGTGCTCCGTTAAAGGTGGCCAGAGTCAGCCGCCACACGTGTACAACATTGTTCATAGCGAGCGGGGATTGTTTATCTATGATCCGACTAATCCAAGCGCAATGCGAAAGCCGCACGGAGAGATTGTCGGCTATCGGCCGGCGGTGTATGAGATTACCAAGGCGCAGTTTGAAACGATAAAGGGCGGCGGCACGGTTGAGGTTTCGCATTTAGATTATTTGGTGCGCGAAAGCGGGCAAGAAGAGGAGGGGGTGAAAAAACGAGTGTATGGCGGTCCATAACGGCGCTGGCATTATAAAAAGTAATTATTAATTATTTAAAAAACATAACATTATATGGAGCTTAGTTTTGAGCTTAATTATGTCGCGATTGTGTTAGCAACCGTGGCTGCGTATGTGCTTGGCTGGATATGGCACGGCCCGCTGTTCGGGAAAAAGTGGATGGCGCTTGAGGGTTTGACGCCGGAAAGCATGAAGGCGATGCCGATGTCGCCGCAAAAAGCGATGACGCTCGGTTTTGTTGCCACGTTTCTCACGGCTTGGGTGCTTGGCTGGGTAATGGCGGCATTGGGAGTGGTGGGCATTTTAGCCGCGGTTCAGGCCGCATTTTGGGTGTGGCTTGGATTTGTCATGCCAACGCTTGCCAGTAAGTGGCTGTGGGAGGGAAAGTCATTTGCTTTATTCGGCTTTAACGCGGCGCACGGGCTTGTGGCTTTGGTGGTAATGGCAATCGTAATTTCACTGTGGTAAAAACGTCTTTTGCAAGCAGGGTGTATGCGGCGGTGCGCCGTATTCCGAAAGGGCATACACGGACGTATGCGCAGGTGGCGCGGCTTGCGGGCAGCCCGAAGGCGTTTCGGGCGGTTGGCCGCGCGCTGGCAGCCAACCGTGATATGCGCATTCCGTGCCATCGGGTTATCCGCAGTGATGGGAAGTTGGGTGGTTATAATGGACTGCGCGGTGATAAGGGGAATGTGTTAAAGCAAGAGGGCTGCAATGATAAAAAAATACACGCTTGAACTTATCGTTTTTCTCTCTGGCGCCGTGGTGATGGTGCTGGAGATTGTTGGTGTGCGTCTTGTCGCGCCCTATTTTGGCACGTCGCTTCCTATTTGGACAACGATTATCGGTATCGTACTAGCCAGCTTAAGTATTGGTTATTATTATGGTGGCACATTAGCAGATAAGGGCGCGACTTATCAGAAACTTTCGTTTATTATGGCTGGCGCTGGCGCGCTCATTGGCTTTACGATGCTGCTGCAAAACACGGTGTTTGCATTTATAAGCGGCTTTGAGTTTTCGCTTATTACACGAGCCACGCTGGCGATACTGGTGTTGTTTGCGCCAGCCGCGGTGCTTTTGGGAATCGTGTCGCCTTATGCGGTGCGTTTGCGCATTGATTCAGTGAGCACATCGGGGGCGACCGTGGGAAGGTTAAGCGCGCTTTCTGCGCTTGGCAGTATTGTTGGCACCATGCTTGCAGGCTTGGTGTTGCTGGGGCTTTGGGGAAGCCGTGATATTTTACTGATGCTTGCCTTGCTCCAACTCGCCCTTTCTTTATTGGTGTATCGCCAGCGCCGATTGGTGCTGATCGTTATTATGCTCGCTGTGGTTTTTATTTTGGGCCGCTCATATGGGCAGCTTGATGTGGTGGCAGATATTGATACGGCGTATAACCGCGTATGGGTTGTGGATAAGGGGAATATTCGCGTGCTTTCTGTTGGCGGCGTTTCTGAATCGGCGATTTACCTAAGTGGTAATCCAGAGCTGGTGTTTGGTTATACACGCCTGTATCAGCTGGTTGAGCACTTCATGCCAGGCGTCAAGCGGGCGCTGATGCTTGGCGGCGCGGGGTATACGTATCCGCGCGATTTTTTGAGAAAAAATCCGCAAGCAACTATTGATGTGGTAGAGATTGACCCCGGGATGACGCAAATCGCCCGGGATTATTTTAGATTGAAAGATGATCCGCGTCTGCGCGTTATCCACGAAGACGGGCGGATTTTTTTAAACGAAAGCAGTGAAACGTATGACGTTTTTTTTGGTGACGCGTTTGGCTCTTATTATTCCATTCCGTTTCAGCTCACCACGCGTGAGGCGGTTCAAAAAATCTATGAACGACTTTCAGATGACGGCGTTGCGTTTGTGAATCTCATTGGTTCAATCGGCGGGGAGACGGGAAAGTTTATCCGCGCCGAATATCACACATACAAAGAGCGGTTCCCACACGTGTATCTTTTCCCGGTTATTATTGCTGATGCAGATGCGGTTCAAAATATCATGCTGATTGCCTTTAAAAATGAGACAGAGCCGTCGTTAGTGAGTATGGTTCCGGAATTTGAAACAATGCTTGGCCGGCGGTGGACGCAAGAGATTGCGCGCGATGTGCCGATTTTAACTGATGATTTTGCACCGGTTGACCAATATATCGCGGCATATATGGAGTAACGCGTCAGAGTTGCCATCAGCTCGTAATTTTCTGATGAATTTGATAGGGTAGAATAAGATCATTGGAGGATCCACATGTTTAATGAAGGGGATGAACGGCTTATCAGGTTAGCGCGTCGCAAGGAGTGTACCCCACATGCGTTCGCGCTCATTCTTGACACCTTCGCATATTTGAATTCTAGGCGGGGCAGTGTGCGTGGGCATGTTTCACCGCATGAGCTTGTGATTGGTCTGTGTGCATATTCAGTTGAAACTTTTGGATTGCTTGCACACACTGTGTTAGCGAACGTGGGGCTCCCAACATCTGAATTGGTCGGCTTGCGCGTGTTCCAACTTATAGAAGCAGATATTGTTGCTGCTTTGCCGAGTGATCGTATTCGGGAGTTTGGGGGGATAATGGTCTTCGATGAACCAACATTTATCCCATTCTATCAGCAGATAATGCGGCTGATGCCGATGTGTTTTCCCTGAAGCACGCCCATGGGCGTGCTTCAGGGGAGATTTTGATTATGAGTGATGAGTTGTGCTACGGTTTAGTAGCGAGCCTGTAACATAATGGGCTGAGCTCACCAGGGCGAGGCGGGCGGGTAAGATACTTTAGTGTTCATAATTCACGTTCTTGCCTCGGAAGTGTGCGTAGCCACACTACTTACAATTCCATAAGGGCCTATAACATAATGGTAGTGTGCGTCCTTTGCAAGGACGAAGCGCCGGTTCGATTCCGGCTAGGTCCACACTTTTACTGAGTAGAGCTTTGGTTTGCGTGTTATCGATCAGAAAAAGAGTATACTGAATACAATATGAAAAAATATCTTGGGCTTGGGGTGATTGTTGTGGCGGTGATTGTCATGATGATTATTTGGGGGAATAGGGGTGAGCAGGCGAATGACGTAAAAAATTCACAAACTATTTCTGGAGGTGATCCCGCGAATACGATTTATATCATCGATGGCAAAGAGGTGGCTCTTGTTGGAGGAGTGGCAGAAGAACCTGCGGCGCCTGGCGCTTCCTCAACCACTCGAACGGCGATTTTTGGCGAGCCGGTTGCTGGTGACTTGGATGGCGATGGTGATCTTGATATGGCTTTTTTGCTACAGAGAGAAACTGGCGGCAGTGGCACATTTTATTACTTGGTTGCGGCGTTGCAAAATCCTGATGCGACCGCGCAGGGAACGAATGGCCTTTTGGCGGGCGACCGTATTGCTCCGCAAAGCCTTGAGATAAAAAATGGTTTTATCCTTTTTACCTATGCAGAGCGCAAGCCGGACGAGCCGATGACGGCCCAGCCTTCTGTCGGTGTTTCGCTTTATGCGATGGTTTCAAATGGCCAGTTAATTCGGGCCAGCGCGCCAACGCAATAGAAAATATCCCCTGAAGGGATAAATGTGCATGGTTTTTGATACGTCTTATCACTCGTATAAGACGTATGTGGTCAGCGCTGGTGCTGTAGGCTGATATGAGAGTGAGAGTTGTCAGAAGAGGGAAAATAGTTTATTATAACAATCGCTCGTTTTTCATGAGGATTGCTCTGTACGCGATGTGGTTCGCCGGCAGACAGTCTTCGCAACGGAGGTGGGTTTTTATGATGACGAAGTCAGGAAACGAAACGCTGACGACTCTTGTTCGGAGGTTGTCGGACAAGGGTCTCTGTGTCGTGCTGATGACCGAGGGAATCAACTGTCGGGCGAAGCTGGTGCAGGTTTCGCTTCCCGTTGATCCGTCGCTTGGCGTGATGCCGAGTGACCCGCGCAAAGTGGAGGTGCTCGCCGAGCGTCTTATCGCCTTCGGTGAGAGTTACAAGCGGGTGGCGGCTGAGTGGGAGGGGCAGTATGGAAAACTGCCGGTTGTCTCGTTGCTGACCATGAGGGACAAGTGGAGCTGGATGCCGTTGGGGCCCGCTCATGCCAACGTGCCCTTGGCCTCGTTTGCCCCCATCATCTGAAGCGACAGGATCACGTGCGGCTGGCGGAGGGTTTCGACCCCCCGCCAGCCGTTTTATTTTTTAGAGTATACTGGAGCTATATGACAAACGTGGTGATCGTGCATGACAAGATGCAGAAAGGATATCGATATCTGCTCACTGAGCCGGAGGGGAAAAACTTCCATCCGGATTTTAAGCCGCAGTTGACCCCTCAGCAGATGCTTGCGCTTGGGGTGTTTGGGGGAAAGTATATGACTGATTGTCGAGGTGAATTTCCAGCAGACTGGTTCAAGCAGGCAAAACTGTCGCCAGAAAAATACGATAAGGAGATGAATTTTTTTAAAGTAAAAGCAAGTCAGCGGCGCCTCGACTGGTTGCGTCACGGCTGGATTTATAAAGATGACCCGCGCGGCTGGTTTCAATGGTATTGCCGCTATTATCGCGGCCGGCGGATACCAAAAGAAGACGAGCGGCAGATTAAGCGTTGGAGGGCGATGGTGCGGCACATCGCGCAAATGAAACGAAAGTGCCGGCCAGGGGACTTCAGCTGCAACCCAAAACAGCGTCAGGCGCTTTTGCACTGGGCATATGATAGCAGAAATCTCTAGAGTGTTTTGAGTATATCGGGTAAAGTGGATGATATGACGCAAGAGCAAGCACTGAGTATTTTAAAAACCGGACGCAATGTTTTTTTAACCGGCGCGGCCGGCAGCGGTAAGACTTATGTGCTGAATAAATACATTGCCTATTTACGCGAGCACGGCGTTGGCGTGGCGATCACCGCTTCAACGGGTATTGCGGCAACGCACCTTGGCGGGGTTACGATTCACTCCTGGTGCGGCATGGGGATTGAAGACGATCTTTCACAGCAAAAGATAGATTTGTTGGAAGATAATCGCCGGTTGGTAAACCGCATCAAGGGCGTTTCTGTGTTGATTATTGATGAGATTTCAATGCTCGACAGCGCGCGTCTTCATCTTATTCATCGTATTACTAAGCATATTCGCAGCAGCTTTGAACCCTTTGGCGGTTTGCAGGTGATCGTCTGCGGTGATTTTTTTCAATTGCCGCCGGTTTCAGCCGCCGGCGAGCGGGATCGTGAGTTTGCGTTTGAGGGGCGCGGCTGGGAGCTTTTAAACCCAACCATCTGTTATTTATCAGAACAGCATCGGCAATCAGACAAGGAGTATTTGGCAGTTTTACAGTCAATTAGATCTGGCGTGCCGAATGCGAAAACCATCGAGATGCTTCAGGGTCGGCTCAACGCGTCCATTAAAGATATGATGCCTGCGCGGCTTTTTTCGCATAACGTGAATGTGGATGCGTTTAATGAAAAGCAATTAGCTAAGGTGCCGGGAATGGCCAAGACGTTCGGCATGAGCGCGCGTGGAAATGAGCGGCTAACTGAAGCGCTTACCAAAAGCTGTTTGGCGCCAAGCGAACTTTCGCTTAAAGTTGGTGCGGCGGTGATGTTTGTGAAGAATAATTTTGAAGAAGGGGTGGTGAACGGCACGCTGGGCACAGTGATTGGTTATGACGAGTCTGGCTCGCCGCAGGTAAAAACCAAGCATGGCGTTGTGGTTGCTCATCCTGAAAGCTGGGGGATTGTTGACGATGCAGGGAAGGTGATTGCGGAGATAACGCAGGTGCCTTTGCGCTTGGCCTGGGCGATGACTATTCACAAAAGTCAGGGAATGAGCATGGATGCGGCAGAGATTGATCTTTCTGGGGCGTTTGAACCGGGGATGGGATATGTTGCGCTTTCGCGCGTGCGTTCGCTTTCGGGACTTCGGTTGTTGGGTTTAAACGACACGGCGCTCATGGTGCATGATCGCGTTTCAGCCTTTGATCAAAGACTTGAAGAGCTTTCCGATAAGCATTGGGAAGAGTTTGATGCGCTTTCGGCAGATGAAAAAAAGATGCATCATTATGCGTTTGTGCATAAGGCGGGTGGAGTGTTGCCTGGATCGAAGATTGAAGATACCAAGCCAAGCGTTGATGCGGTGGCGGGAGGATATGACGAAATACGCAAGAGTTCGCCAAGCGCATATAAGCCGTGGCGACCGCAAGACGATGAGCAATTGCGCGAGGCTTTTAAAAGTGAACAGAATGTGAAAGTGCTGGCAGAGCAGTTTGGACGCAAGCCTGGCGGCATTCGGGCGCGTCTTAAGCGGCTTGAATTGATTGTGTAAAGCAACAAAAGGAAAAGGCGTTGCGTTACCCGGTAATAATCGGGTTTTTTAAGCGGCATTAGAGAGTGAAGAACCTCTCTCGTATGGATGCGCGCAATCATCGCATGATACTTAGGTCGCTTGTCACGGTACTCACGGTGGTTTTTGCGATGATGTGGGCAAGTTTTGCGGTTGCCGACAAGGCAGCCATACTCGATGATTTTGACGAATGCGTTGCTGCTGGCAATCCCGTGATGGAAAGTTTCCCTCGTCGGTGTCGCTCGGCCAATAAAACATTTACTGAGGATGTCGGCAATGCCATGCTAATGGCGGATCAGATTCGGGTGCGCATTGCAAATGTGAACGAGGGTGTTCTTTCACCTCTTGAAATAAAGGGAGAGGCGCGCGGTGATTGGTTTGTGAATGGAGCGTTTCAGGTTCGTCTGATAGATATCCTAGGCAAAGAGATTGCGACAACAACAGCCAAAGTCGAGGGCGATTTCGGCCCGGATGATTTTGTTCCCTTTACTGCTGTCAGTATCTTTGCTTCTTCGGCTCCCGAAAGGGCGGTGCTGGTTTTTGAAAAGGGTAATCCCACGGGAGGTGCGCCTGAGGGTGAACGGCTCATCTTGCCTGTTCGGTTGCTTGGCCGGGTGCCAGTCGGCGAACCCGAGAAGACGGTACGAGCTTTTACTCGACACGTTACCTTAAGTGTTGGAGATGTCGTTCAATTTTCTGATGGATTGTTTTTACGGCTTACCGCAATTGAAGAAGCTCATTGCCCGTCGCGTGTTCGTTGTTTGTGGGCTGATGGCATCATTGCTGATTTTGAATTAAGCGGCGGGGATTTGGGACCAAGTATTACCGATGTTCGTCTTGGAGAAGAAGCCTACTCAGAAACGGCGCTCAAAGGATATGATTTTAAATTGGCAGAAGCGACACGAGACGAGATATCGCTTGCGGTTCCGGTAAATCTTATGGCGGTAGTGTTGCGTTATGACTCACGCATTGCCACGCTGGCGCAATAGCTGACAGTTTGTTGCAAGCGTCTGTTGCGGTATACTGGCAAACATGAAAACTCATCGATTTTATGTGAGCGGAGATCTTGTGGTTGGCCTTCGGACCGTCACAGATCCTGCTCTCTATAATCAAATCCATAACGTGCTCAAATTGGTCGTGGGTGAACCCGTGATCTTGTTTAATGCTACTGGGGTTGAGGCAATGAGCGTGATTGCGACAATTGAAAAAAAATCACTAACTGTCAACATTGTGCAAGTGCGCGCCAGCACGGCGGAGCCGGCTCGGTTTGTCAGTCTCTATTTGGCGATTCTTAAAAACGAACACTTTGAGTGGGCGGCGCAGAAAGCCGTTGAGTGCGGTGTTTCGGAGATTATTCCGATTGTTACCAGTCGAACGGTCAAGTTGGCGCTCAAAATGGATCGAGTGGTGAAGATAATAAAAGAAGCGGCGGAACAGTCTGGTCGTGTCGTGGTGCCTCGGCTGGCGGAGCCGATGGCGTTTGCCGATGCGATGACGCAGGCGGTAAAATATAACACTGAAAATGTACTCTGCGATGGAGAGGGCACGGGGCGCGTGACGCCTCGGACAGATCGAGTGGGGGTGTGGATTGGTCCTGAGGGGGGGTTTCACCCTGAAGAAATAGGCGCGGGGCAAAAGGCTGGATTTGTCACGGCTTCGCTTGGGCCGCTTACATTGCGAGCCGAAACAGCGGCAATTATCGCGACGTATTTGGCCGCGCGAGGATAACAGCGAACGTCGTTGCATTCTGGCAAAGGCGCTAATATTGGAGAATGCTTTGATGATAGATGAAATATCGAATACAGTTAGCTTATGCTTAGTCGACGAAAAAAACGGCTTAAGGAGGTAGCAGCACGGCGTCAGCAGGGTATTTTGGTGCTTGAAGACGTGCATGATCCGCACAATGCCGCTGCTTGTTTGCGTTCTGCGGAGGCCTTTGGTTTCCAGCAGGTTTACTTTATATTCGAACAAGAAAAAAAGTTTAATCCCAAAAAAGTTGGCGCCATGGTCGCTTCATCGGGCAATAAATGGCTTGATTACAAGGTGTTCGATTCGACCAAAAAATGTTTTGCAGAGCTCGCGAAGAAGGGATATGAGATTGTGGTTACGGTGGTAAAGAAAGACAACGCGGAGTCTTTTTTTAAAGCCAGATTTATTCAGTCCAAAATCGCGTTAGTGCTTGGCAATGAACACCGTGGTGTCTCGCATACCGCCATAGAGCTCGCAGACAGGCGCATTGCTATGCCGATGCGTGGCTTTGTTGAAAGTTTTAACTTGTCAGTTTTTGCCTCGCTGTGTCTGTATGAGATTACGCGCCAGCGAATTGCTCGCGGTATGGAGCGATACCTTTATTCGCCTCAAGAGAGGGTGAAATTGCAACGAGAATTCATAAAGCGAGGAGCAAAGTAAAAAATTCCCCCAAAAAGGGGGCTCAGGCGGGCGGTCTTGCGACCGCCCGCCTAGCGTTGGGGCGTGCTACCACCAAAGCTCTAATGGATAGGTGTTCTGAGCGTCTTGGTAATCTGAGGGGGTGGCAGAACAAATCTCTTGGCAAGCAGGCTGGCGCGATTCCGCATCGTGGCAAAAAGCGGAGAGGGTGAAGCGGGGGTGTGCGGCTGATGTTCGCAGGCGCACTCTTCAATAGCGATACGTTTGGCCCGGTCGCTAAAGAGCGGATGCGTGTCATGATGCGGATAGCTTCTGTCCTTTGTAAGGGCGCTTTTCTCGTGGAAGTGCCTGAATTCTTCCGGATGAAAGCGACTGTTGCTGAGTAATTGCACCGAAAAGATATCCGCTTCCGTCTCATGCCAGCGTCGCATCTCCGCCGGGGTTTTGACGCCACGCTGCCGCTCGTGTTCCTTGAAGATAAGCTGGAGATGCCGTTCTTTCGGTGAAAACAGAAACTCAAGCGCGCTGGCAAAGGAGTGTACAAACGAGTTGCGGATATCATACAGCTCCTCAAAGGTTATCATCGCGGTTGAGTGACGCAAGCCGATATGCCCGATTTCATGAGCGATGACGCCCGCGAGCGCGCCTTCTTGTTCGCAGTCTTCGATGATTTCAAGACTGATAAAGATGGTGCCGCCTGGACACGCATAAGCGTTGCGTGAAAATGGGTCGCGATACAGAATGACCCGATACGCGAACTTCTTGGTGAAGTCGGGGGCCTGCGCCAGCAGTTCGTTCATGATGCCTTCAATGTAATGCTGTAGTGGGGCATCTTTCACCAGGCGAGGAAGATGAGGGGGCATAAATTCGGGAGTCCGCGGGAAGCTTGCCAGAAGAACTTCTTGCTCAAGAGTGAACTTGTTGAGTGCTGATGGCGTAAGCGGGGTTCGCTCTTGGCGGGCGGAACAGTCGCAGGTGCGTCCAGGTATGCTGGGAGTGGCGACAACTGCCGCGGTGATGTGGTTGATTGGGCGCGTCGTCATGCAACCACTCGCTCCAATCAAAACAACCAGCTGCGTGTAGGCAAGCAGGTGGATGGCAACGCGCATAGTTTGCCTCCGGGTGCATTCGACTCAATTGTCGAAGGTCTATTTTTACGCTACGCCACTTTGCTTAAGCCAGCAAGGGATAACTTGTATGTCGCGCAGACTTGATATGTTCAAAAAAGAGCAAAAAGACTATACTAAAAGCAATTATTATCAATTAATCACACGTTCTATGAATAAAAAAGCTATCTGGTGGGTGATGGGAGCAGTGGTCGTGATAGGCGCATTGATTCTTTTTTCGGGGACGTCGGACGCGCCAACGGGCGATACGACGACGGACGGAGCCGGTGACACCGCGGGCAGTTCGATGGTGGCGAGCGCGTTTACGGGTTCTGGTTCAGTTAAGTGCGATTATAGCCAGGATGGCGGTTTGGTTGGTACGGCATACGTAAAAGGCGGCAAAGTTCGTATTGAAGGAACGGTTGAGGGTGGCACTGCGAATGTGATTTATGGCAACGGTAAAGTGTATACCTGGGGGACTTCTGATGGTCAGGAATATGGTTTTGTAATTGATACGCCAACCAGCGATGCGAGTGTCGCGGCTGGAACACAATCGCTTCCTAGTCGAACCGATCTCGAAAATCAGTTTACCGGCGGTTCGGCTCGCTGTGAAAATTACAATGCGCCGGATTCATTCTTTACCCCGCCTCCGAGCGTGAAGTTTCAAAGCATGACGGAGCTTCTTAATATGATGCCAGCTGGTGCTGGCCCAGGTGGGTATTAGCCGAAAAGAGTCATCAGTAATGAAAAAACAAATAATTTAGCACTATGAAAGGGTTTATTGAATTCATTCGCACGCAGGGCGTGATGGGGCTGGCAGTTGGTTTCATTTTGGGTGGCGCAGTGAGTAAGGTGGTGGCAGCGCTGGTGACAGATATTATCAATCCGCTTATTGGAGCAGCGTTAGGTGGTCTCAGTCAGGGGCTGGCAGAGCGGTCGTTTATGATTGGTGGCGCGAGCTTTCTCTGGGGTCATTTTATAAGCGTTTTGATTGATTTTGTGGTCGTGGCGGCTGTCGTCTATTTTGGAGTAAAGGGATTACGGCTGGAAAAACTGGATAAACCGAAGGCCTAAAAAGATATCCACTGTTTAGCGACCCCGAAAGGGGTCGCTTTGCTTTTAGGGTGTATACTTAAAGAAAAAGTCGCACAGTATCATTATGAAACACTTTATTTTTGAGACAACGCCGGTAGAGAAGTATTTATTTAGTAATACGCGCACTGCGTGGCTTTGGCTTTTGGCGCGCTTATATTTGGGTTGGGCGTGGCTGATGGCGGGCATCGAAAAGTTTGAGAGTCCGGCATGGCTGGGTGAAAATGCAGGCGCCGCGATCTCTGGCTTTGTACAGCGGGCGCTCACGAAAGTGGGTGGCGAGCATCCGGATGTGCAAGGTTGGTATGCCTGGTTTTTGGAGGTGTGTGTTCAACCGAATGCCGTGCTTTGGAGCTACCTTATCGTTTGGGGAGAGATATTAGTTGGCATCGCGCTCCTTGTTGGTCTCTTTACTGGTATTGCCGCATTTTTCGGCGCGTTTATGAATTTTAGCTTCTTATTTGCGGGAACCGTTAGCACTAATCCGCTTATGGTGCTTGTCTCGCTCTTTCTTATTTTGGCGTGGAAGGTGGCGGGCTATTGGGGTCTGGACCGCTGGGTATTTCCATTTTTAGGAACGCCTTGGCGCCCAGGTAAAGTGTTCCACGGATAATGATTGCATTCATTGCTTTATGATTGGCAAGTCGGTTTCTAACTTCCGTAATTTTATTTTTGGGGTTGAGGATAGTTTGGTTTCAACGGTGGGCTTGCTATCGGGCGTGGCAAGTGCCGACGCTTCTCGCTCAACCCTATTCCTGACAGGGCTTGTTTTAATTTTTGTCGAAGCCTTTTCAATGGCGGCTGGCAGCTTTCTTTCCGAGCGCTCTGCGGAGCAATATGAGCAACGACAGGTGGTGGCGATGAGGAGTTCGATTATGTCGGGTATTGTAATGTTTTTCTCCTATTTTGTTTCAGGGTTTGTTCCCTTGGCTCCTTATTTATTGTTGCCGGTTAGTACCGCGTTTGCGATTTCTATTGCCTGTTCACTCATCGCCTTGTTCGTGCTTGGTTTGATTAGTGGCAAAATCTCTCGAACAAGTACCATGCGCAATGGGCTGAGCATGTTAACTATCGGTGGCGTGGCGATTGGAGTTGGCGTATTTATTGGTGAAATTGTTTCTCGGATATAGATTTTTATGGTGCGCATCATGTTTGGTTTGCGTTTTTTTGTTTTTCGTTTAGACTAAGGAAAACCAATTATCATCATCATGAAGAAATCAATTTGGATCTTAGCCATTGCGGTTGTTTTGGGCGCGGTTATTTTTATGAATCTCGACAGTGCTCAGGTTGAGCCGCCATTAGTGGCGGCAGACGGCGAAGAAAAAGTGCTTGGCGCGGCAGATGCCACCGCCTCTTTGTTGGAAGCAGACCCGCTGACCGGCCGATACGGTTTGGCTGGCGTGCGGTGGATTTTTAGCCAGATCAGCGAAGGGGACGGATTGAACGCGCCCGTTACGCAGGCACGGGTGCAGCCGCTTGGCGTTACCCATCCAGATGGCCGCGCGATTGAGGTGGCAACATGGCGCCTAGGCAATTATCAGGGTTCATGCGCGGAGATTGCCAAACCAGCCGATGAGGCAGTGGCGGCGATTGCTTATGCGCAGTGCTGGTGGGCTGGTGGCGGTAATCAGTTTCGGGCCGTGCGCGACGGCAATATTCTTCGCATAGACGTGCGGGACGTTGATGAAGAGGAATCGGCTCCGGCAATGTTCAAGCAGCTTTCGGTGATCAACTTGGCCACCATTGTCGAGTAAATCGCGTCAAATAAAACGTGCGGATATTCGTGAAGGCCAAAACGCGCTCCCTAAGACCGGGTATTACGGTCGTTGACGGTGAACACTTGGTTGTTGCCGTAAGGGAGAGTCCGACGAATAATAGAGCGAACTTTGCGATTTTAGAGGCAGTGGCAAAATATTTTTCAGTTTCACTTGGCCAGGTTAGGCTTGTGTCTGGTCGGAGTGCGACTCAGAAAGTTATTGAGATAGAAAGATAAAGCGGGATGCGAATATTATCAAATAAATATAATCATTACACAGCGAATACTATGGGACTTTTAGGAGATTTTAAAATGGCGAAAGAGATGATGAAAAACATGTCGCCAGATCAAATGTCAGATTTAATGAAGCAAGCCGGCAATTATAAGGCGCAGATGGAAGAGATGGTGCGTCAGGTGGTTGCGGATGAGATAAAGCGCCTCGATTTAATTAGTCGAGACGAAGCGAAAAACATGTTCGCGCCACGAGCGTAGCGCAAAAGTACAAATGACATGAAAAATACAATATTATTCATTCTTATCGGTATTGCGGTATTGGGATTTGCTCTGTACGCGCTTTTTATGGTTCGGCCGGATGTTTTACCGCCAGCACCCAATGATGATGTGAGTTGCGTGTGCACCATGCAATATGATCCGATTTGCGGCACTGACGGCAAAACGTATGGCAATGCCTGTGTTGCGGCGTGTGCCAAGGTGGCTGTGGCTTCGGCGGGTGAGTGTGGGGAGTAACAGAGAGTATGGACTTTTCCAGCCAATGACAAAATGAGGCGCCATGCGTTATGATAAGCGCATGGCGCTTTCACTTGATGTGCTTAAAAAATCGTTTTGGGCTCTGACGTCAGAGGAGACGCTCGCCGTTTTGGAAACGAGCGAAGATGGTCTGACGCCAGAAGAAGCCCGCAGGCGTGTTGAGATATTCGGATTTAATACAATCGCTTCCCAGCCCGCGCTTACGCGCTTGGCTATTTTTCTTCGTCAATTTAAAAATCCACTCATTTTTGTATTGTTGATTGCCGGGGCGATAACGATTGCGCTTAAAGATTATCACGATGCTGGTTTTATTTTGGCAGCGGCGCTGATCAACGCAAGTCTTGGATTCTATCAAGAAAACAAAGCAGAGCGGGCGCTTGATGATTTAAAAACATATGTTACTCAGCGGGTACGGGTTCGTCGTGGTGGCAGCGACAACGAGATAGATTTTTCAGAGGTAGTTCCGGGCGATATTATTCATCTCTTGCCCGGCGTTCGGATTGCGGCGGATGCTCGACTGATATACGCAAGCGATTTTACTGTCGATCAGTCATTGCTTACGGGCGAGGCGGTTCCTGTGGAGAAAACCGTGCAACCCGATGTGGCGAATGCGGTGGTTGCCGATCGCAACGCCATGGTATATAGCGGGACAACGGTGACCAGTGGTATTGGCGAAGCGGTTGTGGTTGCGACCGATGAATATACTGAGCTGGGGAAAATCGCGAAGCTCGTGAGGAACACTGAACGAGAGACAACTCCCTTGCAGATCTCAATTCAGAAGTTTTCAATTACGGCAAGCGCGTTTTTTCTCGCGCTTAGCGTGGTGATGTTTTTTTTAGCTCGTTCATCGGGCATTCCCATGCTGGAGGCGTTTCTTATCTCTGTGGCGGTGCTTATCGCAGCGGTTCCCGAAGGTTTACCAATTGTGATGACGGTGATTTTGGCGATTGGCGTGCAGAGATTGGCGGCCAAAAATGGCGTGGTGCGCCGGCTTTCGGCGGCTGAAACGTTGGGGCGCACATCGGTTATTTTAACGGACAAAACTGGAACGCTCACTGAGGCAAAGTTTTCTTTGCAGACGATAAAAACCTATGGTTCCGGTGATGATGAGCAAAAGGCGGATTTTATGATGTATGTGGCGCTTTTAAACGCGGATGTGGTGGTGGAAAATCCGAAAGATGATGTGTCGGCGTGGCATATTATTGGTCGGCCGATTGATACGGCAATTGTCAGGGCGTCTGCTCAGCGCGGATTGATAGCTGGTGAGCTCAAAGAGGGAAGGCGGGCAGTGCATATCTTGCCGTTTAATTCTAAAAATAAATTTGCCGCGACGGTGCATCAGGTGAGCCGTCGATTTTCGAACAAGGTGAGTCACGTGAACGCTCATTTACTGAGTTTATTTGGCGCGCCTGAAGCGATTCTGAAGTTTGTGGATTATTCAGAGAGCGAGCGGGAGGCTATCCTGGCGCAGGTGCAACAAAGGGCAGAGGCGGGGGAGCGGGTGGTTGGTGTTGCGTATAAAGAAGTTGAAAACGTGAATGATTTTTCTATTAAAGAACATCGGCATCTTTCCGGCGCCACGTTTCTTGGATTTTTAGGGTTTAAAGACCCGCTTCGCCCAACGGTAAAAGACGCGATGGCTCAAGTGAGAGAGGCGGGGGTTCAGGTGGTGATGGTGACTGGTGACCATGTCGGCACGGCGCTGGCAACCGCGAAGGAGCTAGAGATGAATATAAACGGTCCGCACGCGGTGTTAAGTGGCGCGGAGTTGGACGCGATGAGCGAGGCCGAGCTGGCGAGGCGGATAAAAAGCCTGCGAGTCGTTTCGCGAGTCAGTCCCGAGGGAAAAATGAAAATTGTACGGGCCTTTAAAAGTCATGGCGAGATTGTCGCGATGAATGGCGACGGCATTAATGATGCGCCGGCGTTACGGGAAGCGGATATTGGCGTGGCGATGGGAACGGGAACTGATGTGGCAAAAGATGTTGCTGATCTGGTATTGCTTGACGACAACTTTGAAACGATTGTGGCGGCCATTCATGAAGGTCACCGTATTTTGGAAAATATTCGCAAGGCAATCGTATATCTTTTTTCAACTATTTTTAACGAGATGTTCCTTATCGGCGGAGCGTTGCTCATGGGGCTCGTGATGCCGCTAAACGCATTGCAAATTCTATGGGTGAATTTTTTCACGGACAGTTTTCCCGGTATTTCTCTGGCCTTTGAAGACAAAATCGATGCGTTAAAGGATCGGCCGTCTCATGCTCAGCGGGGAATTTTTACGAGTTCCATGCGAGCGTTTTTGCTCATTAACAGCTTGATGAGTAGTATGTTGTTGCTTGGTACTTATGCAGTACTTGTTGCTCGTGGATTCGATCTTGAGATCGTACGCACCTTTATTTTTGGCGCTTTCGGAGTGTATAGTCTATTTCTTATTTTTGCAGTACGCAGTTTGCGTCGAAGTATTTTTCACTACAACCCTTTTTCAAATCCGTCGTTGCTTGTCAGCGTGAGTATTGGCTTTGCGTGTATGATGGCGGCTATCTATGTTCCGTTTTTACAGAACTTATTTGATACAGTCGCTCTGCCAGCGGTGTGGTTGTGGGGGGTTATTGCTTTTGGCGTAATCAGCATTCTCTTGCTTGAAGTGACAAAAGCGATATTGTATCGGCGGGGCAATTAGTCGGTTGCGGCAATCACGAGTCCAATGATTTGTTTAGCTCCAGCCTGCTTGAGCGCGTGTGCCGCTTGGCTTAGGGTGGTGCCGGTGGTGCACACATCGTCCACTAACAGTATTTTCGTGTTGGCTATAGTCTGTTGATTAGGAACGAAAAAGCAATCGTCAAGATTATGAAGGCGCTCATTGCGGTCTTTGGTTTGCGTCTGTGGCACCGTAAAGGTTGTCCGTATGAGTCCATCTTTGACGAGCGGAAGCTTAAGACGAGCGGCAACCAGTTCAGCGATGCGCAAGGATTGGTTAAACCCGCGTCTTCGTTCGCGTTTGCGGTGAAGGGGGATCGCAATGACGGTATAGCCCTCAAACTTAAAGGTAAGACGAGTAAGATAGCGATCAAGAAGTATTGAAAGGGTGTTGAGTGTTGCGGTTTGGCGCCGATACTTCAGAGAGGTGATAAGGAGTCGGAGTCGTTGATCAACGTATCGTCCAATCGCCGCCAAGCGCAAAGGGGTTTTCGTGTGGCAGATGCGCTCATGATCAGCTAGTCGTGCGCGGCATCGTATACAGAACAGTGTTTGGTTGATGGCAACCGCCTCAAGACACGAAGCGCAAAGTACCATGATGGGTTGCGCGGCGGCAAGTTTTTTCTGACAGACCAGACAACGAGGCGGGAAAAGAGCGGCGAGCAAAAGCTCCTTCATGCTTATTTTGTTGGCGCTTGTCATGGTAGTATTATAGAGAATATATTGAATCACTTCGAATTTTAAAACGTATGTCGCTTTTTAAATCAGATCACTATCTTGGCATTGATATCGGCACTACCTCGATCAAGGCCGCCGAGCTTTCAAAGTCGGGCAAGGGTATTTTTACGTTGACGAATTATGCCCTTATGGAAGCTTATGGTCACTTGGAGCGTTTTAATAGCGCGTTACAAAGCAGCAGTCTTAAGTTACTTGATAGTGATATTGTGTCGTACTTGCGGCTTATGATGGACAAGGCTCATTTTTCGACGAATCGCGTGGTTGCCTCTTTGCCGGCGTTTTCGGCGTTCACCACACTATTAGAGTTACCCCTGATGTCTGATCGAGAAATTGGTCAGTCGATAGCGTTTCAAGCGAAAAATTACGTTCCGCTGCCCATTTCTACGGTTACGCTTGATTGGATTAAGGTAGGTGAAAAACAAGAGCCGGGTGGTGTAAAAAAACAGCAAGTTTTTTTAATCTCGGTGGCGAATGAACAAATAGAAAAGTATACGAATATTTTTCGCCAAGCAGGACTCAAGCTTGAGGCGCTTGAAATTGAAGGAATTAGTATCTCCCGAGCGCTGACGATCGGCAATCCCAAGCCCATGCTGATTATTGATATTGGTGGGCGTTCGACTTCGCTTTCCGTGGCTCAAAACGGGTTTCTGAAATTTGCTGGTCAGACTGATTTTTCGTCCGGCTCTATCACGCAGGCGCTTTCTACGGCGCTTAACATCGGCGCGCGGCGAGCTGAAGACCTCAAGCGTCAAACAACATTGCTTGGTGGGGCAGGAGAGCAGGAGTTATCCACAATTATGCTCCCTATTATTGATGCTATACTGAATGAAGGAAAGCGCGTGCGTTCTGGTTTTGAGAACGGATACAAAGATAAGATTGCTGGAGTTATTCTTGCTGGCAGTGGAGCGAATCTCACTGGTCTTGATGCGTATGTGAGTAAACAGTTTGGTCTGCCGGTAACTGTTGCCAGTCCTTTAGAACACATCGCGTATCCTCCCGAGTTGGCTCCGCTTATGAAGACGCTTGGTCCAACTCTTTCAACGGTCATTGGGCTTGGTGTCAGAAACTTTTGAAGTAATCGCGCACAATGCGAATAAATCAGGTAATAACGCGAATAGGCTCCGGGAATCAAAACCCATTTCGCATTTTTAATTAATTTTGCATTTTTCGCGAATACCCCCATGGCACCACTTGAGCTCAATAATCCCTATGAACGCATGCCGCGCGAACAGCAACAATCCGGTGGATTGCCTTGGCGCCTTTTTTCTTTTTCACTCTTTTTGTTGATTGTCGCCTGCATCGCGTATTTGGGATTGCGGTTTGGTTATGCCCCTATTTTGGATAATCGCATTCAACAGCTCGATGGTGATCTGGTTTCTTTGTCTCAAGAGATTCCTGAAAATGAGCGAACTGGCTTTATCCAGCTTTATTCGCAGATTGTTAATTTGCAGACCGTGCTTGGCAGGCATGTGATGCCCTCGATTGTGTTTTCGCTTATTGAGCGCAATACCCATACTGCTGTTTCATATTCACATTTTGACCTTAGTGTTGCTGAAAATCGTCTCACGCTTGAGGGTTCAGCTCGATCATATGAGGTGCTTGCTCAGCAGTTGGCGGCTTGGATGAATGTGCGAGAAGTTGAAAAGTCATATGTTGCCGAAAGTCAGCTTAATGAAGGTCGTGTCCGTTTTCGGATGGTATTGCAGTTCTCTCCTTCGTTCCTCGCGCCGCGGGCGGGCGGTAACGTGGCGGGCGCCTCAATAGGAGTTGAGACAAAACCTTCAGTGGTCAAGCCGGTAAACACGCAGAAAGTTCCCTTAACGCTACCGGTTCGCACCAATCCAATAACTATTCCTCAATAATATGAAGGCATCTAGTAAAAGGGTATTGAGCATGTTGGTTTCGGTTGTGATTTTTATTGTTGCTATTTTTGTATACGCGACATTTGTGGCTCCAGAATACGAACGCGTGAATCGCTTGCGCGCTGAAGCGCACGCGAGACAGCAAACGCTCGATGAACAGCGTGCCGTGGTGGAAAACGCCAAATCATTGCTTGTAAGGTATCAGAGCATCCCCAGACTTGGCGAGATCGTCTCTTCAGCTCTTCCAGACAATGAGGATATCGCGGGCGCTTTTCAACAGCTCTATACCGTGGCCGCCGCTTCTGGTATCACCATTCAGCAATTCAGTGCCAACGCGGGTGCTGGCATTGTTTCGCCAGGGAAAGATGCGAAGGCGTTGCGTTCGGTTGGCACCGCCCAGCTCGATCTCTTTTTAAGTGGAACGTATGAAAGTTTTAAAACATTCATGGAGGCTATAGAGCGTAATATGCGAATCATGGACGTGGTGAATGTTAAGGTGCAGCCGGCATCTCGCACTGGCGGCAATATTTTCTTGTTTAACGTGACCGTAAAAACCTATTACCAAAGTTAATGCTAGATATGAGAAATTGTTTAGTGATATGGCCATTGTAATACCAAAACAAAATCGAGGCGGGGGACTCATGCGGCTTATCATTATTGTCGTGGTGGTTGCCATGCTCTTTATCGCGGCATACTATCTCTTTTTTGCTCCCACCCCGGCGCTTGATTACATTATTCCGCTTTCACTGCAGGAAACGGTTCAACTGTCCGAGTTTGACGTGAAGCCTGAGGTGATATTGGAAAGCGCCGAGTTTCGTTCATTGCGGAAGATTAATGGATTGCCAACCGGTGGTACTTTTGGTCGACCCAACCCGTTCCTTGCTTTGTAGAACAAGGTTATCAACGAATAACGAATCAAAACTCGAATGAACGAATTAAATACGATAGTGAATACCCACTCGTATATTCGTAATCAATTCGTTATTCGATGATGTTACCCATGGATGACAAGCGCCTGATTAAAGAACTAGTAGATGCTCAACTTCTTTCACCCGAACAGGGTGAAGCTTTATTGCGCGATGCAGTTAATTTTGCGCGCGGGGTTGAAGAGATCATCGCGACCAAAAATATCGTCAGCGAAAAGGAATTGGCGCAGGCAAAAAGTCGCGTATTGGGGGTTCCGTATGCGCAGGTGAATCTTTCCACGATCGACGACGATTTGTTGCAGCTTATTCCTGAAGAGACAGCCAAGACATATGAGGTGGTGCCGCTTCATCGAGAGGGTAATACGCTCATTGTCGGTATGGTGCATCCTGATAATCAGAAAACGCAGGAAGTGCTGCGATTTGTTGCCAAGCAGAACAAGGTAAGCATGGGCGCTTATATTATTACGCCGTCTGATTTAAGCTTGGTGTTACGGAAATATTCTCCATTTGAAAATACATTTCAATCGGCTCTGCGATCGCTCAATATAAAACCGGATGTTACCAAGGGGGTTGCTGGCCAGCGTATCGTTGGGCTTGAAGACCGTGGTATTGGAAAAAGTGAAGATGCTCCCGTCATTAAGATCGTCGCCTCCATCTTAAAAGAAGCGGTTAATACCGGCGCCTCCGATATTCACATTGAGCCGCAACGGAAAGCATTGCGGGTCAGATTGCGCGTTGATGGCGTCTTGCAAGAACTTTCCAGCATGCCGATCGAGCTTCATCAGCCGGTGCTTTCTCGCGTAAAGGTGATGTCGGATTTAAAGATTGACGAAACGCGCGCTCCGCAAGACGGTCGTTTTCGCACGAACATCTTTGGCCGCGAAATTGACTTTCGTGTTTCAACATTCCCAACGCCCACAGGAGAAAAAGTGGCTCTGCGCGTGTTAGATCCCGAAACCGGCCTCAAGAGTCTGGACGCGCTTGGCCTTGTTGGTCGGAATCATGAGATGCTCCTTTCGGGCATTAAAAAACCGTACGGCATGATTTTGATTACCGGTCCTACTGGCAGCGGCAAGACGACAACACTCTATGCCATTATGCAGATTTTAAATCGTGTAGGTGTTAACATTGTCAGTCTTGAAGATCCAGTTGAATATACTATTGATGGCATTAATCAAAGTCAGGTGCGACCAGAAATTGGCTATGATTTTGCCTCTGGTTTACGGCAAATCTTACGACAAGATCCCGATGTGATTATGGTTGGTGAAATCAGAGATAGTGAAACGGCCGAGCTTGCGGTACACGCGGCGCTCACGGGCCACGTGGTGCTTTCTACGTTGCACACGAACAACTCTCTTGGTGTTATTCCGCGACTGGTAGACATGAAAGTGCAACCCTTTTTGCTACCTAGCGCGCTCAATATGATGCTTGCTCAGCGCTTGGTTTCGCAACTGTGCAGTAACTGCGCAAAGCCAGAGGCGGCCACAGCCGATATCGCCCATATTATTGAAAAAGAACTTTCGCAATTGCCAGCAGATGTGGCAAAGAAATATGCTAAGCCGTATCAAGTGTATCGCGCGGCCGGCTGTCCCGTGTGCAAGGGGAAGGGAGTGGTAGGGCGTATTGCCATTTATGAAATGTTCCAAATGAGTACGCCGCTTGCCGACATTATCGCGTCTGGAATGAGCGAAGTGAAAATTTTAGAAGAGGCTCGGCGACAGGGGATGATCACGCTTCGTCAGGATGGCATTTTAAAGGCGCTTGCTGGAACGGTGAGTATTGAAGATGTGATTCGAGAAACGGAAGAAGTGTAATATTAGCGAACCGCGAAAGGATACGAAATTACGAAAAAATATTTATGTTATACTTAAATCATTAATCGAACCCTTTCGTAGGTTCGTAATAATTTCGTTGTTCGTTGATGCCACATGGAGAACTACAAAACAAAATTAAATGACCTACTCACTGCCACAGCTCGCCAAGGAGCATCGGATTTGCATCTCGCCGTTGGTCGGCGACCAACGTTACGACTGGATAGTATTTTGGTTCCGCTTCAGCAAGAACCAGTCTTAACTCCTGAAACGGCCGAAGGGCTGATTAGCGCGTTGCTCTCGCCTGAACAGAAAGAGAAATTAAAATTACAGCGAGAATTCGATTTTTCTTTTGCTCATGGGGAAAATTCGCGCTTCAGGGCTAACGTGTTTTATCAGAAGGGTTATTTAGCCGCGGCGCTTCGTCTTATTCCGGGCAAGGTGCGCACCATTGAGGAGCTGAACTTGCCGCCGATTTTGCACGATTTTGCCAAGATTTCGCAGGGCTTTATCCTGTGCGTTGGTCCGGCCGGTCATGGCAAGAGCACTACGTTGGCGGCGATTGTCGATGAAATCAATCATACGCGTACTGAACACATTATTACCATTGAAGATCCGGTTGAGTATATGTTCAGCCAAGATCGTTCGATTATTAGCCAGCGTGAAGTAAAAACCGATACCGAGACGTTTAATTCTGGTTTGCGCGCGGTGCTTCGGCAAGATCCAGACGTGCTTATGATCGGTGAAATGCGTGACGCGGAAAGTATTGGCACGGCGATGACGGCGGCTGAAACAGGTCACTTGGTTTTTTCCACGCTACACACTAACTCCGCCAGTCAAACAATCGATCGTATTATCGACACCTTCCCCGAGGGTCAGCAGAATCAGGTGACAAGTCAGTTGGCAGCTACTTTGATTGCCATCGTAAGTCAGCGGCTTGTCCCACGCATTTCTGGTGGGCTTATCCCAGTATGTGAAATCATGCTCGTGAATTCTGCGATCCGCAATCTTATTCGAGAAAAGAAGGCGTATCAGATTGATCTAGTGATTGAGACCAACTTGCAAGAAGGCATGATGACGCTTAACCGTCGCTTGGCAACGCTCGTGAAGCAAAAAGAGATCAGTCTTGAGAACGCCGAGTTATACTCGCTCAACCCCGCCGAGCTGCGCATTTTATTAGACCGGATATAAAGAGTAATCGCAAACAATGCGAAAAAATCAGGTAATAACGCGAAAAGACTCCAAGCATTCGAATCCCTTTCGCATTTTTAATTAATTGCTCATTTTTCGCGAAGACTATATGGCAAAGTTCCACTATTCCGCAAGAAGTAAATCAGGAGAGATGCAGGTTGGTAACGTTGAAGCGGCAAATCGCACCGCGGCCTTCAATATTCTCAATTCGCACGACTTATATATCTTGAGCTTGGATGAAGTGCGCGCCGACCGATTTTTAAGCTCATTTTTTAATTTTTTTAATCGCGTTCGTAAGGTTGACGTGATGGTGTTTACGCGCCAATTTGCGACAATGCTTGAAGCGAAGATTGCCATTAATGATGCTCTTAAAAATCTTCAAACACAGACAAAAAATTATTATTTGAAGGAAGCGATTTATGAGATTGCCGAAGATATTGATGCCGGGCTTTCGTTAAGTCAGGCGCTCGAGCGCCAGCATCATATTTTTTCGGAGTTTTATGTGAATCTTATTCAGTCGGCAGAGGTTACGGGCCGAGTTGAAGAGGTTATGGGCTTTTTGGCAGACTTTTTAGAAAAGGAGATTGGTTTGCTGTCGCGGGTAAGAAACGCTCTTATTTACCCCATTTTTGTGCTTGTTCTTTTCGTCATTGTTGCTGGTATTTTGGTTGCCTTTGTCTTTCCGCAACTCGCGCCTATCTTTGAAGAGACAAGCGTGGAGGTGCCAACTATGACAAAGCTGCTGCTGTCCTCAGGGCAATTTGTCGCGAATTGGTGGGTGGCCATTGTCATTGTTATAATCGGCCTTGGCGCGGCATTATTTCAGTACATACAAAGCAAGGAGGGTCGGGAGGTTTTTGATCAGATAGGGCTGCGCCTACCAATCATTGGTCAGCTCTTTAAAAAAGTGTATGTCGCTCGATTTTCCGAATCACTCAGTGTGCTCATTAAAGGTGGCATTCCCATCGCACAGGCGATTGAGATAAGTGGGCACGCCATCGGCAGCACTATTTATCAAGAGTCGTTGCATGAAATTGCTGATCAAGTACGTGGCGGCGAGTTACTTTCGACTTCTATTTCGAAAAATGAGGCGTATTTCCCGCCCATTGTGAGCCAGATGGTGAGCATCGGCGAAAAGACTGGAAAGTTAGAGGAGATGTTTGACCGGATTTCGCGGTTTTATACGCGTGAAATAGACTCTGCGGTGGGTAATTTGGTAGAGCTTATTCAACCCGCGTTAATGGTGGTTCTTGGCGTAATGGTAGGTATTCTTTTTGCGGCCATTCTTATCCCAATTTATAATTTGGCGCAGGCGTTTTAGAGATAGCTATAAGCTTTTAGCTTTAGGCTGCAAGCTTGAGGCAAATATACAGCAGATAGTGTATAATTAATACATAAAACTATGGACATTATTTCTTCAAAGCTAACAGCTAACAGCTCTCAGCTAAAAGCTACTAAGGGTTTCACCCTCATTGAAGTTCTCATTGTTGTTGGCATTATCGGGCTGCTTGCTTCGGTCGTGCTTTCTGGTCTTGGCTCGGTCAGAAGCCGCGGTCGCGACGCGCGCCGCGTGGCTGACTTGCGTCAGGTGCAACAAGGTTTGGAACTTTATTATACGCGCAACCAATCATATCCGACCGGTGTCACTGATTGGGATGGACTGCGCGGAGTGTTAAAAAACGAAAATATTGGCATCACGAATATTTCCAATGATCCGCTCTGTAGGGACAACAATGATACTGCATGCGATAATTATGAGTATATTGATATGGGCGGGCAAGAGTATATTTTAAAAGCCTTTTTGGAGGATAAGGATAGCCCGCTTAAAAAAGATTCACACACCGATGCAACTTGTGGCAAGGCATCTGGTGATAAGTTTGTATTTTGTATTAAGTTCTAAAGAGTTTAACCTGCGAGAACTTGAGCAGTTGTTAAACCTTTACCCTGTTAAATTTCTTGATGTGGTCATGCTTCACTACGTCTATGTGCTTTATAGCGTTCGCGACAGCAAGAAATATGTCGGTTATACAAAGGACATCAAGAAACGACTTGAAGCGCATCAGCGTGGGCTTGTAGAATCAACTAAAGATCGACGACCATTAAAGCTGATTTACTTTGAAGCATGTCTCAGCCAAGCAGATGCTGCTCATCGGGAAAAATATCTCAAGACATATCATGGTAAGATGTTTATCAAACAACGCCTCAAGTCGTATTTAACAGGGTAAATGTCTTTCCTTATTCTCTTCCTTTTCGGTATCGTGATCGGCAGTTTTCTCAATGTTGTTACCATGCGGTATGAGCTGCTTGGCAGTATTATAACGACCAAAAAAATAGGCGGGCGGTCGCATTGCCCAAAGTGCATGGCAACGCTGCAGTGGTATGAGTTGTTGCCGATTCTAAGTTTTTTGCTGCAAAAGCGAAGGTGCCGTCACTGCGATTATCGCTTAAGCTGGCAATATCCGATTGTTGAACTGCTTACTGGTATTTTAACAGCCGCCATTCCGCTGGCGCTCTACGAGCGTTATGATGTCGTGTTTGCGTCTGCAAGTGCCCAGTCTTTGGGTTGGTTTTATGCGTTATGCGGGCTGTGGCTCATCGCGGCGTATACCTTTATCGTATTAAGTCTGATTGATTTGAAATACACGATTATTCCTGATGCGGCTAATATTCTGTTGGGAATTATCGGTATTGCCGTGGTGGCCATAAAAATATGCTACGCATCATTGATCCCATATCAGGGTTCATTCTTGGGGAACTATTCGATATTTTTAACCTTCAGTGCTTCACCCATTCTGCAGGCACTTGTCGCCGCCAGTGTTGGTGCGTTGCTTTTTGGTGGCATTATTGCTCTCACGCGCGGACGGGGAATGGGATTAGGAGATCTTAAATTAGTCATTCCTATTGGGTTTTTGGTCGGCTGGCCGGATGCGGCGTTGGTGATTGCGCTCTCGTTTATTATTGGCGCTTTTACTTCTGTTTTTCTCATGCTGTTTGGAGGTAAGTCTTTCAAAGATGGCGTGCCGTTTGGGCCGTTTTTGGCCATAAGTGTTTTTGTGACTCTCTTTGGCGGACAGGCTATAATGAGTTGGTACTTTTCATTGCTCTAGTTATCGGAGGTTAGCAGTAAGAAATTAGCTCAAGCAATAAAACAAAAATGATTTCTAAGATGTTATCGCGGGGAAAGCTAATCTCTAACCTCCAATCTCTAACCTCCGTTCGCGCTTTCACGCTCACGGAGGTCATCGTCGTCGTTGGCGTAATTACACTGTTATTGACGGTTGGCGTTGGATATACGCAAAAAGGGGGTAAGCAGATTGTGCTGTTTCGTGAACACGCGCAGTTCACTCAGCAGATTTTACGGGCACGCAGTTTTGCCACGCAAAAATTGCGACCAGAAGATGAGCTTATTTGCGGATACGGGATTCATATTGCCGACAAAAACGAATATATGCTGTTTAAAGATCTGCCAGGTGGCGTCTGTCCAGGAAATGGCGCGATAGATTTTGGTAATAATGAAGATTTAGAAACCTTTTCGCTGGTTGAGGGCGTGGAACTTGTTGATTGGAGTCATGCGGAGTTTGTTTTTTCACCACGAGATGGATTTGTGTATTTTGGTAGCGAAAAGGCGCGGCCAGGCGAAGAGGCGACCATTACGCTTGAGCTAAAAAGCACCAATCAACGCCTCACGATTCACGTCAATTATCTCGGTCAGGTGTATACTGAATAGGAAGCTACAAGCTATAAGCTTTTAGCTTCAAGCTTTAGGAATAATATGAATCAAGATCTTAAAAAGGTATCAAAGCTTACAGCTCATAGCTTACAGCTTAAAGCTTCTTCCAGGGGGCAGATGTTGCTCGAGGCCATGGTTGCGATGGGTATTTTAACTGTCGCGGTTTTTGCGATTTTCTCGATGCTGACGCGCTCAACAAGCTTAAATAGAACAATCAGTCAGCAATATGTGGCAACGTATTTGGCTGCCGAAGGATTAGAGTTGGCAAAAAATATTACCGATTCCAATTTGCTTGCGTGTGGAACAAACTGGAGAACGGGCGCGACAAATGGAACGTGGGAAGTGGATTACACTGATTCGGAATTTCGTAATGTCACGGGTCGTCCGCTCAAAATTAATTCGAGCAATGGGCTGTACCAATACGCAACAGGTGATGATTCGATATTTAAGCGTACGGTTGATATTAGAGCGATTGATGCGGATAATGACGGTGATTTAGAAGAAGAAATACGAGTTATCTCAACAGTTACCTGGCGAAGCAGGGGAGGCGTGGACAATGAAGTTCAGCTTGAGGATCACTTTTTTAAGTGGCGGCCGCTGCCGGCAGGATGTTAACAAGCCATGAAACGATTAACGATAAACAATAAACAAAAAGTGAAGGCGGATTTACCCCGCACGCCTTTTTTTAAAAGTAGTGCGGGATTTACGATTGTCGAACTTTTGGTCGCGATCGCGATTTTTACGGTTGTTACTTCATTTGCGGTGACGGTGTTTGTTCGGTCACTGCGTGCTCAGCGCTCGGTTGTGGCTCTCATTGCGGCCAACGATAATGCGAGTTTGGCGATTGAGGCGATTTCGCGCGAAATACGTCGCGGTCGAGATTTTAGCGCTGATGCGGGGTTTGGCACGTGGTTGCGTTTTTATAATGCGGATCAGAATGAAGTGATCTATCGCTTTGAAAAAGAAGTCGATGCAAATGGTATGGTGACGGGCGGGCAGATTATGCGTTCGGAAAATGGCGGAGGATATCATTCGGTCACGGCGAAGAATGTGGTTATCGAGGCAGCCCATTTTGCGGTGCGCAATGATATAGGAGGGCGCCCAATTTTGCCGCGCATCACCATGTCTTTCCGTGTTGCCGCCCGAGATCGTGATCTTGTTGGTGCCACCACCAATATTCATACCACTGTCAGCTCTCGTGGTCTTAATAACCCAACTCCGCCTAATCCTTAGGGGTAGTTGTTAGAGGTCAGTTATCAGAGATTAGATTTAAAATAGAAAAAAATGGCAAAGAAAGTTCCAACCTCCAACCTCCGACCTCCAACCTCTTCACGGGGCCAGATCATGATTCTCACCACTCTGATTCTTTCAGGCACTATTTTGGCCGCAGTCACAATTGCTGGGCTTTTGATGTTGTATCAGATTCGGCAGGCGGGAAACGCAACGCAATCAGGGAGGGCGATTTTTGTCGCTGATGCGGGACTTGAATATGAGCTGTATAAGTTTTATACGGCCGATTGCGCTTATCCGGCTCCGACGTTTTCTATTAGTCCAGTAACGTTGGTTTCAACCACTACCGTGCCTTCGCCGGATGTGCTGTTTATTTCTAACTCATTGGCTGGCAAAACCACGCGAGGAATAAGCTTGCGATTTTTGGGACTTGCGACTGAAGAAAAGTGCGTCAGCACGCCTCCGGCAACGCCATAGATTTTTGTGCGAATGGCTTATAGTAAGGTAAGATAAGCTTATTCGGTATGACAAAAGCTCAAGCACAAGAACGCATTAAACAGCTTCGAAAAACGATTAATAAGCATCGCTATTTGTATCACGTTTTGGATCGTTCTGAGATATCGGAGGGTGCTTTGGATTCGCTCAAAAAAGAGCTTTTTGATCTTGAGCAACAATTTCCAGAACTCATAACGCCCGATAGTCCAACCCAGCGTATTGGCGGCAAGCCACTGGATGAGTTTGCGAAGGTGGCGCATCCAACCCGGATGAACTCGCTCAACGACGCCTTTTCTGAAAAAGATCTGCGCGATTGGTATCAGCGTCTTTTAAATTACCTTTCTACAACCTACAACCTACAACCCAGTAACCTTTCTTTTTATTGTGATCTCAAAATGGACGGCTTGGCGGTGGAGTTGCAGTATAATGATCGCATTTTTATCCAGGGTTCCACGCGTGGCGACGGAATGATTGGCGAAGATATTACAAATAATTTGCGAACGATTGAGGCGGTTCCACTTAAGTTGAGTGATTTTTCGCGTAAGGTGCCGCCGCTGGTGTATGTTCGGGGCGAGGTATATCTGACCAAAAAGGAGTTTGCACGCATTAACAGAGAACAGGAAAAGGCTGGTGAGAAGCTTTATGCAAACCCGCGCAATGTGGCGGCCGGATCTATTCGTCAGCTTGACCCAGCAATCACGGCTAGCCGTAAATTAGATTTTTTCGCTTATGCGCTTATCGAGCAAAATGAAAAATCAAGAACAAAGGCGGAGTCGTATGGGGCATTACGCGATCTTGGTTTTAAGGTAAATCCGCACGGGAAGGTGGTTGGCACCATTGAAGAAGTGATTGCGTTCCATGACGAGTGGGAAAAAAAGCGCGAAAGTTTGCCATATGAGATAGACGGCATTGTTGTTTCTATCAATGAGAGCGAGGTATATGAAAAGGCTGGAATAATTGGCAAGGCGCCGCGTGCCGGTATTGCGTTCAAGTTTCCGGCAATGGAGGCAACAACCGTGGTGGAAGATATCAAGGTGCAGGTGGGGCGCACGGGTGCGCTTACGCCCGTGGCGCATTTGCGCGCGGTGCCGGTGGGAGGGGTGATCGTAAAGCATGCAACGCTTCACAATGCGGATGAGATAAAGCGGTTAGGGCTTAAAATCGGTGACACGGTGATTATCAGTCGCGCCGGAGATGTAATTCCAAAGATTCTTAAGGTGATACCGGAGTTGCGCACGGGAAACGAACGGGAGTTTGAAATGCCCCGATATTGCCCATATGACGATTCAAAAGTGCTTTATGATGGGGTGATTGCCCGATGCCCAAATCCACAATGTGGTGCGCGTCATCGGGAACAGTTGTATCACTTTGTTGGCAGGGGAGCATTTAATATCGAAGGATTGGGGCCAAAGATAATCGATCGGTTTCTCGATGAAGGTCTTATTTCTGACGCCGCTGACCTTTTTAGCTTAGAAGCAAAAGAAATAGAAGTGTTGCCACGCTTTGGGGAAAAAAGCGCGAAGAATATCACCGAGGAGCTCGCCAATAAGAAAAAAACCATTCCGCTTTCGAAGTTTATTTATAGTCTTGGCATTTTTCACGTGGGGGAAGAAACAGCTTTAGCGTTAGCCAAGCAGTTAACTATAAACAATAAATTATTAACAAAACCGAATCAGCTGCTTGCTGAGGGTTTAAAGTTTTCAGTTGAAAGTTTACAGTTAATTCCTGACATCGGGCCGAAGGTTTCTGAAAGCATTCACGCGTGGTTTAAAGACAGTCACAACGTCGCGTTGCTCAAAAAGCTAGCTGATGTCGGCATTGAGTTTGGCAAAGAGACGTTTGTGACAGGTGGCAAGCTAACAGGAATAACTTTTGTGCTTACGGGCACGCTGGAAACAATGAGTCGTGACGAAGCAAAAACAAAAATTCGTGCCTTGGGGGGAGACATAAGCGAGTCGGTATCAAAAAAGACCACGTATGTCGTGGCTGGCGCCGAAGCGGGTTCGAAGTTAGAAACAGCAAAGCGATTAGGGATAAAAATTTTAAATGAGCAAGGGTTTATTAATCTTCTCGAGTAATTTTCTGGTTTCATAAGCCCCCGTTT
>CAYWPI010000004.1:52942-54281 GCA_964460325.1 uncultured Candidatus Saccharibacteria bacterium | reverse complement strand
ACCCATTCGACTCACCTGTTCGCTTCCTTCGACATAGCTCAGGATAAACAGGGCGAGCGACCCAGTTAATTGACAAACTATCAAAATTAGTTTATTTTGTTTTTACACCTGAAAGGAGGTGAGCGATGGCCGAGAAATGGCCGCCGATCGATCCAGGGACAGCGGTACGGACAACGCAGCCCAACATGGCGATGCGAGACGAGTGGACGCCCGAGGGCTGGGCAAAGCGCCAGTGGGGAGTCCAGGGAGGGGTTATCACCCACCACGACTCGCACGGCCTGTGCTACGAGGTGCGCCACCCCGACGGCACAGTGGGATGCTACGACCCCACCGAGCTCGTAGTCGTCACCTAGTCACCGACCGCAACTTTGCAACGCCCCGACAGAATACAGCTCCGATGGGCCCTTCTGTCGGGGCTGTGTTTTTAGATACATTAATGATCCTTAGTTACTCAATCAAAAACAGCCCCGCA
Source organism: uncultured Candidatus Saccharibacteria bacterium (assembly GCA_964460325.1). Taxonomy (GTDB): domain Bacteria; phylum Patescibacteriota; class Minisyncoccia; order UBA6257; family 1-14-0-10-44-23; genus CAYWPI01. Next base: position 53,809 of record CAYWPI010000004.1, on the reverse strand, counting down.
GGGCTGTTTTTGATTATAATCAAACACCACACATATTTCATCAACTCCGAAACCAGTAAAAATGGTTAATGCCGCGACGCAACGAGGAAGCTGTAGCGATAGCTACGGTTCCGAAGTTGTAACAATGGCAGTGACCATTTTTACGGTTCCCTTCGGGCGGGCGAATTATGTCCCGCTTCTTTGTTGCTCGGCGCTCACCTAGCTGAAGCTAGGCTGCGCTTCTCGCGTCGCGAATCAGAACATAATTCGCTCCGTCGGATTGATGCTATATGCGTGGTGTTGGATTGCTTATTTTGTCACCGTAATCGTTGCCGCGTTTGTGTTACTTCCGCAACTCACTGCATAGGTGCCTGTCGTAAGCGTGACGAATGAAAAGTTATACGCTGAAATTTCGTATGCTTTGTCGCCAACCACCACGCGATTTGTCATTGAGCCGCGATTATCAAGCATCACCTTGGTGCCATCCGCAACCGTAAGGGTTGCCGGACTGGCCTGACAGCGAGAGTCAAACTGCATGCGCCGACCGGCATATTTTGCATATGCAGACGTATAGGGGAGCGCAAGATCGACATCGGTGCTTACCACCAGCGTTGCATTGTCTGATCTTGTTGTAACGCCATCTTCAGTGGTGGTCGCCCCCTCCACCGCAGACACATCATCTTTAACCACATCTTCGCCCGCATTCTTACCAACGTTATTAAGAGCAACAATCACGCCAATGAGCACGATTGCCGCCACCAGCCATGCCACTTTTTTGCCTTTCGCCTTTGGAGCCACAGTTGTTGGGGTATCCATAGATATTAGTGATTAATAATACTCGTCTCATTATTCTGTACCAGAACTCTTATTTTTACCACCCAAAGCGCA
>CAYWPI010000004.1:42673-52842 GCA_964460325.1 uncultured Candidatus Saccharibacteria bacterium | reverse complement strand
CCATGCCCAGACCACGCAGCCGCTGCACTATCCGCCTTTGTTGCAAATTTAAATCCTTGAAACCAGAAGGCGTGGCTTCATGCGATCTGGAGTATATCGAACTACTACCAGAAGAAGCTGAAACGCTGCGCCTCAAAAACATCAAAGGCTTTGATCAAACCGCCGGGGCTAAGGCGATGGGCATTTCCCAGAGCACTTTCCAGCGCATCTTAACCTCTGCGAACAAAAAAATGACGCGGGCACTTTTTGAAGGAAAAGCGATTATTGTACTTGAAAAAACACAAGGCGCGGTCTGATGACCGCGCCAAGCGCGAGACTCCCAAAAGGGGAGTTGTATTACAGAATCAGGGCATTTCACCGCCAAAGCGCAGAGCGACGCGCGGAGCCCGCGGAGGCGGAGCGCCGCTGACCGCACACTTCAGCGTCTCCTCCAGTGACGGTCCGCCAAGTTGCTTGGCATCGCCCCCAGGGGCCGGAAGCGTGGGTGCGGGAATCCGGAAAACCGGAATCCCATACTCGTCATGCTCCACCCGAATGACCAAATCCAGATCTGATGCGATAGGGCACCTCCTTTGTGGCTAGCCTTCTGGGCAACCACGAGATATTAAAATACATTAATTTACCCAGCCAGTCAATGCGCCCAGCCAGCTTTCAGTGTTATACTTGAGGGTATTATTTAAGGATCACCCTATGCGCTATTTTATTGCGTCTCGCTGGGCGAACATGAAGCAGGTACAGATTTTGACTGAAAACATTGCCGCCCACGGCAATGAGGTGTTTTCATTCGTAAAAGACCCACGTAATTTTATTCCCAAGGATGAACTTAAAAAAGTTCCTGCCGCGCTCAAAGACCTCAAAAATTGGCGTGAGAACTTAGAATTGCGCGATCTGTTTGAAACTGAACTGGAAGGCCTGCGCGAAAGTGACGTGTTCATCTTGCTTCTGCCCGCCGGCGAATCAAGCCATATTCAAGCGGGGATCGCTTTTGGCCTTGGTAAAAAAACAATCCTTATTGGTAAACCAGAGGCGGTAAAAACGCATTATCTCATTTTTGATGAACACTATATATCCGTAGATGAGTATCTTCTCAGTCTTAAAAAGCTATAAGCTATCAGCTTAAAGCTATTACCTTGCTTGTCTTATGAGTGGCATCGAATATTTCATTATTGCTAATCCGATCCTTGCCTATACAATTATTTTTTTAGGCATGTCCATTGAAGGTGAGGGACTGATTATTTTTGCTAGCATCTTCGCCTGGCAGGGTATTTTAAATTGGTGGCTGCTGGCGGCGGCAATTGTGGGCGGCACGATCGCCGGAGACGTGGTGTGGTATGCAGGCGGACGATTTTTGCGGGGCACCCGTCTTGGCAACTGGCTTGACCGGCGATACGAAAAACACACGGATGCGCTTGATGCCAACATCAGGGAACACTATGGCCGACTGGCGATTCTTTCAAAATTTATGTATTTTACTACCCATCCAACCATCTTTTTGGTCGGCTGGAATCGATTTCCTTTTAGAAAATTCCTTTGGATAACGTGTTATTCGACTGCCGTTTGGGCTTTTTCTGTTCTCGCTGTTGGCTATTTCTTTGGGTATGCCATCCAGCTCATTGGCTATAAACGAATCGTGCACCGCATTGAATTATTCGCGATACTACTTTTTTTGGGCGTTTTTATCTTTGGCAAAGCAGTGAAAAAAACACTCACCAAATGCGCAAAGGCTCGGACCTCGTCTTGATGCTTTTTGCCTTTTCCCAAGCGCCGCAACCACCATGCGCCCCCCGAAAGCTACTTCTTGGAAGTACGCTTAATTCAAGCTATACTGAGAAAACTCATTATGAAGTTTCACGCCGCCACCCCCGCATATATCATTAAAAACGAGGGGATTATCTTGCGACCACAGGGAGATTCGTTTGAAAGCCAAGCCGTTCTCAATCCCGCCTGTATTGAAAAAGATGGTGTTACCCACATGCTCTATCGCGCCGTGCGAGAGGGGAATTATTCAACCATTGGCTATTGTCGCTTACAAAATAACAAGGTGATATACCGGTCGCCTCAGCCGGTTATTGTTCCCGAGTTTGATTATGAACGACATGGCGTTGAGGATCCGCGCATCACTGAAATTGATGGCACGTATTATATTTTTTACGTTTCCTATGACGGCGCAAGCGCCCTGGTTGCTTATGCGACAACCACGGATTTCATCACATTCACCAAGCACGGCATTATCTCTCCTCGCATGCGCTATAAAGACGCCATGGATTTGGTGCGCGGCAAAAAAATCTCTCCGCGTTACTTTCATTATGAGCGCCGCCTTATTCGCCGCAACGGCCCCGATGTTATGCTTTGGGATAAAGATTTTGTGCTTTTCCCTAAAAAGTTTGATGATTCATTTTTATTTTTGCACCGCATATTTCCCAGCATCCAGATTGCCTCAACCAAACAGTTCTCTGATCTTACTGACGCATTCTGGAAAGAACATCTACTTACCCTGGAGCGACACACGCTCATGGACCCCGTATATCGATTTGAAAACCACAAAATCGGAGCAGGATGCCCGCCCATTGAAACACCGGAAGGCTGGCTCATTATTTACCACAGCGTCGGGCACCGTTTATTTAAAATTTTTAAAAACTATTTCGCATGTGCCGCTCTTTTAGACAAACACAATCCTCAAAAAGTGATCGCTCGACTTCCTCATCCCTTATTCCAACCAACTACCAAATGGGAGCGTTCTGGCACCGTCGATGGCGTTGTATTTCCAACCGGAGCAGTCATACGCGATGAAAGACTTTATATTTACTATGGCGCCGCCGATTCCATGATCGGGTGCAAATCACTCAAACTGCGCGACTTACTTGACGAACTACTCCGTCACCCCGTCATATGAGCATGCATCCTAAAAAATCGTGGATCGTTTTTATTTCAACATACCCACCGCGCGAGTGTGGCATTGCCACCTTCACCGAAGATCTCACCAACTCGTTCAATGAGTTATTCGCGCCAGCAGTCGAATCAAAAGTGGTGGCGATGAATCTTGATGATGTCAATCGACATAATTATCCAAAACGCGTTATTGGTCACTTAAGCCAAAACAGCAAGGCACAATATGCGCAAATTGCCGACATGCTGAATCGCTCTGAACAAGTGCGCCTCGTCAACATTCAGCACGAGTTTGGTATTTTTGGCGGGCAAGAAGGCTCTTATCTTTTGGAGTTGACTTCGCGCTTAACCAAACCTTATGTCATAACCTTCCACACCGTTTTACCGACACCGAACCCCAAGTTAAAAGAAGTGGTGATTGCCCTTGCTAGTCGCGCCGCTGGCATTATTGTCATGACCGAATCGTCAAAAAAAATACTCATGAGCGAATATAGTATTGCGGAAGAACTGATGACGATTGTCCCGCACGGCATTCATCCGATGAATTTTTCGCCAACCGAACCCGCCAAAGAAACCTTGCAATTAAACGGAACAACGATACTGTCCACCTTCGGCCTTCTTAGCGCAAGCAAAGGGGTTGAATATGTCATAGAAGCATTGCCGCCGGTTGTAAAACGCTATCCTCAGTTGCGATTTTTGATTATTGGTGCCACGCATCCGGTGGTATTAAAGAAAGAAGGAGAGTCGTATCGAAATGCGCTCATTAAACTGGTGCGTCAGCTTGGCCTTTCTGATCATGTGAAGTTTTATAATGAATATGTTGGGAAGGAAAGTTTATTGAAGTTTCTACAAGCAACCGACATCTATCTTTCAACGCCGCTCAACCCGAATCAAGCAGTTTCAGGAACACTTTCTTATGCGTTGGGCGCCGGTAGACCAGTGATTGCAACCGAGTTTGGGCAAGCAAAAGAAGTGGTCACAAAAGATGTTGGGGCGCTCGTTCCATTTCGCAATCCCGGCGCAATCACCAAGGCCCTACTGGCCATGCTGGAGGATAAAAAGAAGCGTTTCTTAATGGGTAAGCGCGCATATTTTAAAACAAGAGAGGCAACGTGGCCCAATGTGGCGCTTGCCTATATGCGCCTGTTCGCCAAAATCGCACCCACACTCAAGACGGACGAAAAACACCTGCCGAAAATTAAGTTAAGTTTTATTTTAAAACTCACCGACTCGTTTGGCATGTTGCAATTTTCAAAACTTGTCGAACCAGACCCGGAATCCGGCTACACCGTTGATGACAATGCCCGTGCGCTGATTGCGGTGTGTCGCTATTATGAACATTTTCGATCGCCTCTTGCGTTGCGCCTTGCCCATATTTATCTTACGTTTCTTAAAACCGCGCTCCAGAAAGACGGTTATTTCCATAATTACATTAACTATGACCGCACCTTGCACGCAGAGCGCAATTCAACCGAAAGCATGGAAGATCCAACCAGCCGCGCGCTCTTTGCTCTTTCGGTGGTGGCAAATCAAAAAAACTTGCCCCGAAAAATGCGGCACCTTGCGGGAGATATTTTCAATGAATCCATGAATGCCAACCCGAAATTCACCCAATTCTTAAGGTCTCGAGCGTTTCTCATAAAAGCGTACGCCACCTGGCTTCTGCGCTATCGAGACCCAAGATTAGAAAAGGAAATCCGCCGCAATTGCGATCTTTTAGTTCGCGCCTATCATAAAAACGCATCGGATAATTGGCAATGGTTTGAACCTGAATTAACATACGCAAACGGAGTGTTGCCCGAGGCGCTTATGATGGGATATTTAATCACTAAAGAGCCGACATATAAGGACATCGCAAAAAAAACACTCGACTTCCTTATCTCACACACCTTTATTGGCAACATGTATATGCCAATTGGACAGCGCGGTTGGTTTAAAAAAGACAGTGACCGAGCGCTCTTCGATCAGCAACCCGAAGAAGCAACCTCAATCATTGAAACGCTCTCAACCGCCTTCGCGCTCTTTAAGGAAAAAGAATATCAACGTCTCACCTTCCAGGCGTTTAACTGGTTCTTAGGAGATAATATCTTGGGTCGCATCATGTATGATCAGACCAGTGGCGGCTGCTATGATGGCATCGGCGAAAAAGAAATTAACCTTAACCAGGGCGCAGAGTCAACGGTTTCCTATCTCATTGCTCGCTTGGCGGTGCAGAACCGTAAATAGCCCACCAAGAGCTAAGATTGCCTATCCACAAAGCTCATACTCGACTTTCGATTTTAACAATTCTTGTGATATGCTCAAGGCATGGCAACACCATTTAAACCAATAGAAGTGACGGATCCGATCACTGGAGAGAAAAAAATCCTCACACCAGAAGAGGTTGAAGAACTCCTCGAAAAAGGAGTTTTTCTCGGTCCCGCCTCGGACAATAAAGAGGGGAAAAAGTCATGAGTTTAGAACGCTTTGACGACAAATTTTTTATCGGCTCAACCCATGAAGGAGCCGAAGGTATGTTCCAAAAGCCTGAAGGCAAGAAGACTGAGGTTGACTTGCATCAGCAATGGAAAGAACGTGGCATTTTTGAAAACGTGGAAGCGCGTTTCGAAAAACTATTATCAGATCACTCATGGGAACAAGTAAGGGAGATTGCACCGGGGCTTACGTATCCCACGATCAAAGAATGGATTAATCATCGCATCGAATTTTCTCGCGGCACTAAGTTTTTTCCTTGCTTTATTAAAGACCAAACAGGGAGTATTTCTTTTCTCAAAGTTCAAATCAAGGCAGAAGAAGAATCGCTTAATGGATTGGTGTTTGAAGGAAAAATTTTGGAAGAACAGTCAATCCAGACACTCGAAGGCGATGTGCCGAAATTTCTGGGAACCAGCACCCCAGAAGACGCCTTGGCCTTTGTGCAAACCGAGGCGGTCCCATTCAATGAAGGTCGCGTAGCTCCCGAAAAAGAGTGGCTGCCTGAACATGCCTTGAATATGGCGAAAATAATTCGCAAACTTGAAGACATAAAGCTAAGTGGATTTAGCGAGCGCGTTACTCAGGATCAGCGATTCACGCGCGAAGTCAAAGCCACGGAGCGTATCCGCGACTTATTAAGCCGCGGGAAAGCGTATATTTCAGATGATGTGCGAGCTCAAGTCACCGCATTATTAGAACAGGGAGAATTACCTGAAGTATTTGTACATGGAGATGTCACCGGTAAAAATATTATTATTAAACGTGGAGGGAAAACAATGCTTGTTGACTGGGAGTTGGCTGGTAAGGGGTTTTTGGCGCAAGACGCTGGAAAATTCATCAGCGGGTTTGATAGAGATTCGGAAAGAAGAAAGATTTTTTTAGAATATTATTTAAACACCAACGGAAGGCGCGATACAGAGCGGGCGCGAGCACTCTGCCTTGGTATTATCGCAGAAAATCTTGTCCATCTTGTGTGGCGAGTAGAAAACGTCCTTGGCACCTCACAAGAAACACCAGAGGTGCTAGCCAAAACTCTTAAGCATAAGGAGAAAATAGAAAATATTCTTGCTGATTATAAAGCCTGGTAAAGAAATACCATTACATGCCACTCTCAAAAAAACGAATCGTTGCTATTGGCGGAGGAACGGGACTCTTCCCGGTTCTTACTGGATTAAAAAAATATTTTGAAAGTCCAACAGCGATCGTGACGATGGCTGACGATGGGGGGAGTGCTGGTATCTTGCGGGAAGAATTTGGTATCTTGCCGCCCGGAGATGTTCGCCGAGCCCTGCTTGCTCTTTCAGAAACAGACAACAAGACGCTCACGGAATTATTTAGTTATCGCTTTCAAGAAGGCACGGGGCTTTCCGGTCACTCGTTTGGCAACTTAATGATTACTGCTCTTGAGCGGGTAACCGGCAGTTTCGAAAAGGCGCTTGAAGAAGCTGGCCGGCTCTTGCGCACCCGCGGCACCGTGTTGCCGGTCACGCTCACTTCAAATCGCTTGATTGCTGAACTGGAAGACGGCACGATTATAAGAGGGGAGACTCATATTGATGTTCCGCGCGATCTTAACCGCGCGAAAATAAAAAAAGTGTGGCTGGAGCCAAAGGTAAAAGCAAACCCGCGTGCACTCAAAGCAATCACCGAAGCGGATTTAGTTATTCTTGGCCCTGGCGACTTATACACCTCGCTTATCCCAAACCTGCTTGTTGAAGGTATTGCGAAGGCGATTGCTACCACGCAAGGGAAGGTGCTTTTTATCACTAACTGCATGACCAAGTCTGGCGAAACGAACGGCTTTACCGCCTCTATGTTTTATCAAAAAATCTCTGAATATCTTCCCAAGGGTGCCGTTGATTATATTGCCGTTAACACCACCAAACCATCACCAACACGACTCAAGCCGTATGCTCAAGAAAACTCCTGGCCGGTTGTCATTGATGAGAAAAACTTTGGCGCTGCCCCCACGCCGCTTTATGCCGATTTACTGCTCAATAAGGGGCTTTTGAGATATGACAGTGAAAAGCTAGCAACACTGATTAAGTTGCTGGTGTAGGGGATAAGTAAGTAGTGAGTAGTATGTAGAAAGTAATAGGGGGAATCGCCAGAGGCGGGAACACGCATGAATACAGGGCTCATTGCTCTTGTTTTTTTATTAAAAGTGTGCTATAATAATACTACCTGCCGCAAAGGCAGCTGGTCACCTACCGTGGCGCAAAGCCACAAGGGAGTACACGTGGACTCTAAGCATTTCGAGATTCGCCCGCTCCAAGTCGCGATCGTAACACTTGCCCGAACCGTTCAGACTCTAGTCCGCAAGGCGAACCCGCTCTCGGTCCTCAATGCCTCTCACTATGGGATCTCCGTAGATAGAGAAGAGACCGGTCCGTGGAACGGGATCCTCAGGATCCGTCTGACCTGCTGGGATAGGCAAGATTTCCTCGAATGCCGCTACTACGAGTTCAAGCCCGTCGACATTCAGGGCTGTAAGCTCTGCCTACAGGGACACATCATCGAGTTCGGAGTGTGCCTGGGCATGGAAAACCCGGTACTCTTCCAGCGACTGCCTGGCCAAGCATCCGATCCTTTCGGGGCTTCTCCCAGGCGAGAGCTTACCGCGGAAGACTTCAGAATTCCGTAGCACCGCGCCTCAAGCACCCAAAACCAACGCCCGCGATCCGAAAGGGTCGCGGGCGGTTTTCATTCCATATTTATTCTATTTGTAAAAGCTAAATGCTGCGCCGTACGCGGCAACTCTCGGACCGCGACTGGCGGGAGAGTGTAATGCACTTTTTCAGCAAAAAAAGATGCATGGTGCCGTCTCGGTCGCAGTATTAAGCTTTTTCTGCCTCCGGCTCATCCCCAGCCTCCGCCCCCGGCACCACATTCTTGGCAACGTCGCGGGTTTTCTTTTCAATCTCTTTTACCAATTTTTTATCTTCCTTCAATTTATTGACGGCATTATCAATACCCACCGCCAGCTTCTGACCTTCAAAGCTATACGTGGCGCCGGTTTTGGTGGCCACACCATATTTGAGCGCCGTTTGCAGCACATCTGCTTCATATGAAATGCCCGTGCCGTACATCACGTCAAACTCTGCAACTCGAAATGGGGGAGCCACCTTATTTTTTACAATTTTCGCCTTCACGCGACCGCCCACTACGTCTTCGCCTTTTTTAATCTGAGCAATGCGGCGCACATCAATACGCACCGAAGAAGCAAACTTAAGTGCGTTGCCGCCCGGCGTAGTTTCTGGATTGCCGAACATCACGCCGATTTTCATTCGGATCTGGTTAATGAAGATAATAAGCACGTTATACCGCGCCGTAATGGCGGTAAGCTTGCGCAAAGCCTGACTCATCATACGCGCCTGCAAGCCCATATACTGCGCTCCCATCTCGCCTTCGATTTCAGCCCGCGGAGTAAGCGCGGCAACTGAATCAACCACTACCACTGAAACCATGCCGCTGCGCACCAAGCTGTCTAAAATATTAAGCGCCTCTTCGCCATTGTCTGGCTGGCTAATAAGCAGCTCCTTGATTTTTACGCCCAACCGCTCGGCATATTCTGGATCAAGTGCGTGCTCGGCATCGATAAACGCTGCTCGGCCACCAAGCTTTTGTGCTTGCGCCACCACATTGAGCGCAAGCGTGGTCTTACCCGAACTCTCCGGCCCATAAATCTCAACCACGCGACCGCGGGGAAGCCCGCCGGCGCCAAGCGCCAAATCAAGCGAAAAAGAACCAGTCGGAATGACATCCACATTGGTCGCTTTTGCGTCGCCCAGAGTCATAATTGAACCTTCACCAAATTTTCCCTGCAGCTCCTCCATTAAACTCGCAATATCATGCGCCCCCTTCTCCTTCGCCCCAGCTTCTTTTTTAGTCTTTGCCATGATGATTTTATATAAATATTAATATATTTATCTATAAAATCATCACCCCGCCAACGGCGTGGGTTACATTTTTATAGATAATAATTATCTAAGTCGTATGTTCATCCTTTTCCCTCATTGATTCGAGTCAAATTACAAAAGGGGGGCGAACACACAACTTTGATTATACCGCGTGGCGCGGCAAGGGTACAACTAAAAAACAGGAGTAGTGGCCGGGGAAGCCGGTTCGTCAAAAGTGGGCACTAAAAGCGAAGATGAAGTGGTTGTCGAAGCGCCATCAATGATCGGCTCCATGGGCCGCACATATACTTTTTTAATCACCGTAAGGGTCTTCCCTAAAAAGCGCTCAACCTTAAACTCAATTGTGTTAAGCTCTGGCGCAAGCGGGAATTCAAACTCAAATGAGCCGTCCTCTCGCACCGGCACCATTTCGCCGTTAATCGTCAGCTTGCCATTGGGTTCAGTTGTACCGGATAACAAAATAATGGAGTCATTGACCTCAAACATCTCTACGTCCTGCGGTGGATTCACTAACCGAAAATAAGGAGCACCAAAAAAGGCGCTGCTCACCACCGCATAAGCGATCAGCAGGCCGATAATGCCGATTACCGCAAACCAAACCCACTTCCTGCCCCGTCCGGCGAGCGTAAAACGATTCCCGGGAAGCCGATCCGCCGGGCCAGACATTTTTGTCGCAAACTCGGTGCGGTACGCCTCAAGCACAACGTCTTTATCAATACCCAAAAAATCAGCAATCACTAAAAGATGGTTGCGAATATATGGCAAGGCTGGGAGCCGCTCTGGCTGATTATTAAAAATCGCCTTGATATAGTGCTCTGGCACTTCTGTTTTGGCGCTCAGCTGCTCAATAGTGATATTTTTCGCCTCAAGCTGATCAGCAAGTATGGC
>CAYWPI010000004.1:27241-42573 GCA_964460325.1 uncultured Candidatus Saccharibacteria bacterium | reverse complement strand
GCCGTCCCCGTATAAGCAATGCACGCTGAAAGCGCATCTTTCAAATAAAGCGATGTGGCGACAATCGCATCGCCATTACGCCACGGAGAGGGCGGATTGCTTCCCGTAATAGCGGCAATGCGATCTTTATAAAGTGCCCAGGTGCTTGGAATAAATTGCGCCGCTCCCATAGCGCCACCAAACGCGCCATCGGCAACAATCGGGCAACTTACCATCACCGAATCAGGCTCAATGCCCAACGATTCAGTAGTTTTTAAAAATATTGAAATGTCGTCTCGGCACGGATTGCCGGCTTTTGCCCGCTCAACGCACCGCGCGACCATAGGGAGCCCGGGACTCATTGCTGTTTTATAATTACAACGGCCCACGTTGCTGCCCAAAGCCGACTCATGATCAAGCACCGCAAGCACAAACGCCGCGCGCACTCCGGTGGCCGCTCCGGCAATTTTGGCGAAATTATACGCTTCGCCAAAGCTCATTGAGCCACCGCCTAAGAACTCGAATAGGCGATTGCGAATTTCAGCCGCTGTTTTTTTAGTCACCGCCAACAGTTCTTGATACTTTGATTCCTGTCCTTTGGTTGCTGCCAACAACGCGTCTTTTTCCTTTTTGGCAGCCTCAATTGCTTTGCGCTGAGCCTCTTGATAAGCCTTAAAAGCGATGGCGTCGCTCTTTTTGAGGTTTAAGCTTTCTTTTTCATCCTCAAGTTTTATTTTAAGAGCCGCCATATCCTGCACTGCCACCGTTAAACTATCTTGCACATTAAGCGTCGCGTTGATTGCATTAGAAAAGTCAGTCAGACGCGGATTCTTCAGCAACACCAGCATTAGGTTTTCACGTTCACCCTCATAAAGATATTGCAGGGAGTGCGAAATTGCTTCTTGGTTCCGCTTTATTTTTTCTTCGGTTGTGAGAATACTTTCCTCGTTAGCGACAATGTCTTGATCAAGCTTCTCAAGTGAGAGCGTTACCACGCGCACCTGCGCATTGAGCTTGCTCACCTTTGCCTGAAGCGCTGTAATCTCGTTACTGAGCGTTTTTCCTTGTGTCCGATAACTCGCAATCGTCCCCTCGTAATCAGCAATTTCTGCCTCAAGTTCTTTGAGTTGGCTTTCGAGTTCAGCGCGCTCAGCGGCGCCAGTGCTTGCCGCATGAGACTGATAATAATGAGGAGCAATCGCAAGACTCATAACAAACCAAAAACCAAGCACGATGCACAGCGCTACTCTTAAAGGCTTAGTAAGCGCAATACGCACCACGCGCTCAGTTAAATTGACGCGATCAGTAAGCGGCGAAAACGAATGGATTTCGCGCGTTTTAATATCGAGCACATTTTTGGGGGTATGCCGCTGACTCATGGTGTTCTTATTATAACAGACTGAAACCCTCCTCTGACGAGAGGAAACCAAAAGGCCCGCTCATCAGCTGGATGAACGGGCCTCTGCAGTACTTATTCCTATTTCTTCGCTGATTCAGGGGTGGAAGCGGCAGCAGCATCAACAGCTTCGCTAGCCTTAGCTTCTCGTTCAGCTTTTTTCTCTTCACCCTCAGTCTTAATTTCATTTACGTCAGCGGCGGCGGCAAGTTTTGCTTCTTCTTCTTCAGTCATACGAGCCGTTACTGTCGCGATAACGAATGTTGGATCTTCAAGAACGCGAATATTGTTGGGAAGTTTCAAATCACTAATATGCAAATCAACGCCGATATCAGTAAGCAGAGCCAAATTCACTTCAATAGTGCGTGGAATATCGGTTGGCAACGCCTCTACCTTGATTTCATTCATGGCTTTGACAAGCACGCCCTGCTTTTCTTTAACCGCTGACGCCTCGCCAATATATACCACAGGAACCTTAATTTGAATTTTCTCATCAAGACGAACCTGGTAAAAATCTATTGCGATCACTTCATCGGTGACCGGATCAACCGCCACATGGTGAATCATGACGGGGTGCTTTTTGTCGCCCACCATCAAATTGATCATTGTGCTTTCACCTGCTTTTTTAAAAACCTTAATAAAGTCTTTTTGTGGCACTGACAAGTGCATATTCGCAAGACCGTGGCCATAAAGCTCAGCCGGGATAAGGCCTTTTTCGCGAAGAGCCTTAACGGCCCGACCGAACTGCTCTCTGTTTTCTGCTTTTAATTCAATTGACATAAAGATAGTAAAACCAATTTCGAATTGCTTTAGAGTATCAGAAACGTTTTAAAATCGCAAGCGCCCGCTCCCTTAGAAGGGAAACGGGCGCTACGCGCCCTTCCTAAAGCCGAATGTCCTGACTGAGCCGCGAAATTGCGGTCCTATAGTCGACGACAGTCCGGTAATCATAGATAACGCGACTGCTCGGGCCCGGTGGAACGTCCGCCGCACCAAAAAGCAAGATGGCTGCTTCGCACTCAGATACTGGATCGACAATCACAAAGTTCACTCTCGCAAGTGCTTCCGCGGCGGCCAAAGCATCTGCTCCAAGAATACAGATTTTGACTTTGCGCTTGAGCTTCCCGGCAAGGGGACTGTCTTTTCTAGCCGCGTCATCATATGCCGCTTTTGCGCCTTGCGCGATAAAGACATTTCGAATACCAGCGGCAATCATCGCATTCCAGCATGGTTCACACGCCCACCAGTGACCCGCCAGATACAGATCGGCACCACTTGGATTGTGTCCGGCAGCCAGCGCCGCCTTAATAGCTGTTGGCTCTGAGTGACCGCCAGAATGACAATAGTTTGGACATAGCTCGTAGCCCTGCCCGGTCGGAACACTGAGTGCCTTGCGCGGACAGAACGTCGGGTGAACACTGTGATTGCGCCCAACACCGATGACCGCGCCGTCTTTCACAATGACCGAAGCGGCCGCCCGGTTCGCCCCTGGATTCTCGCGCTCCATCGCCGCCACCTCGCTGATAGCCAACGCCATCATTGGATCAGTCACAGGCACTTCGTAAAGCGTTCGCCCCTTGGGAAGATAGGGAACTTGGTGAGTGATTGAATTCATGCCTCGCATTTTCTTAAAAAAGAAGGGCCGCCCTCATTGTAGGCGGCCTGCTCTTCTTGAGTCAATTTATATTTTATATTTCTCTTTAATGTCGTTGAGCTTGCCGGTGCGTATAAACTCAAGCTCTTCATTGCTGTCGGTTCGGCTTTCAAGGTTAGAGGCAGTGGAACCTTCGTATTTTGCCTTGACCGCACCGTGCATCTGCGCCTCTTCACGCGCAAGACCGCCCTCAAGTGTGTGGAAAACAAGTTGATATACGCGCTCACCCGGATAAAGACGCAGTGGCTGATTGGTGCCGTTTAATATTGGAATCATCAGATTGCCCTGGTAATGAAGATCAACAACGCCGGATTCAATGACGAGTCCGCGGCGAATCATGGAACTGCGCGGATAGAGAAGCGCGATAAGATTGTCGGATTTCAGCGCGATACGCTCGAGCGTGGAAACAATGACGAACTCGTGCGGTAAAAATTCAAAATACTGCCCGGGCTTAAGTTTTACCATTCGGAAATTGTTCGCGTTCGCGTTGTGCTTGAGATAATCCGGATGAGTGATGGTTCTGCCCTCGTCGGTCATCTGCCATTGCTCGGGCACATAAAACGTAAATCCACAACGCAAATCAACAGAATTCGGCTGAAGCTGGAACTTGTCGATAATCGGTTCAAACGAAAGCCTGCCGTCGGTGATATGCTTTTGAATCTCTCTTTTGCCTAAAATTGCCATGGGGATAATCGAGTAATTACTTAGTTGAATAATCGCTTAATGAATCCATTACCCAACTACTAGACTAGTAGACTATTTTTTTAGCCTGTAATGCAATAATACCACCTGCTCGCTTAACTTGGAAACTTCCACCAGCTCAAGTTGAACATCGGCCGGGGCTTCAGAAAATACACCCAAGCCGGCGCCAAAGATATATGGTTCGATACTTAAATAGATATCGTCAATCAGCTTTTCTCGCAAAAACATCGCGTTGATCGTTCCGCCGCCAACCAGCGCCACATCGGTAAACCCGCGCTTTTCAAGCTGGGCAAGCAGCTCCTTCGGCCCAAGGTTGGTGTATTCAAGCGATCCGGGAATATGCTCAAGCGCCGGCGCGTTCGGGTTACGCGTGTATACCATCGTCAGTCTGCCAGGAAGCGGCCGACCGATAGTTTGATATGTCGTCATTCCCATCACCATCACCTTGCACTCCTTGGTTTTTTCAACAAAGAACTTCTTATCTTCTTTGCTTGTCCAATCCGCAACGTGCTCTTTATCTTTTGCGATTTTTCCGTCGGCCGTAGTGGCCATGACTAAGGTTACCTTCATATACCTTTAGCATACCAAAGAAACGCCAGGCGCCGCCAGCCACGGGACTAGCTCGCGGATCGCAACCCGTTCTAATAATAAATCGTGCTGCGGGAGCGCGCAGGATGGCTCGCTAGTAAGCGAGAACATCTGGTAGTCTCGTGACTGGCGGCGCCACTAGAGCACTATCTTCATCCCTGCGATCGGGCCCATCGGCTTATACTTTTCATTCAAAGTGCCAGCGATCTCATCAACCAGCTTCTCGTCACCCTTTTCCGCCCGGGCGAAATAGTCCGCCTGCGCCTCAAAGAAAATCTCCGGGTGATTATTTTCTCGGTCGATGAGTTGCCACGCGTGATCATAATGAATGTCATAGATATGCGCATTGCTAATACTGTGCGTATATGTTCCGGCTTTGAGCCCCAGTCGCGCCGCAAGAATGTTTTGTAGCAGCGCAAAACCGGCAACGTCGTGCGGACAACCCAGCATCATGTCGTTAGAGCGCACAATGTTGTGCATGTGCAGTTTGTTGCCAATCACATTCACTGTAAACACAAACGGGCAGGGGACATTCTTTTTGCTCGTGCCACTGCCAAGTCCGTCATCAGATGGGTCCCATGTCATCACCACGCCATGCCGACTGCCTGGTTCTTTTTCCAATAATTTCAAAAGATCACCAAGCTGATCGCGCCCAAAGTGGTGGCGCCAGCGATAGCCATAGGCGGCGGCAATTGTTCCGTCAGCCTCCGTGAAGTCCTTCCAGATGGGCGTAAACTTATTCACAAAATCCTCTGGATTCTTACTGCCCATAATGAACCATATTTGCTCAGCTACAAACAGTTTCACGGGAATTTTTCGCAATGTAAGAAGAGGAAAACCGGCATCAATCCGAAAGGTGACGCCGGGCAAAATCCGGGTGCGGTGCCCCGTTCGCTCATTAAGCTCTTCATACCCCTTGTTCATTATCTCAAGCAAGGCATCGCGATATTGTTGGTCAAATTGAGTCATGCAATGATGTCTTGTTGTCTATATTAGTGAGGAGTATTAAAAACCTAAAGAAGGTTAAACAATCGCAAACGTCTTTCAATAACCTCTTTCATGTCTTTCAGCGCCGGGGTAAGCAGCTTCGCTGGAGAAACTTCGTCCGGCTGAGTTTTTAAACCCTCCTCAACACCCTCCCGCCAGGCTTTTCGGATTTCAGTTGAAATATGAATGACGTTCACGCCCGCCTTGATCGCCGCGAGAAAATCTTCGTCCCGCGTGCCACTGCCGCCATGGAGCACCAACGGAACGCCAGTTGCTTTCTTTATTTCAAAAATGCGATCAATAAACAGCCTTGGATTTGGGGCGTTTTTGAGCATTCCGTGCACATTACCAACTGCCGGAGCAAGCATATCCACCCCTGTTTCTGTTACAAAGCGCGCCGCTTGCTCGGCGCTGGTAATCGCGTCCTCGGTGAGCGCCGCACCTTTTGGAAGTTCCTTTAATATGGCGGAGCCGCTACCGATATAGCCCATCTCGCCCTCAACAATCGTTTCTGGACTGGTGCGGCGAACATACTCCACCACTTCTTTGGTGAGTTCTATGTTCTCCTCAAGCGGCAACTTGCCACCATCAAACAAGACCGCGTCAAAACCAGCTTCCACCGCTTCTTTAATTTTCATAATTGAATGCGTGTGATCGGCATTCAGATAAATTGGGTAATCGTGTAATGTGCGTAATTCCTTAACAAGAGCGGCTGCCTCATGAACACCCAAAAAATCTCGCTCACCTTCAGAAACACCGATAATGACCGGTATTTTTTCATCGAGACCAATGGAAAGTTCGCTTGCAACCTCAAAAATCGCCCGTAACGTTACAGCGTCGGTAATATTGAAATGACCGATCGCCACCTGCTTTTCTGCCGCCCATTTCAGCGCCTCACGAAGTGTCTTCATATAGTTAGTATATCACTTCTCGTTATTTTTTCTTATTAAAATAACCAATGATAAAATTGACACGACAAGCAAAATATCAGATGGTGAAGAAACGGCAGACGATTGGGTCCGCACAAAGATGGCTCAGCCCAACGGAGGAGAATCGCATGGATTGCTCAGATGGCGTCCCTTGGCCGAGGTGGTGGCACAGCCACGGAGACAAGATGGCAATCGTCAAGGCTGAGGCGAAACACCTCCGTCTTGAAGGAAGCGCCGCCTATCTCGACATCGAACTTCGCGACGCACCCATCAGCAAAACCTATCGCTGGGTTTTCCGCTGGGGCGTGATCCTCACCAAGGCTCTGGCAGAAGTCCATGGCGACCGCATCTTCAGCGACGAGATGCTCGAAGTCGCCTTCGGGCTCAGGAATCAATTCACTAGCTCCTTCGACAGAAAGCACAGCCAGTGGCTCTGCCGCGAACTGGGCGGTGAAATCGGCCGTCAGGGGCACTTCGTCCGTGAGGACAAGTACCTGAACGTCCCGTGTCACGGAACCGGGCACGACGGAGATCCGAACGTCTCGATCGAGATCAGACCAAGCATGCAAGAAGCCATCCGTAAACTGGTGAGGGCGGCACAACCCGCTCCCAGCACTGCACCGTAGCAGATTCGGGCGGGGCGCGTGAGCGCCCCGCCCGAAAATCATTTTATTGACCTTATTCCTATTTCCTGATATCCTAGGAAAACCTTTCTGGAGTTGATGTCACCTCTAAACGGGCTAAACGAAACATTTATTTCGTCGCCCAAGAGGCAAAGAACCCGTCACGCCAGAGATTATTATTAACCGGTTCTATTCGTTTTATGACGGAAAAGAAGACCAATACAACGCTTTCTGCTCTTTTAAAGAGCGACGCGGGAATCATCAAAGCCCTCAAGGTGGGGGAGTTTGCCGAAGGAGCGCTTATTAAGAAGGGTAAAAAGGTGGCTTATTTTGATCTGGGTCAGCTTGGCACTGGCGTGGTTTTTGGCATCGAATATTTAAACGGCAGCGATATCATCAAAGGCCTTAAAGTTGGCGATAAGATTTCTGCGAAGGTTGTTGATACTGAAAATGAAGATGGTTATGTCGAACTTTCGCTTACTGAAGCCGGTCGGCAAAAGCTATGGTCAGAAATTAAAGACATTCGCGACAAAAACGAACCGATTGTCGTTAAAATCAATGGCGCCAACAGCGGCGGCCTTATGACTGAAGTGGCTGGCATGAAGGCCTTTCTTCCGGTTTCTCAGCTTTCAAACGACCACTATCCGCGCGTGACTGACGGCAATAAAGACAAAATTCTTGAAGAGCTCAAGAAGATGGTTGGCATGGAACTGAAAGTGAAAATCATCAACAACAACCAAAACCTTAACAAGCTGATTGTTTCTGAGCGCGAAATTGCCGATGAGGGCGTGAAAGAACTACTTCATAAATACAAGGTGGGCGATGTTATTGACGGCATCATCAGCGGCGTGGCTGACTTTGGCGCTTTCATTAAGTTTGCTGATCAGCCCGCAGTTGAAGGCCTCATTCACATTTCCGAAATCGATCACCGCCTTATTGAAAATCCAAAAGAGGTACTCAAGATTAACGATGCGGTGCGTGCCAAGATTGTTGAAATTAAAGAAGGTCGCGTGAGCCTTTCCTTGAAAGCACTCAAGGCCAATCCATGGGACACCATCGGTGAAAAATTTAAAGAGGGACAAGAGACAATGGGGGCCATTTCACGCTTTAATCCATTCGGCGCATTTGTCGCGCTTGATCACGACATCCAAGGCCTTATTCACGTCTCAGAATTTGGTGGCGTTGATGAGATGAAGAAGGCGATTGAGCTTGGCAAACAATACAAGTTCCGCATCGAATCCATGAAGCCGGCAGAAAAGCGCATTATCCTCAAACTCGTGAAATAATCGCTACAGCATAATCCAAATCTCCTAATTGACATCCGAATGCCACGAAGAAAAAGAATACGAGTGCATTCATTTGAAGCATTAGGATGAATTCGTAGATGAGGATTACATAGTTGCAAAATAAAAGAAAATATGCTAGAATAAAAAAAACATGTTAACACCCATTAAAAAGAAGCGTGTCATGAAAGAGCATCAGCTCTCTGATAAAGATACCGGCTCAGTGCCTGTTCAGGTCTCATTGCTTACCCGCCGCATCGAAGAGCTCACCAGCCACCTCCGCAAAAATCCAAAAGACAATCACAGCCGCCGCGGACTGCTCATGATGGTTGGCAAACGTCGTCGCTTGCTTGCGTATTTTGAAAAGCACGACGAGAAGGGATATCGAACATTGGTCAAGAAGCTTGATCTCAAAAAATAGTACACGATGAAAACCCTCGCCGTACGCGAGGGTTTTCGCGCAAAACGTTCCCCATTCTTACTACCCATATGATGCATAAAAATAGTGATCAACGAGTTGGCATCTTCATTGATATTCAAAATCTTTATCACTCGAGCAAAAACTTATATCACGCACGCGTCAATTATAAAGAGTTAATCAAGGCGTTGGTTGCGGATCGAAAACTGATTCGCGCGATGGCCTATGTCGTGAAAACCGAATCGATTATTGCCGCCACAGCCACGTCAACCGGCAAAAGCGAAAGTTCTTTTTTTGATGCTTTAAAGCAATCTGGCATTGAGTTGCGCATGAAAGATATTCAAATATTCCCCGGAGGCGAGAAAAAAGCTGATTGGGATGTTGGTATGGCAATCGACGCCGTGCGTATGTCGGATTTTCTTGACGTGATCATCTTGGTGACGGGCGATGGCGACTTTGTTCCCCTTATTGAATACGTGAAGTGGGGAAAGGGGCGGCAAGTGGAAGTTTGCGCGTTTAGTCGAAGCACTAATGCAAAACTCCGTGAAGTTGCCGATGACTTTATCGCTATCGAAGATGTCCCCAAAGTGCTCATGCGCAAAAACGCCATGCGCCGCGGGCGAAGAGATGGAAGCATCACCAGTCAGCCGAATGTGCCACCAGCGCACGAAGAATAGACGAAAGATACTAATATACTAATGTGCACGAATGATACAAATAACTACAAATAGGTTACAGTACTCATTTGTAGATTTGTATCAAAATAATTATCACTACATACATGAATCTCAATCGAAAACAGTTCACACTCGAATACGCTGGTCGGCCGCTCATTTTTGAAGTATCAAACATTGCCGGGCAAACCAATGCCTCAGTCATGGCAACCTATAACGAATCAACTGTGCTTGCCACCGCAGTAATGAGCAAGCGCGACAAAGAACTTGGATACTTCCCATTGATGGTGGATTTTGAAGAGCGTTTTTATGCTGTGGGTAAGGTGCTTGGCAGCCGTTTTGTCCGCCGCGAGGGAAAGTCTTCTGAAGAAGCGGTGCTTTCTGGCCGCGTTATCGATCGCACCATTCGCCCGCTTTTTGACCAGCGCATGCGCCGTGAAGTGCAGGTGGTCATCACTATCCTTTCGCTAAACGAAGAGGAGGATTTGGACTTTTTGGCGCTTAACGCCGCCTCAACCGCACTCGCAATTTCTGACATTCCATGGGCTGGTCCGGTCGGCGGAGTGAAGATCGTCCGCAAGAACGGCAGTCTGCTTATTAACCCGAAAAATTCTGAAATTGCGGATGGTTTAGAGTTCGCCGCGTTTGTTGCGGGTCCCAAAGGCCGCATTAATATGGTTGAACTTGAAGGGTTTGAAGCAACTGAAGCGCAGGTCGCCGAAGGTTTTGCACTTGGCCAAACAGAAATAGATAAGCTTATTGCTTTCCAGCAATCTATCGTAAAAGAAATTGGCCAAGAAAAAATGGAAGTGAAGCTTGCGGTGGATGACCCCAAATTGAAAGAGGCGGTTGTCGCCTTTACCGCTGGCAAGTTTGATGAAGTAATTTACTTGAAAGATCCAGTTGCTCGCGACAAGCAAATTGAAACGATTGAAACCGAACTTGCGGCACATCTTGCCGAACAAGGATTTGAATCTGCGCACATCAAAGGCGCGCACCACATTGTTGAAGAGATTATCGACAGCATCGTACACGAAAACATTCTTAAAAACGGCAAGCGCCCGGACGGACGCGGCATCACCGACCTGCGCGACTTATATGGCGAGGTCGGGCTCTTAAAGCGCACGCACGGCTCAGCTTTGTTTGCCCGCGGCACTACGCAGTCATTGGCAGTGGCCACCATAGCCCCGCCTGGCCAAGAACAAACCATTGAAACCATGAGCTTTTCCGGCAAGCGCCGCTTTATGCTCCACTACAACTTCCCGCAATACTCCGTTGGTGAAGTGGGCCCGTTCCGCGGACCCGGCCGCCGAGAGATTGGTCACGGCGCCCTTGCTGAAAAGGCGCTCAAAAACCTTTTCCCGAAAAAGGAAGTGTTTCCATACACCGTGCGCGTAGTATCTGAAATTCTTTCTTCAAACGGTTCATCTTCAATGGCCACCGTCTGCGCGGCAACCCTCGCGCTCATGGACGCCGGTGTGCCGATTTTAAAACCAGCCGCAGGTATCGCGATGGGACTTATGACGCGCTCGACTGGCGAAGGAGACAACGAAAAAATCGCTGACTACAAAGTGCTCACTGATCTGCAGGGTTATGAAGACCATTACGGCGACATGGACTTTAAGGTTGCCGGCACGAAAGATGGTATTACCGCCATTCAGATGGACGTGAAAATCAAAGGCTTAACTGTCGAGATGCTCACCACGGCCCTTAAGCAAGCAGCTGAGGCGCGCATGAAGATCTTAGATCTTATTACGAGCGTTATTCCAGCGCCACGGCCAGAGATTTCGCCGCTGGCTCCGCTCATTATGACGCTGCGCGTTGACCCAAGCCAAATCGGCTCGATTATCGGCCCCGGAGGCAAGGTAATTAACGGCATCATTGATCAAACCGGCTGCATGGCAATCGACATTGATGATGACGGGCTTGTGTTTGTCTCAGGTAAAGACAAAGAAACCACACTAGCGGCATACAACGCCGTGGCGGCAATTGTTAAAGAGTATAAAGTGGGCGAAATCGTTGAGGGTCCGATTGTGAAAATTTTGGAATTTGGCGCCATTGTTGATCTTGGCGGTGGCCGCGACGGTATGATCCATGTCAGCGAACTCAAGTCGGGCTTTGTGAAAAAAGTGGAAGATGTCGTCAAAGTGGGCGACATCGTCAAAGTAAAGATCATCAAGGCAGAGGGCGGCAAGATCGGCTTGAGCCTAAAAGCAATGCAGGCCTAAGTAACAGAAAACAAAAAAGCGCCGCTAGGGCGCTTTTTTGTTTTCCCCTACGTATTACCTTCCTGCGCACTACGCATTATTTATTTGTGGTATTATTAATATAATTATTCTTTATCATTAATTCATAAGCAGTATGGAAGTTAATCCCATTCAACCCCAGGGTCAAACCAAGGTTCCGCCTCCGCCCACTCCCGAAGTCTCCGTCCGCACAATGCAGTCTGACATCAGATCAATTGAACAAGGCGAAGTGACGCCAACGCCGGAAATTGTCGCGCCGAAACCAGCGTTTGACAGCCGAGCTCAAAACTTTATTCCTGATGTTGCTGGACCCATGGTAACCGAAGAAGAGGCGATGGCGCCAAAATCACATCGCCTGCTTTGGGCGATTATTGCCGTTGTGATCGTGGTGGCGCTTGCCGCAGTTGGCTATTTCGTTGTCTATCCCATGATGCAAAGTCCGGTGGTTGAACCAGTCAACACTCCCGCGCAACCAGCCCCCGAAATGCCAGCGCAACCAACGGCAGCAGCCCACACGTCCGTTTTTGGCAATTCAGTGCTGGCCATACCACAAGCCACTGTTACTTTAGGCGCCGTTACCCGCGAAGCTATTGTGCAAAGTCTTACTGATCAGGGAGCGCTTGTGCCAAGCGGCCTTACGGAAATAGTTTTTCAAGATACCGCCGGGGGACAAGTTTCATTTGCAACCTTTTTCACCGCATTGTTGCCAGACTTTCTTGACGGTCAAGCCATTGGCTCATACGTTGAAGATGATTTCACGACTTACATCTATAAAGACCAGAACGGCGTTTGGCCGGGATACGTGTTGACGCTAAAACCAGAGGGAACGGCCACGCTCAATCAATGGCTGATGAATTTTGAAAAGGCCGCTCTCGGCGCGCTCTTTGTCACCGATCCTGGCGCCATGGCAGAGTTCAAAGATGGGACCGTAAAGGGGATTGCTGATCGCTTTGCGACAGGCGCTTCTGCCGGAGCATCGCTCAGTTACGCGGTGACCGCCACACACCTACACATTTCAACCTCGTTTGAAGGGCTCAAAGCCGCGTTAAGCGCGCTGGGGTACTAAAGCGAGGACGATTGTATAGTAAGGGCGGCAGAATGACTCAATACTACGTCCCTACTGTGCTACTTTCCTACACTCCTATCTTCTCATCGCCTTCCTCCGCACGAACGCGATATTGGAACGCTTCGGCAAGATGCGATTTTTCAATTGCTGGAGTATCTTCCAAGTCTGCGATTGTTCGCGCTGTTTTTAAAATGCGATAATAGCCGCGAGCCGACAGAAGCGACTTATCAAAAATCTGCTTAAGAAATTGCTCTGCTTCTGCGGTAAGATTGGAAACTTTTTCTATCTCCTTAGAGGTGAGCCTTGCATTAACGAGCGCCGCCCGCTTTTTAAACGATTCGTGCCGCTCATGTTGAAGCTCTCTGGCTTTGCGTACGCGCTCGCGCATGAGCGCGCCATCATGAGCGCCAGTTGTCGCCGAGCGCAACTGTTCAATTTTGATGCGCGGCACCGTTATTTGAATATCAATACGATCAAGTAGTGGGCCAGAGATTTTTTTCTGATAACGTAAAATTTCATTGGCGGTACATTTACAAGCCTTCTCTTCATCGCCATAGTATCCGCACGGGCATGGGTTCATTGCTGAAACCAGCATGAAGTGCGCAGGAAAAACCAGATTATTTTTCACGCGAGTCACTGTTGCTCTGCCACTTTCAAGCGGCTGACGAAGCGCTTCAAGTAAATCGCGTCGAAACTCGGGAATCTCATCCAAAAAAAGAACACCTCGGTGCGCCAAGCTAATCTCGCCGGGCTTTGGATTTGTTCCGCCGCCAACAATCGAACTAGGTGAGGCGCTTTGATGTGGCGACCGAAACGGCCGAGTATGAATATAAGGCCGCTCGCCAAGCAGCCCAGCACAACTGTAAATTTCCGTCATTTCAATCACCTCATCTCTATTGGGCGCGGGCAAAAGCGAAGCCAGCGCTTGCGCAAGCATTGTTTTCCCGGTTCCTGGCGGCCCAACCATAATCAAATTATGGCCACCGGCAGCGGCAATCATAAGTGCTCGCTTAGCACTTGCCTGACCCTTAATATCATCAATATCAACTCCCTCACGCTGAATATCAGCGACTTGCGTGCGTGGCTGAGCTTTAATACGCGAACGCCCTTCAAGATGATCAATCAGTTCTCGGAGTGTCGCCACGGGCGTTATATTAATCTCATCAACGAGCGCCGCTTCTTGCGCGTTGGCCACTGGCACAATCAACTCGTCCATGCCTTTTTGGGCGGCCAGCTTTGCCACGGTCAGAGCGCCGCTTACTGGTCGAATCGCGCCATCAAGCGAAAGCTCGCCCATGAATACTATGCGCGAAGCGTCAAAATCCCGCATTTGTTCTGTGGCAACCAAATAACCAATGGCAATCGGCAGGTCATACTGCGAGCCAGTTTTTTTGACGTCTGCCGGCGCAAGATTAACCACGATTTTCCGATTCTCTCTGCTGGGCGGTTTAATACCACTGTGTGAAAGCGCCGCGTCTACTCGCTCCTTTGCTTCAGAAAGCGCCTTATCCGCCAACCCGACAATAGAAAACGAATGGAGACCAACATGCACGTCGGTCTCCACCTCTATAAACCTGGCCCTTATTCCTTCAAGTTCCGCCGATAAAACTTTAGAGAAAGACGACATGGGGGGCGGTTCTAGTGGGTTGATGAGTCTAGTAGTTAAAATGTCGGGCTATGAGACTAACTCACTAATCAGCCATTAGACTGTCTTCTTACAACTGCGGCACAGCCGACTCTCAGGATCAACTTCAAGCAGCGCCAACTCAATCTCCTTGTGGCAAGATTCACACACGCCATAGGTGCCATCCTCAAGCTTGCCCAAAGCGGCAATAACTGCTTCGTGTCGATCTTGCACTGCTTGCGCCATTCCAGCATTGGCTGAAAATTCTTCCGCCTCATCTGCTTCAGTATCAAGCGCATCAATCTCGTCTCCTAACTGGGTTGGATTTTTAAAATCTTTCATTTCTACATCAAGCTGCGCTTTCAGCGCCTGTAATTTCATTTTCAATTCTTCTTTTTTTGTATTGTCGATCATATAGGTACACAGTATCAAAGTCTTTCAGGCGCCGCAAGCCGTTAATACACAAAGGTCTTAGGCGGCTTTTTTCTGCTTCGCGCCTCCTGCAGCCTCATCTGGAAGTAAATGAGGAAGTGCCGTAGCCGCAAGTGCTGCCTTGGGATCTGTAACTTCGGTCACTGCCGACAAAATACCACTTGGTTGATTCTGGCGGTATACTCGCCAGACATAAGCAGTGCAGGTGGGCGTTATACTCACCAGGGGGATAACCTTAATGAACATCGAGCCGATAGGAAATGGCGCCGAAAGCCCCTTGAACTTAAAAATCGCGTAAAAGGTGATCATAAAAAGCGTTCCAAAAAATGGAATGATGCTTAAAAAGTCACCCAATACACCAAAACCAGCCCATAAGATCGCCTCTGGTAAATCAAGCTTTTTTGGCGCTTTCATCTCTTCCAGTATACCACTCCGCTGCGCAGCAAGAGATAAAACTAATACGTGCCGAATGGGTTGCGGGCACCACGCGTCTCAAAGTGCAGGTGACAGCCAGTGGCACCAATGGTTTTACCCGTATTGCCGATATAGCCAATCAGTTCGCCGCGATCAACCGTGGCGCCCTCTGAAACGACCGAGCTTTGCAAGTGCGCATAATACGTTTGCGTGCCGTTATCGTGCTGAATAACAATCAGTCCGCCATAACCACCGTTCCATCCGCCGATTTTATTCGTGCGAATAAGACCGGGGGCTGCGGCGCGCACCGGCGTTCC
>CAYWPI010000004.1:25321-27141 GCA_964460325.1 uncultured Candidatus Saccharibacteria bacterium | reverse complement strand
TGTCCTTCGCGAATGGTTGTCTTAAGCCCTTTATTCGCGCCAAAGAGCGTGTCCACGTTAATATCGAATTTCTTTGCTATACTAGAAAGCGTGTCGCCAGAAACAACGCGATACGTCATGAGCTCGTCTCGGTTTTGAGGAATCGAGCCAAAGAATGGGCTGCTTGCGTCAGAGACAATGGCTTGATCAAGAAGAAAAAATCCAGCAACGCCCTCTTGCCCGCCCTCGTCGTTCAAAATTTCTGGACCATCACTGGCAAGAAAGGCGATATCATCATTTTCTTTGGCGCCAGCAAAGTTCTTTGAACTATCAGGACCACCAAAAACCGCCTGTGACTGGGCGGGTTTGATAGAAAAAAAGCCGTTTAAAAAGAGACCAATCAAGACAATGATGACTGGTAAAAAAATGGGTTTAAAAACAAAAGAGGTGACAAAAACCCGGGCCCCATTCAGTTTTTTGGCTAGAGTATCGATAGCTGATACTATAGCAAAAAGAAAGCCTTTTGACTAGCCCTAAGCAAGCTTTTATAAGGAGTTGTCGGATAGTCAATTAACCCTGATTTTAAGCCATTAATAGCACTTTTGAGCGTGATTTTTTAAGTAAATTTAAGCTCAAAACCTCCCCATTTTATCCATTCTTCCTACGCCCCTACTTTACTACTCTCCTACTTTCTCATCTATGTCATCATTTCCCTCATTAAATAAGGCTCAACAAGAGGCGGTAGACCACAAAGGAGGGCCACTCCTCATGGCCGCGGGCGCAGGCAGCGGCAAGACAAAGGCGCTCACCAGCCGACTTAAGGCCCTTATCGAAGGGGGAGTCCGACCAGAAGAGATAATCGCCATCACCTTTACGAATAAAGCGGCCGATCAGATGCGCGAGCGCGTTTTCGGAGTCGGTTCACCTAAACCTAAGGGAAGCGACCTACCAACCCCAGGTATGCCGTTCATTGGAACATTCCACGCGCTCGGATGGCGGATCCTTAAAAAGGAACTTGCGCTCACAGGAAGACGTCCGGGATTTTCAATTCTGGACGGGGATGACTCACTCAGCATCGTCAAAAAAATCTGCAAACAAATGGAGATTCCCAAGGAGCGATTCAAGCCGACCGCAATCGCCGGGATGATTTCCGACATGAAGAGTGAACTCAAAAATCCAGAAAGTCTCGCTGATAGCAATGATGTGTTAGACACTATCCTGCGCGAAGTATA
Organism: uncultured Candidatus Saccharibacteria bacterium; assembly: GCA_964460325.1. GTDB lineage: Bacteria > Patescibacteriota > Minisyncoccia > UBA6257 > 1-14-0-10-44-23 > CAYWPI01. The sequence goes on along the minus strand of CAYWPI010000004.1, from coordinate 25,930 downwards.
CACGCGATACGAAGATGAACTTCTGAAAAACAACGCGTTTGATTTTGACGACCTCATCGAAAAGGTCGTACGCATCTTCAGCAGCCACCCAGAGACGCTGGAAAAATATCAGACCTTGTTCACTCACGTGCTGGTCGACGAGTACCAGGACATCAACACGTCCCAATACCGTTTTGTACAGATGCTTGCCGCAAAACACCGCAACATCAGCGTGGTGGGTGATGATGCGCAAGCTATTTACAGTTTCCGGGGTGCGGATTTCAGAAACTTTCTCAATTTCGACCGCGACTATCCGGGTGCTAAAATTGTAAAACTCGAGCAGAACTATCGTTCGACGGGCACCATTATCACTGCAGCGAGCGCGCTCATTCAAAACAACAAAATTCAGAAACCAAAAAAACTCTGGACGGAGAACGAAGATGGCGAGCCAATAACCCTTGTCGCGGCGGAAGATCCCGACACCGAGGGCGCTTGGGTTGCCGAAAAAATACGAACCGTATTCCGCGCGAACCCGCAGGCAAGCATCGGCATCTTATACCGCACCAACGCGCAATCGCGCCCTGTTGAGCAAGCGCTTATTTCTGAAAACTTGCCATATAAAATTTTCGG
>CAYWPI010000004.1:0-25221 GCA_964460325.1 uncultured Candidatus Saccharibacteria bacterium | reverse complement strand
GACAAGTTTACTAACCCGCAAGAACGCCTGGAAAACATCTCCGAGCTTGTGCACTTCGCCAGTCAATTTGAAACTCTCGAAACGTTTTTAGAACGCGTGAGTTTGCTCGCCTCTGCCGACGAGCCATCCACTGACGTTGTCGGCGAGAAATCAAATCCAGTAACACTCATGACCATCCATATCGCCAAAGGCCTGGAGTTCGAGCATGTTTTTATTGTGGGTGTAAATGAGGGTTTATTGCCACATGAAAAATCAATGACACGCGTGGAAGAGGTGGAAGAAGAGCGCCGACTCATGTATGTCGCAATGACGCGGGCGCGGAAAAAATTATACATATCATTTCACACTTATCCTTCGCGTTTTTTGCACGAAATTCCCAATGATCTCTTAGAGTTTATGAGCCCAACCGGCATGATGCGTGGGCTTCCTGATGAAGATGATATGTATCTAGAGTAATCGCAAACAATTCGCATTTTTAATTAATTTCGCATTTTTCGCGAATACTATATGAAATTTCTCGGTCAGCATTTTCTTAATAACAAAAAGGCAATTGGCGACATTGTCGCGGCTGTGGAAGTGACAAAGGGCGATGTCATTATTGAAATCGGCCCAGGAGCTGGAGCGCTCACAAAGCCGCTTGCCGAACTTTGCACAAAAGTCGGCGCAAAACTTTTTGCAATTGAAAAAGATACGAAGCTAGTGATAGATATTCAAAAAAATATTCCGGCGGTTGCTGGTCATGTTGAACACGGCGACGCCCTCGAACTGCTCCCCAGTCTTGTTCTTCGTCTTACTTCTACGCCCCTACTTTCCTACCCTTCTACGCACTTTCAGTACAAAATTGTCGGAAACATCCCATACTACATCACCGGCAAACTGCTTCGCATCATCGGTGAGTTGGCGCATAAGCCTTCTCGCACCGTGCTCATGATACAAAAAGAGGTAGCAGAAAGAGTAAGCGCCAAGGTGCCGCACATGAACTTACTTGCTGCAGCAACACAGTATTGGGGAGACATTAAGATGCTTTTTACCTTAAAACCAAAGGATTTTACCCCACCGCCCGAAGTCTCCTCCGCCGTTATTGAAATTGTTCCCCGCCCCCCACTTCTACGCCCCTACTTGCCTACGCCCCTATTTTCCTTGCATTACTACTCCTTTATCCATGCGGTTTTTAAGCAACCTCGCAAAACCTTGCTTAACAACCTCTCTGACGGCTTCCCAGAGTTTTCAAAGCAAAAAATAGCCGAAATAATCAAGCAAAATGGCTTTTTGGTAACTGTCCGGGGACAAGATTTAGACGTTCCTATACTTGAAAGACTCGCCTTAGCTTTTATGAAGCAAAAAGGTGTATAAATCACCTTTCATTCCCGCACAAAAAAGGATAGAATAAAGAGGAACCGCGCAAGTAGCGTATTTTTTCCGATACGCGCGCGTTTTCAAGAGTTGCTTGTCTGTTTTTATTCATCAACCCCGAAGCGCCGAAGAAGCGGATTGGGGCTCCGACCTAAACACAACGTCGGAGATGTTTGTTTGTATCTGGGGGAAATGAAAAGGCTACTTATTAAAAAAACGCTTTTGTGGTCGCTTGGCGTTACTGGCGCCCTCATTATTTTCATCTTCATCTTTGGCTCGCTTGATCCATTGCCGCATACGATTGCCAAACAAGCGCCAATTATTCGCGTTGAATCAGTCCCCGCGACGCCAGCCGTTTTAAGTAAAGAGAATATAACTGGTGAAATCGCAAAGCAGATTGCGCAAGAGCTTGTTGCAAAAAATCCCAATGGGCCAAAATCCGGAGAACAAGTCGGCCTTGAAACCGTCAATCCTGATGAACTAGTACAAAAAACACTCGATAAGGCATTTGCGAATGTAAACCTTGCCACGTTACGGCCTGAAGTAAAAACAAGCGATCTTACGATTGTCGCGTCATCAAAGCCAGAGCTTGATGAGGTATATTTCAATTCACTGAACCAGATCTTTACAACTTATTTCCCAAAAACTTTAGAAGTAAACTGGGCAGAGCCAGCCAAAACAGATTTTATTGCGTTTGACAGCGCCTTTAACGCAAGCATTGCTGAGCTATATCAGGTGAAGGTGCCAAGCGCGCTTGTTCCGTTGCACAAAGACGCCATCTCGCTTTTAGGCGCTTTACGCAGCGTGTTTGCGCTCATAAAAAATTATGAGCGCGATCCATTCCAGGCCGCGTTGGCGATCGAAGCAGGGGACCAATTTGGATTAGAATTGGCCCAGATTTTTGCCAAGATGGATGCGTACATAAGGAGTCGTAATTTATTGTCACTGAATCGGTAATATGTCCCACCGCTTATTTTTAAAAATCAAGCCAGCACTGGCGATCGTACTTACAATTGCGATTTTAGCGCCAATTTTGATTTTACCTAAAAAAACTCACGCAATACCAGTGACCATTGTTGGGGGGTGGCTTCCTCAACTCGATGTTATTATTGGCACAACAGGCACAGAAACCAATCAATCGCTTTTCGAATGGGCGCAGACGTTTGTTCGTGAGGCGCTCAGAAAGCGGATTCTTGATTTAATGGTTGATGAAATTATCCAGTGGGTGCAAGGTGGCGATGACCCAAAATTCGTAACTGATTGGCAACAGTTTCTTACAGATGCAGGCAACGTTGCCCTCGGGGATCTTGCTGTTCAAGTTGCTGGTGCTGGTATATGTCAACCTTTTAGAATATCGATCTTGGATAATCTTAGAGTCCCAGAAAAACCAACATCGAATAGCTTGTATGGATCATCGATCACCTGCACCTTAGATGATATCGTAGATAATATTGAAAGCTTCTATAATGATTTTCAAAATGGAGGATGGGAGGCTTACATTGAGTCTCTTAAGGTGCAAAATGACCCAGTCGCTCTTTTTGTTATTACGCAAAACGCCAAATTCCAAACAATCGCAAGTGCCCAAGAAGCAGCCAAAAATGAAGCTTTGGCAGGTGGCGGCTTTCTTTCAACAAAAACTTGCGATGAAAGCCCAACGAGTCAAAGCACGGACATAGACAAGGATGGTATTAAGGGGGATATTGCTTCGACATGTAAAATCACCACGCCAGGCTCGACAATCGGATCTTTGGTTGCTGAAGCAGTTGGAGCAGATATTAAATATATCTTAGAGGCCGATCAGCTTGCGGCTTATGTTGCGGCGATTTCTGACGCACTAATTAACCGCCTTATTCGTGAAGGAGTTGGCGGGCTTCAGGGACTTGCAACAGATAACGCACCTGACGCTGGCTACATTCCCACAGGCAGTGACGGCTGCGGGGCATTCCAATTTGGCTCATCGCTTCGCGAGGCTTGTGAAGGATACCAAAGCACCAACGGTCAAAACTTTGAACTCACTAATAAAAATCTTGTGACTGAAATCCAGGCGGTATCTAATAAATTAATCTCTTTTCAAAATGCGCTTACTAGATTAAAAGCTGTCGCGGATGAACTTGAGACATTTATTGCTAGTGAGTCAATTGATAGATCGGCGACCTGTATCACTCAAGCCCTTAACCCATATTTTACCCCGCCCACCCTGGAGGAAATAAGTAAAATGACAGATGAGATTGATGCAAGAGTTTTAACTATCAATGAACAAATTGCGGAACTTGAGTCATATAAGCGTGACCTTCAAAATTTTGTTGTAGAAGACTGGGCAAGATTCACCGTGCTTGCTTCAACAATTAGAAGCCGGCTTGCTGTATTGACTATTGATGAAAGTAAAAAAGATGAAATTGACTCTCAACGAAACGAGCTTCAAGAAGATTTCAGCAATATCAAGCAAGATGTAATGCTTTGTCGTTAAAAACGCATGATGAAAATTAACCTGCGAAATACATCTTGGGGAAAATCAGCCCTTATCGCTACGTTTGTTGCTGCTATCTTTTTTTCGAGTGTTTCACCTGTGATGGCGATAGACCCAGGTAAAACAACCGTACCCACTTTCGTTGGAGAATGCACAGCTGATGGCGCACTGGGAATACTGTGTGGTTTTAGCGTGGCAACACAAAGCCTCATTTTAGGACTCTTGACTGCAGTTAAATCATTGTTCGGTATAATTTTAAGCGCAGCAACAACTCTTACTATTTGGGCAATAGAGGATTTTGGCATTAATATCACAACCCACCAAGCGGTCAGCGATGGCTTCGCCATGGCACTTAGTGTAGCAAACATCGTTTTTGTAATTGCCATTATTATGATTGCTTTTTCAACCATTTTGAGGTGGCATGAATATGAAGCAAAAAAGCTCTTGCCAAAATTAATTATTACCGCTCTTTTAGTTAATTTCAGCCTACTTGCTGCTGGTCTCATGCTAGACACAAGCAATATGTTGACAAAGTTTTTTCTCAAAAAAGAGGTGGTAAATACCACAAGTATTGGAAGCGCTCTTGATCCTCAAGCTTTTGGCGCCCCGGCTATCTATGGCGCTGTTGCCGACCTAGAAACATTTCGTGCGCGGTACAGGGGAGCAGTAGACTCAAGAAATGTGTTTTCTTTCTTAGAAAGTTACAGCAAGGAAAGTATCAGGAACAATCTTGGCTTCTCTGATAACAATGGCTGGACGCGCGAAAGATTCGAATCTGAAATACTCAATAACGACGCAAAACTTACAGAAGTACTTGCATCGAATGGCCACCGTTTAAAAACAAGTTGGTATGAAGGCATAATAGGGTTTGAGAGTCCCCTTGGGGCTCAAGTTGACATCGGGACACTTTGGTCTCAATTCATAGATCTATTGCCACGAGTCATCTTCGCTATTTTAGCAACCTTCGTCGCAATGATGACAATGGTTGCGATGTTCTTAATGGCGGTTATTCGTAATATCTGGGTAATTGTTTTACTCATTTCAATGCCAGTCGCATGGAGTTTGCGCGTTTTACCAAAATTTGAACATTTTTGGCGACAGTGGTGGGAAAAATTTTTGAATTGGGGGGTACTTTATCTTCCCACTGTTTCTTTCTTCCTCTACCTTGCGGTTATCACCGCAGGTAATACAAGCATTAAATTACAAGAGGGTATGTCTGGATCTTTAGGTATCATTCCAGTTACGACGCAGAATGCTGATTTTCTTGGAGCAGGTGTCAATGGGGCACCTTCGCTTGTGACGTCACTCGTGTTGATGCTGATTACTATCGGTCTTATGATTGCCGGTCTTAAAATCGCTGGATCAATGGGTTCGCATATCGCCACTGCATTTGCTGGCGCAGCAGGCAGAGGAACACGAAAACTTGCCGGAGGAATGCTCAAGGCAAGTGTTGGAATACCAGCCGCAATCGCTGGTGGATTAGGTGGATTGCTATATGGTAGTGCGCAGGCGGTTAGGCATATGGGAGAGCTTGATAGTGCAACAAAAACCAAGAAGGGGTTTGGGAAATCAACAAAGGACTTTATCGGCAATATATTTTCCGGTGTAAGATCAGGGTCGAGCGCTGTTACGAATGCTCCAACAACCGTTCCTCGCTCGGTCGCAGGAGGGTTTGCCACTGTCCTTGCGAGCCTTGGTGCTATCCCTGGAGTTGGCAACCTGGTTGGCCCAGCTGCTCAAGCTTTGAGTGAATTCGCAAATTCTACTAAGGCGCTTGAAGATATCCAAAAGCAACGTTGGGGAAACTTAAAGGGCAACGCCTTAAAGGCAGCGCTTTCGGGAGTATTTAATAATCCACTCGCAAGCTTGAAAGAAACAGCGGCGGCGCTTGATATGGCGCATAAAAATCACATGCTTGATATTATCGATTCACCCGAAAAAGCAATTCGCGCGGCAAATGCCATGGCGGCAATGTCTCCAAGTATTAAACGAAAGAAGATCGGTGCAATTAAAGACCTTGCCGCCCATTATATTGACAATGCTGCTCAAATTTCAGGAGAAACACCGCAAGAAATTCTTGCCAGTAGAAATGAATTACATATCGAGGGTGAGCACCTCGAGCATCTTCTCCATGAATCTTGGAATCTTTTAAAACAGAGCCAGGTGAATTCACTGATGGGAGTCTCTGCGGAAAACGAGATGCGAGTGCGCCAGTTTTATGTTGAAAAACTCGAAGGAAGACTCGATGTTGAGGGGCAGAACAAGTGGGGACAAGTTATTGCCAGCTTACAAGAGATTGCGCGACTCACAAAGGAACGAAAGAATAGCCCACAAAATCTCCAGCTGCTTAACAGCCTTAATGAACAACAGAGGATTGTTCGCAAAACGGTCACGGAACTTGATGATTATCTCGATAGATTCTCAAAGACTGATAGAGCAGGCTGGAGTAATGATGAACGCAACGCTTATGCGAAATTACAAGGGATGCGTCGCTTCACTGGCGCTAAGGATGAGGCGAAACATGGAAGCCATGGTGGCGATCACAAAAGCCCCGAAGGAGTGCTTGGTGGAATCAGGCAAGATATGAGGTGGGGTGAAAATAAACCCAGTAAACCATCTGGCGGTGGAGGCGCAGCACATCCACATTAAGCTTTAAGATATATGGCAACCAATTCTTTACCAACTGTCCCCCAAAAAATTTCATTCAAAGCTCTCCCTGGAGGAATTCGGGCGTGGCTTAACTCAGAAAAAGTAATTGATGTGTTTTTAGAGATTGAGGATCGCTTTCATATTACCGGCTCTAAAGTCACTATACTTCCAATCATTATTACTGAACTTGTAACAGGTGATCTCTCGTCTCAAGAGGCGGTTGATGACATTCAAAACAGTCTCGGTGTTTCAACTGAAAACGCGCTCACCATTGCAACAATACTGAAGGAAAAAATTCTTAATCCAATCGCCATCCCACTTCAGGGCATTGCTGCAATAGATATGTCGGGCTTGCCTGGAGCTGCTGCCACAGAAAGCATGATCCCAAAAGAAGTGCTCGACGAACAGTTTTCTGTGGATTGGATTGAGCCAGCGGCATTGGCCGCTCTTCGGCAATCTAAAGAAGGAGAGAGAAAAATAGATCAGATCAACCAATCAACGCCTCAGCAGAAGCCAGCAGGAATGGAGACTCCGGGGCTGCGAGTGATGAAAGATGTGAAAGCCCCTGCTGTTGCGCCAAAAGCAGAACAGCCTAAACCCGCTCCGGTGCCGGCACCAAAAATCGTCGAATCTCCGCGCCCATTCATGCTTCACGAAGAAAAGCCAGTAGCACCTTCCCAAGCGGCTACAGTGAACGTAAATAAAAACTTCTCGTTTGATGTTGGCACCACCCCAATTAGTAAACCCGCGCCTCGACCTGTTACCGCAGAATTCAACTCTTCATACGACGCCATGCTTGGCCAACAAAAACCAGCTGCGCCCATTGTCGCAAAGACAGTCGAAATGCCAAAAGTGGTTCACTATTCCAATTTGAAAACTCCATTAGACATACCGAAAGGCCCGAATGAGTAGCTTTCGGGTCTTCATTTCGCATTATTAAATAATTTCTCATTTTTCGCGATTACTCATGCAGTTCCAAGTCCCTCAATTCATCGACGTTGAAGACAAAATCATCGGGCCACTCACGCTCCGGCAATTTATTTATCTTGCTGTTGCTGGTGGGTTCAGCTTTATCTTGTTCTTTGCCCTGCAAACATGGCTTTGGATCATTATTACCACTATTCTGGGCATGATCGCCGCCGCGTTTGCGTTTATAAAAATGAATGGTCGCTCGTTGGGGCTTATTCTGCTTGCCGCACTTAAATATGCCTGGCAGCCAAAGTTTTATTTATGGCGCAGAGAGGCGATAAAACGAGAACTGCCTCACCTTACTACAGTGCCTCAGCAAAAACACTCCGCCGAGTCATTGCATGATTTATATATGAAGATGAGCACATCAACACAGGCGATTGAAAACCGAGAAAAGCCATCTGCCGCATTCTCTTTATTACGCAAACCCGCCGAACTACTTGAAAAATATGAAATTACCCAAAAACAAGCGGGGGACCGTGAACTTTATAAGCGGGTGGACTATCGATAAAGAAGCTTATAGCTATAAGCTGTTAGTTGTTAGCTTAAAAACGAACAAGAAAACACGGGCTTTTATGGAGATAAAATCGTACAAAGATTTAATCGTCTGGCAAAAAGCAATAGAAGTGAGTAAGAAAATATATCTCCTAACAAAGAGCCTCCCTTTAGAGGAGCTTTACGGCCTATGCAGTCAAATGCGGCGTGCTGCCATATTAATAGCGTCAAATATCGCCGAAGGAGGGAGTAGGGGAACGCGGAAAGATTTTATTCAATTTCTGCGCATAGCATCTAGCTCAACCGCAGAATTACAAACCCAGATTGTAATTGCTAAGGAATTTTATCCCAACGCATCTTATGTGGAAATAGAAGCGCTCCTTATTGAGATTGAAAAAATGCTTTCTTCGATGATTAAAAAGCTTAAAGCTAACAGCTAATAGCTAAAAGCTGTATACTATAGGTATGCCCAAGGAAGACATTAAAGAGGCGACAGCTACTCAAAAGTTTATTGAAATACGCGGCGTGAAAAACGGCGTACTTATTTTGAAAAATGGTGGCTTACGTCAGATTTTGATGGTCTCCGGTCTTAACTTTGATCTTAAATCAGAAGAAGAGCAGAATGCGATCACGCAGGGCTATCAAGCTTTTTTAAATTCATTAAGCTTTACTGTTCAAATTTTCATTCACTCCCGCAAATTGAATATTGATGGCTATATTCAAAAACTTTCAGCTATAGAGCTGCAAGAGCCTAATCCGCTTCTGCGTAACCAGCTTGCGGAATACCGAGAGTTTATCCGCTCTTTCGTAAGCGGCAACACCATTATGACAAAAACATTCTTTGTGGTGGTGCCATTTGATGCCGTGCAACTACCTGAAGTTGGCCAAAAAGTAACCAAAAAGTTATTCGGCCTTCTTTCGAAAAAACCAGCAGCTAAAGAAACAGAAGAGGCGAAGACTCAATCTTTTGAAGACCGAGCTTTTTTACAAAACGCAAGTCAATTAAATCAACGGGTTGACCAAGTAACCACTGGGCTCAATCAAATCGGCTTGCGCGTGGTGCCGCTTAATGACGATGAAATTATTGAGTTGTTTTATAACCTCTATAATCCAGAGGCACATGAGAAACGAGGAGCAGTAGCACAACAGGATGGTAGGAAAGTAGGGGCGTAGGAAAGTAGAAAGGGTGAAAATACCATGAATGTCCAAAGCTATAAGGATCTTATCGTGTGGCAAAAAGCTGTCGAATTAACAGTTGCTGTATATATATTAACCGATAAGTTCCCTGATTCAGAGCGGTATAGCTTAACATCGCAGATGCGCCGGGCCGTAATTTCTATACCATCCAACATAACAGAAGGATGGCGGCGTAAAAGCAAAAAGGAATTCCATCGCTTTCTATCAATATCTTATGGGTCTGGCCCTGAGCTTGAAACTCAAATTATTATCTCTAAAAAGTTACCGCTTGGAGCAAACCTAGATTATACTAAAGTAGATGCACTGCTCAATGAAGTGATGCGTATACTCAACACTATGCTTTTCCCCGCATAATACTACGCCCCTACCTTACTACTTTTCTACTTTCCTAACACAATGGATCAGGAAATCAAAAACATCATAGCGCCGTCTGCGGTTGAAATAACCCCAAATCAATTGCGATTAGGAACTAAGCTCGCCAAGACGATTTTCATCTTCACGTATCCGCGCTATCTGGCGACGGGGTGGTTTTCGCCCATTATTAACTTCCCAGGTCTCTTGGATATCTCGATAATCGTTAACCCAATTGAAACCCCGCTTGCACTTAAAAACCTCCGCAAAAAAGCGACCCAAATTGAAGCGCAATTAATTGAACAACAAGAAAAGGGGTTAGTGCGCAACCCAGTACTTGAGACGGCGAATCGTGATATTGAAGCACTTCGCGATGCCCTGCAGCAATCTCAAGAAAATCTCTTCACGGTGGGCGTGTATATCACTATGTATGGCGAAAACCAAGAGGCGCTTAATAAGATTGAAACTGAAATAAACAACCTTCTTGAAAGCCGTTTGATTTATGCCAAACCAGCCCTGTTTGAGCAAATCGAGGGTATTAACTCAACGTTCCCGCTTGCCACCGACAACCTCAATGTCACCACCCAACTCAACTCTGGCCCACTTTCTTCATTTTTCCCGTTTGTTTCGCTTAACCTTACATCTGATGACGGTATTATGTATGGCATTAACCGGCATAACAGCACGCTTATTATTTTTGATCGCTTTTCTCTTGAAAACGCGAACATGGTTATTTTTGCTAAATCCGGTTCCGGTAAGAGCTATGCGGCCAAGCTTGAGGCGCTCCGCTTACTAATGACCGGCGTTGATGTGATTATTATCGACCCAGAAAATGAATATGAACGGTTAAGTAACGCAGTCGGAGGCAGCTTCTTTAAAATCTCACTTGCTTCACAACACCATATTAATCCATTTGAAATCCCTATTATTCCTGAAGATGAAGACCCGGCCGATGTGTTGCGCAGTCACATTGTGAACCTCACCGGCCTCGTGAAGCTGATGGTGGGGGAGACAAGCGCCGAACAGGAAACTATTTTGGACCGCGCCATCACTGAAACTTATGCCTCGCGCGAGATTATCCCCGGCAAAGACTTTAGTAATGTTCAGCCGCCAGTATTAAAAGATTTGGAGACGATTTTACGCAATATGGATGGCGGCGCAGAGCTGGCCGACAAGTTGTATCGCTTTACCGAAGGCAGCTTTGCTGGCTTTACCAACCATCCAACCAATATCGACATCAATAATCGGCTCATTGTCTATTCACTGCGCGACCTTGAAGAAGAGCTTCGCCCCATCGCGATGTATGTTATTTTGAACTTTATTTGGACACTTATCCGCGCCAAGCTCAAAAAACGCGTGGTGTTTATCGATGAGGCTTGGCTTTTGATGAAAAACCAAGACAGCGCCACGTTCCTGTTCGGCTTAGTGAAGCGCGCCCGCAAATACTATCTTGGCGTTACCACAATCACGCAAGACGTAGAAGACTTTCTTTCTTCGCCTTTTGGCCGGCCAATTATCACTAACTCTTCACTCCAAATGCTCTTAAAACAGGCGCCGGCAACACTTGACTTGGTGGCAAAAACATTCAATCTGTCAGACGGAGAGAAGAACATGCTTTTAGAGGTAAATGTTGGGCAGGGATTGTTTTTCGCCGGCCTTAATCATGTTGCTATTCAAATTGTCGCTTCATTCGCGGAGGATCAGCTGATTACCACCAACCCACAGGAAATACTGGAGCAGAGAATGAGGGGAGAAACGCCATAATATGTCTCACATGAAAAAAAATGTCGCATTTTTAAGCCTTGTTATTCTTCTTAGCGCTATTTTTATCTCAACAACGCTTGGGGCAACAACAACCCTTCTTTCTCCAATCCCCGGGCAAGAAGATGCTGGCAAAGATCTTAGTTCTTATCTCCAGGCAATTTTCACCTATGGAATAGGATTAGCTGCTCTTATCGCGCTCGCCCAACTCATATTTGGCGCTGTTCAATACACAACATCGGCTGGCGCACCCTCATTACAAGAAGATGCAAAAAGCAGAATGCGTGGGGCGATTATTGGCCTTATTCTACTTATTATCAGTATTTCAATCCTTTTATTAATAAATAGAAGTTTTAGTGTCACTGATAGCTTTAAATTGAATCCCGAGGTGGAAAGAGCGCTCGAAGAGCAAGAAAGACAAAGAATTAATGCGGAAGAAAACGCAACATCTTTCAAGGAAACAGTCATTTCTGAGACTCTTGCGATGCATCCAGCAGTAAGACCGGGTTATCTTCAAAATCAAAGCAAAAAAGCAACCGACCTTCAGTTTTTTGCGCAACGATATGGCTCTGCATCTCTACAGGCAGTCATCGAATACGAAAAAGCATTTAAAGGAGCCCTACTGGAAATTAAAAAAGAACTTTCTGAGGAAGACTTTGCACTTGCAACATCTATGATCGACGTAGAAAAATGGCTCAATCTCTAATCATAAAACCCCTCGTTAGAGGGGTTAGCCTTTATCGTGATTTTAGCTCTCTTCGCGTTGTCAGCTAAAATGACTTAGCGCGCGAAGCAACGATGCAATTGGATGCCAATCCAGCCAGGCGGAGCGACACCGTGGTAAGTCATTTTGGCTACAACCCTTCGGGACACGCTGATTTTTCTTGATTACGTCGTTATGTTCGCTTGGAGGATGGGCATCCTCCTGCGCTCACAAGTCTAGTACTCAACCAAAATCAGTAGTGTCGCGATGGAGACTAAAATTACAATAAAGGCTTAATGATGACACTACGGTCGGGGCCTTCGCCAGCGCTTTCAGTTTTAATGTCGGGCCTCATTGAAAGCTCGGTGTGAACAATGCGCCTTTCATAGGCATTCATCGCTGGCAAGCGAACTTCGGTCTTTGTTGTAACAGCCTTCTGGGCGGCCGCCTTCGCCAGCTCACCGATAAGCTTTTCGCGCTCTTTGCGATAGTTATTAATATCTACAAAATAGTGCTCGCCGCCCTCCTTGCGCGCCATTACTGAAATAAGGTGCTTAAAATCACGCACGAGATCAGGAATCCACTTTTTAAACCATTCGTCCTCATTGGCAAGAATATTAACGCGCCGGCCGGCTTCATCAACCTCAACCGTGGCCTCACGCAGCCCCATGAGTGCGACTATCTTTTTAATTTTTTGTTCGATGGTTTCCATGGTGTTAGTGAGATAGAAAAGTATGGACGTAGGATGATAGAAGGGAACTAATATTGGTAATATGTATGGATATTTTATTACTACACCACTACTCTACTACTTTTCTGCCTTACTAGTATTTGCATACAGCCTCTTATTCACCAAGTGCTGCTGCACAATAGAAAAGAGCGCAGTAGTAAACCAATAAAGGCCAAGGGCAGCGGACAGTTTTGGCAGGATCAACAAGGTGAGTGCGGGGGCAAGAAAAACCATTCGCCGGCTTGTTTGCTGGGCTTTGCTAGGCACTTCGCCTTCTTTAAGCTTGGGCAAAGCAAGCTTGCTTTGGAAATACTGGGCCACCACCGCCAGTATGACAATTATCATATTCGGCTCCGTCACATTAATCAACCCAAGCGAAACGCTATTAATGTGCTCTGGCGCGGGAAGAAAAGTGTAAAGATTGGCAAATGACTCAACTGAAAAGCCCTGCGAGAACACCTTATACATTGCAAAAAAGATGGGCAATTGGACAAAAATAAGCCCAAAACTCGCAAATGGGTTCACTTTGTGCTCCTTCCAAAGTGCCATCATCTTCACTGCCTGCTGTTCTCTGTCACCCTTAAGTTCTTTTTGAATTTTGGCAATTTCAGGCTGAATTTTTTGCATGATCGACTGACTGCGTAGCGCCTTATAGAAAAGGGGGTACAGGATAAAACGAATAATGATGGTTAAAAGAATAATGGCAAGCCCAAGATCTTCAAAAGTGACATATGAATAGAGCGCCACGAGGGCGTTGAAGATTGGTTGCGTAAGAAGAAGATGAAAGAGATAACCCATAGAGAAATAATTAGTTGATGAGTTGAATAGTTTAGGGGCCAGTGAGCCTAAAAACTGTTTAACGGTAGCATTAGCGCAACTGCCGAACTAGTAATTCGGTCAATTCACTCATCATAGCATCTTTTGTGACCGGGGCGCCCTTTGAAACAATACACAGCACATCGCGCCCGCTAAAGGCCTTCACATGGACGCCAAATACATCAAAAGCAGCCCTTTTAAGCCTATTGCGCTGTACAGCGGTTTTTATAACCGCTTTAGGGATAATAATACCAAACCTGCCATGAGGCAGGTTTTGGGAAAAAATTTTGAGCGTAAGGCCGCCGGCGCGAACACTGCGACCCTTAAGAGCAATGGTTGACTGTATGGGAAGATGAAAGCGCTTGGCGAGCATGAAGGGAAGGAAGGTAGTAGGGTAGCAAGGTAGAGGCGTAGAAGGATTAGAGAAGTAACATCTCACTTTTCTATCATCCTACGCCTCTACTCTACTACTTTCCTACTTACTAGAAACAGTCAGCCTCTTCCGGCCCTTCTGGCGACGACTTTTTAACACCCGTCGACCATATAAAGTTCGATTTCTCTTCAAAAACCCGTGCGTCCGCGCTCGTTTTCTCTTTTTTGGTTGATATGTTTGGCTCATATTTGTTGCTGCTTACTATACTAGAACCAAAGCTCATTGGCAAGTTTAAGTTAGAAAAGTAGCGGGGTAGGAAAGTAGGGGCGTAGTATGAATATGCTCGTCTTTTCTGCCTGCCAACTTTCTACGTCCCTACTCTACTGCTTTCCTACTTCCTAGCAATCTGTGCATATCCTGTGTATTGTTTCAAAATAAACTTTTACACAAGCTATACACATGTTATTATGCTGTGGATATTTGACGGCAACGCATAACTCCTTACAATGAGTAATACAGTCTGACTTATATCACGCTCACACCTCACCATGGAACACAAAGAAGAAGCAGTGATCAGTCCGCGATCAGGAGTAGTCGACACAAACGACCTTCATGGTCTATGGCAGGCGGCCCTTGGTGAAATAGAGATCCAAGTATCGCACCCAAACTTTGTTACTTGGTTTAAAAACAGTGCACTTATCGATAAAAACGATAATGCGGCTGTCATCGCCCTTCCGAATGCGTTTGCTAAGGAATGGATTGAGAATAAATACGCAAAGATTGTTTTAGGTGCTTTGCGGGCACTTGAGGAAAACATCAAAAAAGTCGAGTTTACGGTTCATACTAGCAAAACAACTTCGCCTTGGCCAAGCACGTCTTTGCATGCGCCACCAAAAGATACCCAGCCATCGTTTCCGGAGTTTCGCGTTGATACCGAAACGAGCCTCAACCCTCGCTACACTTTTAGTTCATTTATTGTTGGAAAATCTAACGAGCTTGCATATGCTGCTGCCTCGGCAGTCGTTGAAGATATTGGCAAGCGCTACAATCCCTTGTTTGTATACGGCGGCGTTGGCCTTGGCAAAACCCACCTCATGCAAGCCGTGGGTAATGAAATTCGCAATCGCTACCAAAACCGCGTTCGGGTGAAATATGTTTCTTCAGAAAAGTTCACAAACGACGTTATTTCAGCGATTCGCAATAAAAACACCGAATCCATGAAGGAAAAATACCGCCTTGTGGATGTTTTGATTATTGACGATATTCAATTTGTTATCGGTAAGGCGGCAACTGAAGAGGAGTTCTTCCATACATTTAACGCGCTTTATGAAGGAAACAAACAAATCATCATCTCGTCTGATAAACCGCCAAAATTCATGCCAAATCTTGAAGAGCGCCTACGCTCTCGGTTTGAGGGAGGCATGATTATTGATATCGGCTACCCGGATTATGAGCTGCGTTTTGCGATTTTAAAGGCGAAAATGCAAGAGCGCGCGGTTGCCTTAGCCGATGAAGTTATCGGCCACATCGCCACCAAAATCCAACGTAATTTTCGCGAACTAGAGGGAGTGCTCAACCGCATTATTTTTTTCCAAAAAACGCGTGGCGTTGAAATATCCTTGCGAGTAGCCGAGGAAATTATGAGTGAGATTATGCAGGAGCCGGTAAAAAATACCAACCCGAATTCAATTATTAAGGCTGTAGCTGAGGTTTTTGGTATATCTCCAACTGAACTTATTAGTCACTCACGTAAGAAGGAAGTGGTGGAGC
Organism: uncultured Candidatus Saccharibacteria bacterium; assembly: GCA_964460325.1. Classification (GTDB taxonomy): domain Bacteria; phylum Patescibacteriota; class Minisyncoccia; order UBA6257; family 1-14-0-10-44-23; genus CAYWPI01. Next base: position 9,587 of record CAYWPI010000004.1, on the reverse strand, counting down.
CGCGTCAAATTGCCATGTATCTTTTACGGGAAATACTTGATCTTTCATACCCTAATATTGGCGAACGAATGGGAAAACGTGATCACACTACCGCAATTTACGCATATGAAAAAGTATCGCAAGAAGTTTCTAAAAACCAGCTCCTTAATCAAAAATTGATTACGATTAAAGAGTTAATAAATAAAGAATAAGGTGGGGATAAGGAGGGGAGAGGAGGCGAATAATTACATCCTATTTGGCGACAAAAACCAAACAAGACATAACTAATCACAGCGTTTCAAAATCTATCCACAGTGATTACAAAAAGGTACAATAAGAAAAACATCGATAAACACAGTGATTTTCCGGAAATAAAAAAGTTCTCCACATACCCACACGTCCTATTATCTCTACTGTTTCTTTATTTATGAAAATAATAATACTAAAGGAAAACTTAAAACAGGCACTTTCTGCTGTGGAAAGAGGAGTTATTGAGAATAATAATCTCCCTATATTAAAAAACGTTCTTTTAAAAACCGACAAATATTTTATTGTCGCCGCCACTAATCTAGAGATTGGTATTCATTATGTCGCCGCGGCTAAAATAAACGCCCCGGGTAGTATTACGGTGCCGTTTAGCCCGTTATATTCTATTATTCAAAACAGTGATAGTGAGCGTATTAATCTTATTGCCGAGGGTAATACTCTTATTGTTAAAACAGATAATTATGAGGCAAAAATTCAGGGAACCTCTTCTGAGGAGTTTCCAATCATTCCAACTATTAGTCATAAAGATGAATATATAACCATCGAGCCGGATATTTTAAAAGACGCTATTAATCAGGTGATAGGCGCGGCTCAAGTTTCTGAACTAAAGCCGGAATTAAGCGGTGTTTTATTTGATTTTCAGGTTAGTATTTTGAAATTAGTGGCAACCGACAGTTATCGGTTAGCAGAAAAAACACTCCTTAATAATGATTTTAAAACCACCCTTCATAAAGGCGTCAAAATAATTATTCCCTTGAGAACTATTTCTGAGGTGCTTCGTATTTTCTCAAGCAACAAACCGATTAATATTTATATCGATGCGCACCAGGTTTTATTCACCAACGATGTGGTGAGCCTTATTTCTCGTCTTATTGACGGGCAATACCCGGATTACACGGCGATTGTGCCTCAAAAAATCGAAACCGAGCTTCTTATGGACAAAGAAAATCTCTTGTCTGCTCTTAAGTTGGTGGGCGGGTTTGCCGGGAAGACCGCAGACGTGAGAATGCGATCTAAAACAGAAACAAAAATTCTTGAGGTGTATTCCAGTAATCAATATGTTGGCGAAAACAACTATCTTATTCCTGTAAAGCGAACCGGAGAGGGTTTTAGTGAAATATCATTTAATAGCCGTTATCTTATGGATGGCGTGCGGGTAATGGGTCGAGATAGCCTTTTGTTGGGGGTTAATGGGCCAAGTAAGCCCGCAATACTGAAAACAAGCGGCGACACCTCATTCTTCTATATCGTAATGCCCTTAGAAGGCAAATAAAGAAAAGTATCTCCATCCCCCAAAAAGAGGCGGGGCTCGCCTTGGCTTGCGAGGCGAACGAATACTTTTTTATTTTCTTAAGAACACCTCACGCGTGGTAACGCCGCCCACACTGTCGGTGACAACCAACTTTAAGAAGTTTTGTTTTTGGATTAGTGAAGGTCTAATAGTGACCCGATATGCTAACGATGGAGTGTCAACACCAGTGCGTTGATCAACCAGCTCATCATTAAAATAAAGCTGTATTTTGGCGATATCGTGTTCAGGCAGGTTGATGGCGGCATACACGTCAATATTGTTGCGTGCTTTTGCGCCCGCAAGAGGAGAGATGATATCAAGAACGCCATTCTGAGGCGGCTGATCGCCCAATGGGAGCTCTTCTTCAGGCTCTTGTATTTCTGTGCCACTAGTTGCCGCCCACGCAAGCACTGGGTTTTCCCAATTTCGAAACTGAGGATCGCTCTCTGGTCTTATTGGCGCAGGGCCAAGCGGATCACTTTTATTCACATAATACAAAATAGAGTGTACAGCCCCGGCGTTGTTTGAGCCATAATTATTATTACTTCCAGCAGAAAGTTTTCCATTTAACATTGGCTTGTCAGAGGTGGCTGGATCAGGGCTGATGAATGTTTCTTGGGGTTGATTTTTTAATGCCTCAACCAGGAAGGCGTTCCAGATTGGCACCGCGGCCAAAATCGATCCACCCTGGCGTTCCATTGGTTGGTTATTGTTGTTTCCTGCCCACACACCAACAGCCAGATTCGGCGTGTATCCAAACGTCCACGCGTCACGATAATCGTTGGTGGTTCCTGTTTTCATGGCCACATCGTGTCCCGGGAAAACAGTAAGCCCAAAGCTGCCACTGAACAAAGGGGCGCGCGCCGCCGAGTCGGAAAGAATGTCATTAATCATCCGGGCGTATTGCGGCTCAATGACATCGCTGGCTTTATCCTCATACCTCTCTAAAACCTTTCCATCCTTACCGGTTACACTTAAAATCATTGTTTGGTCGTGACGAACACCTTCAGTGGCTAAAGTCGCGTAAGCACCAAGCAGTTCAATTAACTTCACCTCGCCCCCTCCTAGCACCAAAGAAAGACCATAACGACTTCGTTCTGTAAGTGTGTTCACACCCAACAGCTTCATTTTTTTCAATATAGTATCCAAGCCGGCGAGATAGGCTGTTTTTACGGCAGGAACGTTGATCGACTGCGCCAACGCGTTGCGCATTGAAACCGGCCCTCTGAAAAGGTGGTCGAAGTTTTCTGGCTGATAACTATTGCTCGGATCGTTGGTCGTATCAAATTCAGTTTTCAGGTCAAAGAGGATGGTTTCTGGTGGATATCCTTTTTCGAACGCGGTTAAATAAGCGAAGGGTTTCATCGCTGAACCTGGTTGGCGTAATCCTTGTGTGGCGACGTTAAAACTTCCCTCGTATTCGGTTTCAAAATAGCCACGACTGCCAACCAGGGCAAGAATTTGGCCGGTTTTTGTGTCTTGCGCGACAAGCGCCGCGTTGGTTCCTTTATAGAGTTCTTCGTTGCGCTTAGCACCTTCAATGACCGCTTTTTCTGCTGCTTGTTGCATTTCCCAATCAAGTGTCGTGATGACTGTAAGACCGGCGCGGCGGACAAAGTCTTCGCCATACGTGGCATTTAAATAATCTTTTACTGTAATGGAAAAGTGAGGCGCCTTAATGGAGCTGTCTGGCCGCTCAAACGAAAGCTCTTCTTGTTCAGCCGCGCTTCGTTGGGAGGCGGTGATATAGCCCAATTCTTCCATAAGTCGCAACACTAAGTTCTTGCGATTTAAAAGCTCCGGCAAATTTTTGCCCCACGGCGAATAATATGTCGGCGCCTGTGGCAGGCTCACGAGTAAGGCGGACTCGGCCAAGGTCAACTCTCGAGCTGGTTTTTGGAAATAGATCTGGCTTGCCGCTTCAATGCCATACGCATTACTGCCATAGGGGATTTGATTGAGGTATAAGTACAAAATTTCATCCTTGGTGAATTTTTTTTCAAGTCGAAACGCAAGAATCAGCTCTTTTATTTTTCTAGTGATTGTCTTTTCTCGACTTAAAAAAGCGTTTTTAGCAAGCTGTTGAGTGATGGTTGATCCGCCCTGGCTTCCCCACCCATGGAGCACATTAGCGATGGCCGCCCTCAGGAATGATTTTAAGTCAAATGCGGGGTGCGTATAAAAGTCTTTGTCCTCTATGGCGATGGTCGCGTTTTTTACGTGCTGTGGAATTTCATCGTAAGGAATGATGGTGCGGCGTTCCTCGTCAAAAACCTCATAAAGCAAGACGGTGCCAGTCCGATCAAAAATTTTTGTTGACTCTGGGATTTGCCGACTGCTTAAAAGTTCCGGCGAAGGCAAGTCTTTGATTAATAAAAATAAGATCACGAGTCCAGCGAGTGCTAAAAGGGCGATGCCAATAAGCACGCTGCGAACCAAGTGCTTACGCTTTATTTTCTTTAACACCTGCCTGATGGCACGCGTCCAGCGGGTAATTACGGGGTGCGTCATGGATGTATTATACCATTTATGCAGCCTTCCTCTTGGGTGGCTTATTAAAACCAAAACTCCCTTACGGGAGCCTTGGCAAGCAGTATATTAAACCTCTTCCTCATCTTCATTGTCCTCGTCGTCAAGGAGGTCTTCATCGAGTTCGTCTTCGTCTAACTCATCACCATCTTCGATATCATCTTCATCGTCAGAGGCGATAATGAGCTTTGGATTGACCAGCTCAAGTTCAGTTTGTAAATCGAGTACCATGTATGCCAAACGTGTTATTCAAGCGACCTTTATCTAGCACCTTTCCAAGCCTGTGTAGTCCACTGTAACAGTAAATAATCTAACGCATTCTTTTGGTAGTACGCGTTATGTTATAGAACGGTGCTGGATTTATATTGTTAATTTAGATGCGAATGATGCGCTCACCCTCTTCGCAATACTGGCAATAGTAATCGCTGGAAAGCTAATGTCAACCCCGCACCCATAAAAGGGCTGTGGAAAACGTAATGCGTGAAGTGTTTCTTGGGGGGTGTGGGGAAGGGCCCCATTACTCAAAGTCGACGCTTCGGAGGTGGTTTTTCGACTCGAGCATAATACAAAAGAGCTGCTTAACTGCTTTTTTCGTATCGCTTTGTCTGCGCGTGGCCAAACGCGGCAGTGATGGCGATAGCAAGCGCATCACTGGCATTATCATCCAACTTGTCTTTTTCAAGTTTTAAAATATATTGCACCATCTTGGCCACCGATTCTTTGTCGGCGTTACCATAACCAGTTATCGCCATTTTGATTTGTCCCGGACCATATTCAAGAATAGGCAGCCCGCGGGTAAGGAGGGTACTAGCGATAACTCCGCGTGCCTGGCTCACTTCAAGCGCTGTCTTTTTGTTTTTTGAAAAATATAACTTTTCAAGGCCAACCAACTCAGGTTGTTGTTCATCAAGAAGATGACTCAGTTTTTGTGAAAGCTCTAAAAGTTTTCGAGTGGGATCTTTTTCTGTCATTTTCAAAACCCCCACTGAAACAAGTGAAAGAACGCCACTTGTTTCAGTGATAACACCAAAGCCCATCAGGGTGCTGCCAGGATCGATGCCTAAAATACGCATATTGTAGACAGTCTAGTGGTTGATTAGTCTAGTAGTCTAGTGGTCGTTCTGGCTAATTAACCACTCGGCTATTAGTCTATTGGACTATTTGTAATTACGCGTTGCACATCATCATGCGCCTCAAAAGCCTCAATAATTTTTTTGAGGGCTTCGTAGCTGGCGGCAGAGATGGGTTGGGGGAATTTTGCCGTCCAACCGGTTTCATAGTTGGGTTTTGTAAATGCCCACAGCACGCTTCCTGGGTCGGCTGATTTTGCGCCGGCTTCAGTGGCAATCACGCGCAACTCTTGGATAAGCCGGTTTGGGTTGTCAGTTATCGCTTCAACTAATACTGCCACTCCTTCGGGGCCATAGGCTTCGAATAAAAACTCTTGCAGTTCTTTTGATTCACTCGCGCGCCTTAAGGCTCGTTCAATATTGTCATTGGGAACGCTGTTTTCTTTTGCTTTTTCAATCAAAGAACGCAGGCGGGGATTTTGGTCTGGGTTAGAGCCGCCTGTTTTTGCCGCGACAGAAATCGCCGCAAGAATTTTACCAAAAGCAAGCGACTTCTTTTTATCCACTGCGCCTTTTTTGTGTTTTATCTGACTCCATTTGTTATGACCACTCATAATAGGAATATCTTAAAATCTTACTGCAGGGACTATAAAAAAGGAAACGCCCGCGACCACATGGGGTCGCGGGACGTCTCGCGGGTAGTCGACTTAAGGGTCGACTACCGGTGCCTGCGCCTGCCGCCATCTCCTCGGTGGGGAGGCGGGCAAGGAGGAGGCATGGGTCGCGGGGGCGGCGGCTCGTAACACGGCTCTCGCCGGGGTACGTAGACTGCGCGGGGGATCGAGCGCCGCTCCACGTAGACTGCTCGCTCTCTGGTGCGCGGGTAGTACCCGCCACCAGAAGAGGAAACGGCCAACGTGGGAGCGAACGTTAACCCATTAAGCCAGCCATTGAGGAAGGTCTTCTCGGACCTATTCCCGTTGTTGCGGATCCCACAACGTCCGCAGTTGCACTGCGGAGCCGCCGGAGCCGGTGTTGCCACCGGAGCCTGCTGGCATCCTTCGCCACACTCAGTGACGTTGGAGCCAAGCTGACTCTTCCATGCCGGCTTGCCGTTCCAGATGACGCGTTCGTCACCGGGAGGCGGCTGGTAGACCGCCGTGCGGTACCCGTAATCAGTCGGCGGAGCCGACCGCTCGGGAATCCCGACTGGAGCCTTCTCCTCGATCGGCTGAGTAGCGATGGTGCCATCCTTCAGCGTCTCGTACCTATACCCCTCCGGAGGAGGAGGAAGAATACGAGGCTCTGCCGGCGGAGCAGGTGCTGGCGCCGGAGGAGGTGCAACTACCGGAAACCTTGCCGGCTCCGGTCCCGGAGGCGGGAACGGCGTAGCAGGTGCTGACGCCGCCTCGGCTGCCGCCTTGGCCTTGTCGGCCTCGATGGCGGCAAGCTGCGCCGCCCTCTGGGTCTGCACCGCTTCAGCAGTTGTCGTGGCCTCGATCTCGGCGAGCTTGCGATCGGTGGCCGCATCCTTGGCAGCCTCCTCACGCGCGAATTGCTCGGCCGCGCGTGCCGCATCCGCCTCCTTCGCCGCCTGGTGGGCGGCGATGATGCGGAGCTGTCCCTCGACATCGGTCGGGGCGATCGCCGCCTCGACCTTTTCGTTCGAGGTGAACATACCGATGACCACCTTGGCGGCCCATGCCGCCAAGAGGATGAGGAGTAGTGCCGCCACGAAGGCGACGCACCGCCACACCCATCCCGCCTTGGTGACCCTCGACGCAGAAGTCGGCGTTTCCGCCGACAGGGACTGCGACGGGGGCTGGTGGTCCTGCTTGGCGGCAAGCGCCGCCAGTTCGGCAACTGGGACGAACTCCTCTCGCCCATCCGGGCGGGGGATCGCCACCACCGCGCCAGCGTCCGCGACCTTGAGGGTCGCGGACTTCGCTCGCGCTCGCGCTCGCGCTGCCTTCGGCTTTTCCGTGCTCGCCGCTCCCTGGGGAGTGGTGGGCGCGGCCTGAGCCGTGCCGGGGATGACCCCGTGGACCATAACGTCCACGGGTGTTCCCGGCGGGGCGACCACATCCTTTTTTCTCGACATTTGCTTCTCCAGAACAACAGGGGTAGCCGCGTGGCCGTATACCGTCGTTCGGAACTTGGTTCTCGGTACAAAACCGAGACTCTTCTATATTAGCACACTTTGACACAAATGTCAATAATAGGCTCAATTAGGCTTAAAATGAGGGATTTTGAGCCTGAAATACGCTTAGGGGGTAAAATGTATGGAAATATATCGGGGGCGAAACAGAGAAGATGGATCGCCGCAGCGCCTGTTGGCACCTTGCGATGACGACAGGGGAATTATTTCCCCGTCTATCATTTTGAGGCTCGCCGAAGAATCTAAATCCTCCCAAGTCTGCCCACAACAGCAGATAGGCAACGGATGCGGCAAAGCCCTCTAGGATTGAGCCTCAAAAAAGCTTATGATTAGAGTGTATTTTGTTTTTTATTTCCTACGTCCCTACCTTCCTACTCTTCTACTTTCCTTTCTCGATATGATTTCCAATCAAGATCCAGCGTTAGCTGAAAAATTGCAAAAGCTTTGGAGGCAAAGCGAAGAGCGGCAGGTGCAGGCGCAAGCGGCGCGCGGTCATTATGGTTATCTTGATCTTACCGCAATCGGCATTGAGACTGATGCGCTGAAAATGATTCCTGAAGAAAGGGCGCGCTCTCTCGGGGTAGCCGCGTTCCAATATCGGAACAATATGGTGGCGCTTGCTGTTGAAGATATGAGCAAGGGCGAAGTTCGTTCATTAATTGATGAGTTCGCCCGGCGCGGCATCTTGGCTCGACCATTTTTAGTTTCGCGGCAAAGCCTTGAGCACGCTTGGAGTTCGTATAAATATATCCCAAAAGAGACAAAAGAAATCGCCAGTCGCGTTGATATTAAAGAGCAAAAAGTAACCGATTTACAAAGCGAGCTTACAAGTGTCGCGAAGGTGGCTGAGGCGCTGTTGCCCATCATGATGAAAACAGTTGCCATTGGCGATCTTATGGAAATCGTGCTTACAGGCGCGCTTACGAATCGAGCGTCAGACATTCACTTTGAGTCTGGGGAGCATGTGGGCCGCCTGCGGTATCGTATTGATGGCGTACTTCGCGATGTCACACCGTCAATTCCGATGCGTGTATATCAGCTCATTGTAAGCCGTATTAAATTGCTTTCTAACCTGCGGCTCAATGTGACGAATGTCGCCCAAGACGGAAGATTCACGATTGGATTGGGTGGTATTGAAGTTGAACTGCGTACTTCGATTATTCCTTCTGAGTTTGGGGAAACGGTTGTACTGCGCGTGCTTGATCCGCGCGCCATCGCGTTGAGCTTGGGCGATCTTGGTTTGCGGCCTGATGATAAAAAGATAATAGAAGCAGAGCTCAAGGCGCCCAACGGCATGATTCTCAATACTGGCCCAACCGGTAGCGGCAAAACCACCACGCTGTATGCCTTTTTGCGTTCCGTGGCTAACGCGCAAACAAAGATAATTACTATAGAAGACCCTATTGAGTATCACGTGAAAGGCATTGAGCAAACGCAGGTGGATGTGGAGGCGGGGTATACGTTCAGCAATGGCTTGCAGGCAATTATGCGGCAAGACCCCGATGTTATTTTGGTTGGTGAAATTCGCGATAAAGATACGGCCGCGATCGCCGTGCAGGCCGCGCTGACTGGGCATTTGGTTTTTTCAACCTTGCACACGAATTCCGCTTCCGGCGTTATCCCGCGCCTACTTGATCTGGAAGCGCCCATTACGAGCATTGGACCAGCGCTTAATTTAATTATCGCTCAACGCCTCGTGCGAAAACTGTGCGAACAGTGCAAACAAAAAATTGAAATCACTGCCGAACTTGAAAAAAACATAAAGTTATTCACAGAAAACTTGCCGAGTCGCGTTGATAAGAGTAATTTAAATAGTAAGGAGCTTTATGGTGCTCCGTCTGGGGAAAACTCATGTTCAGCCTGCGAGGGAGTGGGCTACAAGGGTCGCGTTGCCATCTTTGAGCTTTTGCAAACTGGCAGCAAAATAGAAAGTCTCATTCGGAGCCATGCCGGAGAGGGAGAGATAACGGAGTTTGCGAAAAAGCAAGGGATGGTCACGCTTCAACAAGATGGCATTCTCAAGGCTCTAATGGGGGTGACGAGCCTTGCAGAGGTTGAGGCAGTAACTGGCCCAATTTCTTTTGCATAAGGTTTTAACGATCAAGCCAACAAAAAGACGCCTTTCGGCGTCTTTTTGTTGAAGAGACGACTAACCTGTGGGCAAGCCAGTACCTGGGGGAAACTGGCTTTATCTTCTTTTTAAAATAAAAAGAGGTTAGAATAACATCGAGGAGAGACCCAGCCGAAACCAAGCCTTCCAATAACTAAACGTTGTTCCTTGTGCCCACAGATT
>CAYWPI010000003.1:58239-65043 GCA_964460325.1 uncultured Candidatus Saccharibacteria bacterium | reverse complement strand
TTGCTTACAATTTTGGCAGTTACGGGTTTCAGTTTGCATACTACTCACTACATACTACCCACTACCTTCTATTTTGGCTACTCCAGCAGTTTTTGCACCTCCGCCCACTGCTTTGTCAGTTCCACAAAATAACGCACGCCATAGCCGGCACTGCCGCGCGCAAGTTCGTCTTCAGGAATCGTGGTCATGCGCGGAGCCATATCAATATGCGCAAAAGGAAGTGGCTTGGCAAAGTGCGAAAGAAATCCAGCGCCCAAAAGTGCCCAGCCATATCTGCCGCCGGCCTTGCTCGTATTAGTCACATCCGCAAAGTTGCCCACCACATCGCCTTCGTGTTCTTCCCAAAGCGGCATTGGCCAGACCAAATCGCCCGACGCGTCACCTATCTCGCGCAACTTGTCTTCAAGTGGCTTGTTTTCTTTCACAAAAAGCGCGGACATACGCATACCAAGAGCCGAAACCGCGGCGCCAGTGAGCGTTGCCAGCGTAACGATGATTGCCGGTTTCTTTGTTTTGGCATACTCAATGGCGTCGGCCATAATAACGCGGCCTTCCGCATCCGTATTACCAATCTCTATTGTTTTTCCTCCATACGCCTTAATGATATCGCCCTGGCGATAGCTGATGCCGCTCGGCATGTTTTCAACCGCCGGCACAAAAGCGATAACATTCACCGGCAACTTTAATTTTGCAATTGCGGAAAGAGCAGAAAGCACCGCGGCTCCTCCGGACATATCCATATGCATATCCGCCATACCTTCGCCCGGTTTGATATTAAGACCACCAGAATCGAAAGTGACGCCTTTGCCAACAAGCGCGATAGGCTTTGCCTTCGAGTCACCACCTTTGTATTCGGCAATAATAAGCCTCGGCGGGCAGACTGATCCTTGTCCAACTGACAAAATGGCGTTCATTCCTTCGGCTTTCAGCCGCTTCTCATCAAAAACAGTTATCGTTATCGATGGAGTGGCAAGGGCGATAGTTTTTGCGGCTTCAACCAATCCATCGGGCTTCATATCACCCGGCGGATAATTAGCAAGTGTTCTGGCGCGGTTTACTTCTTCACCGACAATCTGCGCCGCCTTCATTGAAGCACTCACCGCCTTACTGTCTTCATAGCTAAAAATCGAAACGCTTTCAACGCGCTTCCAGCCACCCTTCGGCTTGGTCTTAAACTTTTCGGAAAAATCATAGTGCGCCATAAGCGAGTTTATCACCACCGATTCGGCGGCTTTAACAGCACTAAGACTGTCGCGCTCGAAATCATCAATATAAAGCCCCACCTTTCTAAAACCTTCTTGCTTGGCCCGGCGAACCATTTTGCGAATCAAAAGCGCGAACTTTTTTTCAGTCCATGCCTTTTCAACAGCAATAAGAACAAACCCGGCGCTGGTTAATTTAAGCAAGTGAAGCTCACCCGCCTTAAGCTCACGCACCTTCATGAAGTTTTTAATCAAATTCCGGTCAGCAGTACCAAAAGCCGCCAGTGCCTCGCCAGCCAAAGGCGACTTCTGGGCAAGTGTCCATATTGGAAGCAAAACCACGTCCCGCTTCTTAAATACCGCCTTATTAAGGCCTTTTTCGAGGATAAATCGCATAGAAAAAATAATAACCTAAATTCCTGCTTTGGTCAAGGGAAATGAGCTCTGGATCCCATTCTATTTTCTACTCCCTATTTTCTATTTTCTTCCCCTACACCATTTCCTGCTGATAGCAAGATTCGCAATAGACAATCTCAGGGCGGGTGGGGGCATACGAGGTGCGAATCGCCTTAGTACACTTGCGACACTGCCGATCGTAAAAAACCGGAGGATTAATAGTCTTCTCTCGCCGCACCGTACGACACTCCGGACACTCACGAGGTAATGGAATTTTCTGCTGAGCAAGAAATTGTAATTCGAGCGGAATAATGCGATACGCCCGAGCACATTGTGCGCATTCAATAACCTCCTCAAGGATTTTCTCATCTACATCAGTAATCGAGTCCGGCAAATCAGTCGCCCGAAGCGTTGTCTTATAATCACGCCGCTCAATCTCATGCCATAAATAACCCTCCTTGCGCGCCGTCTCAGCATTGAGCGGGAAAAAACTTTGCAACTGAGATTCATTATAGCCATATGGGCTAAATTCAATCGGGAAAAACTCACCAAATTTATAAACCCTTCCCAACTTATCGATATACGGCATATCATCCATATGCTTTCGAATCTTTGGAAGAAACGCTTCATATTCCTCTTTCGAATATTGCTTGTTCAAAATACAATACTGCGCATTCTTCATTCCGACACAGCCAAATAAATCAGACGCGGAGCGGCACATCATACTATACGTTAAGCGCTGCGTCACCGGCCAACACTCCCAACAAAACCTGATAAAGTCAGCCTCATTACCGCATGTCTGAGACTCATACATCTGACTTGCTACCCCGCCCCACGTTGTATAATCATACGAATTTGAAGCACCCCCATAAACCATTTGGGAGTATTTTAAATCTTGAGCCTCATTCACACCCCAACAATCATGACAGTTTTTTGAATGTAAAATATTATCACCAGTCACATCAACATGTTTTGTGCCACGCATATATCGAACCGGCTTTGAGGCGGCTAACTCACGCATCTTTGCGAGCGCCGCCTGCACCCCAGTATATGTATCAAGCCTTAGCTTTTTTATAGCTACGGCATAATCCTCTTTTGAGTATGGCTCGTTAAAAATGTAGTAGGATTTTTTGCGTAAGCCAACGCTGCCAACGCAATCGGAACAACCGAGCAGATCCTTTGAGCACCAAATATCACGGGACTCGATACAATCGAAAGAGAAAAATATCCTAAAACTATCCTTGCACAACGTTGCCTCATAACAAAGCTCCAAATCAGCCGCATCAAGCACATCAAAGGAGTCCTTCACGTGCGCGATGCGCACAGAGTATGAGACGTTCTCACAGTAATCAGCATTAAAAGTAAGATAGCAATTCCGAAGATTGCCGGCCTGTGTACAATAATCAGAATTCACCAAATCAAGAATAGATCGCGATGGCCACGGAACGGTATATAATAAATCCCGAAACTGCTCAAAGAACGAACGAGAAAAATCATACTCCCGGGCATATGGGCGGGCATCAAAAGCATCTGACCGCCAATACGCGATGTCATAGACAGGAGCCTGAATATTAGGTGGCAGGTCGGTAAAAATCTCTTTCTTGGTCAGACTATCAGCAACTCGGAAAAGGTTACGCTCATTACGCCAAAGTAATCGACGCTTAAGCCGGCAGTTCGGACACCACGTCGGCGGCGGGACATCAATCTTCTTATAGAAATTAAAATCCTCCGGTTCAATAACGAAGTCTTTTTTGCAATTCTGACATGTTTTTGTTTCTGTTTGCATATTCCTTGTCTCCCTTCGTCACTTTACTTAAGTAAGGTGACATAGATTACTCACATTACTTTGGCAACTGCATATTATAGATATATCGAGACTATAATATACAATTCGCAAAACCAAAACACTTATCGCTCTACTCGTGGTTTAAAAACTTTCTTAATCGCTCTCTTTGCTCTTCATCTTTTAATGCTTCTAATACCCGCTTTGCCTGCGTCAGATAATACATAAATTCAGCTCGATAATATTCTTCCGATACATTATCCGGCTTGGGCATGCTGAGGTGCTCCATAAAAAAATAAACGAGTTCCGACTCGGGAACTCCCTCGGGAATAACTTCCGGCTGAAACCCAACGTCAGAAGTAATGGGCTGTTCAATTTTCTTACCAAATAATTCCATTAGATAATTGAGTTTGGCCCGTGCAGAAAATATCTGATAAGCCGCAAAATGGCGACAAAGATAATCGCATAGAATAAAATACCGATAAGTGCCACCACATCAAACACGCCAGTTTTTACCACCACATTTGGGAAGATATAATTCACGGGCTGCAGCAGCCAATTGGTGACTGCGTATAATTGCGAAACAAACGGGGCCGCCGGGTTGGCAGAAAAAAATCGAAGCACTAATCGAATCGCAAGAAGACCCGAAATAGTGCGGGCAACCCACTGAACGAAATGATAAAGCATAATGCGCATAAATTAACTTTAAACTTTAAACTATTAACGAACACCTACACTATAGCTTATTTCAAAGACTTCTTAAAACCTCCAAGTTGCTTGCTATGCCTAAATCGTTTTAAAGCTAAAAGTCTACCGTACAAGGTTAAATAAGCGGCTCTGGATTTTCGGGAATTGCCGATTTTTGACCGGTAATGATCGCCTTTTCTGAGGCTGAACGAATAATTGTCCTTTCCTCCTCCTCAATGAGCCGCTTGGCAGCTTCCGCAGAGATGCTATATTTCCGCCGACTTGCCTCTACGATTTTATCTCGATAACTGGGATGATCCGGCTTAAGCACCTTAAGAGTCCGCGCTGAAAATGGATCATAACTCTCGCCATCAATCATCAGCTTGATATAAAACTCCTGCTTGCCAAGGTTTATCATGTCCTTCACCTTAAACACTGGCGCCATTTCCGCCTCGAGTTTCTCCGCGTCCTGACCACCAACCCGAAACACCACTAAGCTTCCCACGTTGCCGAGCACTGACGCCTGTACGCGCGGAATAAGCTGGTCAAGATACTGATTTGCCACCGTGAGGCAGATACCATACTTCCGAGCCTCAGACAGAAGATTTTCAAAGGTCTCGGTAACGAGATTGTGAAACTCATCGACATAGAGATAAAAATCTCCGCGATCTTTCTCTGGCATTCTCGCTCGCTGCATGCCAGCTTGTTTAATCTTGGTCAAAAACATCGCGCCAAAAAAGCTCGAATTTTCCTCACCAAGTTTTCCTTTACTCAGATTGATAAGCAAAATCTTCTTTTTATCCATGAGCTCTTCAAGGTCCACCTTGTTCTCTTTCTGCCCAAAGATATTGCGAAGCATTGGATCAGAAAGAAATTGACCAAGCTTGTTGACGAGCGGAATGATGGCGTCGGTATCAAACTTTTCACTCCAATCCGCAAACTCAATCGCCCAGAAGCGCTTCACCATATCATCACCAATATATTCGATCACCTTTTGCCGATAGTTGCGGTCAGTGAGCATACTGATCATGCCGCGCATGGTCGCATGCGGATAATCCAAAAGCGCAAGAGTCGTGAAGCGAAAGACGTGTTCAAGACGAGGCGTCCAATTGGCGCCAAACTGCTTCTCCATCACCTCAATAAGCCCCTGCGTCAGCTGATATTTAAACCCCGGGTCCACATTGGCGAGCGGATTGAATGAAGCCGGGAAGGCCGAGTCTGACGGATCGATAATACACACATCATTGATGCGATTTTCCGGAATAAACTGCAAAATATCCTCGATCACATCTCCGTGCGGATCCATTAAGCAAAGCCCGGCGCCAGTGGCAATATCTTGCCGAATGAGAAGCTCTAAAAATTTAGACTTCCCCACCCCAGACTTCCCCACAATGTACAGATGGCGGCGGCGGTCTTCACGCTTAATACCAAACACGAACTTTTTTTCTTCAAGCGCGGCAACATAATTCGTCTGACCAATAAACGAAACGTGTGTTGGCTCTACCTTGCCAAGCATCGGCAGTTGCGGTGGAGGCGGCGCATATTTAATAATCTGAATCTTATTCGCCGGATTATTCGCCGGAGTGGCCGGAGGCGGAGTTGAGTTTTTGATTGGATCAGGAGGCATATCAAAAATTAAATATCAAATATCAAAATCACAGATTAAAAATTAAAATTATCGTTTACCTTTCATAGCTAGAATGCTTGCGGCAAAAATTTTAGATATCTCTTCCAGCTCAATTAACAAGGGATTAATATCTTCAGGCTTCGCACGTTTCGTATCACGCAAAAGCATTAACCAGATTTTACTCTCATTACTAGATTTTAACGAATGATTAAAAAAGTTTATAAAATCTTTCTTGCTGCTTGCTGCTTGCCCTTCAATATAATTCCCCAATATACTTGTTCCACTGCGAAGCAATTGATCGCCAATACGCCGGGACACATTATCATTAGGCAAGTGATCTAAAAAAAGGACGAGCTTTAACTCAAAAGAATAAAGTCTATTCTTGAATTCAACTTTAAATTTTTCTCTGTCATTTTGCATTTTGATTTTTGCACTTTACTTTTATAACGCTCCAAGTTCAACCAAAAAATCGCGATAAGCCATGAGCGCCTCTTTAGTTTCTTCAACGGCTACCGTGGCTCCCGGAGTATGCGCCAACTCATTACGCAACCGGTGCGCTTTCCATACTCGTTCTAAACTCGGAACATTTTCCGGAATAATCTGCGTGAGCCGATCGGCCATATGATCGCCCGCAAAACCAACCTTCTTGAGAAAGTGATCAACTAGCACGTCTGCCTCAAGAATAGAATATTTCATTGCGTCTTGCGTGCCGCTTTTTACTCGATTCAAAATCATTCCCCAATGCTGAGCGATTGCCGGATCTTTTACAAAACGGACTTTGCGAGTGCGCACCGGCGGGCGGGTATGGGCAAACTTTACCCGCGGCGCCATCGGCCAGTAATTCACAAGAGCAACGATAAAAACAGCAATGAGGAAAATCTCCAAAGTAATAATGACTGGTCCAATGCGATACAGCCATACGCGCATCAACGTTGCACCTAGCGCATCCCAGAACCGAGATGAAAAAACAGCATACTGAAAAAGACCCTCGCTGCCGCCGACCGCAATTATCTGCCAGACAACATACAAAAAGAAGAGCGCAAACGAAGTCCACAAAATCACCTTCTCTTCGGTAAAAAACAGCGTTTGATAAAATGTTTTCTTGTGAC
>CAYWPI010000003.1:24838-58139 GCA_964460325.1 uncultured Candidatus Saccharibacteria bacterium | reverse complement strand
AAAATCACCTTCTCTTCGGTAAAAAACAGCGTTTGATAAAATGTTTTCTTGTGACCACTCATGCTATAAATAAAAAATTAAATCTCAAAATGTAAAATTATTGCGCTTCTGATTTTCGTATTGGAAAATCAGCAGTTCCAAAATTTTGATTTTTGCAATTTACACTTTGCATTTTATTTGAATTGATCCAGCACCTTATCATCAGCATAGATCGGCAAGCCGGCTGGTGCGCCCATCTTTTTACTCTCCATTCGCTGAGTATGCGGACCGGTAAGAATCAAATTAGATGGCGGATGCCACAAGCTGGCAAGCGACTCTGAAGTAAGAATCTGCGGACGACTGTGCGTATTAAAGTTAAAAATGTGAGAACTTAATATGCGACCCACGCGCATTTCTGTCCACATCTCCCTATCACGATAATACGAAAGCAAGCGCTGTTCACGCAATT
This sequence comes from uncultured Candidatus Saccharibacteria bacterium, assembly GCA_964460325.1. Classification (GTDB taxonomy): domain Bacteria; phylum Patescibacteriota; class Minisyncoccia; order UBA6257; family 1-14-0-10-44-23; genus CAYWPI01. The sequence continues at coordinate 57,691 of CAYWPI010000003.1, read as the reverse complement.
TCACACGCAAGTTAGGAAAAATATATGGGAACTCCCACCCCTTTGTTTTAGTTGACATGTGCTGACTGCGGCTAAACGAGTTGAGCCCCGCGTCTGAAAATTGATTAAACGTGGAAAGCACCGTTCGACGCGCGAACGCATCATTATAACGACCCAATGGATACACATACAAAAAGCGAATAATCGTCTCAAACCCGGGCTTACCCATATTACGCTCGATCATCTCCAGGTATTGCGTTTGACTTGGCGTGCGCATTACCGTTGCTCCAGCCACCCCTTCGTCAGCAGCAAGATCCTCTACTTTTACTCGAGTCGGCTTTTTGAGCTCATCAAACTCATGTTCAAAATCTTTGCTCCACTTATACATGGGCTGAATATTATATTGAATCATAAACTCTTCCCCGGGGCTGACCTTAGAAAGCGTTTCTAAAAACGCCGACATCGGATCAAACTGGTGCATCTCCTCCATGTGCTCAAACTCCAAATACGTCTTAAGCGGATAGAGCGGCGATTTATTAAGCACCATCTCACTGCCCCAGAGCGCGCGACCATTGGCATTAAGCTCGCCGATAGTCGGCGGCAACATCGTGCGGGCATAATCCTGCTCGGGTGGAACATCAACCAGTTCAATGTCTGGATAAAACGCATAAAACGCCGCCTCAATGAGCGCGCGTAATTTTTTATAGACACGAATATAAAAATGAATCTCGCCGCCAAAGCTTACCATCTCAAGAGTTGTCCAACGCGGGATTTCACCATCCCAATATTTTTCCTGCAGGTCTCCAGCTGAATTACGCATGGCCGCAATCGATTGCAACACCTGATCCATGCCGCGCGCGCTTTTTAAGATTTCACGCGGGATACGCACCTCCAGCATCTCCCACTTCAGCCCGTGCTCAAACACTCGCTGGCGCCAGGCAAGCCATGTTCCATAGGCAATAAAAAAGATGGGCGGGAAAATCAAAAACCACCACGTTGCCCCCAAAAACGGGCCAATGTAATTCCATGCCGATTCAAGAAAACGTGCAATCATATTCTTAAGATTTGGCCCTGCCGCGCACCACGCGACGGCTTCTCTTTATTTTAATACGATACGCGCCAAACACAAAGCCGCCCTTTCGGGCGGCTTTGTGAAAATGCCTCGTTTCCTTTTTGCGTCAAGACGCTATGCTTTTGCCCGGTATCTTCCGTCGGCCAACCGCTCAAAATATTTTTTGTTCTGCAAGTTGAATAAAATGGTATTTTCTTTAAAGATGCGGTGCTCAAGCACCTTCGCAATAAGATCTTTTGGTTTCATTGAACCTTCCGCCTTCAAAATGTGAATTAAAATATCCCTGATGGTGCCAGACGGCATCGTATCGGTCTCGCGAAGACCATAAATACCGCGACCAACCAGAATAAAACGCTTATCTTTAATCAGCTCGTTGTGGATGGTTTGCGTGTTTGTTTTCTTACTGGGGCGCAACCGACGAATCTCACTAGCAATTTCACCAAAGTGCAACGGCTTGCCAGCTTTCTTTAAAATAAGATAAATCCAATCCCGAGAAACACGCGGCTTCACCTCTGGCCATTCGGTTAATCCAAAATCGCCATACAGGTTTGAACCGAACTTTTTGGAAATCGCAACATAATGGCGGGCAACCTCTTTCTCCAGCTTGTGCAGCTCAACAACTTCATGAAAAAATTGATCAAATTTTTTGCTGTGAAGCGTTTCATGCTTCTTGTCTTTAAGATGCTTGACCAGTGAATCTAAGAAATCAAGCGCCTTTTTTTGGTGAGTAAGAGAAAGGTGCCAGTGTCCATGCAAGCTATCGTCTTCACGGTGATAAACCACCGCTTTACTAATTTCAAGCAAGAAACGAACTTGATTAGCAAAATTAGCGGCCGCGTCAGCCTCGTGCGCAAAGTGCTTAATTTCATCCAATAAGTGATCCTCTCTCCGTACACCACCGGTTTTCTTCAACGCCTCGGTTACCGCCGCGACTAACTCGTTTAAATGCCCCTCCTTCGCGCCTTTACGAACATCATTTAAGGCAAGCGCTTCAATCTGCCGAATGCGCTCACGGGTAACACCAAAAGACTTGCCAAGCTCAGCAAGAGTCATCTCTTCTCCGGAATCCAATCCATAGCGCTTGGTCAAAACCTTTTTTTGGCGCGCATCAAGACCCGCGAACAAATCTTCTATAATTTTGCTGGTTGATTTTACCGCAGATGGCATAGTGTCTAAATCGTTATAAATAAGTAATAAAAAAGCGAGGCAAAAGACCGCTGAAACCCCTCAAAACCATGCTAAAATACGTTGCTCAGAGGATATCACTTTATCGTAAAAGCGTCAACCCCTGCACCTATTTAGCTTAAATTCAGGCCAATATTACTTACTTTCCCGCTTTCCGGTTCCAAAGCACCAGTAGTGGCGAGGCGACAAAAATAGATGAATAAGTTCCCACCATCGTGCCGACCAAAATAGTCAAAATAAAGTAATAAAGCGAACCAGCACCCAGCACCAGGAGCGCGGCAAGTACAATAATCAACGTAAGCGACGTGTTCAGTGAACGGGCAAACGTTTCGCGGATACTGACATTCACCAGGTTGCCAAAGTGCTCCTTGGCCACAGATCCGCTTCGACGAAGATTTTCCCGGATGCGATCGAACACCACAATCGTGTCATGCACCGAAAATCCAATAACTAGTAAGATGGCAACAATAAAATTCGCGTCGATTTCAACGCCCAGATAGTGACCTAGAAAAGCCATCATACCAACCGGAATCAGCGCGTCATGGAAAAGCGTGATAAGCGTGATAAAGGCATATTTCCACGAGCTCACCGGCTGACTCACTTTACGAAACGCATAAGCCACATACAGTGAGATGGCAAACAAGTTGATGCCCAGAGCCCACAACGCCTTATTCACCAACTCAGCGCCAATCGCCGCGCCGATTGTCTGAAAACTTAACTCCTGCACGGGGCCAAACTTCGCGGAAAACTGCTTAAGATAGGTTTGATGCTCCGCCTCTTTAATTTCTTTTGCTCGGATATTAAACCCGCTGCCATTTTCTTGTTCAGTGACCACGGCGTCAATAAGCGCAAGATCGTCTGCCACAAATGCCGCCACCTCATCTTTAGTAACTCCTTCTGGAAGATCAATTTGCCACAGCGTGCCGCCAGTAAAATCAATACCCTTTTGCAAGCCATACATAGCAATGCCATATACGCTCGCCGCGATAAGAAGGATTGAGAAACCAAGGAAGAACCACTTATGTTTGATAATATTCATATACGATAAAATTTCTAATATCTAATTTCTAAACAAATTACAATCACTAATTTCTCAAATTGAAAATTAAATATTGTTTAGGATTTAGTGCTTAGTGCTTCGTGCTTACCGCACTCTTTTCCTTTATAAATACCCGTAAAAGAGTGCGGGTGACGGTGATGGCCGTAAACATCGAAACGAGCACGCCAATCAAAAGCGAAAGCGCAAAACCTTTAATAAAACTCGATGTGAGATTATACAGCACGAGTGAGGTGATAATGGTGGCGATATTGCTGTCTCTGATAGACGGCCACGCTCGGTGAAAACCTTCAATAATCGCCGAGTGCTTGTTCCCGCCCTTTTTCACCTCTTCGCGCGTGCGCTCAAAGATAAGAATATTTGCGTCCACTGCCATACCAATTGAAAGCACGATGCCGGCAATACTTGCCAAAGTAAGCGTAAACATCAATTTAAAAATCACCAGCACGAGTGCCGTATAAATTATGAGGGCGAGCGAGGCAAAAAATCCAAGTGTCCGATAATACAAAATCATAAAAAGCATGACAAGTAGCATGCCCACCGCGCCGGCAAACAAGATTTCGCGAAGTGAGTTGGTTCCCAATGTCGCGCCAATAGTCTGCTGGCTCACCAACGTAATCGGAGCTGGTAGCGCACCTGCGTTAAAGCGCTGGACAATCTGCTTGGCTTCCGTCAGCGTGAACATGCCAGTTATCTCCGCCTGGCCGCCAATAATCCTCTCATTTACCATCGGAGCGGTTACCAAATTACCATCCAAAAGCACCGCTAGCTGTTTACCAACATTGCGCGCGGTTATCTCTTCAAAAAGCCGCGAGCCTTCAGTGTTAAAGTTTAACAAAACAAGCACTCTTCCCGTCTGAGGATCTCTGCCCACTTGCGCGCTTTCCACATATCGCCCCGTCAACTCGGTCGGCGTTAAAGCTTCGGCGGCGATCTCTTCACCGGGCGTTGAACTCGCCGGATCGATATTCACTTCGGCAAAAACCAGCGTCGGCGTTTCACCAATCTGCTTGATTGCAGCAGAAACATCTTTAATGCCAGCAAGCTCCACAATAATGCGATAACTTTCGCCGCTTCTGGCGGTAAGCACCTGCGGCTCGCTCACGCCAAACAAATTGACACGTTTTTCAATAACATCGCGTAACCCAGCCATCACCGTGGCACGCTCGCTTTCTGTCACATCTTTCATATCCACCTCATACACCAAGTGACTGCCGCCCACTAAATCCAATCCCAATCGCCACTTGCCGTTGCCAATTTGCGTTTCTGTTGGCGAAACATAAAAAATCGCCAGAATGGTTGCCGCAAACACACCCAAGATAAACAGCAATGATTTCTTACGCATGAGAGGATTGTAGGCCAGCTTTTATAAAAATGCAAAGGGCGCGGAGACTGGTCAGTCCCCGCGCCCAGTCGCGATGAGCGAGATGCCTAGCCGGCCGCCCCTTCAAAGAGGCCATGCTCGTGCATCTTTTTGTTAAGCGTGGTTCGGTTGATCCCGAGCGCATCTGCAGCCAGATGGCGCCTGCCATGGAAAACCCACAAGACGTGCTTGAGATACTCCTTCTCGCGCAATGCCATCACCTCTCGCAAGGGCCTGATTCCCGATGTCTTCACCGGCGACGGGTTATCCGGCCGACACTTGTGGTTGATGAGAGTCTGATACCCCTCAAGCACATCCGAGAGAACGGGTCCAAGCACGCTGATTATCTGCCGAACCCTCTCGGCGTCCTTGGTCTGATCCGTCTTGACCTGACCGACCACGTCGCGCGGAAGCACATGGCCATAAGAACCCTCGGGAAGAAAGTCAGCGTAACGATAGTCCCGCAAAGAAGCCAAGAGAACTGCCCTGCGCGGTAGTATCTGAAGCAGTGGATGGCCCAAATCGGCCAGCTCGATGTAATCCGCACCCATACCATCTGTGGCGATAGCCTCCGGGTTAATTTCCACCTTCTGGCGCCGGCAAATTTCAACCGCGCCCTTACGCAAAGACACTCTGATGGTTGCCATTACTCTTACTCCTTGCTATCGCTTCGAGATCTTATGGCATGCGCTCTGATATGACGCTACCCTTCGTCTCTCATGCGATACCGTCAACCTACCGCCCCCATTTGGCTTTGTCAAAAATTCATGTTATAAAAAGAAGCGCAATTTGTATCATTTTTCTTATAGATCAGTGGGTGAAGGTCAGCAGACCTGAACGGGAGAACTGCCAAAGTGTTCACTTTTAGAAGTTTTCCCCGGAAGAGCACCTTGTTGCTCTTCCGCCATTAGCTATGAGATATATAATAGGATATTCTAGAAGAATACTATTATACGCCCCTATAGCTCAGTGGGTCGAGGCTGCCAAGCCGAGACGGGTAAGCTACTATAGTGGTCAGGTTTCAAAGCTTACCCCGGAAGAGTAACGGTTCCGTTGCTCTACAACATATTGCCCCTATAGCTCAGTGGTAGAGCAACGGACTTTTAATCCGCTGATCATGGTTCGATTCCATGTGGGGGCACCGCTTACGCAGCTTTCCCTGCCAGAACGGCGTTCCTTTAAATTTGCTGTATGCTGTCGCTTATATACAGCCGCGTCATTGCCCTGCTCCCGGTCGCGCCCCTCTACACCTGAACTACTCGATCACCGATCCAATAAACGGGCCACCATCAAGATAACTTTTCACGTTCGCAAGATTTGCACCATTCAAAAAAACAACCTTTGTCTTATTTTGCTGAGCAAGCCTGCTTGCAACCGGATCAAACGGAGTATGTGCTCCAGGAACCCACTTTGAACCAAACATTTTGCGATATCGCGCCCAACTGAGCCGCTCTATCTTTTTCGCATCACTGTGCGTCCGCGGATCACGGTCATAGATATAATCAATATTGCTTAAGTTGATCACAGTCTTTGCGCCATACATGCCAGCAAGGCGAACCGCGCCATCATCGGTGCTGCGCCCCGGTTTCCAACCACCCGCAACCAGCACCTTTTCTTTAAAATGCATCTTTTTGGACGCGTCAGTGGCAACAACCGGGTGAGCAAGCTTACCAAAAGCAAGCTGAACAAGGCGGGCATTAAGATGAGTTGCTGCAATCCCCAACCAATCCAGCTCAACACTTGAAACATCCGCAACCTTTTTTAAGACTGCTTGATATGCGCGACACACTTTGCCGCCGCCAGTAATCAGAATAAACCGACGACCCTTTTTGATCTCAGACTGTATCAGTCTGAGAAAGTCGCCCAAAAAATGCGAATCAACCTCATTCGGCACAATCAAAGAGCCACCCACCGACATCACAATCACTTCTTCATTTTTCATGTAAACAAATGTGGTTATTCCAGCTCTTTTCGAAGGTCTTCCACGATCTTCTTTGCCTTTGCAGAAAGCTTCTTGGGGGCGCGAACATCAAACTCCACAAAAAGATCACCCCGGCCACTCCTGCCAAAATGCGGCATGCCCCGACCAGAAATTTTGAGCCGCTGACGCAGATCAAAACCAGCCGGAATCTCAATGGTTATTTTTTCTCCGCCAATCGTAACCACCTCAAATGAGGATGAAAGAAGCAAATCAGTTACCTGAAGGCTTTTTACAACCACTAAATCATCATGCTCACGACGAAATGCTCTGTGCGGAGCAACACGAACCTGAATATATAAGTCACCCGCCGGAGCGCCTCGCTCACCAGCTTCGCCCGCGCCTGACACCTTAATTAATTGCCCATCAGCCACACCAGCCAAAATCTCTACCGTTAAAGATTTTGAGCCGGCAATGCGACCAGCCCCCTTACAAAGAGTACACGTCTTATTGGGAATCTGCCCCGTGCCGTGACACTTGCCACACGCGCGCACCTGCTGGAAGGAACCAAAAAAACTATTCCGCACTTCTTTAATTTCACCGCGCCCATCACATGTCGCGCACGTGCTTGTCCCTTCTTTTTCAAAATAACCAAGACCAGCGCATGTCTTGCACGTTTCATGCACCTTAAAACGAATCTCCTTTTTAATGCCCTGGTACGCCTCTTCAAGAGTTATCTCTTGTATAAACTGCAAGTCACTGCCACGCGTATACGTCTTGCGCCGCTTGCCGCCCATACCAGTAAAAAATGTTTCAAAAATATCAGAAAGATCGCCAAAATCCCCGAAGTTCATGTCAAAACCCTCAAACCCCGCTCCGCCCGAAAACCCGGGCCCGCCAGCACCATTAAACGTCTTACCAAAACGATCATACTGCGCACGCTTTTCCTTATTGGAGAGCACTTGATATGCCTCGTTTATTTCTTTGAACTTTTTTTCATTGCCAGTCGGCCGGTCAGGATGATGCTCCTGCGCCAGCTTGCGATACGCTCTTTTGATCTCCTCGTCGGTGGCGCCTTTTTGCACGCCTAAGATTTGATAGTAGTCATTCATAGAAATAATGCGTAATTACATAGTGAGCTAATGCGTAAAATAGTATGAGCCAGGCAAGGCCAAAATACAACCTTTTCCACAGTATTATTCTACTAGCTTACTACGCGTTATTTACCTCGTCATGATTATCTCCTTGCTGCGCGGCTCAGTGGTGATATACACCAACCGCACCCCCAGCAAGATACGATACACCAAATAACTTACCAAGATAACAGGCCACTTTAAGAGAAACATTACGCCGCGGATAACCGAATAAATAGCAAGTATGATAATAAAAACGGGAATGAGGTGCAATCGTTGGTTACTAAAACTTTTCGCGTAAGAAAGCGTAATGCGATACAAATAATGCTCGAAGGTTTCTTGCGGTTGAACAGTTGTTCTAGTCGCCTCCGCCACCCGACTGCGCAACTGATACCCAGTCTCTTCAATGACGCGTTCCTGATCCGCGGATGACAGCAAAACAAACTGCGGGTTGCTCTTGAGTTGCTGGCGCGCGAACTCTTCAAAAAAATCATCAGCCAAAAAATTGGCATCGTATCCGGGAACAAAATTATCAATAATCGGTGCACTGCCAGCAGCCACAAACTGAAACGCGGCAAATGAAATGCCATTTGTCCGATATACGCCAACATAGAAAAGCGCCAACAGAAGTGCCAATCCAGAGATACCAGAACTCAAAATAATCCTGGAAAATCTGCCGAAATGAACTGTGAGATGATCGGTTAAATCAAGCCGCCCGCGAAGAAAACCACTTACGCAATGGCCAGCCAGAGCGATTGCTCCAAAAACAAGCCACGATGTCAGCGACGCATAAAAAAAGGAAAGTAATCCGGCAATCTCAGCCAAGGTCACCCACAAAAAAAGCTGGAAACTCTTTAAAAACAGGGATTGGAACACCACAACCACCAACAAGGCACACAAGCTAAGCGCAACCGGCACCAATGTTTCAAAACTGGGCGCGGCGTTAAACAGCGACAAAACGTAACTTGATAAAACCCCAAAGCCAGCTCCCAGAACAAGCAGAATCGCAAAATGCTTCAACGACCAATCGACATCAGTCTCCGTCACATAATGTGAAGCTGATGGTATTTTTTCTATCTTGCCCGTGTTGAGCCCGCGAAATTGCTGTAAATCCATCCCGTTAGAAATAGTGCATATAATGACCTTTATAAAAGCAAGTTCTTTGTGAAATGATGTCGTTTATAGTAACAGATTTTATTGTGTTCGATTTCTAACGAGATCCAATGTATTTATATTAACACATACGGGCGCGCCAGCTGGCGCGCCCGTATCTTCCACTACTTTCCCGGCTCTGATTCTGACTGCGGCCCCGACTGCTGTTCTGGCCCCTGCGCGCCACCCATTGATGCTCCGATTTTTTGTATCTCGGTTCCCAATGCTTCAGTCGCCTTTTTTATCCCTTCCACATCACCCGAATCTTTCACTTTTTTCAGCTCTTCAATTTTGGCCATCACACTGCTTTTAACATCGGCAGCCACCTTATCGCCGCCATCCTTAAGCGCTTTTTCGGAAACATACACCATTTGTTCGGCATGGTTGCGAGCCTCAACCAACTCGCGCTTCTTTTTATCTTCTTCACTGTGTTTTGCCGCGTCTGCCTTGAGTCGCTCAACCTCTTCTTTAGAAAGCGCCGTCGAAGCCTCAATGCGCACCGACTGACTCTTGCCGCTCTTTTGTTCTTTGGCCGAGACGTTCAAAATACCATTGGCATCAATATCAAACTTCACCTCAACTTGTGGCATTCCACGTGGAGCCGGTGGAATTCCATCAAGAATAAACCGCGCCAACGTTTTATTATCGCTGGCCATCTCACGTTCACCTTGCAAAACATGAATCTCCACACTTGTCTGATTGTCGGCCGCGGTGGAAAAAATCTGACTCTTGTCCGTTGGAATAGTGGTGTTTTTCTCAATGAGCTTTGTGAATACCCCACCAAGCGTTTCAATACCAACCGACAAAGGAGTCACATCAAGAAGCAGAACGTCTTTCACATCTCCTTCTGGCTTGCGTCCCTCTTCTTTAGCCGCCAAAATCTCGCCTTGCACCGCCGCGCCAATGGCCACCACCTCATCTGGATTGACGCCCTGGTGCGGCTCTTTGCCAAACATTTTCTTTACCGCATCCACCATTGCCGGCATGCGCGTTTGCCCTCCCACCAGCACGACTTCATTAATATCCTTCATTTCAAACCCAGCCTCTTTGATAGTTTTTTGCGTTAACTGCACCGATCGCTCAATCATGTCACCAACCAGGCTCACGAGCTTGGCGCGCGACAATTTCATGACAAAGTGCTTGGGCCCCGAGGCGTCGGAAGTAATATAAGGCAAGTTCACCTCGGTCTCAAGCGACGTGGAAAGCTCATGCTTGGCGCGCTCCGCCGCCTCTTTGAGGCGCTGCACCGCAAGCATGTCTTTGCTGATATCTATCCCCTCTTGTTTTTTGTATTCGGCAACAAGATATTCGTTAATCCGTTTATCAAAATCGTCACCGCCCAAGTGCGTATCGCCGCCAGTCGCTCGAACCTCAATGGTATTGTCCGCAATTTCAAGCACGGATACATCAAACGTGCCGCCGCCAAAATCATATACCACTATTTTTTCATTTTTTGCCTTGTTTAACCCATATGCCAGCGCGGCGGCAGTCGGCTCGTTGATAATGCGGTGCACTTTAAGGCCAGCAATCTCACCCGCGTTTTTAGTAGCCTGCCGTTGACTGTCGTCAAAATAGGCCGGAACGGTAATCACCGCTCCATCCACCTTTTCACCAAGCTTCGCCTCTGCATCTGCCTTAATTTTGGCAAGCACCATCGCCGAGATCTCCTCTGGCTTATACCACTTGTCACCCATTTTTACTTCAACACCACCGGCAGCTGATTGCTGAATTTCGTAAGGCAGCCACTTCTTATCATTTTGCACTTCAGGATCAGAAAACTTTCGACCGATAAGACGTTTTACAGAAAAAATCGTATTCTTCGGATTCACACTTCCTTGCCGCTTTGCAAGAAGTCCAACAACGCGCTCATTTGCCTTAGTGAGCGCTACAATCGAAGGCGTCGTGCGATTACCTTCAGCGTTTTCCAAAATTTTTGGCGCTCCCCCGTCAATCACCGCAACTGCAGAATTTGTCGTTCCCAAATCGATTCCAATAATTTTTGCCATACGAATATGTAATAAACAATTAATAATTTACAAATTACCTCATTTACAAATCAAATTTAAATTTTTTATTTTTCATTACAATCATTGATTTGGGGATTTGGTAATTGGTTATTGGACATTTCCAATCTTCCCAATGCTCACCTTTGCCGCTCGAATCACCCGTTCACCCATTGTATAACCAGCAACAAGCTCTTCTATTATCTTGCCGTCAAGCTCCGCTCGTTCTTGCTCAAGGCGTACCTCGCTGATGGCCTCATGAAGCCTTGGATCAGGAGGCAGACCGGATTGCACCGGGATACGCATGACGCCCTGACGTTTTAAAATCTCCTCAAATTGATTTTTGATGGCCAATATGCCGGAGATAAGATCCCGCTCTGAATCAGAACGCGACTCGCCCTTTAGACTTTTCTCGAGAGCGGCAAAGCTATCCATGCCCGCAAGTAATTCACGAACCATTCCCAGCGTGGCAAACGAAGCAATCTCTCGGAATCGTTGATCCTCTTCTTTTTTATAATTGATTAAATCCGCCTTCGCGCGCTTCCAGCTATTCAGATATTCATCACGCTCTTTTCGACATCCAGCAAGAAGCTCTTCCTGTGTCGGCTCACCGGCAGACTGCATATTGTTGTTTTGAGATAAGGTGTCTGACATAGCGATATACATAAGAGTCCCCGCCAAGTGCCCCTTATTTTAATACACCCCAGCCTTCTGTCAACGGGGAAACAACAATCACGCTATCGACAATCTAATAATCAATAACTTTGCCCACAAGATCACTTTGGCTCACTAAGCCAAACGCCGAACTATCGCGCGTACCAACTGCAAGATTACCAAGCAAAAGCACGCTACCTGTCGGCATAACACCGCCATAGTCGCGCTCATATAATGAGAGCAACCTATAAGAGGCGTCGCTTAAACGATACACGATGCCGTCACTTGTCCTAGCCGCTTCATTATTAATCATTATTTTTGCCCCACCTTCGGCAAGCGCCAGAGCAAATACATCTCCTTCGACAGCTTTGACAATCTTTGCAATTTTTTGCCGTAACCCGGGGTCAAAATAAACCACGATGTCGCCTCGCTCAACGGGACGACACCCATAATAACCTTCGGCGACGGTTATGCGCTGCCCCGATTCAATAACACCCGAAAGCGAAGCGCCTTCAATAACTTCATTTGATGTCTTTGTCACACACGGACTTCCCCCTTCATTATATCCGGCAATCCATAAGACGATGGCCCCAACCAAGAGCAACCCAGCAATTCGAAGAGGGGTGACAAACATTGCAGATGAAAAAAATTACTTCACACACACCCGACAGGTGTTGCAGTTAACCCGCCCAGGATTATTCGCATCGTAGTTTGTGCACGCGCTGAGCAAACTACTTTGTCCTTGTTGATAGCCGATAGTTGTTTGCGTAACAGGAATATGAAGATAGGGGGTAGTTGCACAAACGGAATAAGTCGCCGCCACCGCCATATCTGGATTGGCATCTTCCTCTGGCTCTTGAACGCCGTTTGAAGTCAAATTACCATTCCATAAAATTATATTACCAAACGGCCCGAAACCGGCATATGCTTCAGTCCATCCGGTCGGACACGCAGGCGCTCCCTCACCTGCTTTCCCGGGAGCGGTCGGCAATTGATTACAAGCCAGCACCCCGGTACTAATATTACGAAAACAACTAGAAGGCAGCGCGCCACCAAAAGCGCGCCAAAAGCCAACTGGCGTTTGACTCGTGCTTACACCATAGGACAGAAACCAGCCGCCACCGCCACTGCTTGACGCCGCCAAAATCGGCACCTGCTCAATGAGATAATCTTTGTTTACGGCATCTTTCCCGTCAATCGGCGCGGCCACATCTCGAATACGATCGCCATCAATACTCAACTCGCCATTAATCGTAAGCGTAGTGCTCGGATTTGCGGTATTAATGCCAAGCTTACCGTTGAGCGCCGTCAAAATACCCGAACCACCCGGAGGAGCCTCTGTAGGATTTGTCCAGCCAAACACAATGCTCAATTTTGAAAAAAGCGGAGCCGTCATCATAACGATTATTAAAACCGCGATAAGACCCAGCGCCCGCCCGAGAGAATATTTTTGTGATGGCTCAGACATAGAAATGAATAATGATATGCTTAATAAAAAGATACTCGGACAGCACTCTTATTATACGATATAATAGTAAAAACGGTTATCCACACGCATCATGCACGTCTTGCAAGAAGCAAAAAACGATACAATCGCTTCCGCACGCTTACGAAAACCGAAAATGCAAAACACTCTCCGCAAAACATCACTTTTTTATTATAAATCATTAAATCACTTTTAACGGAATGCAAGTCATTAAAGGAAAAATAACATGGATTGATATTTTTAAGCCGAATCACGGAGATATTGAGGCGCTCAAAAAACACCACGCATTCCATCCGGTTATCCTTGAAGAACTGCTTCAGCCATCAGCCCGCGGTCACGTGGAGCACTACACGGATTATTTGTTTATCGTGTATCACATTCCCGTCTATGACCCCAAAACGCGCACCTCTCGCCGGGCAGAAATAGACATTCTCGTCACCAAACAAAGCATCATTCTCATCCGTTATGAGCAGCTCGAACAGCTTGACGCATTCATTTCTGAAGTTGGCCGCAATGCCCAACTCCAAAAAGAGCTTTTAGGCGGCGAAAGCTTTATGGCACTGTACCGAGTCATGGAAGAGGTTATTAAGTTTTCACTCCGCCAATTGCGCCATATTGAAGAGCAGGTGCGGTATGTTGGTTCTGAGATTTTCAACGGCAAAGAGGCCGAACTGCTCAAAAACATTTCATATATCAAGCGCAATATTCTCGATTATCGTCTTATCGTGCGCCCGCACGATATCATGTTCCATTCTCTGCGCGAAAACGGCGTAAAGTTCTGGGGCGAGAAAAGCCGCATCTATCTTGCCGATCTTGTCGGCGACAACTTAAAAGTCACTCAAAGCCTTGAAAATTATTTTGAAATCATCGAATCGCTTGAAAGCACCAACGGGCAACTGCTTTCAGCCGCCACCAACGCAACCATCCAACGCTTCACGGTGCTCGCCTTTCTGTTTACCATCCCGCTTTTCTTTATCTTCCTCACTGATAACCACTTTGGACAATCACTGATTGGCAGCAAGAGCGCGTTCTGGACCACACTTACTCTTATCATTATCCTCGTCATCGGACTCGCGATTGTCTTTAAGCGTAAGAAAATGTTATAAGGAGTGGGTATGATTAAGATCTACAATACGCTCTCCGAAAAAAAGGAAACACTGCGCAAGACCGGTAAACGACCGCTTAAATTGTTTGTGTGTGGTCCGACTGTCTATGATCACCCGCACATTGGCAACGCCCGCACCTATGTTACCTTCGATTTGTTCGTAAAATACCTCCGCCATCAGAAACGAGAAGTGTTTTACCTTCAGAATATCACCGACATTGACGATAAAATTATTGAACGAGCAAACACTCAAAAAATATCGAGCGAGAAGATTGCTCGCGGGTTCGAGGCGCTTTATATAAAGTACATGAAAGAGTTGAAGGTGACGGCTGTCAACAAGTATGCCCGGGCAACTGATCATATTCCTCAAATCATTCACCAAATCAAAACGCTTATTAAAAAAAATCACGCGTATAAGATTGAAGGTGACGGCTGGTATTTTGATCTCACCACCTTTCCAGACTACGGCAAGCTTTCTCACCGAACCGTCGCAGATGCAAATGCCGGAGTCAGCCGCATTGATGAAAGCGCAAAAAAGCGCAATACGGGCGATTTCTGTCTGTGGAAGTTCAGCAAGCCAGGAGAGCCAAAATGGGAAACCGATTTGGGCGCTGGTAGGCCAGGCTGGCACATTGAAGACACCGCCATCAGCGAACACTATTTTGGGCCGCAATACGACGTGCACGGCGCTGCGCTGGACTTGAAATTCCCCCACCATGAAGCTGAAATTGCCCAGCAAGAATCCGCCTCGGGCAAAGTACCCTTTGTAAAACTCTGGATGCATGCCGGTTTTCTTGATGTGAACGGACAAAAGATGAGCAAGAGTCGCGGCAATTTTATCACCATCCCAGACTTGCTTAAAACCTGCTCGCCAGACGTTTTTCGAATGATGGTTTTTGCCCATCACTATCGCTCGCCGATGGACTTTACCACCACACTTATTGAAACCGCCAAGAAAAATCTCTATTCATTCGGTGCCCTGATCGCTAAACTTGAACGCGCCACGGGACCAGCCAAGGGACAAAAAAAAGCAAAAATCACAATGAAAGCGGTAGAGAAAAAGTTTTGGAGCGCGCTTGATGATGATTTTAATACCCCGAAAGCACTTTCTATTCTTTTTGATTTTCTCAGCGAAGTAAACAAGCTTTTGTCGACCATCGCCAAGGAAGACGCCGAAAAGGTAAAAGCGTTTATCATCAAAACACTGGGTATATTTAATATCGAAGAGCTTTTGCCAAAAGTGCCTCCGCAGGTCATTCAATTAAGCCAACGACGCGAGTTATTCAGGAGAAGTAAACAGTTTATTCAGGCTGACGAATTACGAAAGCAAATAGAAATGCTAGGATATGCAGTAGAAGACACCCCACGCGGTCCTTTGGTCCTTCCAAAAATTTAGTCAGAAAATGCGTAATCGCTTAATGCGTATTGCGTAAAAGCTGCGACGCTTATTTCTCAATCTTTCATAGCACACTACAAGATTACGCATTATCCCTTATGGCTACTAAACTTCCTCCACAAAATATTGAAGCCGAAGAATCGGTACTAGGCGCGCTCATGATAGACAAAGACGCGATGCATAAAGTGGCAGACCTGCTCACGCCTGCCGATTTTTATAAACCAACGCACGGCATTGTTTATCGCGCTATTTTAAAACTACACGAAAAAACTCAACCGATAGATATTCTCACTGTTACTAATGTTCTCAAAGAAGAGAATACGCTTGATGCCATCGGTGGTTCAAGTTATCTCACGCACCTCATGGACTCGGTGCCAACTTCAAGCCACATCGAACATTATGCAAAGCTCGTAAAAGAGAAAAAAATTCTTCGCGACCTTATCACCACCTCGTCTGAAATCACCGAAAACGCCTTCTCGCCCTCTGAAGATATTGAGCAAGTACTTGACGATATCGAGCAGAAAATATTTTCAATCAGCCAGCGCTCAATTACGCAAAAATTCACCTCGATCCGCGAAGATCTGCCCGAGGCCTTCGCTCGCATCGAACGCCTCCACTCCGGTGGCGCTCAATTCCGTGGCGTGCCTACCGGCTTCACCGGCATCGACAATCTGCTCTCTGGTCTTCAGAAGTCAGACCTTATCATCATCGGCGCCCGCCCAAGTTTGGGTAAAACTTCCCTGGCGCTTGATATGATGCGACACGTCGCCATCCGAGAAAACAAGGCAGTCGGCTTCTTCTCGCTTGAAATGGCGCGCGAGCAAGTCATCGACCGCATCATCTCTGCTGAAGCCGGAGTCCCGCTTTGGAAATTGCGAAGTGGCCGCTTAAGCAACGATACCGATTTTGAACTCATTCAAAACACGCTCGACAAGCTCAGTCGCGCACCCATGTATATTGACGACACGCCAAGCCCGAATATTCTTCAAATGCGCGCCATGGGGCGTCGCCTGCAGGCCGAACACAAAGAACTTGGACTTATCGTCGTGGACTATCTGCAACTCATTCAGCCGCGCACCAACTCCGACAACCTTGTTGCGCAAATAACCGAAATCAGCCGCGGTCTCAAAGGACTCGCTCGCGAGCTCAACGTACCGGTCATCGCGCTATCTCAGCTCTCTCGCGCCAGTGATCAGCGTGAGGTAAAAATGCCGCGCCTCTCCGATCTCCGCGACTCCGGCTCTATTGAACAGGATGCCGACATCGTATTCTTCATCTACCGCAAAGATCGAGATAAAGTCGGCTTAGACCCGCAAGAAGAAAACGTGGCCGAAATTATTATTGCTAAGCACCGCAACGGCCCGCTCGGCACCGTAAAATTGAAGTTTGACCAAGAGATTGCAAGCTTTAAAAACATTGATACGCAGCACACTTATCAAAATGAAAATTAAAAAATCAAAATGCAAAATTCTTGTTCTTCGCGCAATGCTATTGCGCGAAGTTCATTAACTTTCATTTTTGATATTTACTGTTTGATATTTTCTTTATGATTCCCCGCCCCATCCAACTCCTTGCTGACGAACTCGCCCGCCTGCCGGGCATCGGCCCACGCCAAGCGCTGCGCATCGCTTTTTATCTCTCCCGCTCAAACCGCAGCGATATTGAACGCCTCAGCATTACTGTGGCCGCGCTCAAAAATATCAAGACGTGCACTGATTGCTTTTTACTGTTTGAAGGCGGGAATGATAAGTGCCCGATTTGCGCAGATGGCAAGCGGGAGAGCAGCATTATCGCCATAGTAGAAAAAGAGACTGATCTTATTAGCCTTGAGAAATCACAAGCGTTCAATGGTAAATATTTGATTATCGGCGAACTGAAGAAAGACGGCATTTTAGAGCAATCACACCGCCTTCGCATCGCCAAACTCAAAGAACGAATTAATCGTGACTCTGCAGGCAGCGCCGCTGAAATAATTATCGCCCTCTCCCCCACCACCTACGGCGACATCCAAGCATCAGTGCTCCAGGGCGAATTAAATGGTTTAGCTAAAAAAATAACCCGCCTCGGCCGCGGCATCCCAACCGGAGGCGAGATCGAATTTGCAGATGAACTGACATTATCCGATGCCTTAAGACATCGCGATTAAAAAATCTCTTGCGCCCCGTAGCGCATTCACTCATGAAACTAAAAACTCCCCTTCCGGGGAGCTCTTAGTTTTTAGACTTTTGTAATTTCCACTTCCGTAAACGGCTGTCGGTGGCCGTTCTTCTTGCGGCGGCGAGTCTTGGAATGGTACTTGAAGACGATCACCTTCTTATTGCGGCCCTGGCGAAGCACTTTACCCTCAACCTTAGCGCCGGAAACAGCAGGAGTGCCAATGTTAATATTTTGCCCGTCAACAGTCAAAAGCACCTTGTCAAAAACAACCTTGCCATCAACGGCGGCCTCAACCTTCTCAATCTTTACTTTGTTACCGACAGCCACGCGATACTGCTTGCCGCCGGTCTGAATTACTGCAAAAGCCATAAAATGAGACTATTAGTTAATTGGATATTAGTCTAGTGGATCAACTCCTCATTCCGTTTGGCTAATTAACTCATTAACCAATCGACTACTAGACTATCTTTAGTTGACTGAAATAATAACAAATACCGCGATACAAATCAAGAGGGCAAGCAAGACACTGACTCCACCCATTAATTTTGCCAAAAACATGTTTCGTCTAAAAATGCCGCGCGCCAGCAGATAATTCAAAATAATCATCCCAATTCCCACAAAAATAATATTAAAAACGTCAAACTTTGAGCCCAAAAAGTCTCTACCCCGATAACTATCAAAGTGGAGAATCAGCAACGCATCGTGCTCGGCAAGTTTCACGAAGGCCGTACTCAAAGCAACGACAAGAATGGCAAAGGCCGTAACAAATAAAAGCCGTTTCGTTTTCATGGTAGCTACTGCGCTATATCGATATTATAAATCTCAAATGGAATCTCTTCATAAGGATGAACCTTCTTAATTGCCTGAATAACTTTGTCAACAAGTGAGTCTTCGCAAATGAAGCCGATTTGTTCCTCCTCAACCGCCTCTAACTTTCCCACCTCGCCAATCGCTGGATGAGCACCGACTTCCGGCAAAAAACGACCAACTCCTCGCACGGAAAAACTACAGAATGAGTAATTCTTAAACTTTCCTCCTCCCGCCCTCCCAATGGCATCACGCACTATATCAGCATGAGAAACCGGCACATGGGTAATAACCTTTTTCATATACAGCTCTATTTGAGTATAACCTCCGCGCAGTTTAGGTCAAAACGTAACGGTTTTCTGGCAAACGCTAGGCACCACATTGAAGCCGTATATAAGCGATAGCATACGGCAAGATGCAGGCAGCAACGCGATTGCCCGAAAAGATGAACCAATGGTAGCGCTTACGGGAATCGAACCCGTGTTCTGGCCTTGAGAAGGCCATGTCCTAGCCACTAGACGAAAGCGCCAGCTACAACTTCGCGAATAACTCCTCTCTTGCCTTGGCGGTTTTCTTGAGAAAGACTTCCCTTTGCCGCGCAAGAACTCTACTAGAAAATACCTCATGATAGACCATTTGAAAAGGCCGATGCGGCTTTGTTGAACGAACACCACCCCGATTATGCCTTCTGAGTCTCTGAGAAAGATTCGCCGTAATCCCAATATAGTGCCAATCAAAATCGTTTTTTAAAACGTAAAGATAGTACATCTGAGGGCCATGCCCCCTCCAGAGGAGGGCAGGCTAGCCACCCTGTCCGCCTTTGGCGGATAGACGAAAGCGGCAGCTGAGACAAACAATTGACAGTTAACAATTAACTATTGACCATACTACGCCCCTACTTTCCTACCCTACTACTTTACTCGACGATCCGGCCCATCCGCACCGCATCCACAATCTGTTCAAAGTGAAGCGCGAGCGAGGCTTTTATTAAAACCAAATCCCCGGATTTTAGCAAGTCTCTTACGGGGAACACGGCATCGGCGGTTGTCGGGAAACTAAACACTGACTCTTTTGCCATCCCCGCTTCAATTGCCGACTGCGCGATAATACCACCTGCTTCGCCAACTGTCACGAGTATATGACAGGCTTGCGCCGCCAACACGCCAACCTGCTCATGCGCCTGCCGCTCATATCTACCCAATTCACGCATATCGCCCAACACCGCAACCTTCCTTTTTGCCTTAAGCTTCTTTACCACATCTAGCGCGGCCGCCACCGCAACCGGAGAAGAGTTATAACTGTCGTCTAAAATAATTGATCCTTCAATACCATTGATGACTCGCAAACGCTGACTTGGTGCCCGGTGATAAGCCAACGCCTCGCCAATACGCGCCATCGAAAAACCAAGCACACCCCCAACTGCTGCCGCGGCAGCGCACGCATATGCCTGGGGAGCACCAAGCGCCTCTTCAATGTGCACCGGGACAAAGTCACCGGGACGGCCCAAATGAAACCGCATACCAACCGGCTTGGGCGTTACTCGTCTGGGATTGTCGACTTGCAACTCTAAATCAGTAATATGCACATCACTGCCCTCGCCAAATCCATATGTGGTGATGCCGGCCTTTGTCGCAGACTGCATTGCAAGCACGCGCGAATCATCGGCATTCAAAATCGCGTATCCACTTTCTGGCAAAGCAGCAATCAACTTTTGTTTTTCGGCTATCACCGCCTGGATATCTGCATACTGTTGCACGTGCACGGGAATGTCTCCAATCACAGTTACCACCGCGATACTCGGCGAAGCAATATCAAGCAAAACATCCAAGTCCCCCGGCTTATCAGCGCCATACTCAAGCACCAACACCTCGGGATATTTTTCTTTTTTCATGAAAAACACATTCCACAGCGCCACGATAATTGCCCTTGACCAAAACCACCCTTTCTCAAGCATATGTCCCGCGGGACCCTTATTGCCAACCAGCTCCGTCTCAACCGCAGAATAATCGCCAATAATATTAAGTGGAAAGCCAAACTCAGTGTTCAGATTGCCTGCCGCCGATCGAACACGCTTGCCGCAATGAGAAAGCACCACCGCAATCGCCCCTTTTGTCGATGTCTTGCCCGCCGTTCCAGTCACCCCAATCACAAGCGGCTTAAACTTTTGTAGAGTTATCCGAGCAAGAGAACGAAGAATATGTTGAAGTAATTTTCGTAATGTAAGACGCATAGAGTAAAATCTAAAATCCGAATATCGAAGTACTAAACAATATCAAAACAAAAACCAGAAATGGGTTGACTGTTTCGAGTCTTGTGCTTAGAGTTTCGTGCTTACGCTCGTCGGCGGGATATTGTAATAGTTTAACAGAAATTCTGCCAGCTCACGAAATGCGGGCACAACGGTCTGTCCGGCAAGCGGCGACCCTTCCGGCCGCTCGAGCTTTACTAAAATGGTAAACTTCGGCGCAAACGCAGGCGCAAAGCCAACATACGTATTAATCACCTCATCACTATACCCGCCCTTCTCCGGAATAAAAGCCGTTCCGGTCTTACCCGCAATATCATAATGTGGAATATCAGCGATAATATTCTTCCGGACCGCGGAAACCATCATTTCTGCCACCTGTCGAGCCGCTTCTTCTGAAATGACCTGCCGCTCTTCATTCGTCTGCTCTTCTTTCAATAGAAAAGGACGACGCATCACCCCCTTATTGGCGATTGCTGAAATAATCGTCAGTAAACGAATGGGAGTCATCGAAATACCCTGCCCATACGAAGCGGTGGCAAAGTTGATATCGCGCGGATCTTTTTCAAGCGGCGTTATTCTGCCAACCACCTCACCGGGGAGAGTAATATTTGTCGCTTCTTTCAAACCAAAATCAAGTAGGTAATCATAAAATGCACTGTGACCAGTCTTCCGTTCAGCAAACACTGTCCCTGTGTTAATGGAGCCTTCGATCACCTCGGTCATCGAAAGCGTGCCGTGCGCCTTTAAGTCCCAATTCTTAACCGTGCGTCCATTCAAGGTGACTGAGCCCGTATCGACATAGGTCGTATCAGGAGTAACCGCGCCACTATCAAGGGCCGCGGCCATAGTTACTAATTTAAATACCGAGCCCGGCTCATAGAGCCCCTCCACCGTCGGATTTGTAAAACTTGAAAGTGGCGCATCGGCATAAGTGTTCGGATTGAAACTTGGATAACTCGCCATCGCAAGCAACTTGCCACTGCGCGGGTCCTGCACCATAATGCTTCCGCCCGTTCCTTTATGTTCGCTCACGAGCTTAGCCAAAATATCTTCGGCTCGTCCCTGAATGTCACGATTAATCGTAAGCACGATGTCTCTGCCAGCAACCGGTGGCGTTAATTTTCCATCCACCATTGACCCTTCTTTACCCGCAAGCTTACTGTCGAAATAACTCTCAATACCGTATTTACCGTGCACTATTTCACTTTCGTCTGACTTACCAACAAAGCCAAGCACATGAGCGCCCACCTCCTGCAAGGGATAATAGCGCGAGCGCTCCGTCTCAAAATATACTCCTTTGATTTCCGCAGCCTTAAAGGCTGCCACCTGCTCATCGCTGATTCGTTTAGCCAACACGTCATATTGATTTTGTGATTTGCTCAATCTCGCGACAAGCTCTTCGTGATTCAATTCTGGCAAAATAGCAATAATCTCTCCGGCCGCAAGATCAGGATCGGTAATCTTGCTTGGATCGACAAATACATTTGTATACTCCTTAGTGATCGCTGCTGGAACCACGTCGCCGTCCTGATCGACAAAATATATACTACCTCGACGAGGCGTGAGAAATTCACTGGAATTATTGTAAGCCTGCGCGCGCTGCGCGTAATAATCTCCCTTCCCAATCTGTAAATGATATAAATGAAAGATGACAAATAGGAATGAAAGAGTGGTCGCTCCGATAAGAAGTAAAAATCGAAACTTCATTCCCTTAGAGACAGAATGCGCCTGAGGCGCACTCATTAATGATCGATAATAAAACAGCCTTGCTCCCGATATCTATCTTGTAAAAAAAGAGTACTTGCATAACATTGTGCCTCTGACGGGATGCGATTTCCAAAGAAACTAGCGCCCTTGCGCCACCACCGGGGTTATCCCCACATTGAGATATTGAGGATTCCTCTCAACCACCAGCCCCGAACGCAACGCGACACTCCCCAGTGTTTTCGCGTCCGTCAACGCATACAGTTTGTTTTTGAGATCGGCATTTTGAGCTTGCAACTCTTCAACTCGATCGCGCAGCGTCGTGAATTGCCGACGCACCTGAAGTGAGCCGTTATAGGCAACAATTCCAATCACAAAAACAGCAACAATACCGAGAATGATCACCTTAAGCGCTCCGCCCAACCGGGCATTTATTTTAGCTTCGGTTTGATGAGTCATGTGAAAAGTGAATAGTAAGTAGTATGGAGAAAGTGGTAAAACGTATCAGAGCAATTCAATGCCGCGGAGTTTTGCAGACCGACTGCGTGGATTTGCCAGCAATTCTTGCCCACTGGCGACAATCGGCTTTTTTGTCAAAAGCTTCGCCATCCCCGCTCGCGCCATTTGCGAAAAGACGTCTTTCACTATCCTGTCTTCTAATGAATGAAATGAAATGACCGCCACTCTGCCTCCCACCTGCCCCGTTTGTGCAGGCCGGATAATCTGCCCCAGTATCCCAAGCACCTGACGCAGGTGTTCAAGCTCGCCATTGGCATAAATACGAAGCGCCTGAAAGGTGCGCGTTGCAGGGTGAATGCGTCCGTGCTCGTAATTTTTTGGCACGGCCAAGGCAATCACCTGTGCCAATCGCCCCGTGGTCATAATCGGCGCGATGGCCCCAGCGCGCTTGATTGCCACTGCAATCTCTTTCGCATAACGCTCCTCGCCATAGTCTTTAATGACCTCGGCAAGGCGTTCTGCGGAAAGCTCCTGCAACAACTCATATACTGGTTTAACGCTTGTATCAAAGCGCATATCCAGCTCTTCATCTCGACGGAAACTAAAACCGCGTCCCGCAAAACCCTTTTCCTCTCCATCAAGCTGGTCGGAACTAATCCCAAGATCAAGGAGCAAGCCGTCGGCATGCGGCAAATCTAATTCCGCTAACAACGCAGGCAACTGTGAATAACTTGCCCGTCGGATTATTACCTTTCTCATCGCCGGAAATTGCTCCGCAAGCGTGGACAGATTATTCACCGCCACCGCATCACGATCAACTCCCAAAAATGAGCCCCCAGGTTCTAACCTCTTGAGCAGTGCGCGGGCATGCCCGCCACCACCCACTGTGCCGTCTATAATAAAGCTCCCCGGCTTGGGATTCAGTATCTCGACCACCTCATGTAAAAGAACAGGAGTATGCATTGGCTAGTAAGTTGATATACCTACTGGATAATCAGTTGTTCACAACTCATTAGCCAGCTACCATATCAACAACCACTTAATTTCTAATATCTAATTCCTAATTTCTAAATAATGTTTACATCTTCAAATCCACATTTGGTCATTGGAGCTTCATTAGATATTAGTAATTAGAAATTATATGCCAAGCCCTTCCAACTTCTCCGCGATCTCATCAGCGGTGCCTTCTGTTTTTGCTTTATACTCCTGCCACTTGGCTTCATCCCAAACTTCGAGACGGTCATACACACCAGCAACTACTGTCTGCTTTGTGAGCCCCGCATATGAACGCAAATATTCCGGAATCAGAACTCGGCCCTGACTATCGAGCTCTACATCAACCGCTCCGGCAAGCATCAAGCGTTGAAAGGCGCGGCTATTGGCGCTAGTCATTGGCAAAGCCCTTACCTTCTCCGCCAGACGCTCCCATTCGCTTGCGGTGTAAATATACAAACAGTGATCAAGGCCACGGGTAATAACCGCCGCCTTGTCGAGTGAAGAGCGAAACTTTGCCGGGATAGCCATCCGGCCTTTTTCGTCTATTGCATGTTTGTATTCTCCGATGAACATGGAAATGAGTAAGTAGTTTGTAGTACGTAGTGAGTAGTAGACAAGACAAATGAAGATTTCACTTTTTGAGGAGCTCTCGGACCGCGACGGCGGGAGAGCGAAGAAGGGTTTTCAGCAGAAAAGAACCTGCGGTCCTAAAAAGTGAAGTCGAGTGAAGAAGTTATCCCCCAAAACCCGAGTTATCCCCACCTTTATCCACAACTCCCCACTTCTCATTCAATTTAAGCTCAAACCAAATACCTGTCAACACAAAACAGTGAATAACTTCTCCACAGCCTTAATAAGGCCTATGTATCGTATACGCCTTATAAGACTTGTGATGGCTATTGAAGCAAGAAAATCGTCCAAGCCTGCCCTAGGGCGTACGAGTAGTCGCCCGGGCTAGCCAGTGCTTATAAAGCACAAGAGCAGAAAGTATGCAGAGCAAGCCAAGTGAAATCATCTGCCAAAGGTACACCTTGTCGGCTTCAGAAGAAGGAGCCTCTTCGGTGGCAACCAAGTCTTCATCCTCCCCTACAGTATCCATTGCCAGAAAACTCATCTCAGCACCGTCACTTGGCGCAGCCAGTTCAGCGTCTTTTGCCATCATCGGCTCAGCACGGAGAGCTATGCTATCAGCGGCTTGCTCGGTCGCAACGATCGGAAGCTCATATGACCGTTCATACGAGAGAACAAACATAAAGACAATGGCCGCAATACCGACGGGCGCAGCCAAACGCCACAACGAAGAGGCGAAAAAAGAAGTACGTTGTCGGCTTTGCGCGCTGGTGGCGGCAAGAATGCTCCGGGCAAGTTCAGAAGAAGGCTGTATCGCTTTTTTGGCAGTTTTTA
This sequence comes from uncultured Candidatus Saccharibacteria bacterium, assembly GCA_964460325.1. GTDB lineage: Bacteria > Patescibacteriota > Minisyncoccia > UBA6257 > 1-14-0-10-44-23 > CAYWPI01. Next base: position 32,413 of record CAYWPI010000003.1, on the reverse strand, counting down.
AAATTTGCTCTGCCTCAACCATTTGATTCAGTTCAACCGCCACATCAGAAAACACCGTTTGCAAAGTCGCCAAAGACTCGCCAGATTCATACGACGCAAACGCCTCCATCAGCCGTTTTTCTTTGAGATCAGGGTTCATACTTTTATAACAGCGCGTAAAGCTTTTAATCCGCGACACTGGAGTTGACGCACCGCTTCTTCAGACTTGCCAATATGCTGGGCAATTTCAGCGACTGAATAATCGTGTAAATATTTTAGTGTCACCACTTCGCGCTGTTCATCAGTTAATTGAGCAAGCCCCGCGATTAGTTCGCGGGAAAGGTCATTATGCTCCGCAAGCTCATCGGGACTTTTTTTGTCATCAGCAGTTTTTTCAAATGTTTCAGAAACATCAGATTGATGCACCTCTTTCTTTTTTTTCCAATAATCAATCAACGCGTGTCGGGCAGTTGTGTATAAATACGCGAGCGGCTTTGCGCCCTCTTTTGCCAGAGTTGCTTGATGTTCAAACGCTTTTACAAAAACCGCCTGGGTCAAATCTTCGGCGAGCGCTTTATTTTTAGCGCGCACCAACACGTAACGATACACGGGCGTGAGATATGCTTGATAAAACTCCTCAAAAGAAGCCTTATCTCCGGCAATAGCCCCCTGTGCTAATCGAAGGATTTGATTGTGGGTTTTGATATCCGGCATAAAGATAACGATATACAGTATAGAACAGTGACGGGCGCCAGTATACTCAAGGTAACTCCTGGCGCCCATTTACAAGTCCGTGCCCTCATCGTTGCACGCGCTTTCAAGTTCTTGCACGTCGAGCTGGTGAAATCGTTCGCCCTGGAGATGAGCCACAAGCGTCTTGCATCGCTCACAGGTTTTAGAATGATCCATTGCACGGTCAACCCAGCGGGCCTGCAATTTGCCGTTTGAACCCGGCACAATTGGCTTGAAGCCGTGCAACAACCTCACTTCGCCGGCATAGACACAGGGCAGTTCAGCGGCTTTCAAGGGCTCACTCGCAGACCGCGACTTGCTGATATAAGTCAGCTGTGCCCGCATATCTCGTAATTCCCATTCCTGTAATTTCTGCCGGTGCATGACATGAAGCAGTGCACCAATCATGAGCATTACGACGCTCAAGCAAACAATGGTCACAAGCGGATTACTAGTTACAAACTGTTTGAGCGCCTCCATAATGCCCCCTCTCTTTCTAATGAGGCGTGAATTTTTGACGCGCACCGTGCGTATCAAAAAACTCATCAGGTACTAGATTGTATAGTAGACCCAGTACCACTTTTTTGAAAGTGGTACTAGATCAACTCTCCGCTCCTGCCGGGCGTCGAAACTAATCTATGTGCGCCCTGCTGGGATCGGACCAGCGGCCTTTCGAATATGAATCGAACGCTCTTTCCGGGGTTAGTTTATAAACATGAACATTAAAGTAACTCACTCACTCAAGCCCGGTGGCTTTCGTCCACTGAGCTATGTGCGCGATGCTGGGATCGAACCAGCGGCCCTTGCAATGTGAATGCAATGCTCTACCACTGAGCTAATCGCGCATATATATCATTATAGTTGAGTGCGGGCGGCGAGGGCAGAACCCTTCGCCGCCCGCCCATTTCGCTTGTCTGCTTACTTCAGCGTTTCTGGTGGAGCAAACCCCGAAATTGCTCGCGGCTCATGCCCTTGCCTTTGAGATGCGGGAATGCGCGCTCCAGATGCCAGGTGAAGTCCTCGCTAGAATCCGCCTGATGCTTGCGAAGGAACTGCACCCCTACATCGTTACACGCGCCGGGAACGGCATACGGTGAGCCATTTGGCTGATGACGAATCCCACACACGGGGCATTCGGTCATCTCGGACGAAACCGAGCGGCTGGGCATGATGCCACCCGGAATACGTCCGCCCTCGTATCGCTTCCCACCTGTTCCCTTTTGGATGCTACCATCAGACATTTCACCAAAACCCTCCGAAATGAGACTTGGGAATCTCCGACAAACGGACTGCTTATCGGATAGGTTGGATAATATAGAAAAATTATCTCTTCGTCAAAACAATACACTAAAAATACATTGGGCGCCGACGCTATTCACGTCGGCGCCCAAGATGCCAAGCCCTACAGAGACTGAGCTTTTTCTCCTGCTTCGTCCGCCTCAGAGCCTTCCATTGCCAGCCGGCCAGTCCAATAAGCGAAACGGCGGAGAAAGTCGTCTTTGTTGAGTCGCTTGGGCTGATAAAAGCGAGAGAGCAGGCTCTGCGCCCTCGCAATATCACGATTCTCCCAACACGCCTCCAGCTTCCGCCGGCAACTGAAGCACACTTTTGGCGCATTGAAACTGGCTGGAATCATCGTTTTACAGCGTGGCATCCAGCACTTCCGAGGACCCCGCTCCTTCGCCCGAGCGTTCCGCTTCTGCAAAAGATCGGCCTCTTCCGCCGTGAGACCACTTTCCCGAAATTCGACGATGCGAAGAGGATGACGCTCGCTCGGCTTCGAGATTCTCATGGACACACCTCCTTTTCCGAAAAGGATATCTTTGTTGCCTCTTGTTAGAGTGCAACACAAGAGATAAAGCGTCAACCCTTAAAGAAAAAACTCTCTAAAACAAAAGACCCGCTCATGCGGGTCTTTTGTCGGGCAACCAATCCGCAGCGCGGATTGATTTAACCTTTTTACTTGAGCTCGACAACAGCACCAGCAGCTTCAAGCTTCTTCTTGAGCTCTTCGGCATCGGCTTTCGGCATACCCGCCTTCACTGCTTTTGGAGCGGCATCGACAATATCCTTAGCCTCTTTCAGGCCAAGACCAGTCGCCTCACGGATCACTTTGATAACCGCGATCTTTTGACCACCACCATCTTTAAGCATGACATCCCAAGCAGTCTTCTCTTCACCACCAGCATCACTACCAGCTGCGCCACCACCAGCCGGCGCAGCCATAGCGGCAGAAACACCGAACTTTGTTTCCATCGCTTTCACGAGCTCGGCGAGCTCAGCAACGGTCAACTTTTCGACTTCTGCAATGATGTTGTTTAAATCAGCCATAGTTTTTAATTAATTTTTTTTAATTACGAATTTTGTTATGCAGTCTCGACCTTAGGTTCAGTGGAAGTAGCAGGAGTTGGGGCCGCAGGAGTGGCAGCCGGAGTTGAAGCAGCTTGTCCTGAGCCTGCCGAAGGGCGCTTACTCAGCTCAGAAGCAATATACATAAACGCGCGCAGTGGGCCAGTCATTGCACCAATCACCATTGCCAGCAACGTCTCGCGGTTTGGCAGCTTAGCGATGACGGTGAACTCGGCGGTGCTGAGCAGTTTCTTTGCCTCAGCATCATAGGCGGCCAGCACCTTAAAATCTATCTTCCGTTTTGCAAGCTCTTTAGTGAATTTATAAATAGGACTGGCGACGGCGGTCAAATCAGTCGGCGTATACACGGTCGCAATGGCAGACTTGGTCGCAGACGGATCAAACTCAATCCCCGCTTCTTTGAGAGCGATTTTGAGCAAACGCTTTTTAACCACCTTATACTCGCCGCCAACCTTGCGCAGCTCGGCTTTCAGCGTGTTAATGTCCGGAGTTGAAACACCAGAAAAATCCACGAAAACCACGTTCTTGCTCGCTTTAATCTTTTTGCCAGACGCCTCAACGTGTTCCTTCTTTTTAGCTTTGGTTAGCATCTTGATAGTTAATTGGTTAATTAGTCGAATAGTTAATTGGCCAAAAAAAATCTCTGCGCGAGTCGCAGAGAGGTTCGGAATAAAAAATCCGAGGTCCTCGAGCGGGCTTATGGTATGCCTGCCGCTGTTCTTTGGACTACAAGGAGAATAATAGCATATATATACGAATCGTCAACCCCCGCAGAAAAGTAAATGCCCCGGCGCAATCCTGTGATGGACGCCGAGGCATTCGTTTGCTGGACTAGCCGAAGCCAGTCCGGTGTGGCTACTGCGCGCGACGGAGCGCGAGTCGATCAGGCGACATCGCCATGATCTCGGCCCTGCGAGCCGGGATACTGGCCGGACTGCCGACGATGCGCCGCCGGCGAGCCATCGCCTCCGCGTGCCAGTCCTTCGCCTCCTGCAGATTCCTGCTGGAAGCGAAGTAGTCCTGGATGACCTCAGTCACCTCAAGCCTGTGCTCGGCCGCGATGATGTCGTCCTCGTGAAGCTCTGCCCACATGAGGGCATCCATCTCGAGCCCATTGTGCCGCACAACACAACGAGGAGTCGCCGCGATCTCGAGCATCGGATCCTCATCGGACACGACAAGATCCGAGAGGCTCACTTTCGAATCGAGCATTGCCTCGATGGCCTCGAAACGATCGTCGAGCTCCCCGCCGTGACAGACGACACCGCCGAGACGGCAGGGCGACTTCACGAGCAAGAACTCGTCACGAGGGTCATCTTCTACCACCCCCTCTTGGATCGTCCGAGACGGAGGTTCCGCGCGGCTGTGGACAACCCCTCCGTCAGCGAGGAAATCATATCCACACCCAGCTTCGAAATTCCTCATTTCGTTTTCTCCCTCTGCCCGACCACTGCAAAGCCTCTGAAATCTGCCCACACCATGCCCGTGGTGTAAGTCGCAGGGATTCAGATAGCCTCACAAGGTACTCATTTCAAGATACTCTTTTTAGGTAAAATAGTCAAGCCACGAATGTTAAAAAATAGCAAGGGCTCGGAGCGGCGTTCGCTCCGAGCCCTCTTTGCGGCATTGCGCCGCTTCTACCAATGCCGATCGCCCGGCAACCGCGGCCCACCGAGGTACCCCTCGTGGGACTGGCGCATCTCCCGGAGGATCCGCCGGTGCTGCCACCGGCTCTCCATGGTCTTGTGGACCCGCACGGTCGGCAGGGCCTTCGGCTCGTCGTCGGCGGGCTCGACCTTCGCCTCGACCCTCCGCTCGAACTGCACCTCCTCCTGCTCGAGCCATTCCTTGAGCGGCTGGCCGTTGACCGAACACCGAGCAAGCGTGGCGGCGTAACCCATGGCCTTCCTCCAAAATGCTCAACCGGATGGTTGAGACGGAACATCCGAGAGCTTTACCGGGGCTGCAAATATATAGATGCAAAGCCACCAAGATAAAGCTCCCCAGGTGTTCCGCCTCAACCAAAAAAACCACTCACTCTTATCTGAGATGTATTATACACTATTTTATTAAAAATGTCAATATCTTACTTCCCTTCTCGCCAGGCCTTGATTTTGGCGTGATCACCCGATAAAAGCACCTTCGGCACTTTAAGAAGCTTATAGCTTTTAGCTGATAGCTTATAGCTGAATACTTCTGGTCGCGTATACGTCGGATAGCTTCCCTGCGCCTCCTCAAGTGACTCAGCTTTGCCAAGCACACCCGGAATTTGCCGACTGACTGAGTCAATGACCACCATCGCCGGAAGCTCGCCGCCCGTTAAAACATAGTCACCAATTGAGATTTCTTCGTCGGCCACATATTCTGCCACGCGCTCATCCACGCCTTCATATCGCCCGCAGATAAAAATCAACTGTTCATACTTAGCAAGCCGCTTCGCGTCGGCATTGGTAAACTTCTTCCCCCGGGTGCTGAAAAGGATGACTCTTGTCTTAGCTTTTAGCTTCAAGCTGCTAGCTGCTAGCTTTCGAACAGCATCCGCGATGGGTTGCACCATCATCACCATCCCCGCTCCCCCGCCAAACGGCCGGTCATCCACTTTGCGGTGTTTATCTTTAGTAAACTTCCGCAAGTCGTGCGCTTTTATTGAAATCAATTTCTTTTCCTGTGCGCGCCTTAAAATAGACTCTTGAGTGTAGGAGTCGAACATCTGCGGAAAGATGGTTAATATATCAAATCTCATATAATTAAAATATCACATTTATAACAAAAACCCGCGTGCCTGCCCCGCGGAGCTTTTGCGGAGTGGGGTGGCGGGTTTTTGCATTCAATTAACTTCAACGAGAAGCACGGCGACTTGTCCCGTGCGGCATGTCTCGGAGCGCGACTGGCGCGAGAGCCAAGGGGCCGTCCGTCAACCGACGGACGAGCTGCGGTGCCGTCAGGGATAAGTTGGCGTGCTTAGAGAGCCAACTCGTCTGCAACCGGTCCGTCGAACTTATACTTTTCGGCTGGCTTCTCTGCAACTGGGGCCGGAGCGGCAGACGGACGAGGAGCGGCAGAGGCAGCCGGACGCTCTTTAGGAACATGAGTAGAACCTTCCGGCTCTTCAATCTTCAAATTCACACGGGCGTTATTCTTAATGCCCACGATGCGAAGCAGTGAGCGAATCGCCTTCGCGGTCGCGCCTTGGCGGCCAACCACCTGTCCCATATCTTCTGCATGCACCTTCAAACGAAGCAACACACCCATGTCATCGATGGAGCGCTCGAGCTTCACATCATCCGGGTGATCAACAATCGACTTTACAAGATATTCAAGAAACTCTGCATCAACAAATTTATCCATATCTTTCAAACAATCAATTCATTCGTAATGATCGACCTTTTCAGAAACAAAAATGCAATGTAATAAGTATACCCCTAACAGCTTGAAGCTAGAAGCTTGTAGCTATCTTACGCCTTCGGAGCTTCAGCGGCAGGGGCGGCTGCCGGCGCAGCCTTCGCACCTTGTGCTGAGCTTGCCGAAGCATCACCCTCCTTTTTTTTCGGCTGCTTATGCTTGGCAATCTTCTTCCCCTCAATGAGCTTTTTAGAAACAAGCAAGTTGTGAACGGTGGCAGACACGCGGGCGCCCACACCCATCCAATACTTGATCCGGTCAATCTTAAACTCGCCCTTGTTAAGGCCCGGGTTGTACCAGCCAAGATCTTCAGTGTGCACACCCACCATCTTGTGGCGGCGCTCAGAAACCACCACGCGATAAGCCGCCTGGTGCTTCTTGCCGATGCGCTTTAAACGAATTGATAACATGAGGGAAATAATAGAGGAAAGACCGCCACCTGTCAATTTTACTGCACTCCTCGGCTCCGCGCCTCATCTTCAAGAACTTTCTTCTGCTCGCTTAACAGATGGAACTGATACTGCGGAAACCGCTTAGTAAGAACATCTTTCAACCCCCTAAATACATCATTCACAAAAACATGTTTAATGCCGCCTTCAGTAAGACTCTCCCGGTATCCGCTCGTCACAATCGCCAATCCCTCCTTGTATGCCGTCCCTCCGCTAGTACCCATCGCAGACCCCATCGCAGCCCTCTCTTCATCTGGGATCTCAAACGGAGCTGTAAAGAAAGGCTTACTCCTATCGATACCGTTATTTAATAAAGCCAATAGTTTATCGAGTTGGTCAGTTTTTGCAATGCCGTGCGCATCAAAATCTCTACCGATAGCCCCATCGATTTTTTCAAATTTTGTTCCGTCGGGAAGCATCCCATTACTGACTATAAACGCATCATTCCATACGCCTTCTCGCTTCATAGACGAACCGCTTAAAAAGCCTTTCATAGTTTCTCGAATTTGCTGGTCTAACTGTGCCTGCTCTGCCGCAGTAAGCGTCGGAGCTTCCGGAGTGGATTGTAATCGCTGATCAATAGCAGCCCGATATTTTTCAAAATCAAAACGGGGGGACCAATCTTGCTTTGTAATTGTCCTAA
>CAYWPI010000003.1:0-24738 GCA_964460325.1 uncultured Candidatus Saccharibacteria bacterium | reverse complement strand
ATCTTCCTGCGAAGTTTGCGCTGGGGCTTGCTGGTCTATACTTTCTTTCTTTTTATTTGGATCCTCTTCTGGCTTTGGCATGATTTTATTCTACTTCAAAGTATTTTTTTTTCAAAAATTCACCGAACTCATTAAATTCAGCTCGATACGATTCAATGCGCTGAGCCAACGCTTTATTTTCTGCCTCTCCGCGCGATTTCACAACAGTTTGAATGCGCTCCCAGGCCTCCCTTTCGGTTTCGCCATCTACTGAACCCCTTACTCCCAAGTTTTCCGGGACATAATCAGATCCGCCATTATGCAACACAATATCGCCCCAATAGTCCTCTTTCGGAGAATCACACACAATCTTGATATTCTCAGGTACCTCCCTTTCTTTATAAAAATCAGCTAAAAACGCCTCCACTCTTTCAAGTAGCGCATCATTTCTTTTTTCCCAGGCAACACATTCTGGCGTTGATTCCTTTGGAGAATCCCATTTTCTCGTCCCCTTCGGTCGATTCGAAGCCTCAATGACAACTCGTGGCGCAACTCTCCCGTGATCAACATGCCCTTCACAGGAATCAACCGTAGGCAACCCATTAGCAACTAACGCCAGCACCACATTTTTTATGCCAGGTTCAATACCATAAATACCGTCAACTATTTCCCGAAATTGGTCCCATTTTTTCTGCTTTTCAGATTTTCCCATTTCGAATGAGGCATTCTCGAAGTTCATATTTTTATTTCACCTCCCCAGGGATCACGTCCTGATCCAATTTGAGCGAGAGCAGACGGCTGGTGCCGTCTTCAGCCATCGTTACGCCATAAAGGATGGTCGCCGCCTCCATCGTGGCGCGGTTGTGAGTAACCAGCAAGAATTGCGTCTTGCCACTAAAGCTCTTAATGAGGTTGGCAAAGCGCTTCGTGTTGTTTTCGTCCAAAGCGGCGTCCACCTCATCAAGTACGAGAAACGGCGGCGGAGAAACGGAAATGAGCGCAAAGAGCACCGCGATCGAAACCAAGCTGCGCTCGCCGCCAGAAAGCACATCAAGACCTTTAATGTTCTTGCGCGGAATGGACAGTTCGATATCAAGCCCCCCTTCATCGAATTCTTTATCCGGTTCTTCTTCCAATACTTCAGTTGCCGAAGGAGCGCCCTCCTCCCCCTCCACTGGTTCGGGTTTTGGCTTTTTCACTAAATGCAGCTTCGCCTTGCCGCCATTAAACATTAACCGGAAATAGTTATTAAACTCCTCATTGACCGAGGTGAGTGATTTGGAAAACTCCGCGTGTATCTTTTCTTTGAGCTCTTCAATCAACTTCTTAAGATCTTCGGCTGCCTGAGTGAGGTCTGATGCCTGAGTAGTGAGAAACGCATATCTCGCCTCCATCTCTTTTGCTTCATTAAGAAGTGCCTGATCTATTTCACCGATACTCGCAAGCTCGCCGCGCAGGCGCAACATCCGTCGCTCGACTTCACCGACATTAAAGTCGGTGAAGTCGCCCCGCATAGCCTCGCCAGAAGCGACGTGGGGCTTATTGAACTCACTGAAATCTCGCCCAAACTGCGTCGCCTGATTCTTTAAGTCATTCAGTTGAAGCGTGATGCGCTCTTTATCAAACCCAAATCGGTTTTTTTGATTTTCAAGCACATGCATCTCGCTCTTTTTCGCCTCCACCGCCTCAAAAGCTTTCTTGAAAATAACGTTAAACTCACGCATCTCGCCCGCGAGCTTGTTCTCCATACTCCCAAGCTCGCTCAAATTCTTCTCTAGCTTCTCAAGTTCATCGGCAAAGTTCTTTTTCACCTTCTCTATCTCCTTCACGCGGCTTTCCATCTCGCGATTTCCGCCTTCAAGCAAACCGTCAATGCGCTCCAAAATGCCGCCAAGTTTTGTTTTAATAGAAGACACATCGCCCTCTGCCACCGCCTCCGTGATCGCTTTTTTGACGTCTTTGATAAGACTAATAAGCTCTGCTTCTTTTACGCTCGCCTTCGGGCGACTGAGTAAAAATTCTACCTCTGCCTCCAACCTGCCCAATTCTTTTTGAATTTGACTGCGACGGCTAAGAATCTCTGATTGCTGTTTTTTAAACGCGTCAAAATGCTTATCACCCTGCGGCTGATTTTTTTCGATGCGCAAAAGTTCTTCGGTGAGCGCTTTCAGTTCGACACTCTTATACTTCATCTCTCCCTCCACGCGCGCCATCTCTGGATCGATCTTCTCGACCTCCTTCTTGAACTGCGCAATTTTGAAAGCAAAATATTGGTTCTCAAGATCTTTGAGCTCTTGCCCCACTGTCGCGTGCTTTTCCCACCGAGTCGCCTGCCGGCGCAGCATCTTAAGATGCGGCAAGATTTCTTCAATAAGCGCGTTCACTTTTTCAAGATTATCCTTGGTCGTCTCAAGCTTGTTTTCTGACTCGTGCCGTTTGAGCTGATATTGGCGCAAGCCCAACACCTCTTCAAGCATCACGCGGCGCTCGCTGGGGCTGGCTTTGATGAACAGATCGCTGTTTCCCTGGTTGATGATGGAGAATCCTTTCGTGCCCAAGCGAGCCTTGCTGAAAAAGTCGATGACGTCGCGAAGACGGGTGGGTGCGTCGTTAAGATAATATTCACCAGTGCCATCGCGACCAACTCGCCGCTTGATGGTCACCTCATTGTAATCAACAGGAAAAAACTTTGTGCTGTTATCAAAGGTGATGGAAACCTGCGCAAACGCGGAGCGGGCACGCTGGGGCGTGCCGGAGAATATGAGATTTTCCGAACGCTCAGCCCGAATGTTCTTTGCCTCGCGCTCACCCAAAATCCAACGAAGGGCATCAATAACGTTGGACTTACCTGATCCGTTAGGACCCACAATAGCCGTCACCCCCCCAGGGAATTCGAGCGTTGATTTTTGAGCAAAAGATTTAAACCCTAGCAGTTCCAGCCGCTTCAGATACATGCCAAAAAAATTCTAATTACTAATATCTAATTTCTAATGTAGATACCACTGAACCAGACATATGCCATCTATTCTATCCTAACTGAGGCTTAAGAAAAAGCGTGCATTATTTCTTCAGCCCCGTCTTCACTTCTTCTTTTTCAATCCACTCGAGCGCTTTTTTCGCCGCCTCCACCTCTCCATCTTGCTTGCTTTGGCCGGCACCCTCGGCAATTAGCTTGTCATGAAAATAAACGCCAACTTTAAAAATCTTGCGATGATCCGGTCCGCTTGATTCAAGAACTCGATAACTTGGCGTTACCTTAAACTCCGCTTGTGCCTTTTCCTGCAGTAAACTTTTCGCATCAATGTGTAAACCCTTACGGAACACCTCATCAAGACGCGTGAGCACGAACTTTTTGACGAATTTTTTTGCCGGTTCATATCCCCCATCAAGGTGAATTGCTCCAATCAGCGACTCCATACCATTAGCCAAAATAACATCGCGCGCCCTGCCGGTATCCTTCGCCTCTCCCTTTGAAAGCAAGATATGCCCGCCAAGCTGCACCTCACGAGCAACCTCCGCAAGCATCACGTAATTCACTAGTGCGCTGCGCAAACTGGTCATCTGGCCTTCCTGCGCTTCTGGATACCGATTATAAAGCTCTTCGGTAACGATCAGCTCAAGCACCGCATCGCCCAAAAACTCGAGCCGCTCATTGCTGGGCAACTTCCACGCCGGATTTTCATTCAAATACGAACGGTGCGTTAACGCTTCATCCAGCCTTGCCGGGTTGATAAATTTATAACCTATTGTTTTTTGTAATTCTAATGTTTTAGACATAACAATAATCGACAATTTCTAATATCTAATTTCTAAATAATATCCAGGTTTCAATTTTCAACTTTAGCAATTGGAGCTTATTTAGAGTTGAGGATTTAGTGCTTAGGATTTTCCTTCTGCATCTTTTTAAAAACGGTTCCCAACACGCCATTAATGAACTTGCCGCTGTTTGGCCCGCCATAATTCTTCGCAATTTCGATTGCCTCGTTAATCGCAACCGCCGAAGGCACCTCCTTCTTGTCGGCATAGAGCAGCTCATAAAAACCAATGCGCAAGGCGTTGCGGTCAATGAGCGCTATTTGATCAAGCGGCCATTCCGGAGCGGACTCATGAATCAGCGCATCAATCTCCTTTTGATGCTCAACCACGCCCTTGACGATGCGCCAGATAAACTCAATCTCATCAAGTCCGGGACCGAACTCGGCGAGATTGCGTTCAACGATGGCAACCAAATCCTTCTTGTGGGCGTAAAAATCCCACTCGTAGAGCGACTGCAGAACGATGGAACGGGCTAATTGTCGGCTGGCCATATGTTAAGAAGCAAGAAGCACGAATCAAAAATTAAAAATGATTCAATGTGCTTTTTAGACTTTACAATAAAAAACGACCCGCGTCTAGCGAGTCGTTCTTTTTAGATATTAATTGGCCACTTTCTTGCCCTTATAACTACCACACTGACCGCAGGCTCGGTGAGGAAGAAGCGGACCTTTACAAGCTCCGCACACAAACACCTTCTCCTTCTTCAGAGCAAGATGCGACCGACGACGGCCAACTTTAGACTTACTTAAATGTTTAGGAGGTACACCACCCATGTGAGTAATCGCGAAAAATGCGAATTAAAAGGTAATAATGCGAAAAAACGACTGTAGAAAGAAGATACCAGATCAGATCCTATTTGGCAAATCCCTTCCCCTTTTCTCCGCGCTTCCATATAATGAGGATGGCTGAGCTTTGGTGACCATTGCCAAGGACAGCACATAAATGTCATCTCCCATGGAAAACAAATTCGTCCATTTACATACGCACTCACATTACTCCCTGCTTGATGGGATGAGCAAGATTCCAGACATGGTTGAAAAGGCCAAGAGCATGGGAGCAGAGGCGCTCGCGCTCACCGACCATGGCAATCTCTATGGCGCCGTCGAATTTTATAAAGCCTGTAAGGCTGCTGGCATTAAACCAATTTTGGGTGTCGAGGCATATATCGCACCCGGCGATCACACTGACAAGTCCGCCTCTGTTTCAGAAGACAAGTATTACCACCTTATCCTGCTTGTTAAGAACGAAACAGGCTGGCGCAACCTTATTGAACTGGTAACCGAAAGCTACCTGCACGGGTTTTATTACCGTCCCCGCATGGACAAGAACATGCTGAAAGCAAAAAGCGAAGGGCTCATCGCTCTTTCCGGCTGCCTTGGGGGCGAACTGGCGCAAGCACTTTTTAAAGGAAGCGAAGCGCAAGCCGAAAAAGTTGCCAAGGAGTATCAAGATATCTTCGGCAAAGAGAACTATTATATGGAAGTGCAGGCACACACTCAGATTGCCGATGTCATGACGGTGCTTCCGCGCCAAATTGCTTTTGCAAAAAAACATGGCATTCCCATGGTTGCCACCCAAGACAGTCATTATTTGAACACCGAAGATCGAGAAGCTCATGATATTTTGCTCGCCATTCAAACGGGTAAAAAAATAACCGACGAAAAGCGCTTCTCGCTTGAAGACGACTTTTCGCTCGACGGCATTCACATCATCACAAACGCCTTTAAAGAATATCCAGAAGCGATCGAAAACACGGTCAAAATCGCCGAGCAGTGCAACTTCAGTCTTGAGCTTGGCAAGATCTTGCTGCCAAGGTTCGACACCCCGGGCGGCATGGATTCCAAGGCCTATCTGCGCCAGCTTGTCTCAGAACGCATCAGCAAGCGATACCCGACCATAACAGATGAGGTAACAAAGCGCGTAGAATACGAGCTCTCCGTAATCGAAAAAACTGGCTTCTCCGATTACTTCCTCATTGTGGCCGACTTCATTAACTGGGCAAAAGACCGCGGCGTGGTTGTGGGCCCTGGCAGGGGCTCTGCCGCCGGTTCAATCATCTCGTACATTCTTGGCATCACCAACCTTGACCCCATTCATTATGGCCTGCTCTTTGAGCGATTTCTTAATCCTGAACGTATCCAGATGCCGGATATCGACGTGGACATCACCGACATAAGGCGCGATGAAGTGTTTGGCTATTTGGTGGAAAAATATGGCGAGAACCGCGTGGCGCACATCATCACGTTTGGAACCATGGCGGCGCGCGCCGCCATCCGCGACGTTGGCCGCGCGATGGGTATCGAATACAGCTTCTGCGACCAACTCTCTAAGCTCATTCCCTTTCAAAAAGATCTCGACGGCGCGCTGGAAGTAGTGCCAGAACTTGCGGCACTTTACAAAAAAGATGAGCGGGCAAAAAAAATCATTGATGCCGCTCGTCGACTTGAAGGAGTCGCGCGCCACGCCTCAGTGCACGCATGTGGCACAGTGATCGCCGCCGAACCACTCACCAGACGCGTACCCTTGCAGCATGCTCCCCAAGACGAAAATGTGACCGTCACTCAGTTTGAGATGCACGCCATCGAAGATCTTGGACTCCTGAAAATGGATATTCTTGGTCTTAAAAACCTGACTATCATCGAAGAAACTTTGCGCGTTATTAAAGACCTCACTGGAGCGGAAATAAACATCGACACCATCCCCTTAAATGACAAGAAAGCATTTGAGCTTTTGCAACGGGCCGACACCACCGGCGTGTTTCAACTTGAAAGCGGAGGCATGCGCCGCTATCTCAAAGAACTCAAGCCAAGTGAACTCGAAGATATCATCGCGATGGTCGCTCTCTATCGCCCAGGCCCCATTGAACTTATCCCAAGCTACATCGCCAGAAAGCACGGCAAAGAACAAGTCACCTATCTCCACCCGCGCCTTGAACCCATCATGCGCACCACCTATGGCATTGGTATCTATCAAGAACAGATGATGAAAATCGCAAGTGACATGGCTGGATTTTCACTTGCTCAAGCCGACACCTTGCGCAAAGCTATCGGCAAAAAAATCAAAAAGCTCCTTGATGAACAACAGGTGAAACTCATTGAGGGAATGGTTAAAAACAATATTCCACAAAAAACTGCCGAGGCCATTTGGGAACTCTTCCCGCCATTTGCGAGATACGGCTTCAACCGCAGTCACGCCGCCTGCTATGCGCTTATCGCCTATCAGACCGCGTATCTCAAAGCGAACTATCCTGAAGCATTCATGACGGCGCTTCTTAATGCCGACAGCGGAGATGTCGAACGCATCAGTTTTCTTATTGACGAAGCAAAAAAGATGAAGATAACCGTTCTCCCGCCTGACATCAATAAATCTTCAGCCGTATTTACGCCCGAGGGAGCAAATATAAGATTCGGCATGAACGCAATCAAAAACGTCGGTAACAATATTATTACTGCCATCATCGAAGAGCGCGCTAAAGGCGGCGAGTTTGCCAATCTCCCCTCCTTTTTAACTCGAGTCACCCACAAAGACTTGAATAAAAAGTCGCTCGAATCGCTTGTGCGCTGCGGCGCGCTTGATAGCTTTGGCATTGAGCGCAACCAGATCCTTGCCAACATTGAAGAGGTTATCAAGTTTGCCCAGATAGCCAAAAAAAACGCTGCTGGCTCTGGACAGGGGGGGCTGTTTGGCAGCAGTTATACCCCTTCAGCGGCCACGCTCAAACTCCAACCGGCATCTGAAGCAACACGAGCAGAAAAACTGAGCTGGGAAAAAGAATTGCTTGGTCTGTATGTTTCCGATCACCCGCTGAATATGCACAAAGACAGCATTAACGGAGCCAAACCAACTCCCATTAAACAGATATTGCGCGAACGTGACAGCGACAAAACATATCGCATCGCCGGCATGGTGAGTAATGTAAAAAATATTCTCACTAAGACGGGTAAACCAATGCTGTTTGCTAAACTTGAAGATCAAACCGAGGCAATAGAAGTTGTCGTATTTAACGAAACACTCAAAAAAAGCGCCGAGTGCTGGAAAGAAGGCAGCGTCTTAGTGCTTGTCGGCAAAGTTTCAACAAGAAACGGTAATATAGGGATGATATGCGATGAGGTAAAAAAGCTGTAACATAACCGAACATCGAACGGATACGAAATTACGAACAGAACCAGGGCAAAGACTTTTCGGACATTCGTAGTTTTCGCGGTTCGGTGATGAGGCGAAAAGTTATGCACTGTCCTGAGCTTGGAAAACGCACAATAAGGAATACAATGAAGATAGACGTGGCACATCACCTGCCACAACACATTCCGCCGCGCGGGGCTGCCGCGATAGGGATTCGCTACCCCTAGGGACCGTTGACGGGGGCTTGGCGGATTCATCATCTGCCGGCCCCCAACTTATTTTCAGCTTTAGTTGGTAATTTTATTCCGCGTGGTATTATCAATTGATATGGGTAAAAATGAACAATTAGATAATAAGCGCCACACTCTTGCGCACCTGCTTGCCGCGGCTGTTTTAAGCTTTGACGAGTGGGCAGATGCCCAGCTTGCCATTGGCCCAACTATTGAAAACGGATTTTATTACGACATCAAATTCACGACTCCCCCGTCGGAGAAGGATTTGGCGCGCATTGAAAAACAGATGAAGAAAATCCTGCCGAACTGGAAAAAGATGGAGCGCAAAGAGTGGGCCAACGGAGCTGAGGCAAAGTCGGTTTTCCCAGGCAATCCATTTAAAACCGAAATTATCGACGACATCGTGAAGGATGGCGGGCTTGTCACCACGTACAAGGCTGGCAGTTTTGAAGACGTATGCCGCGGTGGCCACTGCGAAAACCCGGCGGCTGAAATCGACCCGGATTCTTTTAAGCTTAGTAAACTCGCCGGCGCCTATTGGCGTGGCGATGAAAAAAACGCTCAGCTCACTCGTATCTATGGCATTGCTTTTGATACGAAAGAAGAACTTGCGGCATATGTGACGATGATGGAAGAGGCGGAAAAGCGCGATCACAAAAAACTCGGCCCCGAGCTTGACCTGTTCACCTTCTCCCCGCTTGTCGGCTCCGGCTTGCCGCTTTGGACACCAAAAGGAACACTCATGCGCAATCTCCTGAGCCAATTTGTCTGGTCCATGCGCGAGGTAGCTGGTTATCAGCATGTTGAAATTCCCCATATTACTAAAAAGGCGCTCTACGAAACGAGTGGCCACTGGGATAAATATAAAGATGATCTTTTTAAGATCACGACTCGGGAAGGGCACTTCTTTGCCATGAAACCGATGAACTGCCCACATCACACACAGATTTATAACCGTAGAAAGTGGAGCTATCGAGAACTACCACAGCGATACGAAACTACAACTATGGTCTATCGCGATGAACAAAGCGGCGAGCTCGCTGGACTTTCTCGCGTACTCTCTATTACCCAAGACGATGCTCACGTGTTCTGCCGGATGTCACAGGTTAAAGAGGAAGCTCTTAAAATCTGGGATATTGTGCACAAGTTCTATAACGCATTTGGCATTAGCCTTAAAGTACGCCTGTCTACCCACGATCCAAAGCATCAGGAAAAATATCTGGGCACTACAGAGCAGTGGGCACTAGCCGAGAAGATGCTAGCGGAGGTCGCCACAGAGAAAAAAACAAAAACAATGCCGGGCGTTGGCGAGGCAGCCTTTTATGGACCAAAGCTCGACTTCATGGGCAAAGACGCGATCGGCCGCGAACATCAGGTGGCCACCATCCAGATTGACTTCAATATGCCTGAACGTTTTAATTTGTCGTGCATTAACGAGAAGGGAGAAGTTGAACGGATCGTAATGGTTCATACCGCGATCATGGGCTCAACTGAACGCTTTATGGCACTCATGATCGAACACTACGCCGGTCACTTCCCGCTCTGGCTTGCGCCAATACAAGCGCGTGTGATTGCGGTGTCTGAGAAATTCCAAGACTATGCGAAACAAGTTGAAACTCAATTGAAGCAAGCTGAAATAAGGGCAGAACTCGCAGATAGCGATGAGACATTAGGAAAAAGAATCCGCGCCGCACAAATAGAAAAGATCCCGTATGTGTTAGTGGTTGGTGAAGAGGAAATGAAAGCAAACACCGTTGCCGTCCGCCATTTTAAAGAAGGCGACCTAAAAGGAATGAGTGTTGCTGAGTTGATCGCGCGGCTGCAGAAAGAAGTATTAGAAAAGCACTAGATATCATTCCAACATTCTATAGAATGTTGGAATATCGTTTTCGGATTTGAAAATAAAAAGGAGGGGGCGCTGGCAAGCCAGCAACCCCCTCACAGAGAGTCTTATTCTCCTCCAGTTTGACGGGGTTTGTTGTCGGACTCCCCCGTGTCCGCCTCCCATATAATGGGAGGAACTCCCTACGCATCAGCAACCGCCGGGCGACTGCTCATGAACACCTCCTTGCCGTTTTCTTTGTTATGGACTTCGGCTTGTCCAGCCTCATCTCGCAGGGCCGCGGCTGATCAATAGACCAGCAGGGTGAACTCTTGTTCTCCCGTGGCACCCTATGCCACTTTTTCCCACGGGAGCAGATCTCGGCCTCCATGTTTACCTCCACCTCCTCATGAGCCGAGGAGTCGCTGCCCATGCAACACCTACTCAGCCCTATGCCTTTCGATGGTGGGCCAACTTTCGCGCGGCGGCCCGGTCAGATGTCCGTGGAGAGCTGGGACGCGGCCGCCAGGGGCGGCCCGCAGCAGTAGACGTGGCGCATTGGTGCGCTCCGTTGTCGCCCACTATGGTTTAAGGCCGATTATAGGGATGGCGACAGTCCCCAATAGGCGCATTTTAAATGCTACTACATTAATGAGTATTTGTCAATAGGTAATATAAAAAGGCTTTGGGGCGGTACGCTCCAAAGCCTTTGCCAATCATCACCGCTGAGCGACGGAAACTGGGATAAGCCTTCGCTTTTCAAAGCTCTCATGGAGTCCGTGAAAGTGGCCGACTGTCTTTTCGCCACGCTTCCAGCAGTAATAGACGATTTCACCGCCAACTTCACCATAGAAATCAACACACCCATCCTCATAGTCCTTGACGACTGCACCGAGCGATTCAGCTTCTTGAATGATCTCCTTGAAACGATCCAGCTTCTCGCTCACCAGCTTATCAAGCTCGTCGACCATCTTCTCCTGTTGAGTGATTGCACTCTGACTCTCGAGCCTCTCCAGCTTCTGCTTGGCCGCCTCCAACTGTGCCAATACCGCAGTTACCACAGGATACATGGCAACAATGTCATCGACGATGCGCGACAGAAGAGGCAACTCGCAGTTCGCCTCTCCCACCGTGAAGATCTTGCCCTTCATGATGCCTCCTTTGGGATGCCGCGCATGCGGCCTCCTCTATCTCACTATCAGAGCTTCTTACTTCATTGTCAATAAAATCGAAAAATAACATTACAGATTTTTATACCATGGTATAAAAATCTGTAATGTGGGATGAGCATAATGCGCGATAAAAAAAGAAGGGGGCTCCGGCCATATAGACCGAAAGCCCCCTCGCGATGATGGACGTCTTGCAACGCCCGAACGAACCCCCGCCTAGCCCGTCTGCCCATAGACGAAGCCCTGGCGAACCGACACGCCACGACCCTGGCGCTCTCGCTCCGCCTTTGCCCAGCGCTGGTTCAGCCTGGACTGCTTGCGCCACTCCAAGTACCCGACGAGAACGGGAACACCAACGATTCCCACGACAGCGATGATCCAGAGAACTCCCCAAATGCTCATCTGCCATTCTCCATTCCCCTGCTCTAGCCCAATGCTTCAGAGCAAGGATACTGGGGCCGACCTGTGTAAGCCGCAGTATTCTTGCGCCAAACCAAAAATCTCTCTAAAACTGAGCCACTTCGCTCCACGCCAAAACCGACAGATCAGTGCTGTCCACGCGAACCACAATCTTGCTTACCGCGTTTTTAACATCGGAACTCACTTTGATAACAAATTCATCACTGTCTAAAACAACAGATTCGATCTGACACGTATGGTCCGCAATACTCATCTCTTCGGCGCCCTGATAACTCGCATCTTGCGAAAGATACAAGATAGCCGCCTGCGCGCAGCCTTCAGCCAGTGCCATGCTCGCCTCTTTATGCTCACTCGCAAGCACGTTAAAACGACTATAAAATCCGGAAGTTGCCACGCCAAACATCGCCGCTGTCAGCGCCGATGTAATCGCGATAACTGAAAACAGTGCGACATATCCCCGTTGTGATTTTATAACATGCGATTGCATACCATTATTTTCTGATGTATTTAATCGTGTCATACGTGGTGCCGTTTAACACAAAATACGCTTTGACCGCCGGCGGCTTTCCGCCCGTAGCCCGGACATGCTCAAACTTCACCTCGGTAATACTTACCGCATCGCTGTTTAAGGCTTCTTTTTGCCCTGAACTAAATTGGATAAAAACAGTTCCTGACGTATACGTTATTTTGACCGGGTTTGAGCTGAAGTTATTCCGTGTTACTGAAAGCGTGGTGCCGTTTGATCCAGCAGATGGCGTATTCACCGAAGCGATATCGCCCAGTACCCATTCGATTTTGCGAAGCAGAAAGTTCGCCTCTTCCTCGGCAACCACGCGCTTCATCCCCTCTTCCGAAGAAGCAAAAAGCCGCTGAGCCATCACCACGGTGCCCGTCAGAATAAAAGCAAGCAGTACAATATAAATCATGGTTTCGATGAGCGAGGACCCCCGCACCATCAACGAACCACGAACAGCTACGAACTTACGAACGGATTGATTTGAATTTTTACTTTTCATATCGTTATTCGCGAATAATACTCACCCGAATAACCAGGTCTTGATAATCAATGTCATCAGGATCGGTACTATTCGTGCTCAACTCAAACAAGAACAAGATATCATTTGAGCCAATGCTTATCTTGCCGTTTTTAGTCAGCGGTTTTAAGAACTTTTTGATCGCAAACTCGTTTACGTAGTCAGCCAAATTCGGCACATCACTGCCATCACGAACTATTTTTACCTTTGAATTAGAACCTGCCGAGTTGCGTTCATACAGCTTTTCCCAATCGCCATTGCCCGCCCCGCTACTATTTTCATTCTTCTTTTTCCACGACTTTGCCTTGATGGAGATCTGCGCCCCCGCGTCATAAAGATCGCTCAATACATATTCCCTTGGGTTATTAGCATCATTCACATTGCCACTGACCGCCTTGTCATAATCGCCCCACGGCTCAAACGTATCGCCGTCCACCTTGACTGAAACCGTTATCGGAAGATTATAGGTGCCTGATGCATTCATCAGCTCGGCGCCAATCACGCTTACCTGCAACTTGAAATCTTCATCAATCTGCAACTCATTTTCCGACGAGATTGAAAAGCACACACCCGGCTCAACCACTCGCACAATCTCTTGCGCGCTTTGCGCGGTATACAGCCGCTTGTGTTCATAATCAACGCGCACGGCTGGCTTACTAAGATCTTTATGCCCCTCGTTTTTTACCGCCGTTATTTTTTTGATGTTTAACACCTGAATATCTTTATCCGTATCAGCGGTCGCCAGAAAAGCACGGTTGCCAATAAGCAATAAATCATTCACATCTGCGCCAATGGCGTATGAAGAAATCTCGCTTACTTCATCGCCACGGAAATCTAAGAAGTATGCCTCTGGCTCATCGGTATCAGCCCCCGCCAAGCGGCCAAGCGCAATGCGCTTGCCTTGATAGGCAACGCTTGTCCCATCGCCGTCCCCTTCTGCATCAAACGAATCCGCTTCTGTAATCTCGTCTGGATCGCTCACATCAAGAATGATCAATTCTTTTTCGTCATGCGAGGTGGCCACATAAGCAAAGCCGCCGCGAATCTGAATCGCGTTCACATCGGCATCAACTTCAAAACTGCCAAGCTCTTGCGGGCTGGTCGGATCAGACACATCAAACACATGAAACTCCGGCCCGCTTGTTTGCCGTGTTCCAATATAAATCTTTTTCTTGTGATAAAAGATGGCACTGCCAACCCCCGTGTCGCCGGAAACCTCCGAAAGCGTTGAAGAAGCAACCAGAGAAAGAGAGCCTGACTTGGGCGCGTTAATAACTAGTAACTGCGAACTGGTCGCATTATTTGCCGCATACAGATACGCCTTGCCAGCGCTGTCGATTGCATTGATGCCACCGTCACTTATCTTTAAACTGCCCTTATAGGTTACCGAGCGATTCTTCTTGGAAGCTTCTAAAACATAGAGGTCGTTAGCGCCCGTATTGGTCGGATTAATCGGCTTGACCGAAAGAAAGAGGAAATTATTTTCCGCATCGATATCGGTTGCCGCTATCCCTTCCGTCACTTCAAACCCTTCGCACGCACGAACCGTATCCCACGACTCATCAGATGTTTCGCCACCCACGTCGCCCGTGACCGCCGCCACCTCGGCTAACGCGGTTAACACGGTGCTAAATGAAAGCTCTTGCGGACGATTTCCCACACTCCACCCAATAGTGCCCGTCACCTCTTTGCTATAGGGCGTCACATCACTCACGACGATTTCTTTATCATAAAATCCATCAGTCGATGTTGCTGATTCGAGCGCTTCAAAATCGCTTTCAGCCGTTGCGCGCAACCCCTCCAGCATCGCCTTGGCTTCATAAATCGCCTCATGATTAATCGCTGATTCACTGGTCACCTCTTGGCTGCCAAGCGAAATCGTTACCACGCTGGCAATCCCTAAACTGAACACCGCCAGCGCGATTAAAATCTCAAGTGTCGCAAATCCCCGCATATTACCAACTACCCATTTTTGATTAATACTATTTTTCATATAGGACATTCATTAGAAATTAGGAATGAGATATTAGAAATTTCTGCAATTTTATTGCCATACCACTCGACCTTGATAATTGATGAGAATATTTTTTTCATGTTGCTCGTTGGCCAGCGTTAAACTGCCGCTGGCTGAAGCTGCACCAGTAAGCTGAGCAAAAACAACCTCGGAGATACCGCCACGAGTAAGGGCTGGTGATATAGCAACCACATGATCGTGCGAACTGGTGCGCGAGGCATATGACGTGCCGGTAAATAAAATATAGGCGGTTGAGGTGACATAAAGACCGTGTGGGGCGTCATAGATGTTGTTCACCGCCATCGTGCGGGCCTTCAGCAACAGCGCAACCACCAGCTGCGTGTCAGCGCGCAATTGATAACCCTTATACAAATTAAGGCTTGCCATAAGCGCCGTGCCGCCCAAAAAACCGATGATGATCACGGCAAGCATGACCTCGATAAGCGTGAATCCGCGCGCAGATTGTATGGTGTGATTTTTTTTCATACTTATCTAATAGAAAGATTACCCGTCAATTCATAGATAGGGGCGATAATAGAAAGTGCGATAAAGCCAACCAAGATGCCGACGAAGATCATCAAGCACGGCTCCAGCAAGCTGGCAAGATTTTTAGTTGAATCTTCAACTTCGTTTTCATACATCGTTGAAACATCCGCAAGCGACTTACTCAAATTACCCGTCCGCTCGCCCACCGAAACCATGTCAGAAACCATCGAAGGAAACAGATCAGGGCGCTTTATAAGCCGATTAGAAATGCCTTCGCCGCGCACCACGTAATCAGCCAGCGACTCGAGCTCTTTTTTATATACCGCGTTTGAAGTGGTTTCGGCGCTAATACGCACCGCGTCTACAATACGCACGTCGGTTTTAAGCAAAATACTCAAGGTGCGGCACAAGTTAGCCAAGTAATAACTGCGATAAATCCGGCCAAAAAGCGGCACCTTCAGCAATAAGGCGTCTGCCTTCATCTTATAAGCCGGCACACGCCGCTGAAGCACCACGTGCACCACCACCAGCGCTATCAAAATAAACAATGCCATCAGCCCATAGCCGCGGAAAAAATTACTCATACCAATCAGTATCCGCGTAGTCAGCGGCAAATTATCCGTAAGCGCTTCAAAGATCGGCAAGATCTTCGGCAAGATATAAGTCGTTAAAAGCACTGAAATGCCAATCGTGGCGGTGAAGATGATGGCCGGATATAAACTGGCGCCAATAATTTTGCGCTTTAAATATTCTTTTTTCTGCAATTCTTGGGCAAGATAATCCAAATTGCCATCAAGCGCACCGCTGGTTTCGCCAACACGAATGATATTAATGGCAAAACCACCAAAGACGTTTTTAAAGCTTTCCAAACTGCGGGATAAAAACTGCCCCTTAGCCACATCGGCTGAAACCCGATCCAGCAAACGCTTTCGGCCTCCTTTTTTTGCCTGCCGCTGCAGCATTTGCACCGATTCAAGAAGCGGCACCCCCGAGTGCAGTAAAAAGCTTAAGCGCTTAATGAGAGAAATTTGTTCTTTGAGTGAGATACGCATAGTGGTTATTCATGGATAACACGCAGCACCTCTTCAAGAGTCGTCACGCCTCGCTGGGCTTTGACAAACGCATCAGTAAGCATCGTTACCATGCCATTTTTGATCGCCAAAGCCTTTATTTCGCGGGCAGACGCGCGGCGCAAAATCGCATCCCTAATCTCATCGCTTACCACGAGCACCTCATGAACGCCCACGCGTCCTTTGTATCCCGACTGGCTGCACTCGCCACAGCCCTTGCCGAAGAAAAACTTTTTCTCGTTTTGCATAAGCTCTGACGAAAGCGCAGCAGAAAGACTCGCGTGCTCCGCATCGGTAATGATTTTTTCTTGCTTGCACACTGCACAAATCTTGCGCACCAGTCGCTGACCAATGACAATGTTGACCGTTGAGGCGATCAGATACGGCTCAATACCCATCTCAAGCAAGCGGGGCAGGTTGGTGGCCGCGTCGTTGGTGTGCAAAGTGGAAAGCACCAGATGACCAGTGAGCGCGCTCATCACGGCCAAGTTGGCAGTTTCACTGTCGCGAATTTCACCAACCATGATCACGTCTGGATCTTGGCGCAACACCGAGCGCAAACCGCTGGCAAACGTCAGCCCGCTGCGCGCGTTTACCTGAATCTGGCGAATATCACTGATGGCATATTCAATCGGATCTTCAATAGTCACAATGCTGGTTGCATTAGTGCTTAACATTTTAACCATCGTATACAAGCTGGTTGTTTTGCCGCTGCCCGTGGGGCCCGTTGCCAGAATAAGACCAAACGGTTTTTTTAAAGCTTCAGAAATGGTGTTGATATTCTTCTCACTGAAACCTAAAGACTCCAGAGCAAAGTGCTCTGATTGATCAGAAAGCAAACGAAGCACGCAGTTTTCCCCGTGATAGGTTGGCATGATCGAAACGCGAATATCGACAAGATCGCAATTGGGAAGCGTGATACGAAAACGGCCGTCCTGACAGCTTGCGTGCTCATCTGTCCGCAGGCCCGACAAAATTTTTATGCGGGAAATAATTTCGTTATAAATTGGTTTTGGAATTGCCGGGGCGTCTTGCAAAACGCCATCGATGCGAAAACGCACCCGAATATAATCCTGTTTCGGGTCGATATGAATATCAGAGGCTTTAGACTCGTGCGCGGACTTCACCAGGCTATCAACAAGATCGATAACCGAAATGTCGATGCCGCGCTCAAGCTGTTTTTGATAAGTTGCGGTTGTCATTGGTTAAGCAAATATGAAATACGAAATAACTGAAAATAAGTTGGGTGATCCTGGCCGCGCGCTTGCAGCGCGCGGCCAGGACCGTGATGTGACGGGAACCCCGCCACGAAAATCAAGGGACTCAGGTCTTGCAGTCGCCCGTGGAGGCCGGCTTGGCCTTCGCGATCGCCACCGGCTGAGGAGCCGGAGCGATCCGAGGCGCCGGAGCCTTGGCCACCGGCACGGCCAGCACTCGCGTGCCGACCTTCACCTTGCCCGGCGACGTTGCCGGCTCTGCGGGCTTCACCACCGGAGCGGGGGCCGGTCTCACGACCGGAGCCGGAGTCGCGGGCTTCGCCGTCGAAACGGCGGGCCGCCCGCGAATCTCGTAGACGGGCAAGTACTTCCCCGTCTTCGGTGCCCAGTTGTATCCAACCAAGACGGCCGTCTGCCCAGCCGCGCAAGGCGGCGGAGGGACGTTCATCGTGTTGGCGGCGGTCCTGGCCGGTGCCGCCTCGCCCGCGAGGGCGACGTCGGCGCAGACCAAGAAGCTGACGATCAAGGCAACGCTCAACAGAATCGGCTTCATCAGAATCGAACCCCTTCCTTTTAAGGTGCTGCGGATTTTCTAGCATTCAAGCCAGTTAATCCGCTTCCCGAGGGCTTCCCGGGATTGCATAATTAAATAGCATTCTTTGACAAATACGTCAATATCTTCTCTTGCGCACAAGTTTTTGCCTTTTTTGTAAAAAAATTGCTTGGTAAAAAATGAAATGGGCCGGCCCTTGCGGACCGACCCATTGCTTTCTTGGTGTGTTACCCCCTCTTATTCTCGCGACCAAGGCACGCGAGGAGGGGTTCTAGAAGACGGGCTAGCCCGTCTTCCGCTTTTTGCCGCCGGCGGTCGCGCCCTTGCGGCACGAGTTCGCCTTCGCCTGCTGGCGCAGGCGGTTCTCCTCCGCGGCCTTCGCCGCGAGGTTGGCGAGGGTCTGCCGGGCCTTGTCGGCCGAGGCGCACGCCTTCACGCACTCCTCGCTGATCGCCCATCCCGTGACCTGCGAGTAGGGCTTGCCGGGGAGCGGGTCGACGATTTCGCCGACCACCTCGACCAGCGTGCCCACTTTGGGCAGCCGCACCTCGCGTCCGGGAATGCGATCGAGGACAACCGTGTCCCCGCGCAAACTCGGGCGCCTGGCGCCGCTCCAATGTGCAAACAGCGTGATTTCCGCCGGCACGCGGTTCCCGCTGTTGTCCACGGTCTCCTCGGAACCGAGCAGGAACCACCCCTGCTGCAAGTTGACGAAGCGGACCGGGAAAACGATCGACGAAAGCTTGCTCACGATACCTACCTCCTATAAAAACTCGTAATTGTGCCTACCTGAAACGTTCAGGTTGCTGTTGAGTAATATATCATAATATTGTCCTTTTGTCAATAGTAAGGCAAGTTTTTAAGCTTGTTTTTAAGCCTGTTTCTTGCTATAATGTTTTAACAGAATCAAGAAGTAAGAATCATGAATTAAGCTCTTAAATTCTGATTTCTCTTCCTGGTTCTCTTATTTATTCCTCATTCTTAATTCTTGCTTCTTACTTCTATTTTTTTATGATCATCAATTGGTACGGCGAAGGCTGTTTCAAAATACAAACCGGCGGGCTGACAATCGTCACTGATCCATTCGATTCTTCCACAGGGCTCACTCCCCCACGCGGGAAAACAGACATTACAGTCAAAACCCTGATGCCGGCCATTGATCCAGAAACAAGTAGACCAATGCCACGGGTTGAAAATGAAGAGCAGGTGATCACCGGCCCGGGAGAATATGAAGTAAAGGGAGTGGTCATTAATGGCTGGCGTTTGGCCAAAGACTCCAGTGAAAGTTATTTAAAAAGCGTGTTCGTGATAGAAGCTGAAGAGATGCGACTTGGCTTTCTTGGCCATATCAGCGACTTTAGCGATCAAGAAATCATCGAGGAGCTTGAGAACATCGACATTCTTTTTATCCCCGCCGGTGGCAAGCCGTTTATTGAACAGGAGAGCGCCGGAAAGCTTATCCGCCAAATCAACCCAAAGGTGGTCGTGTGCTCATTCTTTAAAACTCCGGGCCTGAAGCGAAAAGCAGACGATGTTGCTGTCTTTTTGAAAGAAAACGGGTATAAAGCAGAGGAGCAGGAAAAGCTTACTATTAAAAAGAAGGAGCTTACTGAAAAGTTGCAAGTGGTAATCCTGAAGAATGAGAGATAGCTAAGGAGAAGTAAGAAGCAAGAATTAAGAATCAAGTAAAAACGAAAAGGTTTCATCCTTAATTCATCATTCCTTATTCTTGATTCACCATATGAGCCTCCACACGTTCATCACTAACCTGCAAAACTCAGACGGCAACCGAAAGTTTCGGTGGCTTGTGGGGCTCACGCTTGGCACTATGGCAGTGATTATCGGCATATGGGCACTTGCCTCTCCAGACAGAGCAAACACAACAAGCGACTTGGTCCGCAAAGACGACCAGCCGGGCTTTTTCGGAAAAATCGCCCTCGGCGCTGACGCTCTCATTGAAACGCTCAGAGAGAAAACGGCCAATACTATTTATTTCTTCAGTCAAAGACTTGGCACGACAAATACCATAAAAGTCACAGCGGAAGATAAAGACAAAACGCTCAATACAAAATCCGAAACAACTTCCAACGAACAAATTCCCTAATTATTACTTATTCAAATCTCGCATTAAAAAAACCATATGGACAACAAGATTGATAAAAGGGAGATTACTTCGGAGCTCAAAGAGTCTTATTTGGATTACGCGATGAGCGTTATCGTCGCCCGCGCGCTTCCAGACGTACGCGATGGTTTAAAGCCAGTGCAACGGCGCATATTGTGGGGCATGTGGGACGCTGGCGTTTCCGCTGACGCCAAATTCCGAAAGTCCGCCGATGTGGTTGGCGAAGTCATGGGCAAGTATCACCCGCACGGAGATTCTTCCATTTATCAAACCATTGTTCGCATGGTGCAAGATTTTTCGTTCCGTTATCCCCTTTGCATTGGCCAGGGTAACTGGGGCAGCGTGGATGGCGACGAGGCGGCCGCCATGCGTTACACCGAAACCAAACTCTCGCGCGTTTCTGAGGGATTGTTGACGGATATCGAAAAAGAAACGGTGGATTGGTCGCCGAATTATTCAGGCACCAAACAAGAGCCAAAATTTTTACCAGCAAAACTTCCGCAATTATTACTTAACGGCACAGTCGGCATTGCCGTTGGTATGGCTACCAACATTCCGCCCCACAACTTAAATGAAGTAGTGGATGCAACGCTTCATTTGGCTGACAATCCAAAAGCAACCACCGAAGACTTGCTTGCGTTTATCAAGGGCCCCGACTTTCCTACCGGTGGCGTTATTTACAATAAAAAAGAAATTGCCGAGGCCTATACCACCGGTAAGGGCGCCATTACGATGCGTGGCGTTGCCGAAATAAAAGAACGCGAAAAAGGAAAAGGATTCAATATCGAGATCACTGAAATCCCCTATCAGGTGAATAAGAGCGAACTCATTATTAAAATGGCAGAGCTTGTCGGTGAAAAACGCCTTGATGGTGTCCGCGACATTCGCGACGAGAGCGACAAAAACGGCATGAGCATCATGATTGAGCTTAAAAACGACGCATCGCCGCAAAAAACGTTAAACCAGCTTTTTAATCACACGGATTTGCAGAAAAACTTCAACGTGAACATGGTGGCGCTTACCAAAAACGGCCTCCAGCCAGAAGTCATGTCGCTTAAAGGCATCTTGGAAGAGTTTCTTGCTCACCGCAAAAATGTCGTTACTCGTCGCGCCGAATATGATCTCAAAAAGGCTAAAGAGCGTGAACATATTTTAATTGGATTAGATAAGGCGCTTTCCGTGATCGATAAGATCATCGCCACAATCAAAAAATCAGCAAATCGCGAAGATGCGCACAAAAACCTCATTAAGAACTTCAAGCTGTCCGACTTGCAGGCCTCAGCCATTTTAGAAATGAAGCTTTCCACCTTGGCCGCCCTGGAGCGCAAGAAAATAGAGGACGAGTTGGCCGAAAAGCAAAAACTTATCGCTGAACTCAACCTGCTTCTGAAAAGCCCGGCCAAAATTCTTAAAGTTATCAAAGATGAGCTTGAAGAAATGAAGAAAAAATATGGCGATGAGCGCCGCACCCGCGTTATCGTGGGCGGTCTAAAAGATTTCTCAGAAGAGGATCTGATCCCCCAAGAAGACGCCATCATCACCTTGAGCCAGGGCGGATACATTAAGCGTCTTCCGCCAGGAAGCTTCAAACCTCAGCACCGCGGCGGCAAAGGGCTGATTGGCTCTGATGTTGAAGACGAAGACTTCTTGGCTCAGCTCATATCTGCCAAAACGCACGATAATATTTTATTCTTCACTGATCGCGGCCGCGTGTTTCAAACCAAAGTATATGAAATTCCAGCCGCCAGCCGCCAAGCTAAGGGCAAGCCGGTGCACAACTTCCTTGATCTGCCAACCGAAGAAAAGGTTTCAGCCATGGTTACGTATAGCAATGACGTGAAAAATGGCGGCAAAGCATTTCTGGCGATGGCAACTGTTGCCGGCATGATCAAAAAAACGCCGCTGAAAGACTTCGACAACGTGCGCCGAAATGGCATTATCGCCATCGGACTCAAAAAGGGCGACGCGCTCAAGTGGGTAAGCCTTACCAAGGGGAACGACGAGATTATTATCACCACCAGCCAGGGCCAAGCAATCCACTTCAAAGAAAGCCAGGTTCGTCCCATGGGGCGCACCGCCTCTGGCGTTCGCGGCATCAAGCTCAAAGGAAACGATTATGTCAGCTCAATGAATGCAGTTGACAAAGAAATGCTGTCTGCCAAGGGCGGATCTGCTTCCGGCGGGAAAGAGTATCGCCTTCTGGTGGTGATGTCCAACGGCTTTGGCAAACAAACTCCGCTGACGGATTACAAAGTGCAAGGCCGTGGCGGCAGCGGCATCAAAACGGCAAAAGTAACGCCAAAGACGGGTGTGGTGATGGATGCGCGCGTTGTCTCGGAAGAAAAAGAGCTCCTGGCGCTCTCGGCAAAAGGTCAAGTTATTCGCACCGCCATTGAAAGCATCCGCACCGCCAGCCGCGCAACCCAAGGAGTAAGGATAATGCATGTAGCAGAGAAGGATAAAGTAATCGGGGTTATCTGCTTCTAATATAGAAGCAAGAAGTATGAATGAGGAATTAAGCAAACCTTCGTTCTTTATTCTTACTTCATAATTCTGTAAAAATATGCCATAATTACGGCATATTTTTACTATGGCGTTTACCCGCAATCAGCTTATTCTCATCGGCATCGGCGTAGTGATTTTTCTCTTTATCATCCTGCTTTTTATGGGCGTCATTCCGGGCCTGCGCAGCACCGAAACGCCGGACATCAGCGGTGCATTAACGATATGGGGAGTGGCCGATTCGCCCAGCGTAATGGACACGCTTATCAGCCAATACACCGCCATTCACCCAGGCGTCTCCGTCGCCTATACCCAAATGGAAGAAGCAACTTATGAGAGCGACGTGATTGAGGCGCTGGCTGCCGGCAAAGGCCCCGATATCTTTTTAATTGAAAACACCTGGGTGCCAGAACACGCAGAAAAGCTGGCCGCGCTCACGAGCGACCAATTCCCCATTGCCCGTCTTGAGGCAGAGTTCCCCAAGGTGGTTGCCAGCGACTTGGCTTTTAACGGTTCAACCACATTCGCCCTCCCGCTTAACCTTGATACGCTTGTTCTTTATTATAATAAGGACTTGCTTGATAATGCCGGACTGGCCAAGCCACCGACAACCTGGGAAGAACTTGAAGCGGTCATCCCCCGCCTGCGCCAGATAGACGCGACCCAGAAAATAGTTCGCGGCGCGATTGCTCTTGGCGGCTCTACAAAAAGCATTAGCCGAGCCACTGAAATATTAAGCCTGCTTATGCTGCAAGACGGCGTTAAGATGATTAGTGATGACCGGTTAGACGCAAGCTTCTCGTTTGATGGCGAACAAGCGCTGGCCTATTACACTAACTTTGCCAACCCGGGCAGCGCGCTGTATACCTGGAACGATAGTTTGGGCACTGATCTTGATCTGTTTGCCTCTGGCAATGTCACCATGATGATCGGTTTTTCTGAAGATGCCGAGCGCATCAAAGAAAAAAATCCCTTCCTTCGTTTTGGTGTCAGCCCCATGTTGCAAAAGAAAGACGCGGCGCTCACCGTGAACTATCCGCGTTACTGGGCGCTTGCCATTCCCAACACTGGAAAAAATATCGGGCTTGCTTGGGACTTTGTTGGCACCGTCACCCTGAATGCAGACGTAATATCGGCATACCTCGCCGCATCAGGAAAGAACCCCGCACTGCGCAGTTTAATTGCTCAGCAGGCAGAAAGCCCAGAAACAGGATTTCTGGCGCAACAAGCGCTCACCGCTCAAAGCTGGCTTCAACCAGACGCCCCAGCCGTCAAAACAATTTTCTCCAAAATGATTGATTCAGTGTTAACCGGTCAACTTTCTCGCGACAAGGCAATACGAAGCGCAGAAGAGGATATCACTAGCCTTCTGCGTAAACGCTTCAAAGATGAGCTATAATCAATAGAAGAGCTTTCAGGTGTAAGCTGCAAGCTTTAAGAAAACGATATATGAAATCTCCTCGATTAGCCGCTGTTGCATTACTTGTCATCCTCGCTGGCGTGCTAATGCCTTTTGCAAGCTCGCCCGTGTATGCAGAGGAGCCTGGGGATTCTAAGTTTCAGATACTGCCGGATTGCGACCCGGCAAAATTCGTAAAGGACGGTGAAAGCACAAAAGATGGCGACAAAGGAGCTTGTGGTTTTAACGCATTTCAAAGACTTGTCGTTAATGTCATCAAATATCTGCTTTATATTATGGTCCCTATCGCCTTTTGCATTGTGGGCTGGGCAGGGTTTAAGATATTAACATCAGCCGGCAATAGCGAAAAAATCCATGAGGCGTATGGCATGATAAAGATTGTGGTCATCGGCATCCTTATCGCCGTGCTCAGCTATATCATCATCGTCAACATCTTTAACGTGCTGAATGTGAAAGTTAATGTAGTACCAATATCATAAACACATGCTCACCTCACTGCTCACTAAGTATGCCTTGATTCGTACGGCGCACGCCGATGAAGGAGGAACTTCAATAAGGATCCAATTATTCGATCCTTTAAGCGGCAAAACAATTCCAGATCTCATCTCTCGGATTTTCACCGCGTTAGTCTGGCTTGCCGCGTTCATCGCCCCCATCTTTATTATTTATGGCGCCTTTCAGATTTTAACTTCGGCAGGAAACTCTGAAAAGCTGAGTAAGGGCAAAAATACTATCTTGTACACCGTACTCGGCTTTCTT
>CAYWPI010000002.1:47847-86503 GCA_964460325.1 uncultured Candidatus Saccharibacteria bacterium | reverse complement strand
AGATTGAAGGCGATCTCGTGCAATTCCTGATCGTCCACTTCTTGGCCCCAGTCCTTTTTGAGAAGCACGCGGAGTTCTTCCAGCGTTTCCGGCTTTAAGTTCACAGCTAGTCGTGTGCATAGATCCTCACTTTGGCGAGTTTGAGCTGGTTAAAGAATGCTTGTGGCTCGACCATGAGTTCGCGCTTCCAGTACTTGTCTACCAGCTCGTCTAGCTGGTTGCTTTTCCGGAAGGCAAATAGGACCTTATGCGGATTACTTCGATCGCAGGCCTCAAGCGAATCAGGGATAAATAACAAAAGCACCGCCACCAGTGCTAAGTCGGCGGTTTTATAAATTTCCAAGTTGTTGCTTATCATTGTCATACTGCTTTCGGCGTGCATCGTTTCGGACCTCACCAAAACAAAACACACTCCCAGTATGGAGGAGTGCGTTCATTCAATGTTCAGTTCTGAATTTTGCTCTACGGTCTAAATCGCCAACCCACTTTCTTGTGATTAAAAATTACTTCTCGGCCAAAGCATTGCTTAAGCAAGCTATGGAGCTCGCTTACATACTTTGAAATGGTTGAAAACGTGGTCATCTCCCGTCTGTTAGCGTTAACAATCACGTCTTTGATGTCATCGTTCGTGAACAATCTACCTGGTTGGCTTATAAAGAGCCGACATAAATCGTTCAGCTGTCCGCGCATTGGAATAACTTCGCCCTTATACCGGATAGTGCCATCTGAATAAGCGACCAAATCTTTGATTTCAATCTCTGGTCTTAAATTTTTTACCAGTAAATTGTCCGTAATTTGGCCAGCAATATGCTTTTTATTCTTTACCTGCGGAATGCTGGATAGAAAACCCGTTATAAGTTTTCTCATTTCATCCTTAAAGCTACTCAAGTCTCTGACCGACGTTTGTAATACGATGATTTCTTGGCGTAATGACCTTATTTCCTCGGACTGCTGACGAAGAATGGCTTCGATCCTTGGGAATTGTGGTTTTAGAGCATCGGCCAGTTCTTTTTCTATCTCTCGAATAGAAAAACGATAGGTGCTTACCCTTCCCACAAGGTTTCGGATATTGTGATGGTATTTTGTTCCAAAGCCAACAGGCTTTTTTGTCATTTTCATAGTTATTCTTGCTTATTTCTATTTTGCCAAGTTTTGCCACTTTTGACAACGCCTTTTGATGAAGGTAAAATGATGTATAAGCGAATTTGTTATGACCAATTCTGAGGACAAACTTTTAACCGTTGACGAAATCGCAGAGATTTTGCGAGTGAGCTATCGTTCCGTAGTTCGCTATATTGAGCACGGAAAGCTTAAAGCATCCAAAATTGGTACATGGCGGATCAAACAATCCGATTTGGACGCATTTCTGGAGCAAACAAGCAACCTGAAACCGAAAAAGAAAAAATAGCTATGGCAAACGGAAACTATAAAAATGGAAATGGTAACGGCAAGCCTCTCGAGGAATACACTCAAGAGGAGCTTTTGGATTTAGTTAAAGATCTAAAAAGACAAAAGAAGTTTGGCCTTGTTTGGGTAGATAAAGCTGAGGATGTTGCCGAACAATGTAAGCGTGAATTACCGGTACTTGAAGAAGTGACTCAACGAGCTATTGAAAAAGTACCGGAGAAAGTGACGAATTTAATTATCGAAGGCGACAATTATCATGCGCTATCAGTGCTGAATTATACTCATGCCGGAAAAATAGATGTTATTTACATTGATCCTCCTTACAACACTGGAAATCAAACATGGAAATACAACAATAAATATGTAGATAGAGATGACCCATGGAAGCATTCACATTGGCTTTCGATGATGAATAAGCGGTTACAGCTTGCTAAGTATCTCCTCAAGCCAGAAGGAGCTCTTATTGTTGCCATTGATGATTACGAAGTACACCATCTTGGTGTCCTTTTGGAAGAACTTTTCCCAAATTATGAGAAGGATTTAGTTATAGTTGAGCATCATCCACAAGGAGCAGGATCAAATACAGTTTCTCGAACTCACGAATATGCTTTTATTTGTACTCCGGTCGGCGTTGGTTTTATGGGTAGGAAGGATCGCGAGGAAGAAGGCTCTTGGTCATTAAAACGATCTGGTCAAGGTGAAAACAATTGGCGCGTAAATCGTCCTAAGCAATTTTTCGCTATTTTAGTTGATGAGGCCAAAAGACAAGTAGTTGGAGTTGGACCGGAGATCCCTAAAGACGAGAAGAAATACCCTAACGGAAAAACAAAAGAAGGATATTTGCGGATATATCCAATTGATAAAGAAGGTAAAGAAAGAGTCTGGCGGTACAATCGATCCACGATGCAAGCTCTAATTGAAAAAGGAGCAATTGAGTATTCAGCAAAAGGCGCGCTCACTGTAAGAAAAGAAATTGTTGGTGCGGTGCCGGTTTTTAGTGTTTGGAAAGATTCACGTTATAACGCCGGAACTCATGGGAGTTCATTGCTTACAAAGATCATGGGCACAACAAATACTTTCCAGTACCCCAAGTCGCTTTGGACTGTTTATGACATGATTGATTTAGTGCACTCAGATAGTAATGCCATCATACTCGATTTCTTTGCTGGATCAGGCACTACAGGTCATGCAGTAATGGAATTAAACAAAGAAGATGACGGTAATCGGCAGTTTATTCTCTGCACCAACAATGAAAACAACATAGCCGAAGAAGTCACCCACCCTCGCATTAAAAAGGTTATTGATGGGTTTAACGGCGAGAAAGGAATACCAGCTAATGTTCGCTATTTTAAGACAGCTTTTGTTCCTAAAAATGAAGTTTCCGACAATACGCGCAGAGAGTTAGTACGTCGTTCAACTGAAATGATTTGTGTCCGCGAAAATACTTTTTCTAAAAAGTACGATAATAAACAATTCAAAATTTATACGAATGGCAAGGTAAATACCGGCATTCTATTTGATTTGGAAAGCATTGCTGATTTTAAGGAAAAGCTTGAAGCTCTTGAGTTGCCCGCGCATATTTATGTCTTTTCTCTTTCAAACGACGATCATGCGGACGATTTCATGGGCTTAGACGTAAAGCACACCCTCTGCCCGATTCCAGAATCTATCTTGGAAGTATATCGGCGATTGTTTGCATAAATTATGACTATGACACTTAAAACCTACCAACAAAACGCAGTCTCGAAGCTTCTTGCTAAAGCGCAAGTACTTTTAGGCAGGAATGGTACACGAATTTGCGTACTCAAGGCCCCTACTGGCTCGGGCAAAACAATTATGGCAGCCGACTTTTTGCGACAGCTTTCTGCCACAGAACTACCCAGCCGGTATGCTTTTATATGGATTTCAAGCAACAATCTGCATACCCAAAGCAAGGCTAAGCTATCTGATTATCTTGCAGATTCTCGATACTCTTTTTCCTTGCTAGATGAACTTTCAGATAACCGCTTCCGTGAAAATCAGATTGTCTTTGTAAACTGGGAAAGTCTTACCAAGCAAGATAGGACGACTGGTGAGTTTACCAATCTTTTTATGCGAGAAAGTGAGCTTGATAGAAATCTTCCAAAGCTTGTTGCCAATACGAAAAAGGAAGGACTAGAAATTGTTCTTATTGTTGATGAGAGTCACTATCGCTACTGGTCAAAGAAATCTCAGGAGCTGGTGCAGGGCGTTATCGGACCTAGGCTTATTTTAGAAATTTCCGCTACACCCGCTGTTATGCCTTCTGTCGAGGAAATTGAAGCTAACGAAGCTGGGTTTGTTTCAGTTCGATTCGATGACGTGGTGAAAGAAGGCATAATCAAAACTGCTACCGTAATCAACGAGGCTATAAGCAAATATAGTGATTTTAAGAACACAGAAGACGTAGTTATTATCGAAGCGGCTCTAGCCAAGCGCGAACAGCTGGCAGAACTTTATCGTAAAGAAAAGGTAGCAGTAAATCCGCTTCTCTTGATTCAGCTCCCTAGCGAATCAAAAACTATGAGTGCATTGGATACCAGTAAACTCAAAGAAATTGAAGATTTTTTGAAAAAACGTGACGTTACGGTTGAGAACGAAAAACTGGCGGTGTGGCTCTCTGAACGAAAAGATAACATTGAAGAAATAACACTCAACAACTCGCCGGTTGAAGTTTTGATATTTAAACAGGCCATTGCACTGGGCTGGGATTGTCCTCGAGCGCAGATCCTTTTGATGTTCCGCGATATAAAGGTGGAGCGATTTGAAATTCAGACCGTTGGACGAATTATGCGTATGCCGGAGGCAAAGCACTACGAAAGCGAGCTTCTCAATCAGGCCTATGTTTATACGAATCTTTCACGTGTGTCGGTAGCGCATGATGGCGATAGTGAAGGTTATTTCAAAATTCATAGGGCTGTACGCAAGAGTGACTATAGGCCGGTTAATCTGCCATCGATTTATCTAAGTCGTATTGATTATGGCGATTTAACACTCGCATTCCGCAGACTCTTTTATGAGGAAGCCAATGAGTATTTTGGTATTACCGACAAAGATAATCCCCAGCAAGCAAAGAAAAAAGCGGATAAGAAACTCGATCTACTTCCCCAAGAGCTTTCTAAGGTTATCATTTCCGATGCCGTGATTGAGAATCTAGATGAGCAAGCGCAAAAGGAAGTTATCGGACGTGGTAAGGCAGAATTTGCAGTTTCTCCGGATGAAATTAAGCGAGCATATGAGGCTTTTGCAAAGCTTACGTCATTACCGTTTGCGCCGGTACGCTCTCACACCAAAATTCAAATGGCCATTTACGCTTGGTTTGATAAATATCTCGGCTATGAAGATGCGAGCCGACTTGATATTCAACGCATTGTCGTCTGCTCGGAGTCAAATCAGAAAATTTTTAAACATATTATCGAGGCCGCGAAGGAGCGCTTTAAGGATGTTGATAAAAAAGAAAAAGAAGCAAAGCAACGCCGAAAAGAGTATGTCTGGAATGTGCCGGATGTTGAATACTTCAATGAAAACTATGAGCTGGTAGATGCCAATAAGGCGATTGTTGTATCTGCCAAAGATACTGATAAAGCCTTGCTTTATCAAAAGCGAACACAACCGGAAAAAGGTTTTGAGGAACTTTTGGAAGATAAGAAATCAAAATCAGTCGAATGGTGGTACAAGAATGGCAAATCACTTGAGCTGTATTTTGCTATTCCTTATACCGATCCGGATACGGGCTTTGAGAGCGCATTCTATCCCGATTACATCATTGGCTTTAAGAATGGCTCGATTGGTATTTATGACACCAAGTCTGGGTTTACGGCTAAAGATGCCAAGCCTAAAGCCCAAGCTTTGGCCAAATATATAAAAGCGCAAAATAAGAAAGGCAAGAAGTTGGTCGGTGGTATCGTCCAGCCATTATTTAGCGCGTGGTATTACTCCGACGCTGAAAGCTATGACAGTGCCGATAAAGACCAGTGGAAGCTTTTGGATTTGAGTTAAAAATCAATGTTTGTAAATGATCGTCCAATTGAAGATAAAAAAGATGATCGCCTCGGACGATCTTCTTTTTCAAGTAACCTTGCTAAATCAATCTTAGAGTGGAAAGGGGTAGACAGTCTTGTTATTGCTTTGTATGGCAAATGGGGGTCGGGTAAAAGTTCGGTTATAAATTTAGCTAAAAAGGATTTATTAGAATCCGCTGAGCCAAATAAACCAACAGTCATTGAATTCAATCCTTGGCTCTTCTCTGGTGAAGATAAAATAAACGAACACTTTTTTAATGAAATTGGGAAGGAATTATGGATCCAAAACAAATCAGAAAAGGATATTGAGCTCGCCAACAAACTGCGCTCTTACTCAAAGCTTTTCGGTTTAATCCCCGACGAGGATGCTTTTAATAAGATCATTGAGAAATCGCTAGTTATCTTAGGATTCCTAGGTGTTTCGGTTGGT
The DNA here is from genome assembly GCA_964460325.1 of uncultured Candidatus Saccharibacteria bacterium. Taxonomy (GTDB): domain Bacteria; phylum Patescibacteriota; class Minisyncoccia; order UBA6257; family 1-14-0-10-44-23; genus CAYWPI01. The sequence continues at coordinate 80,626 of CAYWPI010000002.1, read as the reverse complement.
CAGGTTTTACAATGGCTCAATTTAGATATTGGCCGAGGAAAGACGATCTTCTTTGTGCTTGGTGCTATTTTTCTTGGACTTTCTTTGTTTAGCAAAGCGGTAGAAAGTATTGCGGAGTACTTTGAGAAAAGAGGGACTGCGAATCAAAAAACTGTTCTGTCTTTCAAGCGTGAGATCAAGGAGTCGCTTCTGAAGCGAAAGAATAAAATTCTGATAATCGTTGATGACCTTGATCGGCTAACACCTGAAGAAGTCCGTATCGTATTTAAGTTAATCAAGATCAATACGGATTTTCCTAACGTTATATATCTTTTATCATTTGATCGCGAGGTGGTTCAAAAAGCATTAGAACTTCAGCCTGGTATAAACGGACAGGACTATATTGAAAAAATTGTACAGGTAAGTTTTGATATTCCACTTGCTAAACAAGAAAAGCTTGCAAAGATTTTATTTGATGAGCTTGATCGAATACTTGCAGGGTTACCAAAATCCTCCGAACAGCTGTTTGATCAAACTTACTGGGGTAATGTTTATCACTCCGGCTTGAAAGACTTTTTCAGGAATATCAGAGACGTTAAGCGTTTTGCTAGTAGCCTCGAATTTAATTTCTCACTGATGTTCAAAGGCGAATCAATGGAGGTAAACCCGATTGATTTTATCGCCGTCGAAGCTGTCCGAGTATTTGTTCCGGATTTTTATAATTTCATGCGCGTGAATAGCGAGTTGTTTGTGTCTACGGAACGAGAACATGGTAGCTCCCAAGAAAACACTAGGAAAAAAGAGATTGAGGAAGCCATAAGTAAAGTACCAAAGGCCCTGCAAGAGAACTTAAAAGACCTGTTAAGGCGATTGTTCCCACAAGTGGATGGTGTATTTCAATATGGCTATTCATCGCATGGGTCTGATTGGATTCCTAACTGGAATCGGCATCTTAGGGTCTGCTCTCCTAAGTTTTTCGATGTTTACTTTACCTTGATACCCGGCGGTGATGAATCAGAGCTCAGCCAGTTTGAAATTGATTTAATTTTGGGAGCAATCAACAACTATGAGGATTTTTCGAAAATCATAGATGAGTTTCTAGAAAAGGGCAAAATGAGAAAAGTCCTTGAGAGACTAGAAGATTATACGGGAGATTCTTCCAAGATGCCGGAAAGCGTAAATGCAAATGTGGTTCAGACTTTATTTGATATTTCCGATAAATTGCCTACTGATAGACATGGGATGTTTGATTTCGGTGCTGATTTGCAGTGTGCCAGAATTATCTATCAATTACTAAAACACACTTCGAATAAAGAGGATAACTATAAAATTTTCAAAGACGCCATTGAAAAATCAAAGGGCTTATATGGACCCATTTATAACGTCTCGCTTGAGTCAGAAAAGGATGAAAAAGAAAGAGACGATTCAATGCTCGTACCCAAAGAAAAACTTACTGAGCTCCATAAAGCGTGCTTAGCAAAAATTGATCAGCATAAAGTTTCAGGATCATTAAAAACGAATCCCCATTTTCTAAGTATTCTATATCGTTGGAAAGGATGGGCGGATTCAGAAAAAAGCTGGAAAAAATATATTGACGAACTGATTTCAAGTGATCAGGGTCTTCTGGATTTTCTTAAACATTTTATTGCCGAAAGTTATAGTCATACTTTTGGTGATTATGTTGGTAGAAAGGTGAAAAAGTTTAACTATAAGAGTCTGGCTGATTTTACCGACACCGAAGCGGTGAAGACACGGCTGGAAGCAATTAAAACAGCAAATGAATCACTCTATACAACCAATAAAGACTTAGTTGATATGTTTTTAGATAATTTCGGTAAGAAAATTGACCCATTCGATGACTGATAAAACTATGGACATAGAGCAAGATTGCAGTTAAAAGCATGAGCGGTTGGAAGGTTAATTAAGCAAATCGCACCAAGCTCGCAAATTTAATTATCATTCTATGAATGAAGAAGATATCGAAATCTTAAAAAGAGCCAAAGTAAATTCTCAGATATTCGAGGAGTTGTATAGGAAGTATGCCGACAAGGTATACAACTACTTTTGGTATAGAACCGGCCATCAAAAAGACGTGGCCGAGGATTTAATGCAGGAAACTTTTTATCGCGCATTTAAGCATCTGTCGCGTTTCCAGATACGCGGATACTCATACCTAACCTATTTGCTCACAATCGCGCATAACATTCTTGCGAACTACTATCGCTCCAAGAAAATGATCCCTCTTTCAGAGCTCGGGGAGATTGGCGAGGATTTTGATGTTCCAGCCGAGATTACTGATTCGCTTGAGCGAAAGGCGGAAGCCGAGGGTCTTTGGCGGGCAATTCAAGACCTCTCTCCTTCGGAACGGGACGCTCTGCTTATGCGTTATCAAAAAGAGATGTCCATCAGGGAGATAACTCGGATTATGAACCGGAGCGAAAATGCGGTAAAGCTCATCCTTTCCAGAGCCCGCAAAAAGCTCGCTCAACACCCCTACCTGCGGGATATGGTCGGTTTTACCGATCAGGAGCGGAAGTATACAAAACCTCGATTTCTTAAGGGGAAAAAAGAATGACACCTTTTTAAAGGTTGTGTGTTAAAGAAAGTGGAAGCCGAGATATGAGCTTCCATAAAGGTCGAAATTATCAATCTAAATTAACGTACCCCTAAGAGTGCGTGGAACTTAAGGCATCTGCTAAGTTGCAGGCACTTGAGAAGGAGGTCAAACATACTTATGTCTCGAGAACTCATACCGCGCAACTTCCTAGAGAATGTCTGGGACTTCGATGACGATTTGCTCTCGCTCTTCGATACGCGGTCTACGTCTGGAATATCCAGCGGATTGTCGGTTTCCGAGGATGACAAGCATGTGTATGTAGAAGCATCGGTTCCCGGCGTTGATCCAGACAAGATCGAAGTATCGTATGACAAGGGCGTTCTCTGGATTCGTGGCCAGCAAGAGGATAAAGAAAAAGATCGCAAATACTACCGAAGAGCTTCAGCTTCGTTCTCCTATCGCATGGCCATTCCTGGAAACGTAGACGAGGGTAAGGACCCGGAAGCAACGTACAAGAACGGCATCATGAAGGTTACGTTCAATAAGGTTCCTGAACCTCAGCCAAAGAAGATCGCAGTCAAAGTCCAGTAATCTCGTGCCTTTAGACTTCTACCCTCTAAGATCAGTCAGAGCTATGAAGGCGACATTCTTTCCTTCTCTCCTTAAGTGGCTGAAATGGGAAGCATGGAGACGAAATTGGACTTAGGAAGGGCCGGGGAAATCACAATTGAATAGAGTGTGTTAGAGACACGCATAAGCGTGGAGTAATCCCGGATCACCGGGATGGAGACAGAAGGCATTGGGTTTCTTATAATCTTCCGCATTAGGTGTGCAGGTACCGTAGACTTCCTGCCGAAGTTTGGAAGATTCCCCATCCTAACCTGTCTTAGGCTTCTTTGCCGGGCAAACCAAGAGCATTCTTGGGCACCCGGATCAGGAGATAACACCATACGATTACCTCTTGATCCGGATGTGAGTCGGCATCCGGTCGATTTGTATTTATAAGCAATCAGCAAACGCGTATGGCACAAGAACTATGTCAAATCTGCAATCAGCGTCCAGCTACGGTACAGGTAACTGTCTCTCGCAACGGAAGACAGGAGCTTTTGCGCGTCTGCAATTACGACTACCAGAAGCTCGCTCGATCACAGCAATTCAGATCACCAATGGAGCGGATGTTTGCCGGCAGTCCGTTTGACGACTTCTTTTCTGATTTCAATAACGATGATTTCGGCGGATTCTCCTCACGCATCGGATACCCGATCCCTCGTCATCGGGAGGCTTTAGATATTGACCAATATCTTTCAGAAAATACCAAAGAGCTTATACAGGACGCGGGACAGTCTGCCCTAAAACTCAAGCGAAATGAGGTTGATACCGAACACCTGTTGTATGCGCTTTCAGATAACGATGTTGTAAAAGAGATATATAAGCAGTTCAAGATTAACGAACAGGATATAAAGTCGCATATCGAAAATAACGCTCCAAAAGGAACGCAGGAAGCAAAGAAAGGAGACACTGTCGAACTCACCATCTCTCCGCGAATTAAGGACGTCATGGAACTTGCGTTCCGCGCAAGTCAGGAGCTTGGCCACGGCTACATTGGGTCGGAGCATCTTTTGGCTGGCCTTGTAGAAGAGGAGGATGGAATGGCTGGAGATCTGCTTCGCAAATATGGTCTCACTCCCGAAAGTCTCCGACAGAAGATCGTGAAAGTTGTCGGCAAAGGAGCCAAGGAAGGACGGGTTGAATCGCAGTCGACGACGCCAAACCTTGATAAGTATTCCCGCGACATCACCAATCTTGCTAAAGCCGGCAAGCTCGACCCGGTTATCGGCCGCTCGGATGAGATCGAAACGACTATCGAGATTCTTTCTCGTCGCACCAAAAACAATCCGGTACTCATTGGAGAGCCAGGTGTCGGTAAAACCGCCATTGTTGAGGGATTGGCACAAAGAATTGCAAGCGATGACGTTCCGGTCATTTTGCAGAACAAGCGTGTGGTTGAATTAAACATCAATTCACTGGTCGCTGGTTCTAAGTATCGCGGTGAATTTGAGGAGCGAATCAAGCAGGTACTTGATGAAATCATCGCGCACACGGACGAGCTCATTGTCTTTATCGACGAGCTCCATACGATCATGCGAGCCGGTGGCACTGGCGAGGAAGGCGGTCTTGATGTCTCACAGGTCATTAAGCCTCATTTGGCACGCGGTGAAATGCATCTCATCGGCGCAACAACGCTCAATGAGTACCAAAAATATATTGAGAAAGATGCCGCTCTTGAGCGTCGCTTCCAGCCGGTCTTTGTATCAGAGCCGACCGTGCCCCAGACTATCGAAATACTTCGCGGACTCCGCGATCGCTATGAAGTGCATCACAAGGTGAAAATAACGGATGAGGCAATCGTTGCGGCCGCAGAACTTTCTGACCGGTATATCTCGAACCGCTTCCTGCCGGATAAGGCCATCGACCTTGTCGATCAGGCAGCCTCACGGGTACGCATTGGCCTCACCTCACGTCCGGAGGCAGTACGGCAAATGGATCAGGAAATTGATCGCCTCAAGAGAGAGCGAGAGTTTGCTTCGTCCCACAAACAGCATGATAAGGCCAAGGAACAGGAATCGAAGATTGAAAAACTCGAAAAGGAGCGATTTGACAAGGAGTCGGCTTGGAGAAAAGAAAAAGGCGTAACAACTGCAGAAGTCACGAAACAGCACATTGCGCAGGTAGTTTCTAAAATTACCGGTGTACCGGTGCAAGATTTAACGCAGGAAGAAAAAGAAAAACTTCTCCATATGGAAGAGCGTATTCACGAGCGTGTGATTGGGCAGGACGAGGCGATTACTGCCGTATCGGATGCTATTCGCCGATCTCGTTCAGGGCTGTCGGCAAAGAATCGTCCAATCGCTACACTTTTGTTCCTTGGGCCTACCGGGGTCGGTAAAACCGAACTTGCTAAGTCTCTGGCATGGACGGTATTTGGCGATGAGGATGCGGTCGTGAGAATCGACATGTCCGAATACATGGAGCGCCATGCAGTATCTCGTCTCATTGGAGCGCCGCCAGGTTATGTAGGATATGAAGAAGGCGGTCAGCTTACGGAAGTGGTGCGAAGACGACCGCATCAAGTGATCCTCCTTGATGAAATCGAAGAAGCGCATCCGGACGTCCACAATATCTTGTTACAGGTGTTCGATGACGGACGTCTCACGGACGGCAAGGGTCGCTCGGTCGACTTCACAAACACCATCATCATTGCCACAAGCAACCTTGGTGCAGAAATCATTGAGAAGAATCTGACCGCTAAAGAGTCGAAGTCGTATGAGGAACTTAAGAAAGAATTGGTTAGCGTCCTCCGCAATTCATTTAAGCCGAAGTTCCTTAATCGTATCGATGAGATTATCGTATTCCACTCTCTCACTAAAGAGCAAATCAAGCTCATCGTAAAATTACAGCTGGAGCGCGTAAAGCGTACCGCTCGGGGTCAGGGGGTTGAGCTCCAATTCTCCGATGCGGTTATCGATCACCTCGCCGATATCGGCTACCAGCCGGAATACGGCGCACGCGAGCTGAAGCGTCAGATCCAGTCGGAGATAGAAACGGGACTCTCCAAAGAGATGCTCTCCGGCCGTGTTCTTGAAGGTGATATTGTCTCGGTCGACTTCGACAAATCAAAGGTCACCTTTATCAAACAAGAAGCCAAGAAGGAACAAAAGAAGGCTTCCATTACGAAAAAGTAAAAGCCATGACACAACTAGAACTCACAAGAAAAGAATTGCAGAAGTATGCTGTTGTCGGCATCGTTGCCGGACTGATCGTCGCCTTGATACTGGGTGGTGGCTTTTGGTATCTCCTCAGTCACAATCCGCAAGTGCTTGGCGTGACTCGGCTTGCGCCTACCACGCAAAATACTTCTGATGCATCGCTTTATACATCAGAAGAGGTTGCGGTAGTGAATGCTGTAAAGAAAACAAATCCAGCGGTTGTGGCCATTACAATCTCCAAGAACGTGCCGGTGTACGAACAGTATTACGAACGAATACCAAGTCCGTTCAGAGACTTCTTCGGTGATGATTTCTTCGGTGGCTTCACCGTTCCGCAATTGCGCCAGAAAGGCAGTGAATTGCGCGAGGTTGGCGGCGGCTCTGGATTCCTCGTCTCTGCCGACGGCTACATTGTTACCAATCGTCATGTCGTAGCTGACGAAAACGCGGAGTACACTGTCTTCACAAACGATGGTAAAAAATATGATGCAAAAGTGATCGCTCGTGATCCGGCACTTGATCTTGCAGTCATAAAGATAAACGGTTCAGGATTTGAGCATCTAACGTTCGGCGATTCCGATACGTTGCAAGTAGGTCAATCCGTGATCGCTATCGGCAATGCGCTGGCAGAGTTCCGCAATACGGTTTCTGTAGGCGTCGTCTCCGGCCTCTCTCGAACTATCACTGCATCGGATCGTATGGGGGGAAATGCTGAGTCTCTTGATCAGCTCATACAGACTGACGCCGGTATCAATCCCGGTAATTCCGGCGGGCCCCTCATTAACCTTGCCGGTGAAGTCATTGGAGTAAACGTGGCAATGGCGGACGGCGCAGAGAACATCGGCTTTGCTCTTAGTTCGAATAGCGTTAAGAGTATTGTTGAATCAGTTCAGAAAACTGGCAAGATTGTGCGTCCATACCTCGGTATCCGCTACGTTGAGATAGATGATGCCCTTAAAGAAAAGAACCATTTGGACGTTGATTATGGCGTACTTGTGCAACGCGGCACAGAAGTTGGTGATCTGGCGGTGATCCCCGGCTCACCGGCTGATAAGGCGGGAATCGTAGAGAACGACATTATTCTTGAAATTGACGGTACGAAGCTCACGTCTGATAAAAGTTTGTCAGGCATCATTCGGACAAAGAAGGTTGGCGACACCGTGCGGCTGAAAGTCTTAAGCAAAGGGAAAGAAAAAACGGTGACGGCTACATTAGAAGAAATGAAATCATAAAAAACATGAATTAGCTGTGATATTTAAGTCGAAAACACGATTTTTAATGCCTTTCCCGTTGGTGTTGTGCCATACGAATGGATCGAGCACATAGACTTGGAAGGAGATGAGTACGCCTATGTGCCGCTGTTTTATTGCCACTTCAAGGGTAGAACAAATTGGAGATTTTGGAGACGTTTAATGTTTTTTGGGTATCCATACAAACGATTGGTGTATTACAAGTTAAGCGATGTTTATCATGAAGGCAGTGATCCCTACGATATGAAATACTCTTTTGTCCGTGAACCGATTTCGAGAAGGTGATTTCGCTCTTTCAAATTCCGTGTAGTTCCATTTCGCCAAACCCATAAAAGTAAACCCATGGACAAGCAACAAAAACTTTACGAATGCCCCGAGTGTCATCTGAAATATAAAGATGAGCAGTGGGCGAAAAAATGCGAAGCGTGGTGCCGCGAGCATCACAGTTGTAATTTGGAAATCACCGCGCATACAAAAAAGTCCGAGGACAACTCCCCGGACTTATAAGCCGCGCAAACTAAAATCCGAGTTTCTCGTTCACGAGGATGATGTGGGATTTGCGTCCCATGAACGGCTGTTCCTTGTTGATAACGAGTATTTTTGATGCGTAGGTGCCCATACCCATTGCTTTTTGCATACGCTCGTTTTCAAGCGGCACGACGTGTTTCTCAAGACGATCAAAAGCATCGGCAAGCGTCGGCACGATTTTTTGCGCTCCGACGACAAAAATCAGATTTTGAGAAGTATAGACAATGTGTGGGAGTTGGCTGCCGGAATTGGAAGCAATGAGCATTTCTCCGGTCTCAGCGAGAGCATGAACACTTCCGAGGTAGTAGTCCGAAAGCACGGCTTGCTTGCGCAGCGCCGCTTGTTTGGTCGGATCCTTTTCGGCAAGAATTGCCTCGTGGAGGTTATTCCAGCCGTGTTTGCCTTCTTTGAGATAATCCACAAAACCGATTTCCTCAAGTGTGCGCGAGGAGCCGTTCATAACAGACGCGCCTTGAGGGACAAGCTCTTTGATTTTTTCGAGCGCTTCGGCGCGAGTTGCCACCAATTCTGACAAGTGGCCGCGTTCTTTGAGCGCGGCGATTGTTTTTTGTATTGAATTTGTTGATGCGAGCGTATTGTAGTTCATAGTTTTTTATTTATTATGCTTTGGTAAATCTGTCGCCAATTTTTTAAGCAAACTGGCCATATAAGAAACATTGACCGAATACAACACCTCTTGACCTTGCCGCTCGTCTTCGACCAGATTGGCGGATTTCAGCACTTTCAAATGTTGAGACACCGCCGGTTGGGGAATATTCACTTTTTTGGCAATATCCCCAACAGCGAGCGGACCCTTCATAAGAGCCTCAAGTATGCGGTATCGGTTTTCGTTTCCGATGCCTTTGCCCATATTGGCTATTTCTTTGCACAGATCAGACATATGCAGATATTAGCATATATAAATATGCAATGCAAGCGGCGCGAGAGTTTTCTGCTGGCACAAATTCCGTCGGCGCGGAAAGCTAAGCGGTAATTTGGAAATCACCGCGCATGCTGAAAAACCCAAAAGAAGCTCCGGAGATATCTTGACGATGGAAAACCGGAGAAAAGATACTTTCAAATTCCGTGTAATGCCATTTCGCCAAACGCGCAAAATTGCGCAACGCGGTGGGTATGTGCCGGAATGGTACAAAATGCAGAATGCCGGTACAAAGCTCGCCACAGGGGCAAACAGGCGGCAATTCTGGGTTATCCCTGTTGCGGTTCGGCTAATAACTCTTTCATTTGGGAGAGAATCACCGTAGGATATTTATATTCCTCCGCCCAGTCAAAAGTTCGAAACTGATTGAGCAGGGCGAGCAAAAAACTGGAACTTGATTATAAATTTAAACCCCTTAAAGGGGGTTTAAATCATACACAATCTATTTAAATTATTTTATTTTTTTCCAACTGAAATAGGTCTTACGGTCACCGTCTCGTTCCATATATCCGTCAGCATTATAATATTTTTCAGGAATCGTCACCTTGAAGCGGTGTTCATGATACCGTGAGGTAAGACCGGGATAGCTTTTTGAAATTTTAGTAATAACGTGCGTTTTTGTGGCGCGGCCTTTGATGGGGCGGGTGATAGAAAGCTCTTCACGCAGCGCCCGATCGAACGCTTGAATAGGGGTTTCGTTCGGTTTCATCTTTTCGCCGACCGGGCAGTCGTGTTTGATGAGGCGCTTGCGCCCATCGTAAAATTCTTGATAATCCTCGACCAACTGATAGGCGCCCGTTTTGTCCTTATAAAAAATATCGATTTTGACGATGCCCACTTCTCGAATCAGAGTATTGTCTTGTGTAACAATGAGCGTGCTTTCACCGTGACGGATTTCAGTGTAGAGATCACTGAGTGTTTTCGCCTCGCCCGTACCCCAGTCGGCCAGGGGAATGCGATGGCGGAGAAGAAGCTCTTTGAGTTCGGACTTGGTTAATCTTTCGGTAAGTCTCAATTGTTTCTTCATAATGTGCTTATCTTTAGCGTAAGAGCATGTGCTGGTAACGTCAATACAAAATCAGTTATACTGATATCATATCAAACATTATGAAACTTCGTTCTGGAGAGGAGGCAGGCAACAAGGTAGAAAAACCGCGATTTAGCACCAGTTATGACGTGACTCCGATTGAGCGAGATGGACATATTGTTTTTGAATCAACGGGGCCATATGGCGTGAAAATGCGCGCTGAGGTTGTTGGCGATGGGCCAGAAAAAACATTACGGCTTCTGAGTCTTACTCGTTCTGGAATCAGTACAGAAAGCGATCGAGCGATTTTGTTGGTACTTAAAAATCTTATGACTATTATAAAAGACCGCCTGGATGAGGCGGGAAACGAGCGCTTGGAGCGTATCGAGGTGCCAACCGATAAAGTTGGACTTAAATCGTTGTGGGGCGTTGCGGATGTGGGGGTTTTGTTGGGACAGGATCAAGTTGCTCATGCTTTACGATTTCACAATCCAAGCAGGGAAGAGCAACAGTCTTCCCTGGAAAAATTTGAGCCCATCGTGCTTACTATTTTTGAAATCACCGAGGGTTTTAAACGTTATGAAATGCTTCACGGAGAAATACTATGAAAAAACTTCTCAGTTACGGTCCATTGCTTATTGTTCTTGCCGCGGTGTTGTGGGGTGTTGATGGCATACTCCGGCGCAGCCTATACACCTTGCCGCCAATTACGATTGTTTTTTTTGAGCACCTTATTGGCGCGCTTTTAATTGCACCATTCTTTTTGCCAAGATTGTGGAAGGAAAAGATGAGCAAGCGCGAGTGGTGGGCAATTTTATTTGTCAGTCTTTTTTCGGGTGTGCTTGGCACCCTGTGGTTTACCACTGCACTCGCGAAAACAGGCTTTATTGCATTTTCGGTTGTTTTTCTTTTACAGAAGCTTCAGCCCGTGTTTACTATTGGCACAGCGGCCATTGTGCTTAAAGAAAAAGTTAACCCCAAGTTTATTAGTTGGGCTGTGTTGGCGATTGTAGCGGCTTATTTTGTGACATTTCCAAATGGCGTGGTTAACTTTGAAACGGGTGCAGAAACCGCCATCGCAGCGCTCTTTGCCGTGGGTGCGGCATTTGCCTGGGCCGTTTCCACTGCCTTTTCTCGGTTTACACTTCTGGGACATTCCAATACCTATGTGACTGGGTTTCGTTTTTTCCTCACCGTTCCCTTGGCGCTTATCACGCTGGTATTGCTCGGTGAGTCGGCTAGTCTTACCGCGCCGACTCTCAACGAGGTGGGTCGTTTGTTTATCATCGCGCTTTCAACCGGCATGGTGGCGCTTTGGATTTACTATCGCGGGCTTAAGACCACTCAGGCGAAGATCTCAACCATTTTAGAACTTGTGTTTCCGCTCACGGGTGTTTTTATCGACATTGTCTTCTTTGATACTATTTTGAGTGCTTCACAATATTTTGCCGCTGCGGTGTTACTGTTTGCAGTGTATCACGTTTCAAAGCTCAACAAGTCGGTTCTTTAAGATTGTATTTCTCCTGGTATGCTTTATTGGACACGTGTTATCGCGGGCAAGGGCCGGGGCCATCGTATCGGCTTCCCAACGATTAATATGGTAATCCCGGGCGAGCTTGGCATCACGCATGGTATTTATGCCGGATGGATTCACGTGCACGGCGTGCGCCATCCTGCGGCAATTCATTATGGTCCTATCCCCACGTTCCAAGAAGTCGCTCCCACGCTTGAAGCATATGTGCTTGATGGCACGATTGCTGTCGTGCCGCGCGAAATTTCATTTGAGATCGTTGCGCAGATACGCGATATCGCGATGTTTTTGAGCGCGCAGGAGCTTGCGACTCAAATTCAAAGCGACATTGAGGAGGTTAAAAAAATTTTAAAAAAACATATCTAATCATGTTTGCTGTCTTTGCGCCTTTTTCTGAGTTGATATGTGCGTTTTCAACGAAAACAGAAGGGGATATGAAATTGAAGGATGCCAGTCAGCAAAACCTTGAAAATCGGGCGCGTTATTTTCAAAATCTCGGCCTTACTCCAGAATCAGTAACCAGCGCATTAGCAATTCACGGTGCCGATGTCGCGAGTGTTGGAGTCAGGGAGGCGGGCGCGAATATGCGTCGCGTTGATGGGCTGCTGACCAGCGATCCGGGTGTTTTTTTGTCAGTGACTGGCGGCGATTGCTTGATTGTGTATTGTTATGATCCAATGCGCAAAATGATTGCGCTTGTTCATGCGGGGTGGAAGGGTCTTGCTCGGGGCATTGTCAGTAAGGTGATGCGACAGTTTGAAGATCCAGGGCGCGTTCGCGTGGCTATTGGCCCTTTTGTCCAATCGTGTCACTTTGAGGTGAAAGATGATGTGGCGAGGCTTTTTGACGTACACCCTGAGGCGCGCATTGATCGCGGTAGCAAGATATATATTGATTTGGGGGTGGTTGCGTGGCGACAGCTGCTGGAAGCGGGTGTCAAATCCGAGTACACTGAAATCAGCTCACAGTGCACCGCCTGTCTGCCAGATCAATATTTTTCCTATCGGCGGGATGGCGATCCGTTGCGCGTGATGGCTGCCGTCTTCGGAGTGAAGAAGACACCCTAACTCCTTATTGTCATGAATATTGAACGAACATTATTGCTTTTTGATTGGGACGACGTGCTTTTTAACGCTGCGGAATATAAAAATGACTTTACGGATGGCCTTGAGGAGTTGCAGATTTCTCCGGCTGTGGTTTTTGAAACCTATCAAGCGGCTAAGCAACTTGAGGGGGGATACAGCTTTGATGGACATGCTTCATTGCTTATTGCTGCATATCCAGATCAGGCAGAAAAAATTAGAGCAGTTTTTGCGCGCACCATGCAGCGGGTTCCGGGGTTTATCTTCACTGATGCCAAGCAATTAGTGATCAGTGCGGGATTGAAGGGAGCGGCACTTGGCGTGCTGACCGCTGGCAACGAGACATTTCAAAACGAAAAGATAAAAAGAAGTGGACTCGCGCTGCAGTTTAATTTTATCAGCGTTATTCCGGCAGCCAACGCGGGAGAACATAAGGCGCGGATCATTGCCGAAAAAGCAGGGGAGTATGAGCGAATTATCTTTTTTGAAGACAGTGTTGAAAATCTACACGAAGTGGCGCGACTCTTGGGCGAACATGAACGGTTGGCGCTTGTCTATGTTAATCGCGACGGTAAAGTGCATCAATTGCCGCCCGGCACCACGCAAGTGGCGACGCTTGACAGTACTATCATCTCAAAACTTTGTTTCGGCGAATAAATACACCCGTCTTGCTACGCGTGGGTTATTTGCTCGCTTTCTTTTCCTTTTTCTCAGTCTTCTTTTTCGGCATAAATGCCGCGACAAGCGAACTCCACGACAGTCCTTTTTCCTTTATGTGTTTTCGTAGTTCATCTACGTCATCGCTTGTTGCGTTAAAAAGCGTTTTTGCCCGTCCGGTTATTTCTCGGATGGATTTAAAAATGGCGATGAGATAAACCATGAGCCATAAAAAGAGCAGGCCAAGGACAATAACGACAACGGTCGTGATAAAAAAGAAGATGTCTGACTTCATGATTGATTCCATATTCTTAGTATAACAGACGTGCATCTTGACGCAAGATTTCCTTTGTTGCATGGTAAGAGCAGCACCAATCGGAGGGTATTCCCATTAGCGAACGCATCTTTTACATCGAACCTCGCGAAGCCAGCGAGGATTACCCGTTGAATGAGAGCCTGAGTCGCGAACTCCCCGCGGAGAGCGCGTTCTGGGGTCTTGAGGTTATCGGGTTTAATGAGAAGCGACGGAAGGTTAACGCCTGGCAGTGTTCAGAGGCATTTGCGCGCCAGTTTGTGCGCGCCAATCGCAACCGTCTCTATCGGTTGTATGCCAAGTATGGCAGTGCTGAGCCGCGCGAGGTGAGTCGCGACGTCTTCAGATTGGCGAAGCGGACTGCATCGCGGCACAAGAAGACAACCGGGCGTGGCACAACCACCCCGTTCTGACACGCCCCGTTCGGGGCATCCGCGTTTCGGGCGGCCACCCAGGTGGCCGCCCAAAACATTTTTAAACGTGATAAACTTATCAGTATGAATTTTTTGGAAGCGCTCATGCTGGGTATTGTCGAAGGCGTAACGGAATTTTTACCTATTTCATCAACAGGCCATCTTATTTTAGTGAGTCGCTTGCTTGGTTTGGCGCCGACCGATTTTGTAAAAAGTTTCGAGATCATTATTCAGCTTGGGGCGATAGGCGCCATTATTGCGCTCTATTGGCGCAAGTTGCTGACAAGTCGGGAGGTGATGAAGCGAATTATTATCGGATTTATTCCGACCGCTATTTTGGGAGTGGTTTTTTATAAATCGATCAAGCAGCTCCTGGGGGGCAGCGAGGTGGTGCTTTGGGCGCTTGGGATTGGCGGGCTTCTTCTTATTCTGTTTGAAAAGATGCACGTTGAGCCCGCTGATGCCAAGGAGGGAGTGGAAACTATTTCATACAAAAAGGCCTTTTTGATTGGTGTTTTTCAGTCGCTGGCTTTTATTCCCGGTGTTTCTCGCGCGGCAGCGACAATTCTCGGCGGACTGGCGCTTGGCTTGCGCCGTACAGTTGCGGTTGAGTTTTCTTTTTTGCTTTCAGTGCCCACAATGCTTGCTGCCAGCGTGCTTGATATCTATAAGAGCAACAATCAGTTTTCGGCTGATCAGCTGCTCAGTTTGGGGGTTGGATTTATTACGGCGTTTATCGTTGCGCTTATAGCGGTTAAGTTTCTTTTACGGTTTATTAAAACCCATACATTTATTCCTTTCGGTATTTATCGCATCACGCTTGCAATACTCTTCTTTGTCATTGTTTTATGATTCCTGACCATATCGCATTTATTCCTGATGGTAATCGCCGTTGGGCAAAAAAACACTTATTCGAAAGTTGGAAGGGGCACGAAAAAGGAGTCGCTCGATTTCAAGAGCTCGCGCGGGCGGCTTTTGAGCGTGGGGTGACATGGGTAACTTTCTGGGCGGCTTCAGAGGACAATCTCACAAAGCGTTCTCAAGCAGAAATCAGCTTGTTAGTGCGCATTCTCATTGCCGAACTTCGCCGCTTGCATGATTCTGAAGAAACAATGGAAAGAGGAACGCGGGTGCGTGTCATTGGGCGGGGAGTGGTAATGATGAAAAACGAGGAGCTTACCGAGGCGGTACAAGCGATTGAAAAGAAAACTGTCCAAAATGCGCAGAATGCTTTAACGATTTTATTTGGTTATGATGGTCGGACGGACATCATTGAGGCAATCAAAAAATTGCGCGGCGATACTGCGCAGTCTGAGCTTAAAAAGCTTGATGTACATCAAGCGCTCATGACGGCTGAGCTGCCGGATGTGGATTTGGTGGTGCGCACTGGCGGTGAGCCGCATAACTCCGCGGGGTTTTTAATGTGGCAAACCGCGAACAGTCAGCTGTATTTTACTGAGATATTGTGGCCGGATTTTGATGTGAATGAACTACAGAAAGCGTTTGCTGATTTTGCGCGTCGTGAGCGCCGGCTGGGTAAATGATTTTGACAACTTCCTGCCAACAAATTACTCTCCAAGCAGAAGGCCGCAGTGGCTTTTGGGAGGTTTTACGCTATGAGGGGTAAGCTAACCGTTGCTCAACGCAAGCTGATCACGGTTGCGATTGCCAGGTTGCATGGCAACGCGGACTCGGACAAGCATGCTGGTGAACTGAACATTTACGAGGAGATGTTCGCGCATCTTCCCTCTGAAGAGGCGCGCTCAATGTGGCATCAAGGAGTTGCGATGTCGAAGGCTGGCGCAACGAGTATTGATCCGGCTGAATTCGAGAACGCGTTCAACGACTTCGAGGCGCTTCTCGATCGGCACCATGCTGGCGAGCGTGGCAATGACAACGTCATCTTGTTGCTGCATACGGTCGTGCGCGAACTTGGGCTCATCGGGGACGCTCTGGCGCGTCACGATCGGTCAGGGTCAGAGGTCGATCCGATCGAAGCGATCAGGTACGAGGTCTTGGCCTTTCAAGCCGTCAACGGTCGCTTTTCCGGTTCTCCGGGTTGCTGAAGGGGCAACTTTCGTACGCGCACAAGGGCGCTCCGGTCCAATGGTCGGAGCGCCCCTTGTATTTATTCTGCACAGCAAGAAAGTGGTATACTTTTTATATGCACACTGGCACTTCAGATGAAAAAGTAATTCGTTTTGTGCGGCGTATTTCTGTTCCGTTTGCGCGCGTCGCCTTGTTTATCATTTTTTTCTGGTTTGGTATTTTAAAGGTTTTTGAGTTAAGCCCAGCTGGTCCATTGGTAATTAATTTACTGGAGCGGACTATTCCGTTTATGGAGCCGGAGCTTTTTCTGCGTTTGTTCGGCGGCTATGAGATGCTGATCGGTATTATTTTTCTTATTCCCAATCGTGAACGGGCCGCCATTGCTTTGTTGGTGCCGCATATGATTATGACGTTTGGTCCGCTCGTTTTTTTGCCGCAGGTTACCTGGAGTGGATTTTTGGTGCCAACGCTTGAGGGGCAATATATTATCAAAAATTTAGTTATTATCGCGGCGGCGCTTGGTATTGCGGCGAACTTGCACCCCCAACATAGTCAATGATAGTTTCAGGCTCGTGCCGTTGATTGAGGAAAAAATCTGTAGTGTCGCAGAGTCCGATTTGGCGGTGCTGAGGGCGCGGCGTTCGCGCCATTCTTTTCTTTTGGTAAGCGGAATATCTCATCCGGAAAATTTTTTTGCATTTTTTCTCTTGACCAACTATCTCATGATGTTATGCTGGTGATACGTTGCGTGTGATTATTTTCTTTGGAAATTTTGGTACGCAGCGATGAAAGGTCGCCATTATCAACCAACATAATTCTGGTATTTATGATGGATGACACAATGAGTCCGCAGGGCGCGCCACAGGGTGCACCAGCTGAGCCAGCTCCCGAGACACAACCTCAGGAAGCTCCTGTGCAGCAGCCTGCGCCTGAAACTTCAGCTCCGGCCCCCGAGGCTCCAGCGAATTAGTTTCTTAAAAACAGCCCAAGGCAGACGCCGCCAGGCATCGTCCGAGCGCAGGCGTTTTAGGGGCTGTTTTTAATTGCCTTTCGGAATAAGAATGCGGTATTCTCATATTGTCTTTGACCCCACCCCTATGTCATGAAAATAGGGGCCTTCGTCGTATGAAATCTCATAAATTCAAATTAGTTTCAGGCTATAAGCCCGCCGGCGATCAACCCAAGGCTATTGAGGGGCTTCTTAAGGGTTTAGAAAAAGGGGAGCGATATCAGACACTGCTGGGCGTGACGGGCTCCGGTAAGACATTTACGATGGCAAATATCATTCAAAATGTGCAAAAGCCGACATTGGTTATCGCGCCAAATAAAACGCTTGCCGCTCAGCTGTATCAGGAATACAAAAGTTTTTTTCCTGACAATAAGGTTTGCTATTTCGTTTCTTATTATGACTATTATCAGCCAGAGGCGTATTTGCCAACCACGGACACGTATATTGAAAAAGAATCGATGATCAATGAAGAGATTGATCGCTTTCGCCATGTTGCCACCTCGGCGCTTTTAACCAGACCAGATACGATTGTCGTTGCCTCGGTCTCATGTATCTACAACCTTGGTGTGCCGGAAAATTATTTTGATTCTATTTTGCATTTGGTTATTGATCAGCCGATCACGCGCGGTGATTTAATTAAACATTTAGTAAAAATCGGATTTACTCGTAATCAAATGGCGCTCAAGCGGGGCAACTTTCGCGTGCGCGGCGATATTTTTGAGATTATAGCCGCCGCAGAGGAGGTTGTGTACCGGGTTGATATTACTGGCCAAAAGGTGACCCATTTGGCGCTTGTGGATGCGCTTACCCGCAAGATTCGCGAGGAGTTGCCTGATTTAATTATTTTTCCGCCCAAGCACTTCGTGACAACTATTCCCGAACGGGATCGTGCCATTAAGGATATTAAAGCAGAGCTCAAAGAGCGTCTGAAGTTTTTTGAGAAAAACAATATGCTACTTGAGGCGGAGCGGCTTGAGCGGCGCACGAAATATGATATGGAGATGATCGCCACGCTTGGGTTTTGCCACGGCATTGAAAACTATTCTCGCCATCTGTCTGGTAAGGCGCCGGGGTCGCCGCCAGATTCGCTTCTTTCGTATTTTCCCAAAGACAAAAACGGCAAACCAGATTTTTTGACCGTCATCGATGAGAGCCATGTTGCGGTACCCCAGATTGCCGGTATGTATGCTGGCGATCAAAGCCGCAAAAAGGTGCTTGTTGAATTTGGCTGGCGGCTGCCGTCAGCACTTGATAACCGACCGCTTAACTTCAGGGAGTTTGAAGAGCGTATCGGGCAGGTTATTTTTACCTCCGCTACTCCAGGAGTTTTTGAAAAAGAAAATGCGACGAATGTCGTTGAGCAAATCGTGCGCCCGACTGGTCTTGTTGACCCGCCGATTGAAATCCGACCAGTATTCGCGAAAAATGCGAAAGGGACAGGTAAAAATGCGAAAGAAGAGGGATGGAGCCAAATTGACGACGTGATGGAAGAAGCTATAAAGACCTCAAAAAAGGGGGATAGAACCCTTATCTTAACTTTGACTAAAAAAATGGCAGAGGAGCTCCACCAGTTTTTAACTGAGAAGGGATTCAAATCAAACTTTATGCACGCGGATACCAAGACGTTCGAGCGAACGCGCATTCTTGAAGCGTTTCGGCGCGGTCCCGGTGGCGTCGGTTCCATTGGTTCAAAGGGCGTGGAAGGAAAGAAGGATTTTGAGCCGATTGCCGGCTTTGATATTTTAATCGGTATTAACTTGCTTCGCGAAGGACTCGACTTACCAGAAGTTTCACTGGTGGCAATTTTAGACGCTGACAGGGAGGGATTTTTGCGCGGCGAAACGGCGCTTATTCAAACCATGGGGCGTGCGGCGCGTAATGTCGCCGGCCGAGTTATTTTATATGCTGACAAAGAAACCGATTCAATGAAGCGGGCGATTGCCGAGTGTGAGCGCCGCCGCAAGATTCAACTTGAGCACAATAGAAAGCACCATATCACTCCGAAAACGATTCAAAAAGAAATCCGCGAGATGCAATAACATGCCAACATTCTATCGAATGTTGGCATGTTCTTTTGGGGAGTTTGACGCCAGGATGTGAATCGGCGAAAATGGGGAGGTTACTTTTTTCGGGAGGGTAACGTGACAAACAAGCAGCGACGGGAGCTTTTGAAGATTTACAAGCGGCAGATACGGGATTTTCATGGCGTTGCAGAGCGAGCGCCAGCCGATCGGCCGCCTGAATCGCATGCCGAGGCCTTGAATCATGCCCTGTGGATGCTTGAGCAAATGCCTGAGTTTCTCAGGCAGAAGCGCATCGAGAAGTTCGATCGGTGGCTCTGTTTCATCCAGGGAGTGCTTTGGATGACGGAGAAGTTCACGATCACGCAGATGCGAGGGCATTACCGGAGCCAATGCTCGGTGGCAGCAACTCGATAAACGCACAGGCGGCGGGAGGGTTTAGCCCTCCCGCCGCATCGCATTTATATTGATTTTTTCATCCACGCCATTATCATAATAGTTGTATACCCCCATGGAGTACGAAATGGGGGAGCATTTCACGTTCGCATTCTTCATTCGAAGCACTTCATCCGAAATAATATGATTGACGAGATAAATATCAAGGGCGCGCGGGTTCATAATCTTAAGGACGTTAACTTGAAGTTGCCGAAAAATCAGCTGATTGTTTTTACGGGGCTTTCGGGATCAGGAAAGAGCTCTTTGGCGTTTGATACGATTTTTGCTGAAGGTCAGCGCCGGTATGTTGAATCACTTTCACCCTATGCGAGACAGTTTTTGGGGCAGATGGAAAAGCCGGATGTGGACGAGATAACCGGGCTTTCGCCGGCCATCGCCATTGATCAAAAAGCGCACAGCCGTAACCCGCGTTCAACTGTTGCCACTCTTACGGAGGTATATGACTATTTGCGTGTGTTGTATGCCCGTATTGGCAAGCCGTTTTGTCCAACGTGTGGCCGGCATATCAAAAAAATGTCGCCAGAAGAAATGGTCAACACTATCCAAGCTGACAGCTTAAAGCTCAAAGCTAAAAGCTGCACTATCCTGGCGCCCGTAGTAAGGGGCAGAAAAGGCGAATACTTTCAGTTGCTTCAGGACTTGTTCAGCCAGGGATTTTCAGAGGCGCGCATCGACGGCAAGATAACTTCATTGCACGATAAGGTAGAGCTTAAGCGTTATGGTATGCACACGATTGAGGTCGTCGTGGATAAGGTGATGGCTTCTGATAAAACAAGGTTATTCGAGGCGGTAGAAACCGCCCTTCACAAAGGCGAAGGGCTGATGACCGTTATATTTGATGGCAATAAGGATGAGTTGCTGTTGTCGGCACACTGGACTTGTCCGGCTGACAATTTTGCCTTTCCTGAAATAGAGCCACGCCTGTTTTCTTTTAATAGCCCGTATGGCGCATGCGAAACTTGCCACGGCATTGGTCATGATTTTTTTGACCCGAATATTCTTTGCGTGTCCTGCAAGGGTTCGCGCCTCAAGCCGGAGGTGCTTGCCATTAAGATGCATGGCCACGACATCAATCAAGTGGTGAACTATACCATTGATAAGGCGTATGAGTTTTTTATTGAGCTTGAGGACGTACTGACAGAAAATGAAATGCACATTGCAAAAAACGTGCTTAAAGAAATAACATCTCGACTTGAATTTCTTCTTGAAGTGGGGCTTGAATATCTCACGCTCAGTCGCGAGAGTGGTACGCTTTCAGGCGGCGAAAGCCAGCGCATCCGGCTGGCGAGTCAGATCGGCAGTAAGCTTTCAGGAACACTGTATGTGTTAGATGAGCCAACAATTGGCCTGCACGAGCGCGACAATGAACGGCTTATCAAGATCCTTAAAGAGCTGCGCGATTTAGGTAATACGCTTATTGTGGTGGAGCATGACGAGCGGGTTATTAAAGAGTCTGATTATTTTGTGGATATCGGCCCCGGGCCTGGGCGGCATGGAGGAGAAGTTGTGATTAGCGGGAATACCAAGGAGCTGCTTGCGACGAGTAATAAAAATAAAGAAAGTAAAAGTAAGAACCAAACCAATTCATTAACATTGCAGTATCTTAGGCGAGAGCAGGAGATTGATGTGCCACAGGCGCGGCGTAACAAGGATAAGGGCGAGCTTCAGATTATTGGCGCTCGGGCCAATAACATCAAAAATCTCAATGTCGAGATTCCGCTTGGCCGACTTGTGTGCGTTACCGGCGTTTCGGGAAGCGGAAAGTCAACGTTGCTTGGCGATATCGTGTATCAAAATTTGCAAAAACGACTGGGTGGTTTTGCGATGGCGGATAACGTGGCAAAGTTGAACGGCGTTGAATATATTCGACACGTTATTGAAATTGATCAATCACCCATAGGAAAAACGCCACGGAGCAACCCCGCAACATACACGGGCGTGTTCGGGCCCATCCGTGACCTGTTTTCTATGCTGCCTGAGGCGCAGGAGCGCGCGTATGGTTCTGGACGATTTAGTTTTAATCGGCCGGGCGGTCGTTGTGAGGCGTGCGAAGGCGCAGGCGTGAAGGTGATTGAGATGCACTTTTTACCGGATGTTCTTGTGAAGTGCGATGTTTGTCGCGGCAAGCGTTTTAATCGCGAAACGCTCGAAGTGAAATACAAAGGGAAAAGCATCGCTGACGTGCTTGATATGACTGTTGAAGAAGCATATGACTTGTTTTCTGAGATTTATCACATCGCCGACAAGCTGAAGGTGCTCAAGGAGGTTGGCTTGGAATATATCAAACTGGGTCAGAGTGCCACAACACTTTCAGGTGGCGAGGCTCAACGCATAAAACTTTCAAAAGAGTTAGCTCGGCCGATGGCGCGTAACGATGTGTTTATTTTAGACGAGCCGACCACCGGTCTTCATTATCAAGACGTAAAGATGTTGCTGACAGTACTCCAGAAGCTTGTCGACAAGGGGAATACGGTTATTTTAATTGAGCATAATATGCATGTGATCAAGGTTGCTGATTATATTATTGACATGGGGCCGGAGGGAGGCGTGGGGGGAGGCAAAGTAATCGCAACGGGAACACCTGAAGAGGTGGCAAAGGTGGCTAAATCATATACCGGCAAATACTTGAAAGAGTATTTGAAATAGTGATAGTCTGTGGCCAGGGAGGCATCCTATGCAGTACATTTCGTTCCCTGTTGTAGTAATGGGTCGCTGTTTGCGTCAGATGGCCGAGCAAAGCGTGAAGTTATTCAACAGTCCGGTTGCTAGAAAGGCCTTGCAGGGCAAACGTATCAAGATTGTTGTTCGGCGACACAAGAGGAGGTGAGTGTGCTCCGACGGACAAGGCTTCAGACGACTCAAGCGCTTGCCGAGCTTCTTCGCACTCCAGAAGGGCGGGAGAGATTTCGGCGAGAAGTGGCTGCCGCGCAACGGTCGGTTGATCGAGTTCGCGGGTACGCTCGCCAGCTTTGGCGCCGGTAACAGCGCCTCGCATCCATCGTCCGGCGTCCCTTCGGGGCCGCCGGGCGATTCTTTTGGGGTTGCTTGAATAATCAAGAAATGAAGACTATGCTGGCGATAGAACACGGGTCGTAATCCGACCAGAAAGGAGGTGCTTCGTGACTTCAAGCGAAAACGCGAAAAGGAAATGGTTAGAGCGGTATCGCGCCTGGCGAGCAAGCCGGAAAGAAGTCCAGCAGTCTCATCTGGTTGCCACTGATAGAGATACGGTTCAGCTTGCTATTAGGCGTCAGCCGGTGCCGACTTTGTTTCGGGGATATCGCGTAGCGCTTTCTGGGTTGCACTGCGGCGTGTGGGGAGATGTTGAGCTTGAGTGCTGGCAACCCCTGCATGAAGGCGAGAACTTCCTTGAAACTCCAGAGATGCTTATCCGCGCGAGCGCGGCCGAAGGGTTTCGGGGACTAACAACTGCTTCTGCGCTTCTTGCGCAAGCAGCTCAGTTGCCTCCGGCGTGGCGCGCGCGACGGCTCTATTTCCTTGGGCACTTCTTGTTCGACAAAGAAGAGAGCCGCTTTATCGTCAAGCTAGAATGCGTTGGTCAGTGTTGGAATCTTGAGGTGGTTCCGCTTGACGACAATTGCTGGAAGGTGGGGGATTACTTCATCCGCCAGCGAGTCTAATCCGCCTGCGCGCGACTTTCCGTCCCGCGCAGGCGTTGCTTTTTATCGTCGCGGGTCTTATTTTGTAACTAGTATATGACTATGTCCGATGGGCTTAAAATGAAAGCGAAAAAATTTCCGAACGCCCCTGGCGTGTATTTTTGGCGAAACAAAGAAGGCGAGATTATTTACATCGGCAGGGCGGGCAGTCTCAAAAAGCGTATCGCGAGCTATTTTTTAAAAAAGCGAGAGGCGAAAGTGAGCGAGATGGTGGCAAGCGCCGCAAAGCTTGGATTTCAAAAAACCGACACTCTTCTTGAGGCGGTCATTTTGGAGGCAAACCTCATCAAGAAATACTGGCCGAAATACAATGTCGAAGAAAAGGACGACAAGTCGTTTATTTATCTTGTCGTGACCACTCAAGAGCAGTGGCCAAAGCCGCTCGTTATTCGCGGGCGCGAACTCGAACGGTACAAGGAGCTGAGGGCAGAGGTATTCGGGCCGTACCAAAGCTATCGCATATTGCGGACCGTTCTTGAGCTTTTGCGTCCGATATTCCCATATTCGACATGCAGGCCAGGCCAAGTCCGTCCGTGTTTCCATTATCAGATAGGGCTGTGCCCGGGCGTCTGCATAGATAAAGCCGAAGCGAAAGCGTATCGCCAAAGCATCCGCAATTTGGTGCTGTTTATGCGCGGAGACAAAAAACGAATGCTCACAAAGCTCAAAAAAGAGTTCCCAGAACGGGCAAAGGCGCTGCAACAGGTACACGACGTCTCGCTTCTTGCAGAAAGCGATCTCGCGCTTAAGGGTGCTTCGGGCGTGGTTCAACGGCGCATCGAGGGGTATGACATTAGCCATCTCGCCGGCAAGGAGCGGGTGGGCGCGATGGTGGTTTTTGTGAATGGTCAAAAAGATCCCAGCCAATATCGGCTGTTTAAAATATATGGAGACGCTACTGATGATCTTGGCATGTTGCGCGAGGTTGTTGAGCGTCGGCTTCGGCATCCTGAATGGCCGATGCCGGATATGGTGTTTGTCGACGGCGGTCTCTTGCAGGCAAAGACGGTGCGTGACACGCTTGCGCGGCATAAAATGTTCATGCCCGTCATCGGCATCTCAAAAGGAGGTAAGCATGCCGGCAGTGCCTATGCAACCGATAAGCTTGTGGCGCTCAATGTGAAATCGCTTGGGAAAGAGGTGCTACTCACTTCAAAAAAGCTGTTCCAGGAGGTTCGCGACGAGGCGCATCGATTCGCTATTGGCTTTGGGAGGAAGCGCACCCAGAAAAGCAGTCTCACTTGGCGACATGAGCTCAAATAAAAAATCCGCCGACTGGCGGATTTTTTATTTTTTTAATTGCCCTGCGTGGTGAAGCTCATGACTTCGCTTCTTACCGTTCCTTCACTGTTTCTGGCCGCGATACGATAATTGTATTTTGTATTCGGTGAGAGCCCGCTGATTTGCGCGCTGGCGGCAGCTGAAGCGGCGGTGCCAGCCACGGTCTGTTCTGGGGTTGCTGTTCCTAGTACACTGCCAATCAGCGTGTCAGTGCTGTACTCAAACCAATAGGTGGTGGTTGCGCCATTTGGTGCTACGGTGCCGTGCAGGGTGGCACTTCTGGCGGCTACTGCGCTTGCCGCTTCAATTTCAACATCTGGTTCATCTGTTGCCACGGGGCCATCGGTAGTAAAGCTCAAAATAGAGCCGTTGACGGTGCCGAAATCATTTTGCGCGTTCACGCGGAAGTAATACTGCGTGGCTGGCTCAAGATCATCAATCTCAACCGAAACGGCTTGGGTGGTGTTTGAGCTTCCTGCGGAGCGCACAGTGGTTGCGGCGCCAAGCGCATTGGTGGTGCCATATTCAAACCAATATGAAGTTGCGGAGCCGCGAGGATTTATATTGCCACCGATTGTGGCGCTTGTGCGTTCGATTTCCGTCGCGGCGACCGTCGCGGCAGTGGGTGCGTCAGTGGCGGCCGGCGGATTGCCGGTGGCTGAAGTGGTGAAGGTTCGAATTGAGCTATTGCTGGTGCCAATGGCGTTGGTGGCGGTAAGGCGATAGTAGTATTGTGTGCTTGGGGTAAGCCCGGTGAGATAGCCAGTTGCTGGAATAACGACAAATCCAGAGCCGATTGTTTGCGAATTGGTTTGAGAGCCAAGATCGTCAGTTTTGCCATATTGAAACCGATAGGTGGTCGCACTGCCGTTTGGTCGCACGCTTCCGCTGAGCACGACCGTGGTGTTCGAGGGGGCGGCCGCGGCGTCAATCGAAACTTCAGGAGCTGCTGGTTGATTGGTGACTGGTGGGTTGGAAGTTGTTGGCGGCGTGCTGGTTGCGTTCGGGTCTGTTATTATCGTTTCTGGTTCACGAGAAACAAGATAAGCAATGCCTGCTAAAGCAAGGATCAAAATAATGATAATCACGATACCTGTCCTATTCATAGAATATAAATGAAATGGGAATTTCCCCTTATAATTTGTAATAAAGTGCCAAGACGGTGCTTGTACTGTATGACGGATACGCTCAACAAGCATTACAAGAGGAGTGATGATTGAAAAAAATACGCCCCGCGACAAGGCGTGTGTCGCGGGGGCGGGTATGATGCGCGTCAGGATCTTGTGATTTTTGAGCAGATTGGTGTGTGCCAAAAGCACTGTTGACCCTTGATGTGGCAGGTGCAGGGCGGAAGACGCTGTTGAGCGCGCTTCCGCGCGCGTTCCGCTTCTAGTTTTGCAGCTGCTTGTTCGAGGAATGCCTTGGCTTCGTCAAGCTGTTCAGGCGAAAGTTTTGACGGGTCGAGTTGTCTCTGCCATTTTTCTTCCAAGAGCTTTCGTTTGGCGCCAGAAGACTTCGGCCGGTGATTCTTTGAGCGCTGTCCCATGAAGGCCTCCTTGGCTGGGGGTTCTTCATGGAATATATCATAAAGAGCAAAATGTGCTACTATCGAAACTCATCTCATCAATGCTCTTTGTTCGCGTTGCTGGCTCATTTATTGGATTACTAGGCGCGAGTTGGGGAACAGAGGTATTTGCCTCGACCCGCAGCTCGTAACAACGTAAGTCGGCAAATGAGCTGCAACCCAAAGGGATATGGCAAAACTTTGTAATCCCATTGTCGCAATGTCCTCGCAGGAGCAGTAAGTCCAGCTGTGGATTGCTTCGCGGGCTTGCAAGGGTTTTGCTAATATCGCGAAGGAAAGGTATTGTTGAGATGAGTTTATATTACTTATGGCATATCCGGCAAAAAAGTCTCTCAATATGAGTTCTCGGCGACCATTTAAGCGGTTTAATAAAAAGCCTTCAGATGGCGTATTGAAACGTCCATTTTTCGCTAAGCCGGCGGGCGATGGCAAGTCGAAGATTTCGACCGGTTGGGGAGGCGTGGCGGAGTGGTATCATGACACTGTCGAAGAAAAAGGCAGCTATCAGCGCGATCTTATTTTGCCGAACCTGCTTCGTCTGATGGATATCAAAAAAGGGGAGACGGTGCTTGATCTTGCATGCGGTGAAGGATTTTTCAGTCGTCGATTCAACCGATTAGGCGCGAAGGTGATCGCTTCTGATATTTCAAAAGAATTAATTGCGATTGCCAAGAAAGATAAAGACGCGCAGGGCGTGCAGTTTGAGGTTGCTTCTGCTGATCAGATACCATTTGTCGCTAGCGGTAGCGTCGACAAGGCGGTTATTGTGCTCGCGCTTCAGAATATCGAAAATGTTCCCGGTGTGTTCGCCGAAGTTTCGCGCGTGCTGAAACCGTCCGGAAAACTGTATTTTGTCATCAATCATCCGGCATTTCGGATACCAAAACAGAGCAGCTGGGGCTGGGATGATATAGTAAAAAGTAAAGAGCAAAAAGCAAAAATGGGAAGCGGATCGGTTCAATATCGGCGGGTGGACAGATATCTTTCTGAACTGCGAGAAAAAATTCAAATGATGCCGGGGGCAAAACCGGATGAGGTAACTGTATCGTTTCATCGCCCGCTGCAATATTTCGTAAAGGCGCTAAAGAAGAACGGGTTTGGAATAACGGGGATGGAAGAGTGGACTTCTGATCGAAAAAGTCAGCCCGGCCCGCGCGCGGAGGCGGAAAATCGCGCTCGCATTGAAATCCCGCTGTTTATGTTTATTGAGGCAAAAAAGATTTAGGGCTTTCGGTTTTCTGGTGTCTTTTTTGTGTTGGTGATTGCGCGAATTGTTCGAAAAACCTGATCGTCCTCAAGTTGCTCGGTCGAAATGCCTTCTTTGGCTCGGGAGAGACCAAGCTCACGGATAAAAGTGGTCATTCCGTCTATTCTTGCTCGCATTGCAATCAGGCGTGGATCGGTCGCATCCTCTAATAGTTTTTGATAACGGTCGAGCTGATTGTTTATTTCAAGGATAAAAACCATCTGTGCCGGGTGCTTTTGGAGCTTCGCAAGTTCTTCTTCGAGCTTCTTTCTCAATGCTGGATTTTCTGTCGCCCGTTCTTTTAAGCGAATGATGTTTGACATAAGCCCAACCAATTTTTGAGAATCTGCGCTGTCTAGTCCAATGACTACAGGTATCACTGTAATAGACTCCTGCTTTTTGGTGATAGGGGAGATGTAATATTTCACCTTTGCGGGTTTTTCGGGTGTGGTGATATGCTGAGTCGCCTTATCAATCTTTTCTTTAATTATCTGAAAAGAATTGCTTGTTGAGAAATCGAAGGCAAATCCCATGTGCTGTGCGCCTGGAATCTCAAGCACAGCGTCGATGCCCTTAAAATCGTCGTACTCGCTTGTGCGCGTAATTTTTCCCTTACCCCACCAGGCGAGCGGCTGGGTGACTATTACCTCCATCGCGGTAGCAAGCTGATGCACTTCTTTCTCATGAAGAAACCCTTCCGCTTCTTCTTGTTGGTTTTGTTTTGCAAATTTGGTTCGCTGGCGGTTCGTAAACTCGAGATCACGCTCAACCTGCTCCGCAGTATAAAGACCACCCACAAAACTCCGTTCCGATATACGCGGTCGGGTTTTGTTGAACGTTGCGATAACTAACTCTGCGTCCTTGGCAAAATCGGGGACATACTCATTCCGCTTCGGGCGCAGTGTTTCCTCTGATGGAGAATCTAAGAGTTCGGGGCTTTTCATAAAGAGAAAGAGTTATGGTAAGACTCTATTCATCACCCTTCGCAATTCGAGCATCGGCGCCACGGTTCCCATAACCATAACGCTTACGGCTTTTTTGTGTGGGCTGGTTCGGTTTCTCTGGCGCATTGTCTTGCGCAAGTTGCGCCAAAATGGCTTTGAGATAATCAGCTCGTTCTTGACGTTCGCCGGTTTGGGTAGTGTCACCGCCAAAATAATCGCGTATTGCGAGGCCGGCGGCGGACTTATGAGATTCGCTAGGGTATTGCTTGAGATAATCTTGGGTGCGGCGAACGAGTTCGCTAAGAATATCCGGGGTGCTTTCAGCTTCCGGTTTTTGGGGGTCATTGAATGATTCAAACGGCATATCTGCTCTGAATATACCATTTCTGCTATAGTATCTTCAATGAAGGAGATCAAAGAAAATAAACCGGTTTTAGGCGCCCATGTATCAGTGGCGGGCGGATTATATAGAGGCATTGAAAACGGCACTGCCATTGGCGCGGAGTGTATTCAGATTTTTGGGGCCAGCCCGCGGCAGTGGGCGGCGAACTTGCCAAGCGCAGAGGAGGTGAAAAAGTTCAAAGACGCGTGGAAGGGAAGCGCTATCAAGTCTATTTTTCTCCATGCGCCATATCTTAACAACCTTGCCAGTCCAGACGCGGCAACGATCGCAAAGACAATCAAAAATCTTATTGCGCATATGACGATCGCAAATATGATCGGTGCAACGGGTGTGGTGTTTCATGCGGGCAGTGGCAAGGCGGATGGAGTAAAAGAACGAGAGGCTTCTGTTATAAAAGCGGTGGACGTGATGAAGCAGATTTTAAAGAATTCGCCGGGGGATACAAAACTGATTATCGAAAATGTGGCTGGTGGCGGCGCAAAGATTCCCGCAACACCAAAAGAGATTGGACAGATGCTTGAGTTGTGTAAGAACGAGCGCGTTGCTGTTTGTTATGATACAGCACATGGGTTTGAGGCGGGGCTTATTCATGAACACACGCCAGAAACCGTAAAAAAGTTATTTGATGAGTTTGAAAAAGAGGTGGGCTGTAACAATATTATTGCGGTGCACGCTAATGACAGCAAGACGGCTTTTGAGTCGCATCATGACCGACATGAGAATATCGGGCAGGGATTTATTGGTAAAAAAGCGTTTCAATATCTGATGGCTGAAAAAAGAATCGCTCACACGCACTGGTTTTTGGAGGTGCCAGGCTATGACGGGTTGGGGCCGGATAAAAAGAATATGGACGCGCTTAAGGAATGTAGAAGAGTAGTAGGGTAGGAAGGTAGGGGCGTAGAAAGGTGGGGTAATGGGCAGGGGTTGCGGCACCCACACGAGCCACTATAATAAGAAGGTATTATAAACGAATATGGTTATTGTATGAATAAATCATTTATTGCGGGCTTGCTGACGATTTCGGTTACCTTGCCAGTTATTGCATTTGCCGAATCTGGGCCGGCTTTGCGCCCCGCAGAGGTGCGACAAGAGAGAATGGAAGAGCGAGCTGAACTTCGTGAGGAGCGGCAAGAGCAGATGGCAGAAAGAAAAGAAGAGATGGCTGAGGCAAGAGAGGAGCGTCGGGCAGAGTTTGAAGCTCGCAGAGAAGAGTGGAAGACGGCATTTGAAGCTCGGCGTGAAGAAATGAAAACACGAATGGAGGAGCGCCGCGAGGCGATGAAAGCAAAATTGGCAGAATGGAAGGATCAGCGCAAGGCTGAAGTGACCGAGCGGATAAGCGAGAATTTGGACAAGGTGAATGCAAAGTTGACCGAGCGTGCGGCGGCACATGTTGAAAAACTGAATGAAGTGCTCACGCGGATTAATGAAGCGGATAAAGACGACAGTGGCACGGCAGATATTGCCGCTGCGCAAACGGCAATAGATGATGCGCAAGACGCGGTTGAGGCGCAGGCTGCCAAAACTTATTCACTGGGCTCGGTTGAAGAGGCGACCGTGGGGAGTGTGGCAAGCGCGGCCAGGGCTCAGCTCAAAGCCGATCTTGAGGTAATGTTTACTGCCATTAAGAACGCGCGTGAGGCGGTGCGCAAAGCGGCAACTCATATTGATGCCCGTGCCGATGAGGATGATGGCAATGCTTCCACAACCGAGTAACTCATAACATTAATTCAAAAAGGTCTTGTATGAAAAAATTTCTTATCCTTGGCATTATCGTGGTGGTGGCGGTGCTTGTATGGTGGGGGCTTTCGTCAGATCAGGTGACGTCTCCAGAGAATGAGGTGGCAAACACAACTACTACTACCGCAACAGAGCCGGCGACGACGGCGGGTGTTGAAACTGAGCTGCAGGGGTTAGGCGATGAAGATTTGGATGCAGAGATGATGGCGATTGATGCGGATTTGAAGGCGCTTTAAGGGAAGTGCGTAGGAGGGTAGGAAAGTAGTGCGTAGGAGGAAGAGGGGGACCGTGCAAGCGGTCCCTTTGTGTTTTTGAGTAATCAAAGTTAGGATAAGCAGCATGAATCTTGGGTTTTGGAAGCAATTAAAAAAGCCGATTCTGGCGCTGGCGCCGATGGCAAACGTTACGGACGCGGCTTTTCGCAAGATCATAGCGCGCTATGGGAAGCCGGACGTTTTTTGGACGGAGTTTGTTTCAGTTGAGGGGCTTTTGAAGACCGGGGCAATCGAGTTTGTGGAAAAACATGGTAGCCCTACTTCGCTTAAGCTTCGCAGGGCAGATTCGCCACTTTTATTGGATTTAATGTATGGCGAATCTGAGCGTCCGATTGTGGCGCAGATTTTTGGTGGCAAACCAGGGCAGTTTTTTAAAGTTGCCAAGCTTTGTAAAGAGCTGAAATTCGATGGTATTGATATCAATATGGGTTGCCCCGACAAGGGCGTGGAAAAAAGCGGCGGGGGAGCGGCGCTTATTAAAAATCCAAAACTGGCGCAAGAAATTATTAAGGCTACTCAGGAAGGTGCCCCCAATCTTCCCGTCTCAGTAAAAACGCGCATTGGTTATAACAAGAATGAAATTGAAACATGGATTCCGGCACTGCTTGAAACGGGGCTGGCGGCGCTGACGGTGCACTTGCGCACGCGCAAAGAAATGAGTCTTGTGCCAGCGCATTGGGAATTAATGTGTAATATAGTTGAAATAAGAAATAGGATAAGTCCAGAAACAGTACTGTTGGGGAATGGCGATGTGTTGACGATGGCTGAGGGGCGTGAAAAAGCAAAGCAGTATGGTATTGACGGCGTGATGATTGGCCGCGGCATCTTTGGGAATCCTTGGTTTTTTGCGAATCATGAAAAGCCAAGCCCCGCAAAGCGCAGCGAAGTGGGGCAGCCCTATCTTCCATCTATCGAAGAAAAAATCCGTGTCTGCCTTGAACACACGCAGTTATTTGAAGAACTGTATGGTGATCCCGGTGGTTTGAAAGCTCACAGCTTGCAGCTTGCAGCTAAAAGCTTACGTTTGAAGCCCTTCGATGTGATGAAAAAGCACTATAAGGCGTATATCAATGGATTTGATGGCGCGAAAGAGTTGCGGATGAAACTGATGGAGGCGAAAGACGTAAATGAGGTTGTCAATATTTTACTCTCGTCGTCAAGTTGATCATTGGGGCGCATTTTCTTACTATTAAATCTAGTTGGTTCACATTTGTGAACCCTAACCACGGGAAAGGTGGTGAATTGTGCGAGCGCTACTGCTGAAGCTTCCGATTCTCGCCCTGTTGCTCCTCGGTGCCGCCACGGCCGGGACGGCCGTTCTGCCCGGTTGTGGTGCCGGCGGCGGGTACTACTATGACGAGTGCTGTGAGCTCGTCTGGTATCCGTGCTGCGGCTACATCGAGGAGTGCTACATCTGCAAGGATGGCCCTCCGTCCAAGCCCTGGCTCGAGAACTACTACCAGGCAGAGCGATCCGACGGGGTGCTGGTGAAGATCCCCGGGGACACTTGGTTCGATCCGGAGAACCCGACCTTCGATCCGATCCCTCGGGAACTGTACTGACCCCCCGCCCGCTCCGCGGGCACATCCAAGATCCGTTGCCTCCTTGTGGGGCAACGGATTTTCATTTTCCATAATAATTTGGTATCCTAAAGGAGGTTTCATAAATATCCCCCGCGTACCTTAACAACGCACGGAGGGATTTTTTTATGCGCGAGTCTCATTGGTTTTTTACAAACGACCAGCCGCCTCATGTGTGGCAGTGGCGGTATTGGCGCATGCGACTTATGCGGAAAAAGTGGTACCTGTGGATGGGTAGTTTCATGGCGCGCCTGTTGGCGCGCGTGAGAAAAGCGCCGAAGGCAAAGCCTTGTGTCTTTGGCAACCGAGTGGACAGATTTCGGATTTGCATTTGGGAGGGCGATGGCGCATATGTGGCAACCGCCATTCGTATTCCAGGGGCAAATATTGAACTTCTTCGGCACCCGCACTGCAACCGCATTATCGGCATCAAGATATGGGACTAACTCTCTTCCGTGAAGCACGC
>CAYWPI010000002.1:20470-47747 GCA_964460325.1 uncultured Candidatus Saccharibacteria bacterium | reverse complement strand
GCAACCGCATTATCGGCATCAAGATATGGGACTAACTCTCTTCCGTGAAGCACGCGCGGTGGCCGTCAGGCGACGGCCACCGCACCCTATTTGTTTTTTAAAAATGGAAAAGCCCAGAGGTGGAAGATGTTGTCTTACCTCTGAGCTTTTGTTGCGGCGCCCTATGGGCGCCGCATGCTAGTTACCGTCGGGGCTGCCGAGGGCGTAGATGTCGTTGTCGTCGAGGACGGGTTCCTCGGCGAGTGACAGGACCGCGAACGGTCCATAGAACGCCCGCATCTTGGCGTTCTCGGCGTACTGCTTGTCCACCTCGCAGTAGGCGGTGATGAGGTCGCACCGGAGGCGATGCGCCAGTGCCTCTGCCTTGTCCGCGCGCGCCTTCTGGCGCGCCCATGCGTTGGTGAAGAACGCGGCCGTGAGGATCAGGAAAACGAGCAGGATGTACTTCATCGCAAATCCTCCCAAGTCGCACAAACGCGACGTGGGTTCATTATATCACGTTTTAATTAAAAAGTCAAATATTGAATCAGATGAATGGGTAAGTGGTACGTACAAAAAAGCCCCGCTTGTGGTGGGGGCGTTACCAGTTCCGGACCTTTCAAAACATCAATTGGGTTCGACCTCGACGAGCGTGAAGTCGTCGTCGGCTCGACGGGAGACGGTGATCTCCCGCCATCCGCCGGTGCCGAACTCGACCGGGCCGATACTTCGGCCGCGAGTGCGGGCTCCCTTTTCGCAGCCCTCGCTGAAGGCGGTGAAGCGGTACGGCGGTCGGCCGTATTCCTCGAATCCAGGTTCGCGACTCTTGGTGAATCGCGTTCCGTGCACGAGCGCCTTGGCGGCCAGGCGCCGTTGTTCGTGGTCGAGGATCAGGGTGAGGTGGGCGGCGACATACGCGATCGCCTCCCGATCCGTCTTGAAACGAGATACGATGGCGACGGCCATTCTAGTTCTCCGTGCGCCCAATTGCGCTACTTATATTATATACCTTTTATATAAAATGTCAAGTTCTGGGTTGAGGCGATTTAGTTAGATTGAAGACGGCCGGTCGTCAGGTGACGACCGGCCGCGCAACGAGGGCTCTGGCTTGATCTCGAACTGTTTCGAGGCGAAGGTATAACGCGCCTCGATGAAGTGCTCGTTATCTACAAGTAAGATGCCGCTTTCACCCGATTGGATTCCGTATGGGGACGACTCGTCGCGGCTGAAGTAAGAGACGGATGCCTTAAAGGGGTTTATCATTCCCTCGAGTGCCTCATGGGTTTTTCTGTTGACAAGCCACGCGACAAACGCATCAGCCGCGATTTCCGGCTCAATGACTCCGCGGAGGCGGAAGAGGTTGGCGATGTGGTCTACCGCTTGTGTGCGGTTAAGGGGCATATGCACCTCCTTTCTTTCCTACTTTATTTTATCAGTTTTTTGGTATTAAAAAAGTGACGGGCCCGCCACACGAAGGTGTGTGGCGGGCCCGGGGATGTAAGCGCGCGCATGCGCTATTTTCTGCTGCACAGGGCGCAGGAAGCGTCGCTGGAGTATTCAATCTTCATACCGCCGCGAATAGTTGCAAGGCGGGCATCGCGTTCAGAAACGCGGCGTTTGTTGTGGCACATGCGGCAGTGTCTGGTGAGCTTCCAGAACGCAAGCCACCACAAGAGGTGGCGGCAGGAAGGACAGGGAACCACTTGAGCTTTGTCGGTTGCCATCCTAGAGTCGTACGACAACGAAGAAGTGTCGCCCCTGATAGGTGACAGTTTTGGTCATCGTCTTTCGGTCGACGTTCGGGGTGTTCTTGTAAAACTTCGCCCCCTTTATGAGGAGCGCGTTGTATTGCGCTTGGCTCACTTGAATGTGCCGCGAGGGATCGGGGTGCGCGGCGGCAAGCGCTATGGCTTCTGCCAGCAGAGCCTGGAAATCAGTTGAAGAGTTCACTGTGTATTCTCCAGAGTGGTGGTTGTAGAAGCGCCGTGCCTCTACTGGTGAAGGCTTCGCGCAAGTTGGATGATGCTTATTCCCATCATTGCAAACAGAAGCACTGGGAATATCGTGTTTTCAATGAACAGCCGGATCTCAAAATACTGTCCGGCATCAAACTGTTTTGCCGCCACCAGCAGGATGTAATTGGCGCAAGCAAAACAATAGATAATCGCGCAGACCTTTATGGGGTCGAAGCCTTTTGTCTGGAGTGTGCCGGCAATTACCACGCAGTACCAACCGATTCCCAGAATGAACAACCAGCTTCTGCCCAGTGTTTCCCACGGCTCGTCCCAAGAAAGGATTGTGCCGTATGCTTCCCACGTCATGAGTGTTGGCTTGAGAACAAGCGCGCCTATCAGTGCGAACCCACAAAGGATCATGAATCCAAGAAATCCATAAGAAGTCTCTCGCATAAAGTCTCCTTTCGGCAACTTACTTGTACCTGGTTTGATACATGAAAGTCAAATTGCGGTAAGTGACTGAATGTAGTGCCCAGAAATGCAGAGCCCGCCACCTGGTAAAAGGCGGCGGGCTGCGGGTTGCGTTGGCGATGAGCCGTGGCAACCGGGGAATCAGGCGGCGAGTTGCGCCTCGGCGGCGTGGATGATTGCCTCGTCGGGGTGCTCGAGCGCGATGACGTGCTTGGCCATGTCGACGATCACCTTCCCGGGCGGCTGATCACCTACGATGATGAGGATGTGCACCATCGGGTCGTGCTCGAGTCCTCCGATGAACTCGGGGAACTCCATCGGGTTGAAGTAGGCTCGCTCGATGAGCCGGGCGAACTCCCGGAGTTTCTCTTCGGTAAGCAGCTCGGCGTGCACTGCGTGTGCCACGATCGGCAGGACCTTCTCCAGGTCCTTTTCGCTGTGGTAAGCCACTGTGAACGAGGGCATAAGGTCCTCCTTTCGGGTCGGAAGCGGGTTTCGTTGCCTTATCTTTGTACCATTTCTGGTATTGATAGTCAATTTTGTATTAATTTTTTCTCTGGTATCCAATCAGAGTGGAGCGTACAATAAAGAAACATGAACTTTCAGCAGGAACTTAAAAAACTGAACAAAGCCCAGCGGCTGGCCGTTGAGACTATCGAAGGCCCGGTGATGGTGGTGGCTGGCCCGGGCACCGGTAAGACGCAGGTCTTAACGCTTCGCATTGCCAACATCCGAATGAAGACGGATACGCCGCCAGAGAGCATCTTGGCGCTGACGTTTACCGATGCGGCCGCCGGCGAGATGCGCGAGCGTCTCGTTGAGCTTATGGGGCAGGATGGATACAAGGTGGCTATCCGAACGTTTCACAGTTTTTGTAATGAGCTCATTAGTGAGTATCCTGAGTCGTTTCCGCATATTGCGGGCGGTTCGTCAGTTGCCGACGTTGATCAGATTCAGCTTATCCGCAAGCTTATTGATTTGGAAGATCTTGAACATCTGCGCCCGTTTGGCGATACCTATCTATATGTGCGCTCGATTATCAAATCCATCAGTGAACTTAAGCGTGAAGGCGTGAGCCCGGATGAGTTTGGGAAATTATTAAAAGCCGAAGAAGATGCGTTCAAAAATATTTCGGATCTTTATAATGAGAAGGGAAAGTATAAAGGCAAGATGAAGGGTAAGTATGTAGCGCAAGAAAAGCGTATTGCCAAAAATAAAGAACTTCTTGTGCTCTATCGGAGCTATCAAAAGGAGCTTCTTAAAAATAAGTGCTACGATTATGACGACATGCTTATTGAGGCGGCCGCGGCGCTTAAGAAAGATAAGTCGTTACTGCAAACGCTTCATGAAAAATACCTCTATGTATTAGTAGATGAGCATCAAGACACAAATAACGCGCAAACGGCGGTGCTCGAGCTCTTAATAAGCTATGACGATAGTCCGAATTTGTTTATGGTGGGCGACCCTAAGCAGGCAATCTATCGCTTTCAGGGTGCTTCTTTAGAAAATTTTGAATATTTCAAAACGCGTTTTAAAAAGGCGAAGATTATTAACCTTGAAGAGAACTATCGTTCCACGCAAACGATCATTGATGCCGCCACGGATATTGCTCTTGGTGGGGGAGGGCTCAAAGCCAAGTCGGGGCACACAGAATCTCCTATTTCGCTTTATGAGTTTAGTAGCGTAGATGCAGAAGTGTTTGGCATCGCGAAAGATATAGAGGGCGCGATAAAAGCCGGTACAAAACCGGAAGAGATCGCGGTGCTCTATCGAGAAAATAAAGAGTCGGAAGCCGTTGGTGGTATGCTGGCTAAGTTTGGCGTGTCGTATGCGATCAGTGCGGATGATGATGTGCTTACCGATACACAGATTCAAAAATTAATACGCATCTTGTTGGCGATCCGCCGTTTTGGCGAGCCGTCATACTTGTGTGAGGCGTTGCTTGTGGACGTGTGGGGTCTCGACCCGCTTGATGTCTATATCTTTACCACGTATTGTCGGGACAATCGCTTGCCGCACTATCAGGTAATTCGTTCGCTCGCGGCGCTTAAAAAAGTGGGGCTTGCTGATCCGGAGAAGATGCATCGCGTGTATCAAGGTATTGCTGGTTGGAAGTCACTTGCGGACAATGAAGGTGCGGCAAGAGTGTTTGAGTTTATCGTGCGGGAGAGCGGCTATCTTGCGTATCTTCTCAAGTCGTCAGATAGCGTTGGCGCGCTGGCAAAACTGCACAGCCTGTTCGATATGGTGAAAGAATTTATGCTGCGCAAGAGAGCGGGCACGCTTCATGATTTTGTTGATGAGCTTGAACTTTTGCGCGAGCATGGCGTGCGCATAAAATCAAAGTCTATAGTTGCTGGTTTGTCGTCTAAAGTTAACTTAATGACCGCGCACAAGGCGAAAGGGCTTCAATTTGAGCGCGTCTATATTATCGGCGCGGTGGATGGCAGGTGGGGCAATCGGCGCAGCCGCGATAAGATCAAGCTTCCGCCGGCGGTTTATTCGATTGCGAAGCGGGTTGCCCAAGAGGGCGAAGAAGATGATTTAGACGAGCGGAACTTATTTTATGTTGCCCTTACGCGCGCCAAAAAACACGCCATCATCTCGTATGCGCGCCATGGTGCCGATGGTAAAGATCAGCTTGCGAGTCAGTTTATCGCACAGATTCAAACGAAGTTAATCGAAAAAGCGAACGCGCGGAAATACGAAAAGCAGTTTTTGAGTGAACGAGCAATTTCGTTCGCGAAACCCAGCGAAGCCTTGGCGGAGTTGGGGAGTATCAAGACCTTAGCTTTCATTCGCGAACAGTTTGAAAAGAGCGGCATTACACCCACGGCGCTCAATAACTATCTTGAGTGCCCGCTTAAATATTTTTATGTAAATCTTGTGCGCATTC
Organism: uncultured Candidatus Saccharibacteria bacterium; assembly: GCA_964460325.1. Taxonomy (GTDB): domain Bacteria; phylum Patescibacteriota; class Minisyncoccia; order UBA6257; family 1-14-0-10-44-23; genus CAYWPI01. The sequence goes on along the minus strand of CAYWPI010000002.1, from coordinate 42,446 downwards.
CAGAAGCGCCGAGCAAGTTTAGTCAATTTGGTAACGCGGTGCACGCCGCCTTGCGCTTTGCGGTGGAAGGCAATGCCAGCGGTAAGTCGATTACCAAGGCGCAATTTCTCGCCCGATTTAAAACCGCTTTACGGCGTGAGCCGATGACTGAGAGTGAAGAGGAGGAGCTCATTAAGAAGGGCGAGAAATCTCTGGGGGCTTATTATGATAGCTACTTAATGCGTAGTCTGCGCCATGGGTTAGAGGGGGCTCCGATTAAGCGACTAAGTGAATACGCAATAGAGGGCGTAACCCTTTCTCGTGATGTGATGATTAGGGGCCGGATAGATCGGGTGGATATTAATGAAGATGGCAGTGCGCATGTGGTGGATTATAAAACGGGCAAGGCGAAAAGTCGCAATCAGATTGCCGGGCTTACGAAAGATGCAGACGGCAATTATTATCGCCAACTGGTATTTTATAAATTACTTCTTGAGAAGGCGGGATTGTACGAGGTGAAAGATGCCGAGCTCGACTTTGTGGAAGGGCCAAAGCGCGAGATTTTTGCCCCATCAGATAAAGAGGTGAGCGAGCTTGAAGGCCAGATTAAGGCGATGGCAAAAGTAGTGCTTGCGGGGGTGTTCGCGGGCTGCGGTGAAAAAGATTGCCGGTATTGCGCATTGGCAAAAGTAGAGAAGAAGAGGTAGGGTGAAAGCCGGATCCTTTACGCAGGAGGTTCCCCATGACAGCAACGTCTTCGGGTGGAGATCGAACTTTGTTCGTTATCTCCGATTCGACCGGTGAAACCGCTGCCATGGTGGCGCGGGCCGTGGTCGAGCAGTTCGAGCATAATAAAGTAAAACTTCATATTGTGCGTCTCGTGAAAAGCGAGAAAGAGATTCGTCAAGTTTTTGTTCAGGCGCGGGCGTGCAAGGGTCTTGTGGTATTGACTCTGGTTGATCCTCAGCTCCAGCGGGTTGCCGAAGAGTGTGTGGGCGAAGGTCTGGTGCCTGTTATCGACATCATGACTCCCTTTGTGGGCAAGGTGGGTGCGTGGCTTGATCAAAAGCCGCTTCATGATCCAGGGCGACACCACCGGCGAAGCGATGTGACTGAACGCAATATTGCCGCCTTCGAATTCACTCGCCGAACCGATGATGGCAAGAGAGCGGAAGAGGTGGGCGAGGCGGATATTGTCGTGCTTGGCGTGAGCCGCAGCTCGAAAACACCCGTTTGCTATGCGTTGGCGTTTAAGGGCTATAAAGCAGCTAACTGTCCGCTTGTGTTTGGTGCGCGTGTTGTGTATCCGCTTGAGCAGATTGATCCCCGGCGAGTTTTTCTATTGCAGGTCAGCCCTGTGGTGCTTGCTGAGCGTCGCCGGATGCGCCTTGCGCAATCGGGGCAGGGCGAGACGGCGTACACAGACCTGCGGGAGATTCGTAAGGAGCTTGCGTGGGTGGCTGAGCTTGCCCGTAAGTTTCCTGGCTGGACTCCGATTGACGCTACGCATAATGCGATTGAAGAAACAGCTGCCGAGATTCTCAGTCATTACACTAAGCGGTTCGGCGATCCTACGCTGTGAATCCGCAAAACCCTCTGCCAGTTCGACTGGCAGAGGGTTTGATTTTTTAGTAGGAGGGCGGTAGGGTAGGGAAAGTCTCCCTCGTGCGGGGAGTGATAGGGAGAAAAAAAGATGAAAGCAATGATTAGGGGTCCCTGGTCGCTGCTGGGGTTCTGTGCGGCATTTACAATCGCGGTTGTTGCTGTGATTGCCGTCATCGATTACTTTTTTCTGATTGGGTCAGTGCGGGATATCACCATCACGCTGCCGGCTCAGGAGAAGAACGTTTCGTCTTGGATTGATGAGCGGGGTCAGCCGCAGGCGGCAACCAGGGTGATGAAGGCGGAGGAGGAGCCTCAGACTATCACTAACCATCAATACGATTCAAAAGGAAGGCACCTGAGAACGGTACGGTGGGTGGAAAGTAAAAAGCCGGTTTCCGGGGATTCCGGAGAAGGGAAGTAATATGCGCGGGGTAGTGTTTGATTGGGAGAACCATCCGCATCGTCTTACAAAGCGCGTTCTTCACAAGGGAATGTGCGGGTCTGACGATGAGGACGGCGAGGTTTGCTTCGTGTGCACGACTGCTGCTGAGCAGCACGAGTTGACAGCGGTCTGCGACTTGGGCCGACATCCCGAAGACTGCAAGTGTTGGCACTGCGCGCGTTATCCCGCCGAGGTGGCAAAGCAGCGCGCCGCCATCAAGGAGGCGCGGGAGCATATCCCGTTCTAGGTTCTGGCGTGAGCGCACTCATACGCTCTGCTCGGCTTTGTTAGTCGGGCGGAGCGCTCTTTTTTTATGCGAGTGTGGGCATTATACTGAAAAAAGCACCCGCTTCCGGAGCGCCCGGAAGCAGAAAGGAGGTCTCGGTATGAACGGTCAAAACGACAGCTGGGACAAGCTCCTTGATGTAGTGTTGAGCGCGAAGCAAGGACTCCAGAGAGATGTCTGGGATGGGGTTCTTAATCTGCTCCAGTCAACTGAACGGAAGTTGAAGCTTGGGGTGGTCCCCTGGGATGAACTTCTCAATGAACCGCGAATCTCGGGCGGGACCATTGAGATCATGACAGAAAGTGGCAGGTCGCATGTCTGGGCACGTGTGCAATCGATCGAGCGCACAAGCTTCGGGTTGGTGGTTTGCCTGAAGCATTTTCAGATGCCCGATCCTTTTGTGAAAGGCGAAAGGCGAGCAATCGTTGCAATGCAGATCGACAAGGTCTATCTGTCTGCAGGGATTCCTCCGGTTCGGATTGGTGAGGGTGTGTATCGGATCAAACTTGCAGATGCCGATGTCACGCTTTCCGCTGCGCCGCCCCCGCGGTTGATGCAGAGCTACTCCACGGTTCTGTGAGAGCCTTGCCTTGCACGTTTTTATAACTTTCCCCCCGCGACAGTCTGTCTCGCAAGGGACAAGATCGCCTCGTCGCGGGGGTTTGCTTTTTCGTAAAAGGCACGATAGGCTGTACCCCAAGCTCCCTTCTGGTTGGAGCACGAGGAGAGTTGTGCCTATGAAGAAGAAGCCCAAGTCTGTGCCTTCTCGCAGGGTGAGCAATGAAATGCTTGCCCGAAGAGCGGGAATGCGCGAGCGGTTGCTTGCGCAAATCCGTGCCGACAAGGCAAAGCCGAAGCGGCCATGTAGTCTCATGGCCTTCCCGGGTCCCCGTTGCCTTTCAGGCAGCCGGGACCCTTTCTATTTTTCATCATGCGTTAAAGAGTATACTAAGAGAAGTACCCCTTTTCTTTTTTTTGGAGGAAAGGCGATGAAGATTCGTTCATTGATCCTGCTGTTTCTTCTTGGTTTCTTGGCAGTCGTACTTGCCGAGAGTGTTTCAGGGTGTAGCGGTCCCGCTTCCCAGGCAAGAGCGCCAACGCTTTATGATCGAGTGGTGTTTATCGGAGCTTCCGCGAGTTCCGGAACCGGGCTCGGTCCGGGCGTTTCACTTGCGGGTGAATTTGAGAATTCGTTGGCGGTTCACTATGATGCTGTCTCTGATCACAGTAAGTCTGAGTTTTTCAGGAAGACAACGCGGGAGCGGAAAGAGATTGTTGATGAGGCGCTTACGCGCGATCCAACGTTGGTTGTCGCGGTCGACTTTCTCTTCTGGTTTGCCAACGGTATGCCAGCCACAGAAGCGGTCCGGCTTTCGGCGGTTGACGAGGGACTGCGCTTGCTCGATCGGTTTGGGTGTCCAGTGGTTGTGGGCACGATTCCCGATGTGCGCCACGCGGCCACGCAAACACCATTTTTGAAACTCATCGTTCCTGACGAGCAAACGCTGCGACGCGCCAACGAAGAGCTTGTTCGTTGGGCGACCGCGCGACCGCACGTGGTGTTGATGCCGCTGGCTGAGGCCGTGCGATGTCAGGCGCGCGGCGATTCGCTGGTGATTGCCGGCGTCTCATATCCAACCAAGGATACGCTTCAAAAAGACATGCTTCATCCAAATCAGGAGGGGCTTCGTCTGCTGAATCGGCTTCTTGTGCAGTCGCTTATCGAGAGCGGGCTTTCTCGGGCAAGCGATTTCCGCTTCCGTTGACGTATATTGACTGGAGGCGCCGCGATACCGCCCCAACGCAAGAAGGGGCGGTATCATATTTATTGAGCTTTTTGTCATTCTCTGTTTTACTGAATGAAGGAGGTGATCAGTGCTCAACCAGTCTTTGCTCAAGGCCTTGCTATGCTTTTTTGTTTTCAAGGCTGTTTTGCTTGGTGTTGCGCTTTGGGGCTTGACGCTGGTGACCGGCAGTCCACTAGTCTTTCTTAGGCACAACAACTGGGAAGTAATGGTGTTGTGCGCCTGGTTTGTGATTACGGCCGTGGACATCATCCCTATTACGGGCATTCTCTATATTGCTTCTTGTAGCTCTTCCGACGGGGGCGGGCGAGGTGGTGATGATGGCAATCGTCCACCAAGAGAGCCCGATCCAACTTCTCCCCGTCGCTTGTCTCGCCAGCGTCCCACGAGGCTTATGCTGCGTGGCTCTCGAGTTCGCCTGCGAAAAGCCCCCGCTCGAACGTCTTGCGCGGAAATCCGCGCAAGACGTTTATTGTTTAAAGGATATGATACGCTGAATATATTGCATTGAGGGCAGATGTCGTCATTTTGGCTGCGTTGAGTTTATGTTCATATGAAAAAGATTTTATTTGTTTGCATGCTTAATGCGGCACGCAGCCAGGCGGCGGAGGCGTTGTTTACGTCTTATATAAAAGGAGTAGGTTTAGAGAAAGAATGGGTCGCCGAAAGCGCAGGAATGATGAGCAAGGGAAAGTTGAATCCATATGTGGTTGAAATATTAAACGAGCGGGGAGTTTCAACGGCGGGGCAATTCAGTAAAAAAATAGATTTCACAAAATTGCGCGAATACGACAAGATTATTTCTTTTGTGCCTTTCCCAAAAGGGGGACTCCATGACGATATAAAGGCGAAGATTAAAATGTGGAGCATCGCTGACCCGCTTGGTCGACCCTTTGAAGATACGCGGGATATTGTGGCGATGATAGATAGGAAGGTGCGGGAATTAGTGGTTGAGTTGACACCTCATGCGTAAATAGCGAAACTAACAGAAGAACCTGCGTGGTGCAGGTGATGAGGAGGTGCCATGGAAGTGTTCGCGAAGCTGTTTGATGACTTGTGTGGCGAGGTGATGGCTTTCATCGGATGGCTCGCCTGGGTATTTGGCTGGCCGGTGCGCTGTTGGCGCATACATGTCGAGGGGCGCTAAGACATAATCCGATACTACTGAACTGACCGGTGTGGGAGCAAGGCTCCCACACCGGTTTTGATTATCCCTATATCTTTTATTGTCTGAGCGTTATTCTGAAAATATGAGAATTGTGCTGCATATTGATATGGACGCATTTTTTGCCTCTGTTGAAGAACGGGATAAGCCGCGGCTTTTCGGCAAGCCGATTGTGGTTGGCGCTGATCCGGCTGGCGGAAAGGGGCGCGGTGTGGTTTCAACGGCAAATTATGCGGCACGGGCGTATGGGATAAAAAGCGCAATGCCGATTAGTCGCGCCTGGGACAAGAGTCAGCAGGCGAAGAAAGCGGGGAAGCCCGAAGTGGTTTTTATGGACGTGGATATGCCGCGGTATGCGAAAGTATCCCGCGATATTTTTTCGTATATTGCAACGAAAGGGGATTTTTTCGAACAAGCAAGTATTGATGAAGCGTATTTGGAATTAAAAGCTAATAGCTTACAGCTTAAAGCTGAAAGCTTTTGGGGAAGGGCAGAAAAGGTTGCGTGGGAAATAAAGAAGTGGATGAAAGAAAAACAGAAATTAACGTGCTCGATTGGTATTGGGCCAAATAAGCTTGTTGCAAAAATTGCTGCTGGAATGCAAAAGCCAGATGGGCTGACGGTTGTTCACGAAGAAAAAGTTCAGGATTTTCTTGATCCGCTTTCGGTGCGCGAGCTTTTGGGCGTGGGGCCAAAGACGGAAGATGCGTTGAATAAATTAAAAATTTATTCCATTGCTGATTTAAGAAAAAAGAAAAAAGATGAATTAATAAAATGGTTTGGCAAACACGGGGCGCAGATGTATGACCAGGCGCGGGGGATTGATGACAGCCCGCTTATTGCCGATCGCGAAGCAAAGTCGGTGGGGGAACAAATGACGTTTGATAAAGACACTCTTGATGCTCCGACTATTCTTGGTGCGTTCAAGCAGATGGCTGCTCATGTGGCGCGACAGATAAAAAAAGAAGGAGTATTTTTTAAAACTATTGCCATTATTGTTCGCTTTTCTGATTTTGATACCAAGACCCGATCTCACACTTTGAAAACCTCGAGTAACGAGGCGAAGGTCTTAGAGACTGAGGCGCTCCAACTCCTTATGCCATTTTTAGACAGTCGTGAAAACCCAAAGCGTAAAAAAATCCGCTTGGTTGGGGTTCGAGCGGAGAATTTGGAAGCAAAATTGTTTTAGTTAAAAGAAAAGCCGCTACCTTTCGGCAGCGGCGGAGTTTCGGAAGATGGCGAGTATCGCCAGGTTTACCGAATTCGTGAGCAGTGCGGCGCTGTGCCCAACGATGAGAATGAGATCGGCGGTGACGACGATCTGGGGGATTAACAGGATCATGCCGGCAATTGAGATAATTGGCCAGAATAGGGCAACTTCGTGGGTGTCACGCTCCTTGAGCGATTTGCAGATCTGTGCCACGGGTGCGATTACCAGCAGAACATATCCGAGGATGCCGAGAGCTGCAATCATGATGGCCTCCTTTCAATGCGAAAGGTACAGAAAGAACAATCGCGTGTCAACAGGAAAAGGCTGGAATAGTTATAATAGCTTTTATGGCTACTTTTTGATCTGGCGGTAATATATTGCAGCGACAAGAACAATGAGGTTGGTTCCAAGGGTAACGAGGTGCCCGGTAAGTAAGAGCGAATCGTTGGTGATATTAATCAAGCGGGGCACGAGCAGAGTTTGAGCGGCGATGGATAAGATAAAATAACTCAGCGAAATATCATGGCTCGTTTTGCGTTTGTACAGTCGCCAGGTCTGCACTATGGGGGCAATTACAAAAAACGCATAGGCAACCCAAGGGGCGATTTCGAGAAAAAAGACTTTTATCATACGTATAAGTAGCATATCATAAGAAGTATGAGTAAGTTCTATAAACCGAATCGCAAGCCGGACTATAATTACGGCGGCCCAAACTGGACACTGTCGCGTTCTAAGATCGATCTTTTTTTAGAGTGCCCGCGTTGTTTTTATATTGATAATAAACTTGGCGTGGCGCGGCCACCTGGTTTTCCATTCAATCTGAATTCAGCCGTTGATGCCTTACTTAAAAAAGAGCTTGATGCACACCGGGCCAAGGGCACGCAACATCCGCTTGCCAAAGCATATGGTCTTGATGCAGTTCCGCTTGCTCATGCAAAAATGGATGAGTGGCGCGACGCACTGCGACATGGCGTGAAAACCGTTCATGAAAAGACTGGACTTACCGTGCGGGGCGGCGTTGATGATATTTGGGTAAACAAAAATGGTGAACTTATTGTTATCGATTACAAGGCGACGAGCAAAGATGGAAAGATTGAGACCCTCGAAGAAGAATGGCACCGTGGCTATAAGCGACAAATCGAAATATATCAGTGGCTCCTGCGCCAAAATGGATTTAAGGTTTCCGATACTGGCTATTGGTTTTACGCCAATGCCAGCAAAGATAGAGAGGCGTTTGACGGTCGACTTGATTTTGAACTTACCCTGGTTCCCTATGTCGGCTCTACCGATTGGGTTGATGGCGCTTTAGTGGATTTAAAAGCATGTCTTGATAGTGATGCGTTACCGAAGGCCGGCGAAGACTGCGATTATTGCCGGTATCGTTCTGCTACTAAAACATTTATCGAAGAAGAAGGGGAGCCGAAGAAAGCGGTTTTGCCCCGGCTACCTAAGGAGCCGAAAGCAGGGAGTTTGTTTTAAAAATCAGAAGGCGGCTACGACCCCGAAGGGTCGTAACCGCCTTTTTGTCTACGGTGCGAGAAAGCGGAAGACGATGCGGTATTCGTTCTTTTCCGTCAGCTCGAAGTCGTAGCCGAGTAGGCTGGCGATGAACTCCGTGAAGACCATTGCTTGAGTGTGGCATTCTGTCGGTTCATCCAGCTGGTGTTTGCGCAAAAGCATCAGCGTGGAGACGCCGTGGTTTGTGCATCCGTTGGCGTAGTGTGTGATGAGCTCCAATTCGGTGATGCTGGAAACGATGCCGCGGAAGAATCTGGGATGACTCACGACTCGCTCCTGGCAATCGATGCCGAACGCGACCAGGTCGCCGGGCTCAAGACGGGTAATTCCTCCGTCCACGAGCTTGAGGCAACAACGAGCCGGAAGAAGCATTTCATCAGTGACGGGCATCAAGGCCTTCCTTTCTGGTGCTTAAATCGTGTTCTTCTGTTACCTTAGCGTATATTGTTGCGCTGACAAGAGGGGGCTTGTATTTTTCGTTTATCTATGGTAAGGTATGGGGGATTGTAGGTATCTTAACGTTCGATTACATTGCGGTGCGTTAGGAAGGTCTTTCTACAATTTCATTACAAAAAGTTAGTGTTAATGCAATGGCAAAGAAATTGTACGTAGGGAATCTTCCTTACAGCACGACTGGCGATGAACTCCGCGGAATCTTCGCGGCCGCCGGCGAGGTTTCTTCTGCGACCGTGATCATGGACAAAATGTCCGGTCGTTCGAAGGGCTTCGGTTTCGTGGAGTTTGCTGATGATGACGCCGCCAACAAGGCTATTGAAATGTTCAATGGCAAGGATATGGGTGGTCGTCCGCTCACGGTAAATGAGGCTCGTCCGATGACTGAGCGCGCTCCGCGCAGTTAGTCTTCTGTCGTAGTCATTACAAAGGCCGCATTGGGCAATGCCAATGCGGCCTTTGTGTTGAGAATATATTTTGGCGACGCTCGCGAGATAAGCTATAATGCAGTCAGGTCTGGTTGGGGCAAAAGCAATGTCTTTTCTCTGGCAGGCGATCGATGCACTCTATACATTATCAATCAAACGTAAACGTATTACGAGGATGCTGACTGATGAGTTGAAAAAAGTAATAAAAGGCGAGGTAACTGACGATGAAGCGGTGCTCAAAAAGCACAGCCGAGACGCAAGTCTGTTTGAAATAACACCAAGTGTTGTAGTGGCGCCTCGGGATAGCGCCGACGTGCAGGCGTTGGTGAAGTTTGTGAGTGAACAAAAGGAGATTGATCCGCATATCTCTCTCACGCCGCGTTCAGGTGGGACGTGCATGTCCGGCGGTTCGCTTACGTCATCCATTTCAATGGATATGACCAAGCATTTTAACCAAATTATTGATGTGACGCCGGAATATGGCGTGGTGCAACCCGGGGTCTATTATCGGGATTTTGACAAAGAAACCAAGCGGCAGGACCGCATGATGCCGGCCTATCCAGCCAGTCGGGAATTGTGCACGGTTGGCGGCATGGTGGCGAATAATTCTGGCGGCGAGAAAACGCTTTCGTACGGAAAGGTTGAACAGTATATTCCTGAGTTGAAGGTGGTGCTTTCTGATGGGAAAGAATATGTGATCAAGCCGCTTTCAAAAAAAGACCTGGATATCAAAATGAAGTTAAGGACTTTTGAGGGCAAGCTATACAAGCAATTGTATGAACTAATCATTAAGAACCAAAAACTGATATCGGCGGCAAGACCCGATGTTTCCAAAAATTCCGCCGGGTATTATTTGTGGAACGTGTTTGATTCAAAAACTGGCGTATTTGATTTGACCAAACTTTTGGTTGGCAGCCAGGGGACGCTTGGTATTGTGACTGAAATTAAATTTCGTTTGGTGCCGGTGAAAAAGATCTCAAAAATGCTGGTGCTGTTCATGAAAGATCTTTCCAAGCTTGGCGACATTGTCATTGAGCTTTTAAAGCATAAGCCTGAAGCGCTTGAGAGTTATGATGATAAAACCCTCAAACTTGCCATAAAGTTTTTTCCTGAGCTCTTGCGCATTCTGAAGCCAAAAAATATGTTGGCGATGATGTGGCACCTGTTGCCGGAAATTGGCATTGTGCTTACCGGAGGCATTCCTAAGTTGGTTGTTATGGCGGAGTTTACCGGTGACAATGAAGGTGAGTTAGATGCGCGTATTCGGGCGGCAGATGAAGCTATGAGTCAGTTTAAGGTGCGCACCCGAGTGACAAAAACCGAAGACGAGGAGCGGGAATTTTGGGTGATACGGCGGGAAAGTTTCAATTTATTGCGTAATAAGGTAAAAGATAAGCAGACAGCGCCTTTTATTGATGATTTTTCAATCAGGCCGCAATATTTGCCGGAGTTTTTGCCAAAATTGAACGCAATTTTGGATACTTATGATTTGATGTATACCATCGCAGGTCATCCGGGTGACGGCAATTTTCATATTATCCCTCTCATGAATTTGTCGAATGCGGCCGAACGGGCAATTATCCCAAAGCTGGCAGATGCAGTGTATGATTTGGTGCTCCAATATAAAGGCTCAATTACAGCTGAACACAATGATGGGCTTATCAGAACGCCCTATCTTGAGAAGATGTATGGTGCCGAGGTGTGTGCTTTGTTTGGTGAGGTGAAAAAGATTTTTGATCCGAACAATATTTTTAATCCAGGGAAGAAGGTTGGTTTTGTTCCAGGTTACGCTCTGACTCACATGAAACACGGATAACATACATATATGTATATTTTTACTGAAGTGATCATTATTTTCTGCGCGTTTGCTGGATTTATTATTGCGGCGTATATTCGCCATCAAAAGCGTTCTAATGAGCGACTGGTTTGTCATGTTGGCTCTGATTGCAACGCGGTAGTACACAGTGATTTTTCAAAATTTTTTGGTGTTCCCGTCGAGCTTCTGGGCATGATTTATTATGGCTGGACGGCCATTGGCCACGGTCTCTTGCTGGCGTTTCCCGATTTTTTGCCTGCCTGGTCAGCGTTGTTTTTATTGACACTTTCGCTAGTTGGATTTTTGTTTAGTGCCTATCTCATTTTTATCCAAGCCTTCACGCTCAAACAATGGTGCACCTGGTGCGTGTTTTCTGCCATCTTGTGCGTCATTATTTTCAGTTCCGCGCTCTTTTCTTTTGGCGGAGACATCATCTTGCTGCTTGCTCAAAACAAATCAATTATCGTTTTGCTGCACGCGGTCGCGATGGCGATTGGTCTTGGCGCGGCAACGCTTGCGGATATTTTCTTCTTCTCGTTCCTGAAGGACTTTAAGATTTCTGAAAGCGAAACAAGCGTGATGCGCACGCTCAGCCAAGTGATTTGGTTTGCGTTGGGACTTGTGGTGATTACTGGATTTGGGCTGTTCATTCCTGAGGCGGTCGCGTTGGCAGGCACGCCAAAGTTTTTGGTAAAAGTGATTGTGGTTGCGGTGATCATCATAAATGGTGCGGTGCTTAACCTGTACATCACGCCACGATTAAGTCAGATATCGTTTGGAGTGGCGCATGACCACAAGCCGGGGGAGTTGCATCACATGCGCCGACTGGCGTTTGCTCTTGGTGGTATTTCCATCACTTCGTGGTACACTGCGTTTTTGCTTGGCTCACTGCGTTCAATAGCGTTGCCCTTTGTGTCGATTCTCGCACTTTATCTTGCTGCGCTTGCGTGCGGCATTATCGGCAGTCAAATTATGGAGCGAGCCTTTAGTAAGAGGGCGTTTGAAGACTAGTAACATCAACGAACATCGAACAGTTACGAACATACGAACAATCCCAACCGGGGTCCCGCTCGTACCTTCGTACTTGTTCGCGGTTTGGTGATAAAATTTTGTAAACAAAATTTATATGTTTGTCGACGAAGTTACAATCAGTGTTAAGGCTGGCAATGGAGGGCCGGGTAAGGTGGCATTTAATAAAATTCCCAAAATGCTTGGTCCGACTGGCGGCAATGGCGGGCATGGCGGCGCGGTATATGTGGTTGGTGTTTCCGATCTTTCGGCGCTTAAAAAATACCGATTTGAAAAGAAGTTCACGGCTGGCCACGGAGAACCGGGCGGCATTAATAATCGTTCCGGTGGAGATGGCGCCAACGTGACACTTGAGGTTCCTGTGGGCACCATTATTCACAATCTGACCCTAGGAGAAGATATCGAGGTTGTTGCTGTCGGCGAGCCGATCATGATTGCCAAGGGGGGTCAGGGCGGCAAGGGAAATTTTATGTTTCGTTCTTCAACGAACACCAGTCCCATGGAGTCGCAACCCGGCTTACCGGGGCAGGCGTACGAGTTGCAACTGGAGTTACGACTTATTGCCGACGCGGGGTTCATTGGGTTGCCGAATGCAGGCAAATCAAGCTTGCTCAACGCGCTTACGCGCGCATCGGCGAAAGTGGCCAATTATCCATTCACCACGCTCGAGCCGAATTTAGGTGCTTTATTTCCTTCAAAGGCGCTTCAAGCTTCTGATGAGGAGCAGGCAAAAACAAAACCGATTTTACTTGCGGACATTCCTGGCATTATAGAGGGAGCTTCTGCGGGCAGGGGTCTTGGCGTTAAGTTTTTGCGCCATGTTACGCGTACCAAGTATCTGTTCCATTGTATCTCGTCTGAATCAATGGATTTAAAAGGGGATTATGAAATCATCCGGGTTGAATTGGGAGTGCACGATCAGGAGCTTCTTAAAAAGCCAGAATGTATTTTGTTGACCAAGACTGATTTGATTCCTGAGAGCGAGGTGAAGGAGCGTCTGAAGGTTTTAAAAAAGCTCAACAAGAAGGTGATTCCAGTTTCGACTTATGCCAAAACTGGTCTTACTGAGCTGAAGGTCTTTATCGAAAAAGAGCTTGGATAGATCGCGGGGTCTTTTCTGTCGATGTCACACGTGGCACGTGCGGTTGGCAAGCCCCATTTGTGTATTTTGAGCAAATACGATAGTATATAGCCCATGAAAAGAACCATACTCTTTTTGATCATCGCAGTGGCAGTTCTATATGTGGGATATCTCATGACTCCGGCGCGCAATGCTCCGCCGCGTGAGAGCGAAGAAGCGGTCATTACCAATACAAACAAAACGAATACCATAAAAGGCATGACAATCGAAGATATCAAAGTAGGAACGGGCGCAACGGCAGACACTGGGAAGTTGGTCTCAGTGCATTATGTCGGCACGCTTACTGATGGAACTAAGTTTGACAGTTCTCGTGACCGGGGTGCTCCGTTTTCGTTCAATCTTGGAGCGGGGCAAGTAATTGAGGGTTGGGATAAAGGTGTGGTTGGTATGAAGGTGGGTGGTGTACGCAAACTGACGATTCCTCCTGACTTAGCATACGGGGACCGCGCGATTGGTTCTATTCCCGCCAACTCAACTTTGGTTTTCGAGGTCGAACTGCTCGACGTGAAGTAAACCAACAGAAACTGAGAAAACGGCGGGCGAGTGCCCGCCGTTTTCGTTCATTTCAAGAAAATCATTAATACTATGCAAGACATTAGAAATATCGCCATTATCGCCCACGTCGACCATGGAAAAACGACGCTTGTTGACGCGCTCTTAAAGCAGTCTGAGAATTTTAAGACTAAGGCGGAAGAGGGCGCTGACTTGATCTTGGATAACAATGATCTTGAACGTGAGCGCGGCATTACCATTCTTTCCAAGAACGTTTCAATAAACTACAAAGGGACAAAAATTAACATCGTTGACACACCCGGACACGCTGATTTCGGCGGCGAGGTGGAGCGCATCATGCGTATGGTGGATGGAGTGCTTTTACTTGTCGACGCAAAGGAGGGGCCGATGCCGCAAACAAAGTTTGTGCTCAAAAAGGCGATTGAGGCCGGGCATAGGGCGATCTTGGTTATCAATAAAATAGACAAACCGGCCGCGCGCAGCCACTGGGTGCAGAATGAGACCTTTAACTTGTTCGTTGATCTTGGAGCGACCGACGAGCAGGCGGAGTTTCCGACTATTTATGCAGCTGGGTTGCAGGGTAAGGCGGGTTTGACCGATGATCTTGCCTCAATGAAGGACGTGGTGCCGCTGTTTGACACGATACTCAAATATTTCAAAGCGCCTGAGGGAGATGTGAACGCGCCAGCGCAGTTTTTGACAGTGAATCTGACGAATGATTCGTATAAAGGCAAGATTGCCATTGGTCGTCTTTATGCGGGCACGCTTAAAAAGGGTCAACAGGTAACGCATATCTCTCGCGACGGCAAAATGAAAAAGGCGGCTATTACTTCGCTTATGGTTTTTAATGAACTCGAACGCCAGGAGGTGGCCGAGGCCTATGCGGGTGACATTATTGCCATTGCGGGAATTGAAGACGTTTCTATTGGTGAAACGATCGCGGATGCCGAAAATCCGAAGCAGTTGCCGCCCATTCATGTGGACGAGCCAACTTTGAAGGCTATTTTTTACGTGAATAAATCGCCATTTGCCGGAAAGGAAGGCGAATATGTAACCAGTCGTAATATCAAAGAGCGTTTGTTTCATGAGGTGGAGACCGACGTTGCTTTGCAGGTTGCTGAGACCGGCGATGCTGATCGCTGGGTGGTTTCAGGCCGTGGCGAGCTTCATCTTTCCATTCTTATTGAAAAGATGCGGCGTGAGGGTTATGAGTTTGCCGTCGGCCGGCCACAGGTCATTTTTAAAGAAGAAGGAGGCAAAAAACTCGAGCCGATTGAGCTTGTCGCCATTGAAGTTCCGAACGAATATGTTGGAGCGATTATGCAGGCGATGGGCAGCCGTATGGGGCAGTTGCGCGAGATGCGTCCGGACGGGGCCATAACCAAGCTCGAATTTTTAATACCCACTCGTGGGCTCATTGGGTATCGCACCGATTTTATGACCCAGACAAAGGGTGAAGGGATAATGAATGCACTGTTCTTTGGTTATGAACCGTTTAAGGGTGAAATGAGTAGTGCGAAGCACGGCTCGCTCATCGCGCATGAAACCGGCAAGTCAACGCAGTATGGTTTGATGTTTGCCCAGGAGCGTGGCCAGCTTTTTATCGGTCCTGGCGTGGATGTATATCAAGGGATGGTGGTTGGCAAAAACGCGAAGGATATGGATTTGGTGGTCAATGTGTGCCGTGAGAAGCAACTTTCGAATATGCGTGCGAAAAGCGATGGCGGCATGGAGTTTCTTGATGTGCCGCTTAAACTCACTCTTGAAGACTCGCTTGAATATATTTCTGATGATGAGATTGTCGAGGTAACGCCGCAGTCTATTCGTATTCGCAAAATCGATTTGAAGAAGGCGGCGAAGTAAGTAGTCTTTACCCGTTTCGGCTTTCTGATACTCTTAGAGAAGTACGAAAGGAGGGTCTTGTGAAAAAAAGCGAGGCACAACTCAAACAGGAGGCGCGCGCAGCGCTCAAACGGGCACGGGAAAAAGCACTTCCGTACCATCGGAGATGGGGCAGGAGGGGTGCGCCCAAGCCGGTGCACTTCTTGGGATCGTTCGAGATAGAGCTTCCCTGCGCTGTCGAAATGATGCGGGGAGTCTATCACTGTCAGGGGTTGCGGTGATCTGCCGCAGCGCGGAGGGCAGGTTGACGAAAGCGTCGACCTGCCCTTGCTGTCTTTTTTGGGAGGTACTTTTGCGACGTTGTCAGCCGCTCATCCTTAGTCTATTATTGATATATATGCCACACAGTCGGACTATTCAGCTTATCTTTTTCTTTTCCATTTTTGGATTAACCACCATCCTCGCGTTTTTTATTTTTCGCCCTTATTTGAACATCTTGGTGCTTGCGGGTATGTTTGCGATCATCTTTAACCCCATCTATCAAAAGATGCTCAAAAAGTTTGGCGGGAAAAAAGAGGGGATAGCCGCCATCTTAACCGTTATTCTTGTTGCCATTATCTTTGGAACACCACTTGGTATCTTAGGGGCGCGCGTGGTAAGCGAAGCTGGCCAGTTATATGGGCGTTTAGACGAAGCTTCGGGAGTTGAGCAACCGGTTTTTGGTCCGATGGAGCCATCGAGCAATCCGATCATTCGCAATGCGCAGGAGAAGTTTAATGGTTTTCTGACGCGCATCAGCGTTGATCTTGATACCTATGCGCAAAAAACCGGCGAATGGCTGGTTGATCATGCTGGGCCGTTTTTTCAGGGTGTTGCTCAATTCACACTTGCTATTTTCTTATGGTTCTTATCAGTGTACTACTTCTTAAAAGAAGGGGGGCGCATTCGAGCGTTGCTGGTAAAGTTTAGCCCGCTTTCGGATCGATATGACTTGGAAATTGTGAACCGGGTGGTGACTTCAGTAAAATCCGTTATTGGTGGCTCGCTTATTGTTGCTATCTTGCAAGGTATTCTTGCCGGTATCGGCTTTGCCATTTTTGGCGTGCCAACACCAGCCATTTGGGGTCTTATCGCGGTGTTTGCCGCCCTTATTCCAACCATCGGCACTGCACTTGTAACCTTGCCCGCCGTTGCCTTTTTGGTACTCACCGGCCACAGCTTTGGAGCAATCGGGCTTCTTATTTGGGGAGTATTATTGGTTGGCGGCATCGATAATATTATTCGGCCACTTTTGCTTGAGCGCGGCGTGCGCGTGCATCCGCTCACGATCCTTCTTTCAGTCTTAGGAGGTTTAGCATTCTTTGGCCCGGTTGGATTTTTAACCGGCCCCGTTATTGTCAGCTTGCTTTCAGAATTTCTTAATATCTATCAGCACTTGGTACTTAAGAAGGAACAATAGAGAAGCAGCTTCAAGCTTTTAGCTGTAAGCGGTAAGCTTTGGATAAAGATTATTATGCGCCCTTTTTCGAAAGAAAGCTTAAAGCTTAAAGCTCTCAGCTTACAGCTTCTTCAAGGTGGGGTGGCGATAATCCCGACTGACACTATCTATGGTTTGGTGGGGCGGGCTTTGAACAAAAAAACTGTCGAGCGGATTTATCGCATCAAGCAGCGAACGCCAACCAAGCCATTTATTATTCTCATTACAGATATCAGAGACTTAAAAAAGTTTGGCATTGTTTTAAACGCTCCAACGTTAAAACGTTTAAATGCGTGGTGGCCAGGCGCGGTAAGTGTTATCCTGCCGTGCAAAAGCGCGCGATTTTCATATCTCCACCGGGGCACGAACTCGCTTGCGTTCCGTATGCCGAAGCCTGTTTGGCTGCGTAATCTTATTAAAAAAACTGGCCCGCTGGTGGCACCAAGTGCGAATCCGGAAGGGAAAGAGCCGGCGAAGAATATCCGTGAGGCAAGGGCGTACTTTAGCGATGCGGTAGACGCGTATAGTGCTGGCGGAACGAGGACGGGGAAACCTTCAACGCTCGTGTCTTTTTTGACCGATGAGCCGGTTGTCCTTCGTCCTGGAGCTGGTAAGATTATATTATGAAGAAATGTATCGCGGTATTCGACATTGACGGTACTATCTTTCGTAACTCGCTTCTTATTGAACTTCATTGGAAGATGGTAAAAGCCGGGATTATTCCAAAAGAATCAATTAAAAAGCTGGATCGGCGGTATTGGGAGTGGGTTCAGCGCAAAGGCGCTTATGACGATTATTTAAATGAGGTGATCAAAAGCTTTGACGAGTTTTCAGTTGGGCAAAAAGTTTCAGTTATCAAGGCGCTGGCGCGCATGGTGGTAAAAACGCAAAGCAGTATTGTGTATCGATACACGCGTGATTTGGTTGAGCAATTGCGTAAAACGCACGTGCTTATTGCTATTTCTGGGTCGCCAAAGGAAATTGTTGAGGAGTTTACGCGGGTGTGGAAGTTTGATCACTATGTTGGCTCTGAGCATGAGATTGTGAACGGAAAATACACAGCTGGCCCAAAGTTTATCGCTTCGCATTATAAGCGCGCGGTGTTAAGCGACCTTATCAAACGCCATGGCTTTAGTCTGAAAGGATCAGTTGGCGTTGGCGACACTGAAAGCGACGCCGGCATTTTTGAACTCGTCGAAAAACCAATCTGTTTTAACCCCACAGCCGGACTTTATAAAATGGCCAAGAAAAAGAAATGGAAGGTGGTGGTTGAGCGAAAAGACGCGATCTATCATCTCTAGCTTTGAGCTGTAAGCTGTCAGTCTAAAATCGGGCAAGTAAAAGAACGAGAAGGGTTCTCACCTTAAAGCTAAGAAGCTTATAGCTAACAGCTTTCTTAGA
Organism: uncultured Candidatus Saccharibacteria bacterium; assembly: GCA_964460325.1. Classification (GTDB taxonomy): domain Bacteria; phylum Patescibacteriota; class Minisyncoccia; order UBA6257; family 1-14-0-10-44-23; genus CAYWPI01. The sequence goes on along the minus strand of CAYWPI010000002.1, from coordinate 24,336 downwards.
ATCCTCCCGTCTCATCAATGATCGATCCGCCAACCGTGACGGTTGCTTGCGCGCTGGCGCCACCGCCGGTAACTCTAAAGGTCGTTGTTTTATCTGGGGCGACATTGATGCTTCCTGACGCATCGGGTTTTTCTACGGCAGCGAAGCCAGAGTTATTAAGCGCTTCAATGGTAACGGGGCCGCTAGTGCAGTTCCAGGCAAGGTTGCTGCTGCCAATGTTGAGCACGATAGTGGCTGGCGTTGCGGTAAGCGTGCACTGAGCGGTTGTGCGCGGCGTGTTTTCTCCGCTTGGACTTGCTGGGATGTCATTAACGGTTGTGCAGTCTGAATCTGCTGCGTCAATAGCGTCGTCATTATCATTATCAATGCCATCGGTGCAGTTTGCTGGCGGAGGAACGACAGCTGCTGGCGGATAAAGGACAACGACCGATGTCATGTTACCACCTGTCACCTTGATTGAGGGCAGGGTGCATACGCCCCCGCTGCAGTTTGAGGCGGGGACAGCGGTGAAGTTTGAGGCGGTGCAACTGGATCCACCAATGGTGAATTGGCAGGTGGCAAACAGTTCTTGCCCCGGAAGATCTGTAACGTATGCGGTAAGTTGCGTGACGCCGGTTGTTTGATCAACAGGAAGCTTAAGGAAGACCGCTGGGTTATCAGAAACAAGCGCGCTTGCGCTGATGCCTGCCTTGGTGCCAGTCATAACCGCGCCAGGCTTGTTATTGGCTGCAACAAAGCGTGTGATGTTTGCCGCGCCATCTTGGAAGGCGACTCGCGGACATAGCCCGCTGTTCGTGTCAGCTCCGGCAACCGGCGCAGTGCCATTGATGGTAAGTTTGAAGTCAACCGCTCCCGCAATGCTGCTTCCCGCGCCGAACGAACCCGAAACAGTCGCCATTCCCGTAATCAGTTCAATCTTATTGGTTGAACCTTTTTTGATGGTTGAAACCGGCACCGTGACCGTTCTTGGCTCATCGCTGAGTGAAACCGAGTTATTGAAGATGGGCGTTCCATTTATTTGGATCAGAACACCGGTCATCGCCCGGAAGGTGAGCGAGGCGCTGCTGATAACCGCATTGCCAGGAATTTCAAAAGTTTTGTAATAAGTAAACTTGGTGCTGCCCGTGATGCCGCTTACTCCGCGGGTGTCAGCAGAAATCCAGCTGGTGCCGGCGATGGGGTCTGGTGCAGTGGCGGTTGGCTTTGTGGTGCCAACTCCTTTTTCAGCCAAAAGCGTTGAGCCGTTCATGATGCGCACTTTGGCAGAGTTGTTGCTGACGACAGTGCCATCAAGGGCTCCTGCCGCAGAACAGCAGTCAGGGGCAAGCCATAGTTTGGCAACGTGTAAAGTGGTGGGCAGGTTGTTTTGGTATGTCACCCCGCGCAACACAGTTGGTTTTTTAAGATCGTTGAGTATTTTTATCACGCTGTCGTCACCTGTTCGGGCGCGCTGATAATAAGTTGCAAGATCAATATCTTCATAGTTTTGCAGAATGCCATTTACGGCCTGACAGGCTCCTTGTGGTGATGCAGTGCCCCCGCCAGTGGTCAGTGAGACAAGGACAGAGTTGCCGCTGCATGCAATTTTTCTGATGTTCTTAACGCCCGAGGCGACAGCTTGAACAGAGGGTGTTGATTTAAAAACTCCAGATGTCTGCGCGCAGGTACCGCCAGCTATATACGTTTTCCCGCCACTAGTCGTCGTGTCTCCGGCAATAAGAGTGTAGAAAACATTACCAGCAGGACAGCTTAAGACACTATTTGCCAGGTTGGCGCTTCCATTCGGGGCGGTGACAACTTTACCTCCGCCAACCACGCACGTGTTACAGCTTGTATCGGTAACTTCAGTGGCGGTTGTAACGGGAATTTTGCCTCGGAAACTAATGCCAAAAACCGATGCTTTCAGCGTTTGACGAACGGTAAAACGCAGTTCGTTGGCGCCGGCTTTAAGAAGATTACTTGGAATGGTCGTAGTATTCGAAACTGCCGCGTTGCCCGGGGGAACGCCTTCGCCATGCTGGGGAAGAGCAACCGTCGTGCCATTCACTTTAAATGAGGTGACGATATCATCAGCCAACACATCGATGGTTGCGTCAGTAACCACTGCGTTTTGTGGGATAGTTATGTTTTTTACAAAGGTGACTAAGGTGTTATATGCTGGACCGCTGCCCTTCCAGTTTGTGTTGGCATAACTAATCCATGAAGCGTCGCCAAACACATTCCATGATTTGTAAGGGGATATGGTGACTACTGAGCTGTAGGGGATTGAGTCTCCATATTTTTCACTGCCATCGCTAGCGAACCAGATAGTCTCTGATTTTTCCTGTCTGACGCACCGATCGCCAACAGTGGCCGGTGGAGTGCCTTTTTTGACTTCAAGATACACGCGGTGGCAGTTGGGACTCCCGTGCTTTGCGTCTTGTGACCAATCGCTCCAGCCGCTCCCTTCGCTTGCCCAGGGTGTTTTGACGATCGCGCCGAATTGGCCGTCGCAGCCAGTTGAACTCTTACGGCTTCCATAGTGATCAGCCGCCTGTAACCATACACGCACGTCATTAAAAATAGTGTTTATCGGCGCGGCGCGCGTTTCAATGATCAGCTCATTCACATCCGGGTCATAACCATTTGTGTCGGTTGCCCATCCGCTCCATCCACCACCCTCGCTTGCCCAAGGAGTCCAATTGACTGGTCCGACTTGGCTCACGCCGATAACATTATTATTCGCATCAAAGCTGGCGTGGTCGGCTGCGCGCATGCCCAAACGAAAGTCGCGGTCAATGACAACTGGCCCCGAGCCGGAAATTTTTAATTTAATACGCTTACAATCGGGCGCACCACTGCTTGGCGCGGCGCCGGCAAAATAAGTCGAGTTTGTTTGGCCAAAGGCGGTTTGATTAATACTCCCCGTACTTTTGATGTTTCCGAAATTGCCCGTACAAGACCAGTCGCTTAATTGCAATTCAAATGCGACATCACTTGTGCTGGTCTGTGCATATGCCAGCGTACCAAAAAGAGCGCCACCGATTAACAGACACGCGCCGATTTTTGCCAGGAAGCTATAAGATAATGATTTCTTTGGCATAGAACGTATTGGTTTCGTTTACAACCGGGCTCATTCCCCATACGACGATGGTTGCCCCAACTTGGATGTCCGCAAAGAGAGCCTGAATCCGCTGTGGTATATTGCTGTCATCAAGACTGAAATAAAGCGTTTCGCCCGTGGTGACAATGATTTGCTCGGGCGAGTTTTCTGTTTCAGCCAATGTGATATTGCCGTCTTCAATATGAACCACAACGCCCATCATCGTGTCGGTGTCGCGGAGCTGATCTTTTTCAATATCGGCCTTAATAACGGTTCCAGCTTGTTCGAGCGCCGCGGGGAGCGTGACGGTTTTTTGATATATCATCATTCCGCCACCGCCGATGATAAGACCCGCGATCAGTAATAACACTCCGGTTGATTTTTTCATGCCAAATACGAATAATGATTATTTAATAATAAAAAATAGGTAGTTAGAAACAATCCTGCTACTATTAGTATAGTCTTTTTGGCAGGCAGGGTATAGGAAGCCCTGTGAGAAACTTTTGTTCATGAGCATCATTATCGTCTTCTATATCATCGCTCTCATTTTTTCAGTTATTGTGCACGAAATTGCGCACGGATTTGTCGCGCTTCATTTTGGCGACGAGACGGCAAAAAACGCCGGGCGGTTGACCATGAATCCTGTGCGTCATCTTGATCCGTTTGGATCCATTTTATTGCCACTCCTCCTTGCTCTTTCGCACTTGCCGGTGTTTGGTTGGGCGCGTCCAGTGCCGTATGACCCGCGCAATCTGCGTAATCCGAAAAAAGAAAGTGGACTCAT
>CAYWPI010000002.1:0-20370 GCA_964460325.1 uncultured Candidatus Saccharibacteria bacterium | reverse complement strand
TTTTTCGGCTTAGACTTTTTGAGTCCACTCATGAGCTGGGCGCATCAGTTGCTGGTTGGGGGAGTATTGATGTAAAGAATATTTTTGGGTTAAAGTGCGTTTGTTTTTGTTGCCCCAGCACCTGTTAAACTTCGCATATGCTCAATAGCTTTCATAATCTCACGCTTAGTTTTTTGGGGCACAATCAGCCGTTTCAGGTTTAAGAGATGCGGGATTGACACTTTTTGTGCTCTTCTGCTATTATTGCTCTACGTTTTCGTACGGATTTTGTCGACGAGAAACTGAGTCGATGCAAAATCCAGTATCCCGCCATCGGCGGGACGTTCGTTAGAAAATGGAAGACCCGCGCCGTTGGCGGGGTGCAGGATTGGTTTATAAATCTTGCACGTTTCACGGCAACATTGATACCAATCTCCGCATGCCAACACTTAGGCAACTCATCAAAAAAGGACGCAAGACGTCTACATATAAGTCCAAAGCTCCGGCGCTTCGCCGTTATTTTAATTACGTGTTAAATCGTCCACTTGTGGTCAACTCGCCGTTTAAGCGTGGCGTGTGCGTGAAGGTAACAACCACCACGCCAAAAAAACCAAACTCGGCTATTCGTAAAATTGCTCGTGTGCGTCTGACAAATGGCATGGAAGTTACTGCCTATATCCCGGGCGAGGGCCACAATTTGCAAGAGCACTCAGTGGTAGTGGTTCGCGGCGGCCGCGTGAAAGATCTTCCAGGTGTTCGTTATCATATTGTGCGCGGCGTGCTGGACACTGGTGGCGTTGAGGGCCGCAAGCAACAGCGCAGCAAGTATGGGGCGAAGAAGGCTAAGGAGGGATCCGCGAAATAAGAAAAATAGAAAATAGAAAAATGAGAAAGAAAAGGAACTACAAACGGGATCATGAGGCAGACGTGAAATATGGCAGTATTGCCGTAGCTCGTTTTATTAACTGCATTATGAAAAGCGGCAAGAAGTCCATTGCCGAAAAGGTGGTATATGATGCCTTTGACGCCATCAAGGCACAAACAAAAGAAGATGCGCTCAAGGTTTTTGAAAAAGCGCTTGAAAATGCTCAGCCATTGGTTGAAGTTGCTAGTAAGCGTGTGGGTGGAGCCAACTATCAGGTGCCGCGCGAGGTTCGGCCAGAGCGCAAGTTTATGCTTGCAACTCGTTGGATGATTGGAGCCGCCCGAAGCAAGAAGGGCAAGGATATGGCGCACAAGCTTGCGGAAGAAATTATTGCCGCCAGTAAGAACGAGGGTATCGCAATCAAGAAAAAACAGGATATTCACCGCATGGCAGAAGCCAATAGGGCTTTCGCCCACTTCTCTTGGTAGGGTAGTAATATCAAATAGTAAACAGTAAAATGCAAAGTTATTGTCCATTTTAAAATTACGGGAATGTAATTTTAAAATGTTCATCAATTTTGATTTTTAATATTTAATTTATAATATGGCTCGTCAATATCCTCTCGAAAAAACAAGAAATTTCGGTATCGTCGCTCACATTGACGCCGGTAAGACCACTACGTCCGAGCGCGTTCTTTTTTATACGGGCGTGAGTCACAAGATTGGCGAGGTGCACGAGGGAGATACGGTGATGGACTGGATGGTGCAAGAGCGCGAGCGCGGTATTACGATTACTTCCGCCGCCACAACAGCCTTTTGGTCACCGACGTATATTGATAAAGACAAGAAAAAAGAAAACACCTATCGTTTCAATCTTATCGACACTCCGGGCCACATCGACTTTACCGTGGAGGTGAAGCGTTCTTTGCGCGTGTTAGACGGCGCTGTGGTGGTGTTTGATGGCGTGGCGGGTGTTGAACCTCAGTCTGAAACGAACTGGCGCTATGCTGATGAGTATCATGTGCCGCGCGTGTGCTTTGTGAACAAGCTTGATCGCATGGGTGCGAGCTTTGATTTTTGCGTGAAAAGTATCGTGGATCGCTTAAATCCAAACGCGATTCCTGTTCAGCTGCCGATTGGCTCAGAGGCAAATTTTAGTGGTCTTATTGATTTGCTCCGCATGAAGGCTTATCAATTTGAGGGCGAGAAGGGAACTGATATCGTTGAAATTCCGATTCCAGCGGACATGATGGAAAAGGCCAAGACGGCTCGCGCCGCGTTGGTGGAAAAAATCGTAGAGCAGGACGATCAGCTGATGGCCGCGTATCTTGAAGGGAAAGAACCTTCTTTGGAAGAGCTGAAAAAAACGTTACGCAAAGCGACGCTTGCCGTAAAAATTATTCCGGTGTTTACCGGCAGTGCGCTTAAAAACAAAGGAGTGCAATTTGTGTTGGATGCCGTCGTCGATTATCTGCCGTCGCCGGTGGATATTGGCGGAGTCAAGGGGACTGATCCTTCTGGCGCGACCGTTGAGCGCAAAGCCTCTGATGACCAGCCGTTTGCCGCGCTTGCTTTTAAAATTGCCGCCGACCCGTTTGTTGGTTCGTTGACGTATTTCCGGGTATATTCTGGCGTGCTCAAGCGCGGCAGTTATGTGCTTAACTCGACCAAGGGTGAAACCGAGCGTGTCGGCCGTATTTTGCGTATGCATGCTAATGACCGAGAAGAAATCGAAGAAATCCATGCTGGAGATATTGGAGCGTTGGTCGGCATGAAAGCGACCACCACGGGCGACACGTTGTGCGTAGCCGAAAATCCAATCATCTTGGAGCGTATTGTCTTCCCTGAGCCGGTTATCTCCATGCGTATCGAACCGAAGACGAAGGCTGATCAAGAAAAAATGGGTATGGCACTTCGTCGCTTAGCTGAAGAAGATCCAACCTTCCGCGTGTCTGGCAACCCAGAAACGGGCGAGACGATTATCTCTGGTATGGGTGAATTGCACCTTGACGTGCTTGCCGATCGCATGAAGCGCGAGTTTAACGTGGAAGCTAATGTGGGCCGCCCGCAAGTGACCTATAAGGAAACAATCCGGAAGAGTGCCGAGGCGGAGGGTAAGTATATTAAGCAGTCCGGCGGTCGCGGTCAGTATGGTCACGTGCGTATTCGTATCAAGCCACTGCCGCCAGGCGGAGGTATTCAGTTTGTAAATGAGATCAAGGGAGGCGCGATTCCGCAAGAGTTCTTCAGCCCAATTGAAAAAGGTTTTCGCGAGGCTGCCGATCGCGGTATTGTCGCCGGCTATAAGTCGGTTGATCTTGAGGTGACGCTGTATGATGGAAGTTATCACGAGGTGGACAGCTCTGAGGCTGCGTTTAAAGTTGCCGCTTCTATGGCATTTCAAACCGCCGCCAAGCTTGCCAACCCGGTTATTCTTGAACCAATCATGCGCGTGCAGGTGATTGTGCCGACAGAATATATGGGTGACATTACGGGCGACATCAGCAGTAAACGTGGCCGTATTGAAGGCATGGGTGATCGGCCGCTAGTGAAAGTGATTGATGCGTTTGTGCCGCTTTCGGAAATGTTCGGCTATGCAACCAAGCTTCGTTCTATGACTCAAGGTCGGGGCAGTTTCACGATGGAGTTTTTCGCATACGAAGAGGCGCCAGCCAACATCGCCAAGCAGATTATTGAGGGGAAGAAATAATATTTCTTACTTTCATATGAGCGTTGTGTGCCGATTGACAAATTATCAGATTTCTATAGAATAGATGAATCATTAAAGGTATTTAAAATTATTAACTAATAAAAAAGCATATGGCAGAGAAGGAAAAATTTACACGCACTAAGCCGCACGTCAACGTTGGTACCATTGGTCACGTCGACCACGGAAAGACCACGCTGACCGCCGCGATCACCCACGTGTCGTTCATGAACGGCATGGCCAAGAAAGAAGAGGGTATTGATCAGATCGACAACGCGCCGGAAGAAAAGGCTCGTGGTATTACGATTGCGCTTCACCACTCTGAATACGAGTCTGCCAAGCGTCACTATGCGCACATCGACGCGCCGGGACACGCTGACTATATCAAGAACATGATCACTGGTGCCGCCCAGATGGACGGAGCTATTCTTGTGGTTTCTGCTGCTGATGGTCCAATGCCGCAAACTCGTGAGCACATCTTGCTTGCTCGTCAGGTTGGCGTGCCTTCCTTGGTTGTGTTTTTGAACAAGTGCGACATGGTTGATGATCCAGAGCTTATTGACCTTGTTGAAAGCGAAGTTCGCGAGCTTCTGAAGAAGTATGAGTATCCGGGTGACACCACGCCGATTATTCGCGGTTCTGGTCTTAAGGCTCTTGAGGCAAAAACCAAAGATGATCCGGCTTGCAAGCCCGTGCTTGATCTTATTAACGCGCTGGATACCTTTATCCCAGACCCAGTCCGTGATACATCCAAGCCGTTTTTGATGCCCGTCGAGGACATCTTCTCAATTGAAGGCCGCGGTACGGTGGTGACTGGTCGTGTTGAGCGCGGTATTGTCAAAGTGAACGAGGAAATCGAAATCATCGGTCTTCGCCCAACAGCAAAGACGGTGGTTACCGGTATTGAAATGTTCAACAAGCTGCTTGATGAGGGCCAGGCCGGTGACAACGTCGGTATTTTGCTCCGTGGTCTTAAAAAAGAAGACGTTGAGCGCGGTCAGGTGTTGGCCAAGCCGGGTTCAGTTACTCCGCACACTGAGTTTTCTGCTGAGGTGTATGTGCTTAGTAAAGAGGAAGGTGGTCGCCACACTCCGTTCTTCAAGGGCTACAAGCCGCAATTCTACATTCGTACCACTGACGTTACCGGAGAGGTCATTCTTCCGGCCGGCACCGAGATGGTTATGCCCGGTGATACTATTAAGATTGACGTGAAGCTCATTGCTCCAGTCGCACTCGAAGAGAAACAGCGTTTCGCTATCCGCGAAGGCGGAAAGACGGTCGGCGCTGGTGTCGTAACCAAAATTACGAAGTAAGCTATTAGCTAAAAGCTGTAAGCTATAAGCTTCCCCAACAGGGTATAGGCCTTTCGCCTTGTGGCGAATAATACCTCTTACATCATCTATGACCACTAAGATTAAAAAAGAAGCTGACCGCATACCAAAATTGCGCCTTCGCATTAAGGCGTATGACACGAAGCTCATTGACAGCTCGTGCAAGCAGATTATCGACACGGCCAAAAAGCACGAAGTCGAAGTTTGCGGGCCGATGCCGCTGCCAACGGAGTTTCACAAGTATACGGTCAACCGCTCGACGTTCATCGACAAAAACAGTCGTGAACAGTTCGAGCTTCGTATTCACAAGCGTCTCATCGACATTGTGAGTCCGACCCAAGCCATAGTGGAGAGTCTCTCGTCCCTCAACTTGCCCGCCGGAGTTGATGTGGAAATCAAGATGATGTAACGGGCTTAGCCCAACAAAAAATCCCCGAGCTCGGGGATTTTTTGTTGGCTGCTAAACCTTTACCCCGCCAGAGGCGGGATGACAGATTTTTAAACCATGGTTTAAAAATCTGTTATGAAGCGTTGCGCCTGTTTGCTGCCTTCATTTTGGTGTGAGGCAAAGTTGACGATTTTTATCATTTCGGGTATTTACTGATATCAGCAAAAAGTCCTCGAATGTTCGAGGCCGTGCCGGCGATCCGGCAGGAGGATCCTGATATGCTGATGGGCTGGGCATTCTATGTGGTTCATCCGAAAGATGAAGGGCTGGATCGTCAGGATAGAACGCGCCAACGCTGCGGCGTGGGCTCCAGTTTGTGTAAGGCGCCCTTTCTACTGGCACGCGACATGCATCACTTGGAGGAGATCTTCAAAGATCATCTCGTGTGGAAGGCTCAAGCCAGCGATATCGGGAATCAGTGGTTCCTGAAGGTCGATGAGGCTCGCGCATTCTACTATGCGCTTAAGAGCTATGCGCGCAAGAACAAGATTAGCGCCGAGCTCTATCGAGGTAATGGGATGGGTCCCTTCGGGGTCAACAGTAGTCTTCAGAGCGTGTTCGATGATTTGATCAGCTACTTCGAGCGGGAGCTGATCGAGATGGGGGCGATTCGGCCACTCAAGCATCGCTGGCCCACTTCCGAGGAGCGAGCCATTCGCGAGCAGTCCAAGAAGAAGTCTACCCCGACGGCTGGTCGCTAATTCATCGAGCACTCGTCCGCACCGCAAACCCGATCCCCGGCGCGCCGTCAAGTGCGCCGGGGATTTCTATTTTTTCGGCTTGTGGCCGCGGGCGGCAGAGCTTTTATACTCGCCGTCGCGTAAACTTTTCTTGATCGCGCTGACGGTCTGGCGAGTGAGCCAGAGCTCGCGGCCGATTTCACGCAAGCTGATGCCTGAGCGCAGACGGCTGGCGGCCAGCGCGCGGTAAACGACATTTTTGCGCTCAGAAGAGCTCAGGAGCGTGTGTAAAATGAGCGAGGCGTCCTCTGGGGGGAGGGTAAGTAAGCGTTCAAGCAAAATCTGCCAAACTGCCGCTTCCCAGTGTTTTCTTGACGGGAAGTCGGTTAGAAGCGGAAAATTATCAAACAGGTGATATTCGATTTTATCCATATATACAAAGGGTTTGGCTCGCTATGGTATGACATATCATACCACTAGATGCCCAAAAAAACAAGAAAGGGCTGGACAAGAAAGGGCGACTCGTGTATATTGTTTCTACAAAGGTTTCCGCATGATTTCTAGGTGGATCGCACCTGAGAGACCCTTGGGTGTTTTTATTTCTCAATCTTATGACAAAGTTTGTTGGTAAAAAAATGAAGATGACCTCGATTTTCAAGGATGGCAAACATCTGGGTGTTACTCCTATCCAGCTGGACGAGAAGGCCGATATGGCCGATCTGAAAGCTGGAATTTTAATTCGTATTACCGGCACCACTAAGGGCCATGGCTTTACGGGGACTGTGAAGCGATATGATTTTAAAGGTGGTCCTAAAACGCACGGTCAAAAGAACAGGTTGCGCGCCCCGGGATCTATTGGTAACACCAGCCCACAGCGTGTTATTCCGGGCCGCCGTATGGCGGGTAATATGGGTATGGAAACGGTGACCACAAAGAATGTTCCACTTGCCGATGTGAGTGTCGAAAAGAGGGTTATTCTTGTGAATGGAGCAGTGCCGGGCACGATCGGACGTAAGGTAGAAGTAAGAATAATGAAGTAAGAATTATGAAAGCTGCTGTTTACAACTGGAAGGGCGAAGAGGCGGGAAGCGTTGATTTGAACGACGCTGTTTTTGGCAAGAAGTGGAATGCCGACTTGGTTCACCAGGTGACCCTGGCGATGCTTGCGAATCAGCGCCGCCCGTGGGCTCATGCAAAAGGCCGTGGCGAGGTGCGCGGTGGCGGTATTAAGCCATGGAAGCAAAAAGGAACTGGCCGCGCTCGTCACGGTTCAACCCGTTCTCCAATTTGGCGCAAAGGTGGTGCTTCTCATGGTCCAACCAAAGAGCGAGATTACAGTCAAAAGATAAACAAAAAAATGCTTCGCGGTGCTTTGCATGTCGTGTTGTCTAAAAAGCTTGCCGAAGGTGAATTGAAGGTTATTGATTCTGTCGAGGTGAAGGGGCTGAAAACGAAAGAGGCCGCAAAGTCTCTTATGGGTTTTTTGAAGGCAAAGAAGCAGGTTCCTTCCACGCTCATTGTTTCAGCTATAGCAAACCGGGCCAATGCGCGCGCGTATCGCAATATTTCGCGTGTTGAGTTGGTTATCCCGGGAACGCTCAATGTGCTCGATCTTCTGAAATTTAAGAACGTCCTTGTCGAAAAAGAGGCTCTTGCGGAAATCAAATAATCAATTTCCAAGAATCAAGAACCAACCACTATGGATAAATCTTTAGTCATCAAGCCTCTCATTACTGAAAAAGCTACTTTACTTGGCGCGCAGAACAAGTATCTTTTTTTGGTTAAGGACAAGGCGACTGCTTCCGAAATTAAAAAAATTGTCGCGGCCGAATATAAAGTGAAAATTGATCGAGTGCAGTGTATTAATACGAAATCCAAAAAGCGTCGTTTGGGTCGTAACTTTGGTGTTATTCCGGGTTATCGCAAAGCGATTGTTACTTTGAAAAAGGGCGAGAAGATGGAAATATTACCCCAATAAAATGAAATATTAAAAAGCAAAAATAAAAATTCTGGAATCCGTCAACTGACGGAAACAACAATTTTGCAATTTGATATTTAATCTTTGATATGAAGAGCTACAAACCAACAACTCCATCACTGCGTCAGCGCACTATCGTCCCTTATAAGACGTTGCTTTCTGGCGACAAGCCAAAAAAGAGCTTGTTGAAGAATGTTTCTGCCAAATCGGGTCGTAATAATCGCGGCGTTATCACGGTTCGGCACCAGGGCGGCGGCGCGAAAAAGCGTTACCGCATGGTTGATTTTATGCAGCTCAAGATGAATGTTCCCGGCATAATCAAAACCATTGAATACGATCCATACCGTAGCGCGTTCATCTCCCTTGTTTCTTATAAAGATGGCGATCAGCGTTATGTGTTGACTCCAAAGGACAGTAAGGTGGGCGATAGTATTGTGACTGGAACGAATGTGCCGCTTAAAACAGGCAATCGTTTGCCGCTTGCTATGTTGCCGATTGGTTATTTTGTGCACAATGTTGAGGTTCGTCCAAATGGTGGCGGTAAGCTGGCTCGCAGCGCGGGTGCGTATCTTGAGGTGCTTGGCACGGCCGCTGGCATGACCGACTTAAAAATGCCGTCTCGTGAAGTGCGTCGCGTGCCCAGCGCTTGTTTTGCAACCATCGGTCAGCTTTCGAATATTGATTACAACTTGATCAATATCGGCAAGGCCGGACGCAGTCGTTGGCTTGGTATTCGCCCAACCGTTCGCGGCACCGTGATGAACCCAGTGGATCACCCGTATGGTGGTGGTGAAGGCGTGCAGCCTCGTGGTACCAAGCGTCCCAAGACGATCTATGGAAAGGTGACTGGCGGTCGTAAGACGCGCAGTCCAAAGAAGTGGTCGAGTAAGTGGATTCTCAAGCGCAGGCCAAAAGTAAGATAAAAAATCAAAGTGCAAAAATAAAAATTCTGGAATCCGTCAACTAACGGAAACAACAATTTTACATTTTGAACTTTACATTTTAAATTTCACATTATGTCACGAAGTGCTAAAAAAGGACCATACGTATACGACCGGTTGCTCAAAAAAATGAGCAAAATTAAGCCGGGGGACAAAACCGTCATCAAGACATGGGCGCGTGCTTCGACGATCGCTCCTGAGATGGTTGGTTATACGTTTGGCGTGCACAACGGCAAGACGTTCATTGAAGTTACCGTGAAAGAAGAAATGGTTGGTCATCGATTTGGTGAATTCGCCCTTACTCGAAAGTTTATTAAACACGGCGGCAAGATGCAGAAACAGCTCGAGGCGGCTGCTGCAATGGCAGAGGCCGAAAAGAAGGCCGCAAGTCAGGCGGCTCCTGCGGCTTCGAAGAAGTAAGGTAACATCAACGAACCACGAAAAAGTACGAATTTACAAAAAATATATGGCAAAAGAGCAAAAGGCACATCTGAGGTATCTCTCTATCGCCCCGCGCAAGGTGCGGCTTATTGCTGACACTCTGAAGAAGCTTTCGGTTTCCGAGGCGCAGGCTCAGCTCATGCTCCGTCCGCATCGTACTGCCGAGCCGCTTTTGAAATTACTCAACTCTGCCATCAGCAATGCCCGCAACAACGGCTTACACGTTGAAAAACTTTTTGTTTCTCATATTTGGGTTGATGGCGCGCCGGTGCTTCAGCGTTCGCTTCCGCGTTCTCAGGGTCGCGCCACGCCTATCTTAAAGCGCATGTCGCATGTTACGCTCGTGTTGGCCGAGAATGAAAATGGAAAGCCATCTCGCTTTATTATTGCCGCTCCAGAGAAAAAGACGAAAAAAGAAGCCGCTCCCAAAAAGGGCAAAGTGACCGGCAACATTGCTCCTAAGCCAGAAACTGATCACACTGATCACAAAAAGGCCGATATCAAACCGAGTCAGAAGTCGAAACCCGGTGGCGCATTCAAGCGTTTCTTTAACCGGAAATCCGTGTAACATCAACGAACATCGAATATGTACGAATCTGCGAATAAGACAATCCGGGACTGCTTTCGTTATTTCGCGCCCGTTCGCGGTTCGATGATAAATTTCAAGAAATAAATTACTATGGGACAAAAGATTAGACCAGATTCACTTCGTTTAGGCGTTATCCGCGACTGGAACTCGCGCTGGTTTGGTGGTAAAACGTATCCGTTGAAGCTTCAAGAAGATGAAGTGATTCGCAACGCGATTCATAAAAAGATTGCTCCGGCCGGCGTTGTTCGTATTGAAATCGAACGCACGTCCGCAAACGCTTATCGTGTGCTGATCAAAGCCGCGAAGCCCGGTCTTATTATTGGCCGCGGTGGTCAGGGTATTGAAGAGTTGACCAAATATATCCAAGGAGAGTTGCGTGCTTTGCTTGTAAAGCGCGGTATCAAAAATCCCAAGACGCCGCTTTCACTTACCATTGAAGAGTTAAAGCGCACTGAAGTTTCGTCTCAGTTTATTGGCCAAACTATTGCTTGGGAGCTGGAAAAACGCATGCCATTTCGTCGAACGATGAAAAAAGCGATAGAAAACGCAATGCAGAATCGGGACGTGCTTGGCATTAAGATAAAAATGTCTGGCAGGTTGGATGGCAATGAAATTGCTCGCACTGAACAGTTAAGTCAGGGTAAGCTTCCTTTACAGACGCTTCGTGCCAATATTGATTATGGCCAAGCAACCGCTTTTTGCACGTATGGCGCCATTGGCATTAAGGTGTGGATATATAAAGGCCTTGTGTTTACGAAAGAACTAAAGAATGCAAGCCAGAAAATCAAGTAACATTAGATTAGGAATTAGAACTTAGAAATTATTACGATATGTTGCAGCCTAAAAAAGTAAAACATCGAAAGTGGAGCAAGGGTCATGGTCGTTATCGCACGGTAGAGACCCGTGGAACGTGGCTTGCTTACGGCAGTTTTGGCTTGAAGGCTGAAACTGCTGCCTATGTGAATGCGCGGCAAATTGAAGCTGCCCGCCGCACGATCACGAACTTCATGAAGCGTGAAGGAAAGGTGTTTATCCGAATTTTCCCCGATAAGCCAATCACGAAAAAGCCGCCGGAGGTGACTCTTGGAGGAGGAAAGGGAGCCGTTGATCATTATGTGTTCCCGGTAAAGCCAGGTCGGATTTTATTTGAAGTGGATGGTATCCCAGCTGAGACAGCAAAAGAGGCGCTGCGACTTGCTGGTTTTAAGCTTCCCTGCCGCACGCGGTTTGTAATGAAGGAAGGAGCCAAATAACCACCAAATAATATGAAGAAGAATGATTTTGCAAAACTAAAGAATCAGACCGCTGCCGAGCTTTCCAAGATGCTCGCAGAGAGCCGTGAAAAGCTGGTGAAGCTTACGCGTGATATTGCTGCGAATAAAATAAAGAATGTTCGATCAGCAGGTGCATTACGTAAAGACATCGCGCGAATCATGACGCTTTTACGAACAAAAGCAACATCTGACAAGTAACATTTGACATTTAACATGAATAAAATCAAGATTGGTATCTGTCAAAGGTCAATAGTCAAAAGTTAATTGTAATTATATGAAACGCCAATTAGAAGGAGTCGTCGTCTCCGATAAAATGCAGCTTACCGCCGTGGTGCAGGTGACACACACCCGCAAGCACGCAAAGTATCTTAAGTATTTTAAGGTTTCAAAGCGTTTTAAGGCTCACAATGAAAACAATGAGTATAAGACGGGGGATACGGTGATTATCGAGGAGACTCGTCCGCTTTCTAAAGATAAGTATTTTAAGATTGTGAAGCTCGTCAAAAAGGGCGCAACATCAACGAATAACGAATGAAATCACGAATATACGAAATAAAAACTAATACGGAGATAGCCATTCGTACTTTCGTAACCATTCGATATTCGGTGATGAAATTTTGTACACAAAATTAACATGATTCAAATTCGTTCAATTTTAAAAGTAGCTGATAATAGCGGCGCGAAGTTCGTTCGGGTGTTTACGGTGCTTGGCGGCAGTCGCAAGCGATATGCCCAAATTGGCGAGATTGTTGTTGCTTCGGTCCAATCGGTTGAGCCGCGCAAGGCAATCAAAAAGAAGGATAAGGTGAAATGCCTCATCATCCGCCAGCGTCACCCTATTCGCCGTCCCGATGGTACTGTGCTTCGTTTCGACGACAATGCCGTGATTGTGATTGATGAAAAGAAAGAGCCGAAAGGCACCCGCGTGTTTGGTCCGGTCCCGCGAGAAATTAAGGAAAAGGGTTTTGAAACCGCTTTTGGTCAGGCGGAGGAAGTTGTGTAAACATCAACGAATAACGAATTGTTACGAATATGAAATCAATGAGCATAAAAATGAGCGTAAAAAAGGGAGACACGGTGACTATCACCAAAGGCAAGGACGCCGGTAAAAGCGGCAAGGTGCTTCGCGTTTTTCCGAAACAAAACAAAGTGCTTGTTGAGGGTCTTAATCTTTTAAAAAAACACAAGCGGCCGACAAAACAGGGTCAGAAGGGTGAAATGGTTAGTTTGCCGCGCCCGATTAATCGCTCAAATGTAAAAGTGAAATAACCATTCGTACCCGCATTATCTATCATTGTATGATTACCAAATATCCACTTGAAAAAATTGTCGTCAATACCAGCTTTGGCAAGCTGACCACTCTTGCTGACTTCAGCGAAAAGGGTTTGCCAGAAATTCAGCAGGCGATGGCCGCAATCACTGGTCAAAAGCCGCAAGATCGTCCGGCGAAAAAGTCTATATCCGGTTTTAAGCTTCGCGAAGGAACAATCATTGGTCTGAAGGTGACATTGCGCGGCAAAAAAATGATGCAGTTTTTGGAAAAGGTGAACGCAATCGTAATGCCGCGCGTCCGCGACTTTAGGGGTATTAGCTCAAAAGGTATTGATGGTCATGGCAATCTGACTTTTGGCATCAAAGAACACACGGTGTTCCCGGAAATTATCCTTGAAAATACTCGGGTCGCGTTTGGCGTTGAAATCACCCTGGTCCCGCGTGTTGCTATGAAGCGCGAGGCAGCTCTGGCTTTTTATCGAGGTCTTGGTATTCCGCTTGAAAAAGAAGCAAAGTTAACGAAAAAGAGATAAGAGGTGGATATGTTTAACTAATCGCGCACACTAATCAAAAATATGGCTAAAAAATCAGCAATCGCAAAAGCAAATCGAAAACCAAAGTTTTCCACTCGGGTTATTCGTCGCTGCTTCCGTTGTGGTCGCCGTCATGGATTTATGCGAGCGTTTGGTATTTGCCGTATTTGCTTCCGCGAAATGGCCGGTCGCGGCGAGATCCCAGGGGTTAAGAAAGCCAGTTGGTAACATCACCGAACATCGAACTAGTACGAATATACGAACAAAACAATGTACACCGATTTACTTACAAAAATTCAAAATGCGCAGCGGGCAAAGAAGGCAAGCGTCAAAGTTCCTTTTTCGAACATGGATTTGGCAATTGCTGAACAGCTCGCCAAGCACAGCTTTGTTACGGCGGTCAATAAAAAGGGCCGCATGCCAAAACGAGTGTTGGAGATCGATTTAAAATATATCGATGAAAAAGGGGCGATTTCAGGCGTGAAATTTCTTTCCATTCCAAGTCGCCGCATGTATGCAGGATATGCCGCGCTGCGGCCAGTGAAGCAGGGGTATGGCATCGCGCTGGTTTCGACACCAAAAGGAATTATGACGTCTCTTGAGGCTAAAAAGCAGAAGCTCGGAGGGCAATTACTATTCGAAATCTGGTAGAGTAATCGCTAACAATGCGAATAAAGAAGTAATAATGCGAATAAATCAATATGAGTAAAATCGGTTCAAAACCAATACGTATCCCAGAAGGTGCCACTGTCGAATTGAAAGACGGTATTTTTACCGTGAAAGGGAAGCTGGGTACGCTTCAGGTGGCCAAGATTGACTTGGTGCAGGCGGAGATTAAGGATGGAGCCGTTCACTTGACTATTGCTTCTTCAAAGAAGCAGGCGCGTGCCAATTGGGGTACATTGGGGGCGAATATCAAAAATGCGATTACGGGTGTCACCGAGGGTTTTACAAAATCTCTTGAAATCCAAGGTATTGGTTTTAAGGCGGCTATGGAAGGTAACAATCTCTCGCTGAATGTGGGATACAGTCATCCGGTTAAATATCAGACTCCGGAAGGCATAAAGATTGTCGTTGAAAAATCTTTTATTCGTATTTCAGGAAACGACAAGCAGTTGGTTGGGCAGACGGCCGCTGAAATTCGAAAGATCAAAAAACCAGAGCCGTATCAAGGAAAAGGCATTCGTTATGTGGGTGAACAGGTTCGCCGCAAGGCTGGTAAGAAGGTTGCGGGCGCGACTGGCGGTGCAGCGTAACATCACCGAACATCGAAATAGTACGAATATACGAACAAAGCTATGAAAAAGATTAAGATATTAAACAAAGGAAAAGCAAAGCGAACCGCTCGGGTGCGGGCGCGTATTCGTGGTACTGCGACTCGTCCGCGACTTTCCGTCTTCCGAAGTAACACCTCCATGTATGCTCAGTTGATTGACGATCAAGCGGGCAAGACGCTTGCGTTTGTGACGCTTAATGAAATTTCTGCTAAAGGAGGATCTGAGGGCGCGAAAAAAGGTGGTGCCGGTATTAGTAAGGCCGTCGCGCTTGGTAAGCTTTTGGCTGAAAAGGCAAAAAAAGTCGGCGTTTCAGCGGCAGTTTTTGATCGTGGTGCCTATGCATATCATGGTCGAGTGAAGGCTTTCGCTGATGGAGCTCGGGAGGGCGGGCTCACATTCTAAAGGCAAGAAGAATGAATTAAGAATCAAGAATATGGATGAAATAAAACCACAAGTGAACACAGCCGCAACACCGACAAACGCAGATATGCCGGCTTCTTTGGCCGCGTATAATGCAAAGCTGAAAACGAGCACTCCTGCATCAAGCGGTCCGTCTCGGCGTTTTTCACCTGGAGGTAGTCGCGAACGAAAGCCGTTTGTGAAGAAAAAAGAAGAGTTTGATGAACAAGTGGTTGACCTTCGTCGCGTTGCCCGTGTCATGGCGGGTGGTAAGCGGTTTCGTTTTCGCGCCACATTAATCATCGGCGATCGCAAGGGTCGGGTTGGTGTGGGAATGGGTAAGGGGCTTGATGTCGCGCAGGCGGTGAGTAAAGCGAAAAACGATGCGAAAAAGAACGTGATTACGGTGCGTCTTGATAAGACAACGATTCCGCACGAGGTGCAGGCAAAGTTTTCTGCTGCTCGCATCGTGTTAAAACCAGCCAAGGAAGGTAATGGTCTTGTTGCCGGAGGCGCTGTGCGTGCCGTTCTTTCGTTGGCGGGTATTAAGGATATTACTGCAAAGGTGCTTGGTCGCACGCCCAATAAAGTAACGAATGCCTTGGCAACAGTTGAGGCGCTCAAGGGGCTGACGCTCATTCGCCGCACGCCAAAGCATGAAAAGTCTTTGAAGGACGGAAGAGCCACAGATACTAAGGCAGAAGCCGTTAAGCCGGTAGAAATAAAATAACTCATCCATTATTCGCATTATTAATTTCAATTTCGCATTTTTAGCGATTACCTTCTATGCAACTGCACACCATTGTCCGAAAACATAAGAATGAAACAAAGGCGACGCGCGTCGGTCGCGGTGGTAAGCGTGGCACCACGTCTGGTGGCGGGCAAAAGGGTCAGAAGTCCCGTTCTGGTCACCGCATTCGTCCGGCTATTCGCGATCTTATTCAGCGTCTTCCAAAGTTGCGCGGCTATCGTAATAAAGCCAAAAGCGATATGGCGGTTGAGTTAACTCTTTCTGCGCTTGCTGATTTGAAGGCGCCGGTTATTACGATTGCGGCGCTGATAGAGGCTGGCCTTGTGGAGCATAAAAATCAGGCGGTGAAGGTGCTCGCCACTGGCCGGTTACAGAAAGCGCTGACGCTTGAGGGGATTAAGGTGTCTGCCGGCGCAAAGGAAAAAATTGAAAAAGCAGGAGGCAGCGTAAAATAGAAGTAAGAAGCATGAATCAAGAATCAAGAATCAAGCAAAACTTCTTCTCCTATTCTTAATTCATAATTCCTACTTCTTAATTCAATTCATATGTTAAGTTCATTCATTCAAGTATTTAAAGTGCCGGACATTCGGAGAAAGCTTCTTATTGTGGGAGGACTTCTTTTGGTTTTCCGCGTGCTTGCGGCAATTCCTGTTCCAGGTGTTGACCCGCTTCAGTTGCAAAATTTGCTTGGCGGCAGTGATTTGTTTGGATTTTTGAACATCTTTTCCGGAGGTGCCCTTTCCAACTTGTCCATCATGATGCTTGGTGTGGGACCGTATATTACGGCAACCATCATCATGCAGCTTTTAACCATGATCTTCCCGCGCCTGAAAGTTATTTATTACGAAGAAGGCGCGCTCGGCCGGGCAAAGTTCAATCGCATCTCTCGTTATCTGACGGTGCCATTGGCCGCTTTGCAGGGTTATGGCCTCTTAAACCTGCTTGTAAGCCAAAGCGTGCTCGCGCCTCTTTCGGCTTCGGCAATGGTGCGCGATATTATTGTTATTACCGCCGGCGCTCTTATCTTGATGTGGATTGGCGAACTCATTACTGAGCAAAAAATCGGTAACGGCACCTCGCTTATCATTTTCGCCGGTATCGTCAGTGGTTTGCCAACCATTTTGCAAACGGCATTCTTAAATTATTCGCCCGAGCTGATTACCAGTTATGTGGTTTTTGCGCTGGCCGCAGTCCTGGTTATTGCCGGCGTGGTGTTTATCAGCGAAGGAGAGCGCAAGATTCCGGTAGTGTATTCAAAGCGTGTGCGTGGCAATAAGATGTTCGGCGGCGCAACAACGTATCTGCCGCTTAAAGTGAATCAAGCGGGCGTAATTCCCATCATCTTTGCCATCTCCATTTTGCTTTTCCCTCAATTTTTGGCTCAAATTCTTTCCGTGTTCTCGAGCGGCCTTTCAGTGAAGTTGCAGGGACTGGTGCAGGCGTTTCTTAACAACCAGCTGTGGTATGGTATTTTCTATTTCGCCCTGGTGGTTATCTTCACGTATTTTTACACCGCAATCACGTTTAATCCGGAGGAAATCAGCAAGAACCTTCAGCAAAATGGCGGCTTCATTCCTGGCATGCGCCCGGGCGAGCACACAACCGAGTTCTTGAAAAAGACAACTGGCCGCATCACGCTGTTTGGCGCCGTCTTCTTGGGTCTCATCGCGGTGCTTCCGATTATCACGCAGTTTTTCACCAACACCCAAAGTCTGACCATTGGCGGCACGGCGCTACTCATTGTGGTCTCTGTCGCGCTGGAAACTTCTCGCCAGCTGCAAAGTCAGCTTGCGGTGCGCGAATACGATAGCGTTTAAAAAAACTTCCCCGCTGTGGCGGGGAAGTTTTGTCTTGTTTGGAGTGTCTTGAGTACGCCATTGTAAGGCGTGCTTGCTTTTAATTTTAGCGATTTTAAGCGAACTTAGGTATACTTAAAAAATATGGCTCCTTCAATCGCATCAGTTGCCGATCTTCGTGGGAAAGTAGTTTTGTTACGCTCTGATCTTAACGTTGAAAGCGTGAAGGATTCTTTTAAGCTTTCGCGGGCAATTCCCACTATTAACTATCTCAAAAAGAAGGGCGCGATTACGCTCATGATGAGCCATCGGGGTAGGCCCAACTTCGCCGAGGCTTCGCTGGGCAATCCCGCCTTTCTTAAGGCATTTAGTTTGCGTCCTTTAGTGCCGTATTTACAGAAGAAGGTGGGCAAGGTTGCCTTTGTCGCTTCACACGGTTCAGAAGCCCTTCAAAAGGCGATAGGTGGGGCCAAGCCGGGCGCAGTGCTCTTGCTTGAAAACGTTCGGTTTCATAAGGGCGAGGATGCGTGCGATAAGAAGTGGGCCGCCCTGCTTGCGGGGCTTGCAGATATATATGTGAACGATGCGTTTGCCAGTCATCACAAGGGCGCAACCGTTTCAGTCTTGCCCAAGCTTCTTCCGTCCTATGTCGGCTTGCAAATGGAGGCAGAGGTAAAAGCGCTTTCAAGCGTAATGGGAAATCCCAAAAAGCCACTGGTGGTGGTGTTGGCTGGTGGCAAGGCGGCGGACAAGTTTGCGGTCATCAAATATTTGCATGCTTCAACAAACAAGTTCTTGATCGGTGGCGTGCTTGCGAATACGTTTTTTAAGGTGATGGGGGTTGCCATTGATGCATCAGTGGTTGATGATAAGCTGGTGCCGGCGGTAAAAAAAATGGTGCATGATAAAAAAATTGTCTTGCCGATGGATTGGGTGAGTGATAAGGAAAAAATTCTTGATCTTGGCTTGCTTTCATCAAATATGTTTAGCAAAGTTATCGCTTCTGCTGGAACGGTTATTTGGAATGGACCGATGGGATTTTTTGAGGATAAACGCTTTAAGGCTGGTTCAGTGGCTATTGCCAAGGCGGTGGCAAAAAGCAAGGCTTTTACAGTTGTGGGCGGTGGTGAGACGACAAGTTTAATCGTTGACTTGGGCCTAGAGAAAAAGATAGACTTTCTTTCCACTGGCGGCGGAGCGATGCTTGCGTTTCTAGCAGGGAAGCCGCATGCCGGGCTTGTCGCTCTGGAGTATTCGCGAACAGCGCGAAAGGGACAGGTAAAAACGCGAAAGGAAACATAAGTATTTATTTCGCATTATTAAATAATTTCGCATTTTTCGCGATTACTCTATGGGACAATTTGATCAATCAAAAATGAAGGTCTGGGACAGGGATATGGTTTTTTTTGACACGGAGTTTACCGGTTTTGAGCTTGATAAAGAGGTGATTGAGATTGGGTTTATTAAAGTGCGAGCGGGAGACTTATCGGTTATTGCTGAGGGCGACATTAAAATAAAGCCGGAACATATCGAACGGGCGACTCCAGAGGCGCTGGTTATTAATGGTTATAATGAGGCGGAGTGGGCACGCGATGGCGTTTCGCGTGATGCCGGCTTAGCGGAATTTTTGAGACATACAAAAGACGCAGTGCTTGCCGGTCATAACGTGGCAGCGGATTGGATGCATTTGCATAACAGTCTGGAGCGCAGCGGGCTGAAGCCGAACTTTTTCTATAAGAGCGTGGATACGTTTTCAATGGCGTGGCAAAAGTTGCGCGGCAATCCGGCTTTTACGAAGTTTTCACTTGAGGAGTTGGCGAATTATTTTGGCGTGGATAGGGGAAGAGCGCACCGGGCAATTGATGACGCGCGAACAACGTTGGCGGTATATAAAAAACTCATTGAGCTGTAAGGCAAGCGCATGAAACATCACGAATATTTTTTTATGCTTCTGACGGTCGCCGTGGTCTTATTGGTTGCCGCACTACTTTCTCCGGCGCTGCTTGGCATGAAGGGAACCAGTGGATTTACGGCTTCAGTTACGGAGATGTTTGTTCGTCCTTAGGTTGCTTTTTGTCTGATAGTGTGGTATATTGAGAAACGGTAATAGGCGACTACTCTTTATGATCGCAAGATTGCAGAGAGAGGAAAGTCGGGACACTTATCAAAAAAGGTAGCGGCTAACAGCCGTCAGTAGTAATACAGAGGTGCGAGCAGAAACGTCTTGTCTGGAAACGGACAAGAAAGCCCAATCCCAAGCTAGAAGGCTTAACTCCACGATAGGGAGCAGAAAGTGGAGATGAAACGGCTAAATCCTTACCGAGTGCAAGGCCGGACCCGTCTTAGACGGGTGTGCCGCTTGAGCCTACGAGTAATCGTTGGCCCAGATAAATGGTCGCAAGGAGCAATCCAGAACAGAATCCCGCTTATTCATTACCATCAAAAACCGCCCCCTTGGGGGCGGTTTTTGGCTTTAAAGAGGGGGATATTTGACCATATCGTCATATATTGACAATTGTGTCAAAGTATGCTATATTATACCTGAAGCGCTCGAATAGGGCGCCTGTGGAAATCGTTTATTAACGAACCAATACACCTATGAAAAAAATCATTTTTAGTCTTTTAGTTGCTGCCGCGGTGGTAAGTCCACTCTATTTTTTGGTTGCCGATGCGGCGACAAATTATTATGTCGGCACTCGTCGTTCTGGTCCAATGATTGACGGCATGTGTGGCAATGAGCCGTGCCCGGATGATTGCGACTGGACTGATTGTGGTTCTGGCTGGTGCCAGGGTGATGTTTGTCTTGATCCGTGTGAATGGAGTAATGATTGCGACTGGGATGAGGCGCCGTGCGAAGACGGCTGTCTTAGTGATTTTGATCCGTGCCAGACTACGTGGTGTTATCCGCAGCATGATGATTCTGAATATGGCAGTCCTTCGCCAGCGGTTACGAATGACAATAGCAATGATAATGTAAGCCAAAATAATAATACGAATATTAATGAAAACGAGATTTACATTAATATTTATGGTAACGGCACGGTGAGTGGCTCGGGCATTGATTTGCGCAGCTTGCCGAGCTGTAATAATGGCCTTGATGATGACGATGA
>CAYWPI010000001.1:108550-162320 GCA_964460325.1 uncultured Candidatus Saccharibacteria bacterium | reverse complement strand
ATTCAGCAGCTCCGGCGGCGAGTTATTGTTTCCGTGTGGTGCGCACCGATGGTGCCACTTCAACGCCGCTGTATGTGCCCGAGATTACGACCTATAGTCCGCCAGTTAGTTTCACTCAAAACGAGTACCGTTGGTATGCGGCTGCCGATGGCGTTCAGCCAGGGAGCTCGTTAGCATCTGAAAACAGTAGCTATACAACCACTACTCTTGGCCAAGCTCGGTTGCGTATGAACGTGACAGTCGGCGGGAGTACACTTTCAACAAGCACACAGGCCTTTAAGCTCCAGTTTGCAACGAGCTCGGTATCGAGCGTTACTGTGGGACCGACTTCAACTGCAACGGTGGTGAATGATACTAGTACAGGGACTGTTGCATGGACCAATCCAGGGAATGCGACTACGAGCGATAATCTTAACGCAACTGCGACTGTCGGAAGCACGGTAATTTCAAATTATTTAAAGGCAACCAATTTCGGATTTAGTATTCCGTCAGATGCGACCATTGACGGTATCGTGGTGACTTTTGAGAGGGCAGGAGGTGCGGCGACGTCTGATAATTCTGTAAAGATAGTAAAGGGTGGATCAATTTCGGGGACAGAGATGGCTTCAACGAGTTTATTTTGGGGAGGAGAGAGTGAGGATTCGTATGGTTCTTCGACGGAATTATGGGGGTTAACCTGGACTGCGAGTGATATCAACTCAAGTGATTTTGGAGTCGCGCTTAGCGGCACATGCGCTGGTGGAAGTTGTCCGGCTCAATTGCAAGTTGATCATATTAAAATTACCGTCTACTACACCGGTTATGGCTGGACCGACGTCGCCACCTCAACTGGCGATATTCGCTTCTATAACAACACCACCCCCGCAGACGACGCGGCTATCACTTCTAACCTTCTCACAAGCTCTGATGCTAAACAGAGTTATCAAGAGGATAATCCAACAGATGCCAACCCAACAGCCGCAACGGTGGGCCAAGACATGGAGTGGGACTTCTCCCTTGATATCGCCACTACCACCGTTTCCAACTACTACTTCCGCATGGTGGAAGATGATGGAACTGAGTTGGGAACTTACACTAGATATCCAACGCTCAATATGGGTAGCCCTTATGTTTCTGGTTATCGATGGTTTGCGACGAGTAGTGAACCAAGTGTGGTCTTTTCAACATCAAGCAACCCTGGCGTGGCAGATCTTGGACTTACAGTGGCTATAGATCAAGGTTATGTGTATCTTGCTGGTTCTGCTGCAATAAGCGGAGAAAATAATTGGTACTTTGAAAAGAGATCGCTCTCAGATGGAAGTATTATTTGGTCAACCTCAAGTGACCCTGGTGGGAATGATCGTGCAAGAGCTGTTGTTGTCGATGATGCGTATATATATGTTGCGGGCATGGCACAGCCGTCAAATAATGATTTTAGGATCGAAAAACGCAACCTATCTGACGGTGCTCTTGTTGACTCATTCACGGAAGATGTAAGTGGATTAGAGTATTTTCACAGCCTCGCTCAGGATGTTACCTATCTTTACGCTGTTGGATCCACTGCAGGCGAAGTAAATTGGAGCATTCAAAAACGTGATAAATCAACCTTAGATTTAGTTGGGAGCCGTGTCACTATAAATGCTGGGACGACTGATGTTGCGAGAGGAATAGCGATTGACAGTACTTATATGTATGTAGTCGGCTTTCAAGATGATGTTAATTGGCGTATCGAAAAGAGATTATTGTCGGATCTAAGCTCTGTTGCTTCGACAACTAGTAATCCGGGCACTACTGACCGGGCGTATTCGATTGCGATTGATAACCAATATATGTATGTTGTCGGTGAGCAAGATGATGTTAATTGGCGCATTGAAAAGCGTAATTTATCCGATTTGGCGCTTGTCACCTCAACAACCAGTAATCCTGGTGCTACGGACGAAGCTTATAACATAGCAATTGACGGTTCTTATATGTATGTGGTTGGGATATCGGGTACAAGTAATAATCGTTTGGAGAAGAGGAATCTTTCCGATTTGAGTCTTGTGTATGCTACAAGCTCAAATGGTTCAGCCGCTGCTTCTCAAAATAATGGGATAGCTGCGGATGGGTCGCGTATTATTTATCTGTCAACTGTTGATAATGCGGATTCGGATTGGAGTATTCGCGCGTATCAGACTGATATCGCCACCTCGTCGGCGCTTAATACCGCCACCACCACTCCATCAGTCACCTCCACCCCCTTCATCCTCCGTTCTACTGTCCACGCTTCCCGCAGTATCGCCTCCACGGAAACATTTAAGCTCCAAGTGGCTGAAAAATCAGGCACGTGTGACGTGGCCTACTCTGGTGAGACGTATACTGATGTGGCCACTTCAACAGGAGTCATTCGATTCACCGACCTCTCTGGTCGAGCTCATGACTCGCTCATCCACGGCGGTCTTGATGACGCCACGCACACCACTGATCTTCTTAGGGGCTTAACCCATGTTGAACAGAATAACTTTTCCGCCAGCGGTACTACCTTTGGCAACTTCACCCGTGGGGGAGGCAGATATCCAGATCTTGGCAGTGCTTTGACTTCTGGTTCTGATGGTGTGTGGCAGTTTGCGCTTCGGGATACAGGCACTAATCCCGGCGTTGCCTATTGCTTCCGTATTGTTGATGCTAATGGTGCGACTTCAACGCCGCTTTATGTGCCCGAGATTACAACGTATGGCACGCCGGCTACCGGCATTACTGTTTCTGGAACGGTTTATTCTGATCAGGGGATAACCACTACAACCTCGAGCGTAAAATTAGCAGTTAATGGAACGACAGGATACACAACGAGTACGGACGCAAGCGGAAACTTCACCTTTACTTCAGTAGCTGGAGTTTCCTCGGGGACGCTTCTAACAGTTTGGATGAATAATAACGGAGGAGGAAATGGAACCGGAGCTGTAGTAACTCTTGCTTCAAGCTCGGGGAATCTCGCTGGGCTAAATATCTACAAGAATTATCTAATTGTGCGGCATGAAAATACCGGGCCTCTTACAGATGCTCATCTCGAATTATGTAACTACACAATTGGTCTTGCGTGCGGTGATAATGATCTTCATTTCGGTACTGGTGCCCAATTGGTTTCCATAGACGCTGACTGGGGTCTTTATATTTGGCCAGGAGATACGTTTACCACCTTAGGTAGCCAGTCGGATCTTACTCTTGAAAATGGCGCCTTACCAAGCGAGCCTGGGGGAGATATTGTTTGGGGATCATCAACCTCTACATTAGAGGTTGGGTCCAATTGGGTTTTTATTGGCGGTGACTGGCATAATGCTGCGAATGGTTCATTCACCACGGATTCTGGTCAAGTGACTACGTTCACTGCAACTACGACTGGATTTTCGATTAACCCAGGGAGTCGAGCATTCCGCAATGTAACCTTCAATGGCGTCGGTGGGAGTTGGTCGCCGAGCAGCTCGGATATGGTTGTTGGGCTTGATTCAAGCGCGGTTGACGGTAACCTTACGATGACTGCTGGCACACTCAACAACAGTAATGGCACCTCTTCAATCCAGGTGTATAACGGTGACGTGACGGGCGCAGGAGGTGTTATCTCGCTCACTAACGCAAGCTTCACTGTCACCCTGGCCGCCACTTCGTCGCAAGGCTTTGGCTCAACAAGCGGGGATTGGACGTTTAACGATCTTGTCTTTACTGTTGCCACTTCCACCGCAGGCACTTATACCTTCACGACTCAAACGTCAGGCACTGGCAATCTTGCTATCGCGGGGGAGTTGACGGTTAACGGCGGCTTAGGAGCTGGCGCCAATGCTGTGCTCAATGCTGGCAATCGCACTTGGACACTGTCGGGCACTACTGGTGATCCGTTTAAATTGGTTGCCAATTCGGCAAGCGCCGATCTTGCTTCTGCAAGCTCAACCTTTGTGTATAGTGGTAACAACGCCGGTGGCAACACCACTATGCAGGCAGAAAACTATTGGAACCTTCAAATTGCCACCAGTACCGAAACCTTTGTGCTTGAAGGCAACACCACCAGTACTAATGATTTGACACTTACTGCCGGCACCTTGAGCGTGACCAATTACTCACTCGATGTTGACGGCAACGTGGCCATCGCCTCTGCTGGCGCGCTCACGGCGTCTACCACTGGCCTTACGTTTGCCAAAGACTTTAACAGCAGCGGCACGGTTACCTTAGGGAGCAGTACGGTGACCTTTGATACCACGGCCACCTCAACCATCAGTGGCGCCACCTCCAGTGAACTGACATTCTGGAACTTTACCTCGCAAACCGGGAATAAGCCGTTTGTGTTTGCCACAAGTACGCAAGCGTTTCGCGTAAATGGTTTACTGACTCTTACCGGCACTGCGGGCAACCTTATCACGATTGATTCCAACTCATCTGGCACTCAGTGGCTTATTAATCACCAAGGCACTGAAGACGTGCGATATGTAACGGTGAAAGATTCCGGCTGTGTTTCAACTAGCACCTATATCAGTGTGAGTTATGCCAACTCCGTAGACCGGGGGAACAACGCCTTCTGTTGGGCATTCCCGAGTTTGTCGTTTAGTATCAGCCCGCTTTCCATTGACTTGTCTCTGGGCGACACAAACACCTTTACTGCAAGCGCGACTAATACGCTGACGGTTACTACTAATGGTGAGTTTGGATATAGTCTTACGGGTTATGCAACTGACCTGCTTACGCGTGTTGGCGCGACCACGACAATCGCCAACTGGACGGGAACTAACGCCTCGCCAACCGTGTGGACTACTAATTGCATCAATAATAGTGATTGTGGTTTTGGATATAACACGGATGACGCGGATATTACGCAATTTACCACAAATGAGTTTGCCGCCTTTTCAACTAGCACGCCGGGCGATGAGGTGGCCGCATCTGCCGGTCGGGTAACGGGTGAGGCGACCACTATGACTTATAGGGTTTCAGTCGATCGCGCTCAGGCGGCGGGGGATTATCAGACGACTATTCGTTTCATTGTTGCGCCGAAATTCTAAAGAAGTATGTAGAGGGTAGTAGGTAGTGAGTAGTAGGGAGCGGGAAGGGGGTGGGAGAAAGTGAGTAGTATGCAGTGAGTAGAATATAGTAGAGGTGCAAATATATGGAAAAGGAAAAAATAAAAACATATCAGGATTTGATTGTGTGGCAGAGATCTCGTGAGCTCGTTGTTTTGGTGTATCGATTAACCGATGCTTTCCCAGGGGCTGAGTTATTTGGGCTAACTAGTCAGATACGTCGCGCGGTAATATCTATTCCTTCTAACGTTGCAGAAGGATTTAGGCGTAAGTCGGTTAAAGAAAAGATCCAATTTCTCAGGATCGCTTATGGTTCGGGTTCTGAATTAGAAACGCAACTTATCTTATCAACTGATCTTGGCTTTCTTGAGAAAGACGATCTTGTACGGGTTGACAATCTCCTACATGAAGTTATGAGCATGCTGAATAAAATTATTGCGAATTTTGAAAAAAGATCATGATTATGTTCCGTCTTTTGCTACATACTACCCACTACTTACTACGCACTGTATTTTTTGTTTCTATACTACTTTCTACATACTACTTACTACCTATTCCCCAAGCCCACGCAGCTGGGCTGGGTTTTTCTACCAACAAAAGCCTTTTCGAGGCGGAAATCTTACCTGGTACTACGTATCAAGACCGGTTGGTGATATTTAATAACTCAAACGAATTGCCGTTGCCTATGCATCTGCAGCTTTCGTTATGGAACTTAAAAGAAAACACCGAAGAAGATATTGAATATATCAGCGCAGAGGATGATGAGATTGATGCAACCAAGTGGTTTTATCTTGAATTGCCAGACCCGGATAATGCAAAGAGAACCATTCTTGAACCGCTTACAACAGGCTATGATTTCATTCTCAATCCAGCCGATGAGCAAGAGTTAGTGTTTCGCGTGGTGCCGCCCAAAGACGTGCCGGCGGGAACGTATTTGGTGACGATGCGTTTGCAAGCTATTTTGCCTGGGCATTATTTTGAAGGCACTGGTCCGCGCTTTGTGCCGGAGATGAATTTATTGTTCTTTTTCCGCGTACCATTTTTTTCAGTCGATGATCTAAAAAGCGGATATGCAGCCGAGATTATTTCACTAGGACTCACGGATGAACGCACCTCTGCGCAGGGTAGTATTGTGCCGGTTGCTGAGGCGGGCATTTTGGAGGATGTCGCCAAAACATTGGTCGCCAAGGTGCGCAACACGGGCATGTTTTATTTTAAGGCAATGGGACGACTAGAGATTCGTAACTGGCAGGGCGAGGTAGTGAAGCATATCGCATTACCTGGTCGCTATTTATTACCCGGTCGCATTCGTTCGCTTGATATCCCGCTGGGCACAAACGAAAAAGAAGGGGGATTTTTAAGGGGTGTAGTTAATTATTTCAAAGACAACGCATATCTTGGTAAATATACGGCAACCCTTATTTTAGAGTATCCAGATATAAACAGTGCGGCCGGCGCAGGATTCGCAGGTGGGGCGACTATTTCTGAAACGGTTGGTTTTTGGGTGATGCCATGGAAGCTCATGCTGATTGTCGCTGGTATTGTGGCTCTTATTACCATCTTTATTAAGCAGTTTAGTCGCCGCATCCTTGCTGCGATTATGGTTGTTTTCTCGCGCAAAACTTATCGCAAGATGCGTTCTCGTCGCCGCAGAAAGAAGTAATGATGAGCTGATATTTGGCACATCGTAGGATCCTCATGCTGATTAGTTATCCACACCCCCGCCTCCCTCTCATTTTTACGTTTTTTTACTGTGGTATAATGTATTCAATAGACAAGGAGTGAATGTGCGTAAACACATTCGCGCAATTTCTGGGGGATTATAAAATATTAGTTAAACTCATTTGAGTTGTTGATTTATGAAACAATTAATAAAAAATGTAGCGCAAAAAGGCCGCGTGACTCTGGTAACTATTCTTTCTATCTCGCTGGTAGTGGTGGCGGGTGGTTTTTATGTCGCCACCAGGCAAGTTGAGGCTGCCTCGCTTTCTTCGGTGCGAGCAACCTTGACTAACTCTGCTCCTTCGGCGACATCAAGTTGGACCATCCAATTTGTGGTGCCAACGCTTATTAATGAGAGCGATACGATTGTGCTTAACTTTGACACATTGGGATCGCTGGACCAGTTTACGATTGATCCGACTATCACATTTGAGGACGTAGACGTAGCAGTTGATGCCAACAGTGATTGTTCGGGTGCCGTGGACGCGGGTTTGGCTGCAACCGCAACAGCCTCGGTATGGGGTGTCGCGTTTGCAACTTCTACCGACACGCTGACTATTTCAACGCCGACGGGCGCAGCAACATATGTTGGCGCAAGTGCTTGCGTTATTATTGAAATTGGCTCAATCGCAACCGCAAGCTCTACTGGTGATTCGTTTATTACCAACCCGGCCAAGGTGGCTGCGGCTGGAACTGCCGATATCTATGACGTTGCGATTTCGTTTACGGGTAATGCGGCGGCCGATGCTGGTTCTGCGCTTGTTGCAGTCATTGAAGGAGTCACGGTTTCGGTTTCAGTTGATGAGAGTTTGACTTTTAGCATTGCCGGGGTCGCCTCAAGCAGTTGTTCGCAGGGCGGGACGGCAACGGCAATTACAACTACCACAAGTACGGTGCCATTTGGTTCATCTGGCTTGTCGGCCGAAACGTTCTATAAAGGTTGCCATGATTTAACGGTGGGCACAAATGCTGCGGGTGGATATACGATTTCAGTTCAAGAAAATACCAGTTTGCTTTCTGGTACCAGTACACTTGACGACACCACGTGTGATGGTGGTGATTGTACCGAGGTGATCGCCGCGGGCACGACAACCGCATGGGATACGGCAACGGTCAACGGTTTTGGCTATACCTGCTCGGGCAGTCAATGCAACTCGGCTTTTGCGACTGCGACGGAGTTTAATAGTTTCCCGTGTACAGGCGCAGATGCGGTGTGCGATCCGGGTAACGGAGCAGATGTTGCCGCTCAGCCAATAAGTACAAGTTCGCCAGTCTCTGCGCAAACCAATCGCATTGTGTATAAGATGTCCTTTGACGCCGTTCAAGCGGCAGGTGATTATAGCAATACCATTACCTATATTGCCACGCCAACCTTCTAAAACTCACTTATACGAGCGTCTGTTAAGCGGCAATAATGACATAGCTTACGGTGCTCCTCTTACACTATATGAGTATTTCTAAGGGAATTGGCTTCAGAATCGGGCTTCTTGCTCTTGGGTTAGTTGGTTTCTTTGCCTTTTCGCTGGTTGCTCATGCGGTTTCGGTTTCGCCAGTCAAATTTGAGCTTTCTGCCAATCCTGGCGATGAGCTTAAAAATGTCATTCGTATTTACAATGACAGCGCCGAGACAGTGAATATCGTGGTCAATGTTGAGAATTTTTCACCGACGGGTGAAGCGGGGCAGGTGGTGATCGACGAAGAGGCGCCGGATACTGGTTTTTCTCTGAAATCTTGGGTGACGCTTGATACGAATACGTTTACACTTGAGCCGCGCACTTCGCGAACGGTCGAGTTTACTATTGCGGTTCCTGAAAATGCAGAACCAGGCGGTCATTACGGCTCGATCCTGGCCTCGGTTGCTCCTGGTGCCGCCGGAGGTGGAGTGGGTATTGCTCAGCGCATCGGCGCTCTTCTCTTGTTGGATGTAAGCGGTGAAATAACTGAAAAAATGTATGTGGCGGAATTTGGCGCGCCCTCATTTTCAGAATTTGGTCCTGTTGATTTAACACTTCGTTTTAAAAACGACGGCTCTGTGCATCTTAAACCGCGCGGATATATTACGATCACTAATATGTTTGGCAAAGAGGCGGGAACAATCAATATTCCGCAAAGTAATATTTTGCCGCAAAGCGTGCGTAAGTTCGATTTTCCATGGGGTGTAAAGTATATGTACGGTAAATACACCGCGACCATGACGGCGATTTATGGTTCTGCCAACGAATCTCTGACTGCAGTTGCCACGTTTTGGGTTATCCCATGGAAGATGCTTGCGATTGCCGTCATTGTGCTGCTTATTGTGATATTACTTCTTATTCGGGGGCGTCGGCGCATCGCTCTTGCCTTTAGGGTGCTTCGCGGGGGCAGTATTGTTGAGTAGTGCCCTGCTGTGACGGATTATTTGGCTTTATGCTTACATGGTATATAGAAAAAGCAGGATAATTTATTTTTCTTTTTTTCTTCTTCTTGCCCTTCTTGCTCAAATTCTTTTTATCGGTTCCATCCGGGCGACCGATTTAACGATCATGCTTACCATCCCCGGATCCTCGACTCCAGTGTCGGGTGGTAGCGGGGGAGCCCCACAGCCTGTTGGCAATGTGCGTATTTCTGGGTTTGCGTATCCGGGGGCGATTGTAACGTTTTTGCGCGATGGAGCGGTTATCGGCACCGAGGTGGCGGAGGCTTCTGGTCGATTTGAACGATTATTTTTGGTTGATCCGGGCAGCGCAACTTTTGGTTTATGGGCCCGAGATCGTTATGGTTTGATTTCGCCGACCGTAAATATTTCTTTTACGTTGACTGAAGGTTCGGTCGCGGAGATAGATTTGGTTTCGCTCCCGCCGACTATTGGGCATGAACACATCACCGAAGGCGGAGCGTTAACTATGTATGGTAGTGCTTTTCCGGCAAGCGTGGTAAGGGTCTTTAATAATATCAATACGTTTACCGCGCCGCTGACGACTGTCGCGGGTGCGAATGGGCGATGGGAGTATAAGTTGGCGCGCGAAGAGTTTAATCCAGGCAATTTTTCGTATAAAGCAAATTATCAATATGAACCCCAAAGCATTCTTTCTCCGTTTTCAAGCGATCTGGCATTGCACCTGGTCACATGTTCCAATTCCGATTTTAATAATGACGGCGCGATAAATCTCACCGATCTTTCTATTTTGTTGTATTACTGGGGTCGGCCATTGCCCAAAAGTGGTCTTGCAAACGGATGCGTTGATCGTAATGGCGATCAAACGGTCAACTTGGTCGATTTTTCGATTTTGATGTATGAGTGGACAGTCAAGTATCAGCAGAGTTAAGGCAAGTAGGTAGAGGGTAGTATGTAGTGCGTAGTAGGGGGAAAAAGCAAGGTCGGAGTACAATAAATATATGCGTCACATGAATGTACAAAATCATATCGGGCGAAGTGGGCGATTTGGATTTTATCTGCTACTGCTTACTACATTCTACATACTACCTACTTTTGCTCAAGCAGCCACCCTCTATTTTTACCCTCAACAGATTTCGCTGATGCCCGGTGAGGAAGCGTTGGTGGATGTGCGCATCGATACCGAAGGAGAAAGTATTAACGCGGTTGAACTTGAAGGATCTCTGTCGGGCGTGGCGGCAACTTTACGAGGAATTGACAATGCTGGCTCGGCCATTGATGTCTTTATTGAGCAACCGAATATAAAAGGAAAATCAAGTTTTCGATTGGTTGGTGGCATTCCCGCTGGTCTTTCGGGAGAGCATTTATTGGCACGCGTTGCGTTGCGCGGCGAGCTGCCGGGTAGGGCGACTCTTGCGTTTGTCCCATCGGCCGTTAAAGTTTTGTTAGCTGATGGAACCGGCAAGAGCGTTTCCGTTGATGTGATGAGTTCGGCGGTGAGCGTGTTGCCGCCGTCAAAAGATTATGTGGCTATTACTTCGCTGACTCACCCTGACGAGACGCAATGGTATGCCGCCACAAAGGCGCAGATTCATTTTGAGCTTGAGCCAGGGGCTTCCTATAGTTATGTCATAACAAGGGATCCACTTGAAGTTCCTGATGATGTTGCAGACAGGCCAGGGGGATCGGCGCAGTGGCAAGGGGATTTGAAGTTAGATGACGTGCCGGAGGGTATTACGTATTTTGCGGTTAAAAAAGTTGGTAGCAACGTAGTTTCGCGCTATCGACTGATGAATGATGTTTCAGATCCAGTATGGCTGGAAGTAAAAAAGAATGCAGGCATATCAGAAACAGAAGGGCGGTCGTTTTTGACTTTTTTGGCAGATGATCAGATTTCGGGAATTGAATATTATGAAGTGCATATTGATAGTGAGGAGCCGTTTACCGCTCTTTCTCCTCAACCGCTGCCCGATGAGTATTCGATTATTGCTTTGCGCGCTTATGATCAAGCGGGCAATTATATTGAAAAGTTTATTCCTGGTCCGCAGAAAAATTATTCTGCCTGGGTGTGGATGGCAATTCTCTTTGTGTTGCTTGTTTGGGCGTCTGGTATAATAGGGAAGAAGTGAGAACCAAGCATGTAGTCAGTAGTATGTAGTATGAAAAACCAAATGCAAAAAATTAAAAAGTGGTGGTTAGTTTTTGCTTTCCTACTACTTACTACTCTCTACTTACTACCTACTTCTGCCCATGCTGCCACTTTTTCTCTTTCTTCAGCCTCGCAAACATTTGAAGTTGGTGAAACATTTGATGTTTCCATTTTATTAGATACACAGGGACAAGAAATCAATGCCGTTGAGCTTGGGCTTGAATTCCCCGCAGATAAGCTTCAGGTGGTTTCGCCCAACACTGGTAAATCTATCATTGAAATCTGGGCAGGTCAGCCAAAGTTTAACAATAAAGACGGTTTGGTAGAGATGCGGGGTGGCTTTCCCGGAGGGATTACCATCACCAACGGTCTTATCACTACCATTCGTTTTCGAGTGAAAGCGAGTGGGAGCTCTTTCTTGCAATTTACGCCAGACACGAAAGTGTTAGCAAACGATGGGCAGGGCACGAACGTGCTTGTGCGGACTCCTGGTGCGATATATGCCGCCACGTTGCCCAGAGCAGCTGGGCCGGCGGTGAGTTCGCCAACGCACCCCGATCAGTCCCGCTGGTTTTCAAACACGGATGCTGTTATTGAATGGGTTGGAGAGCCCGGCGCGGAAGGGTATAGTTTTATTTTGAATAACGACGCATTGTTCAAGCCGGATACCATTTCTGAAGGGTCCCAAACTACAATTTCCTATACTCAACTTGAAAGCGGCACGTATTTCTTTCATGTGCGTTCCCTGCAAGATGGCGTATGGGGCGGCGTTACTCATTTTCAAATTAATATAGATAAAACACCGCCCGCCGAGTTTGAGATAGAAGTTCTGCCTTCGGCGCGCACCTCGGTTGATCAGCCCGTCCTAAAGTTTTTTACTACTGACGCGCAGTCGGGCATTGATCACTATGAGATGAAGGTTATATCGCTTGCCCAGCGAACTACAGAAGCTGAAGCTGATTTAGAATTATTCAGTGATGTGCAAAGCCCGCATATCCTTTTCCCGCTTGAGCCGGGCAGTTATGATGTTCTTTTGCGGGCATATGATAAAGCATATAACTATCGTGAAGTAACCAGGCGACTTGCGATTGTGAGTCCATTGTTGGGGATAGTGCAAAACGAGGGGTTGCGGATAACCAGCGCGTTTACCATAAGCTGGATGTGGTTTTGGCTTGTCGCACTTCTTGTGTTGCTCTTTTTCGGATTTGCCGGTTGGCGGCTTAAACATTGGCCAAAGCGACTTGGCTTGCATGAGCGGAAGAATAATGTCCCCGAGACGGTTCGCAAGCAGCTTGAGGAGCTTAAAGTATATCGCAAAAAATACGGCAAAATAGCCGTCATTGTGCTTTTTGTTCTTTCGTTGGGAATTGGCGGCAGTGTGACAGTGGCGCAGACCGCTCATGAATCAAATACCACAACATCGGTGTTGACTCCGCCTCACGTAACAACAATTTCACGCGATCTCACCACCGAGGAAACGTTTTATGTGGGTGGAGAAACGGTGACGCCGCAAACCGATGTGGTGGTGTATTGGAGTAATCTTACCACTGGTGAAACGCTTTCGGCGGCAACGGTTTCGAATGAAAGTGGTGAGTGGTTTTATCACCACCCCGCGGCGCTTACAAAGGGAAATTATGTGCTTTGGTCGCAGAGCAGAATAGGCGAGACCATGAGTCCGCCCAGTTCGCAGCTGACTATGGTTGTGCGCACAGGTGCGCTTAAGCTTGGACCAGCCCGTGTCAGTTATGAGTTAGCCTATTTGCTCATTATTGGCGTTTTGGTGGCGATTGTGTTTACGCTTGGATTTTTAGTGATTCGCCACTGGAGCGTTATTAAACGGGAGCATCGTAAGTTTTTGGAGGAGGTGCGTAAAGGAGAAGAGTCTATCCGTCGTGGGTTTGCTCTGTTGCGTCATGACATGGAAATGGAGTTTGCGCTCATTAAAAAAATTAAAATGGAACGCAAGCTTTCAACAGAGGAACAGCGTCGCGAACAGCAGATTATGCAAGACCTGGAGGTGATTGAGGGCAAGGTGGGGCAGGAAATCTGGGAGCTGGAGAAGCTGGAGGGGGAAAGATAGAAGCGAAGAAGATAGTATATAGTTGGTCGTAGTAGATTCAAAACAGGCAAAGGATTCCTTTCTGTATCTCTACTACCTTCTACATACTGCCTACTACTCACTTTCTGTTATTCTTTGCCCTTCTCGACTCGCTCCACATACTGTCCCGTTGTTGTGTTCAGCCGGATGATGTCGCCTTGATTAACGAACATGGGAACTTGTACGACGGCGCCCGTTTCAAGGGTCGCCGCTTTAGTGGTATTGCTCGCAGAATTTCCTTTTTCGCCAGGAGGTGTTTCGGTTATTTTAAGATCGGCTTTAATGGGCCAAATGACGTTAATAATTTGATCGTTCCACTTGAGGGCAATCACCTCGGTGTTCTGTTTGGTAAAATGAGCGGCGGTGCCGGCGATATCTTCTTTCAACGAAAAGCGCTTACTTGGATCCTTGGCATGACAGAACCAATAATCACCTCGGCTGTTATAGAGATATTTAACGGGAATTTTTTCAATTTCCACTTCTTCGAAGCTTTCGTTCATGTGGAAATTGCGTTCCAAAATCTTACCCGTGATAAGGTTTTTAATAGAAGTTTGAGCAACGGGCTTGCGCTGTTGCATGCGTAGAAAAGCGAATTTAATCACCTCGTATGGCGCG
This sequence comes from uncultured Candidatus Saccharibacteria bacterium, assembly GCA_964460325.1. Classification (GTDB taxonomy): domain Bacteria; phylum Patescibacteriota; class Minisyncoccia; order UBA6257; family 1-14-0-10-44-23; genus CAYWPI01. The sequence goes on along the minus strand of CAYWPI010000001.1, from coordinate 148,344 downwards.
CCTTCATAAACGAACATCGCTCCTTCTTTAAGATCATTGTAAGAAAGCATAATGAGATTACCGATTTCAAATTATATATTATAGATGGGAGCAGGATAACGAAAATAAGCTCAAAAGTCAACTTTGTAATCTATAATCTGTCATCTATAATCAATGATATGAAGGCGATTATACTTGCTGCTGGCGAAGGAAAGCGTATGCGGCCCTTAACGCTTGTGAAGCCAAAGCCGATGGTGGAGGTGCTTGGTAAACCACTACTGCATCATATTATTGAAAGTTTACCCGATGAAATAACCGAGCTCATTATTGTCATTGGCTATAAGGGTGACGTTATTAGGCGTTACTTTGGTGATCAATTTCAGGGACGGCCGGTGACCTATGTGTTGCAAGAGAAGCAGCTTGGTAACGCCCATGCGCTTGCCTTGTGTAAATACCTCTTAAAGCCAGGTGAGCGATTTTTGTTTATGTTTGCTGATGATTTGCATAGTGCAGAGGCAATCAAGAGACTCATCAAAAAAGATATCGGCATGTTGGTTCAGCAACACAGCGACCCAACTCGTTTTGGAGTTGTGGAAGTGGATGCAAGTGGCCATGTCATTTCTATCGAAGAAAAACCAAAGCAGCCAAAGACTCATTTGGTGGCAGTGGGCGTGTATGTTCTTGATACGCGTATTTTTGATTATGAGGCGCGCTTACACGAAAGCGGTGAATATTACATGACCGATCAAGTCGCGCAGCTCATCAAAGAGCACAAGTTTGTTATTGAGAAAACCGAATTTTGGCATCCAATTGGTTACCCGCATGATATTGATGCGGCAGAGAAGTTGCTGCACCGGGGCAAGCCGATTGTTACTAAAAATACCACTCCAGTTATTCTCATTGCCGGTGGTAAGGGAACGCGTATGCCGGAAAACGAAAAGCACTTGCCAAAATGTTTAGTGAGTATTGCTGGCAAGCCGATGCTTGAACGGCAGATTGAGTATCTGCATGCTCAGGGATTTTTTAATATCACGCTTTCACTTGGGCATAAGGCGGAGCAGGTGGTTGAGTGGCTTGCGCAAAACGGGCATGCTGATATTAAATACGCGATCGAAACAGAGCCGCTGGGAACTGGCGGCGGTATCAAGCTTGCCCTGGGAGATACTAAGGAACCATTTATTGCCATTAACTGCGACGATTTAGCTGATGTAAACCTTCATGCCCTTATTCGGCACAGTGGCGGCGATATGTTCAACGTTCTTTCGATTATGGAAATTGACGACGCGAGCACTTTTGGTCTTATCGATTGCGATGAGCAGAAAAAAATCTGCACGTTTAGAGAAAAAGATCCGAATGCAAAGCGGGGGATGGTTAATATTGGGCATTATTATCTTCAGGCAGATGTTTTTAGCGGCATGCCCAAGGCTTTTTCGATTGAGCGTGATGTCTTTCCGAAATTAGCAGCAGCAGGTACGCTTGTTGCTCACCGTCACACGGGTGAGTATTGGGTGACAGCCAATAATGCAGATCAATTGAGGAATACGCGTGATTTTTTCTCAAAAACTCATTCATCCGCATCTTAAGCTCACCTGAGGCGGGCGGATTCCGCGAAGGATCGATCACTGCTCGCTTGGATTTTTCACAGCCCGCAACATATGATCAGAATCTTATCCGTGTATGGTGCGTAAATGATTTCTGATTTTCTCTCCACACACATATATACTCATATACTTGAGAATATAAGGATATCAGTATAGGATACCATTATGGAAAAGATAAAGACGGCAAAGCAAATGGAGCGACATCTGAAGGGTGTGGCGAATCATCGGCGTATCGAGATATTATTTGTTATTGCTGATCACGAGCGCGTCACTCTTGAGAATATTGTTAAAACTATTGGAGCAAATGAAAAAACAATCGGGGAGCACACGAGGCGGCTTCATCTTGCCGGGCTTATTAATAAAAAATATCGAGGCACCTTTGTGGAGCACACGCTTTCACCCTACGGAAAAACATTTCTTCGTTTCCTGAAGTCCTTTCAGCTCACCCAATAATATACTCATAAACTTAAGGATATAAGGATAGTAATATTGAGAGGTATGAAAAAAACAGTATTTGTGGGCATGTCGGGAGGTGTCGATTCCAGCGTTGCTGCCGCTCTGTTGAAAGAGCGGGGTTTTAACGTTGTCGGCGTACACCTCAAGTGTTGGAACATCGACGGTTGTGCCGCGCAAGATGCGGAGGATGCCCGCCGGGCGGCTGAAACGCTTGGGATTCCTTTCTATGTATTTGATTTTGAAAAGGAGTATCGCGACCGAGTGGTGCAGTATATGGTTGATGGCTATCAAAAGGGCATTACGCCCAATCCCGATGTCATGTGTAATCAAGAAATAAAGTTCGGTCTATTTTATGAGCGGGCGATGGAACTTGGCGCCGATTATGTCGCCACCGGGCATTATGTGCGATTACGCGCAGTTAAAAATGGAAAGTTAAAAGTTAAAAGTTTTGCTCTGTATACTGCGAAGGATAAGGACAAAGATCAATCATACTTTCTGTGGACGTTAACGCAAAAACAACTTGCGCACTGCTTATTTCCGCTTGGCGATCTCATTAAAAAAACAGAGGTGCGTCGTTTGGCGAAAAAATACAAGCTTCCCAACGCGGAGAAAAAAGATTCACAAGGAATTTGCTTTTTGGGGCAAGTCAGCTTGCCGGAATTTTTGAGCGATTTTATCCCGCGTCGTAAAGGAGTAATCGTCAATAGCGCTGGAGAAAAGGTGGGGGAGCATCAGGGCGCTTATTATTACACCATTGGACAGCGGCGAGGTTTGGGTGTTGGTGGCAGTCCGGTGCCGCTGTATGTTGCCGATAAAAATATTAAGAACAATACCATTACCCTCGCTCCAGAGGGAGACAGCTCACTTTACCAAAGTAAGGTGAGCTTAAGTGATGTTAACTTTATTGATTCGTCATTGGAAAGCAAAAAAGTAAAATCAGGAATTTCCGTATACGCCCGCGTCCGATATCGTCAGCCGTTATGCAGGGCGACATTATCTTTCGTCCGTCCGCGCCAGTCCCTGTCTGCCAGCGGGCGGGTGCGTTCTTCAAAGTCCGCTTCCGCTTGTATACTGCGCTTTGCGCAAAAGCAGAAATTTGTTGCTCCGGGCCAATCAGCCGTTTTCTATGATGCTCAGGGGCGTATGCTCGGCGGTGGTATCATCAAAACCGCAGGGTAACTGTTCGTAGCGGACATATTACCGATGCTCATATTCAACCGAACAAGATAACATATGGAGCATTATCAAAAAGTATTCTGGGGGATAGTGTTCTTTTTGGTTGGGGTGGCGATCGCCAGCGTTGTGCCGCTTGGCGTAAGTATGGCGTTTCCTTTATTGATCGGCGGCCTGGTGGCGCTTGCGATTGCGCTTGTGGGGCGTTATCAATTGGCATTCTGTTCACTCATGCTTTTAGTTGGTTCTTTTTATTATCAGGTGCGAACGCCCCTAGCTCCTGAACTCCTTTTGTCTTCTGAGGTGCGATACGTTGGCGTAGTTGAAAAGGTAAAGTTATATGCCGATCGGCAAACGCTTACGGTCGCGATGAGCGAGCCTGAATCGTTCATTGTGCAGATATACACTCAGCGATATCCTTCCTTTACGTATGGGGACAAGATAGAAGCAATCGGCGTTCTTACTCAGCTTGCAAATGATGATGCTCGATTTTTGCGTGATCGCGTTGTTGGCGTGCTTCGGTTTCCCGTTGTGCATCACCTTGCGGTTGGGGAGGGTAATGGGTTTAAGGCATTACTCTTTTCGTTGCGAGATCGCATCGCGGAAAGTTTTCAAAAAACCTTGCCTCCAGAATCGGCAACGTTTATGACAGGTTTGACTCTGGGCAAAAGCGCCGCTTTTTCGCAACAGCTGCAAGAGCAAATGAAGATCACGGGTACCACGCACATGGTAGCGCTTTCCGGGACGAACGTTACTATTATCGTTAAAGGCGTTATCTTGTTATTTGGATTCTGGTTTGCTCGGCGAACACTCTTCCCTTTGACGGTGGTTGCTATCACGCTTTTTGTGCTGATGACTGGCGCCGAGGCTTCAGTGGTGAGAGCGGCAATTATGGCTGGTATTGTGTTGCTCGCAGAGCGCACCGGCAGGGTGCACGTGACCCATACGGCGATTGCTGTTGCTGCTTTTATCATGACCGTGATAAATCCTGCAGTGCTTGTATTCGATATTGGGTTTCAACTCTCATTTTTTGCTTTGCTTGGTATTGTGTATCTTCAGCCGATTTTTGAACATTATGTTCGGGTTAAGCAACTTGAAAACAAGTTTCTTATTCTCATAGTTAAAACGTTGTGCGCGACGCTGGCGGCGCAGGTGGCCGTTTTCCCTATCTCGCTCATGTATTTCGGGTTTGCCTCAGTCATTTCTCTTATGCCCAACCTACTTATTTTACTGCTCATTCCCTATACGATGCTTGGCGGACTGTTTATTTTTCTTGCGAGTCTTGTTTCAAGTTATCTGGCGCTTCTTGTTGCTTTGCCGGCGCGCTTTTTGCTTGCCTATGAGCTGGGTGTTATTCATTTTTTCTCGCGCTTTCAGGTGGGTGTTACGAGCGAGTCATTTCCTCTTTCTCTGGCGATACTCTATTACGCAATATTGCTTGCATTGATGCTTCGCATCACCAAGCGGGAGCATATCGTGATAGAGTCATAATATATGTGGCAAATCATCGCAAAACACAAGATTGTTTTTGCTATCGTGCTTGGTTTGTGCATTGCTGATGTTGTGCTATGGAGCATCGCGTTTGGTAATCAAGTTGGCGCGACCAAAGCAGAACTTTATTTTTTGGATATTGGGCAGGGGGATAGTCAATTGATTGTTTTGCCCGCTTCAGCCGGTTCGAGGCGAGCAGTGAAGATTTTAATCGATGGCGGACCAACCGGAGCGGTGTTAGATAATCTTGCGAAGATTTTTTCGCCGGTTGACAGGAGGATAGACGTGCTCATCATGACGCATCCTCAGCTGGATCATTTCGGCGGGCTGATCGATGTATTACAGACCTATGAAGTGGGCGTTTTTTTAGGCAGTGGACGCAAAGCAGATGTTGAAGCATATGCGGAGCTTCGCGAGACGCTTGTCGCTCATGGTGTTCCTTATCTGCAGGTTGAAGAGGGAGATGCGCTTGTGATTGGCGACGCGCGATTGGATATTCTTTCGCCCAGCGAGCAAGAAGTCTTAAGCGGGGAACTGAATGACACTTCAGTGGTTGCGCTTTTAACCACGCCAGACTTTAAGGCGCTCTATACGGGAGATATTGGCGCAAACGTGGAAGAGCGTTTGGCGCGTGAGCATGATGTGAATGTAGACGTGCTGAAAGTTGGGCATCACGGCTCGCGTTTTTCTTCGAGCGAAGGATTTTTGAAAGAAGTTTCGCCCGCGGTTTCAGTGATTGAGGTTGGCAAAAACACGTATGGCCACCCGACAAAAACAGTCCTTGATAGATTATTGAAATATGGCAGTCAGATTTTTCGAACAGACGAGCAAGGGATGATAAAGGTGGTTTTTGAAAACGGAGAGTTCCAGGTGTTTGGAGGGAAGTAAAAAAGATAGTCATTTTTATTCTCCACATACTAGCGTACTAGTATATGAGTGTGTAGGGTTTTTGGAGGATAAAATGCTTCGGCGCCCCGACCAGCTGGTCGGGGCGCCTTGGCGCGAGCCCTTGCGGGCTAGGGTGTGGTGGTTCGATGTCGCCTTGCAAACGGCCATGAGTCGAATTCTTCGTACGGATGAGTGGGCCAGAGCCGTGCGCTTGCAACGTCGCACATGTGGCAGAAGCCGGCAAGCTCGTTCATCACCCGTTCAGTGCTCTTGTAGTCATCAAGCTCGCCTTCGACATACTTGAGGCCGTTGAGCTGAGCGGAGGTAAGTGTAATCCCGTAATGCGCAAGTTGGCGCATTCGGAACTCATGCTGTGCCCGCTTGTTGCCCTTGAACTCGGGTTTCTCTTCAAGTTGGCCCTTGGTGTTGAGTTGATACTTCCACGGCTTTTCCAGGTCATGCAAGAAGAGAACGAGTAGGGCGTCAGACCGCGAGAATGGGAGGGCTCGCAGTTCGCCCATGGTGGAGTAGAGCAGGTATGCGATGTTCATCACCTCGGTGACGTGGTCGCGATAGCCGCCCGGCCACGCCTGATGATTGTGGGTTGATCCCTGGACTCGCTCAAAAAGCGGCAGGTGGTCAGAGATGATGCGCAGGCAGGCGGACCTGTTCGGCTCATCAATCATTAGAATGAGTCTCTCGAGCGGCTGATATTCCACTGGTTCCCTCCTGAGATGTGGACCTACTCACCTTAAATCCTTTGCTGGAAACAAGTCAATTGTCATGATAGAATCGCTTCATATGGAACGAACTCTTATTAAGGATTTGAAAGAGGTGGTTGGGAAAGAAGTTTCAGTGAGTGGGCGTGTTTTTAATATGCGCATATTAAGCGGCAAGACTTTTGTCGTGCTTCAGGACTACACGGGTACTGTCCAGGCCGTGTTCACGGCTCAGCCAGAGCTCAAAATCGGTGAGGCGGCGGTGCTTTCCGGCTTGGTCAAGGCGGATGCTCGCGCAAAGACCGGCGTTGAACTCGGTGAAACAAAAGTGGTGGAACGGTATAAGATTTACGAAGATATTCCGTTCGATATTTCCAAGAACGAGCTTAATTTGAATACCGATACGCTCTTTGATCAGCGCACGCTTTCAATTCGTCATCCGAAAGTGCAGGCAATCTTCCGCGTTTATGATTTGTTTTTGGCCGGTTATGAGCAGGCGATGCGCTCGCTTTCGTTTACGGAGATTAAAACGCCAAAGCTGCTTGAAGCAGCCTCTGAGGGCGGCGCGAATTTTTTTAAGGTAAGTTATTACGATAAAACGGCCGTGCTCGCGCAAAGTCCGCAATTTTATAAACAGATTTTAGTTGGCGCATTGGAGCGGGTATTTGAGATTGGTTCGGTCTATCGCGCCGAGCCGCATTTTACAACGCGTCATGTAAGCGAGTATATCGGCATGGATGCGGAGCTTGGATTTATCACTGATTATAAAGATGTCACCGCAATGCTCACGAAAGCGCTCAAGGGTACGTTTGCGTATGTTGGCGAGCATGGCAAAGATGCATTGGCGTTGTATCCAAACGCCGTGGTGCCAACAGTGCCAGACGAGATCCCGCACTTTAAGCTTTCTGAAATTAAAGAGATTATTAAAAAAGAGTATGGGCATGCAGTGCCCGAAGATACTGATATAGATCCTGAGGGAGAACGGTTGGCCGGCCGGCATGCGAAGGAAAAGTTTAACTCCGATTTTGTCTTTATCACACATTATCCGTGGAAGTATCGGGCGTTTTACACCATGCCAAGTAAAGAGAATCCGGAAGAGACTTACGGCTTTGACTTGTTCTATAAGGGGCTTGAAATGGCCTCTGGTGGCCAACGTATTCACGATTACGATATGCTTGTGGAGAATATGAAGAAAAAAGGCATTAGTCAGAAGGGTATGGAGTTTTATGTGAATATCTTCAAGTTCGGTATGCCGCCGCATGGCGGTTGGGGGCTTGGCAGTGAACGGCTTGTTCAGCAGCTTTTAGGCCTTGAAAGCATTAAAGAGGCGATTCTGTTCCCGCGTGACGTGAAGCGCATCAGCCCTTAACGGATGGTAGGGAGAAATAGATTGACCGCCTGCCCGAAAAGGAGTATAATACTCCCCAATAAGACCTATGAATCATCCCAAAGAAGAACAGACGTTGGTGTTGCTTAAACCAGACGCATTACAGCGCAACCTGCTTGGCGAAATTATTCACCGCTTTGAAGTGCGGGGGCTTAAGATTGTCGGCATGAAGATGATCCATCTTTCTGATGCTCAGCTTGACGAGCACTATGCGCATATCAAAGACAAGCCATTTTTCCCGGGCAATAAAGCATTTATGTCTTCATACCCCGTGGTTGGCATGGTGCTTTCTGGCGTGAAGGCGGTGAACGTTGTGAGGACGATGCTGGGGCCAACAAAAGGCTACGAGGCAATGCCGGGGACTATTCGCGGGGACTTTTCATTGAGTACGCAAGCAAATATCGCACATGCTTCTGATTCACTTGAGACCGCCAAAGCGGAAGTGGCGCGTTTCTTTAAGAAAGACGAGATATTCTCTTACAAAAAACTTGATTCAGACTTGATTTATAGCGACGACGAAAAGGCCTAGAGAGTATTCGCGAACAATGCGAACAGGGGTATTAAAAATGCGAAAGGGATTCTGATTCCTGGAGTCTTTTCGCGTTATTACCTGATTTTTTCGCATTTTTCGCGAATACTCTGTAATGTTTTTGCTACTGATGCGTTATACTATATGTAATCCCACCCATAGGTTTCCTATCAAACCTTTTAATACGGGATGGCGATATCGTCTGCAACCTTGGTTGTAGTTCTGAGCCAACCCACCTAGTGCATGCTAGGATCTCCGAGGGCGGGATTATAAAAAAACACCTGAACTCAGGTGTTTTTTTATTGAGTCAGGAGGACTTCCTGGTTCAAAAACGTTAGCCGATCGAATGTTTTTTGTTTTGACCTAACTGCGGGCGTGGATTATGATAGGGTATATGAAAAAAGCGCTGATAACGGGCATCACCGGGCAAGACGGTTCATATCTCGCGGAGTTTTTAATAAAAAAAGGATATCAAGTGCACGGCATCATGCGTCGCGCTTCGACATTTAATACGTCACGGATCGACCATATTTTTCAAGAAAAGCACGAACCGATTAAAAAACTTGTTCTGCATTTTGGCGATTTGTCAGACGCAACAACAGTATACCGGTTGATTTATAAAATTGAGCCGGATGAAGTGTATAATCTTGGCGCTCAGTCTCATGTTCGGGTTTCATTTGATATTCCGGAATATACCGCGAATATCACCGGGTTAGGCACTTTGCGCTTATTAGAAGCTATCAAGGATTATCAGACTTCTACGGGAAAGAAGGTGAAGTTTTATCAAGCCTCGAGTTCCGAGATGTTTGGCAACGCGCCGGGGCCGCAAAATGAAGATACGAGATTCGCTCCGCGTTCGCCCTATGCGGTGGCAAAAGTGTTCGCTCATTATACGACCATCAATTATCGCGAAGCGTATGGGATGTATGCCATTTGTGGTATTTTATTCAATCATGAAAGTCCACGACGCGGCGAAACGTTTGTGACGCGGAAAATCACGCGTGGTATCGCGCGGCTTCTTGCGGGACACGATAAAAAGATTTATTTGGGCAATTTAAGTGCCAAGCGGGATTGGGGCTATACGCCGGAATATGTTGAGGCGATGTGGCGTATGATGCAGCTAAAGGTGCCACAGGATTTTGTAATTGGGACTGGTAAGGCACATTCAGTGAAAGATTTCTTAGAAGAAGCTTTTAGGTATGTTGGTATTACGAATTGGAAAAAATATATCGAAATTGATCCAAGTTATTTTAGACCAACAGAAGTTGATACGCTTGTTGCAGATGCGCGCAAAATGAAAAAAATACTCAAATGGGAGCCCAAGACCGATTTTAAAGGTTTGGTGAAAGTGATGATGGATTACGACCTTCAAAAGTTTGGCGTATTGGATGTTAAGAAAGCTGTTCATGAGTTACAAAAAAAGAAATAATTGACATGAAAAAAGCATTGGTTTGCGGAGCGGGGGGATTTATCGGGTCGCATTTGGTCAAACGCCTCAAGTCAGAGGGGTATTGGGTGCGCGGCGTTGATATTAAGCATTGCGAATTTAGCCCGACTGCGGCTGATGACTTTGTATTAGGTGATTTGCGTGACCCAAAAGTATGGGATGCGGTTTTAGACCAGCCGTTTGACGAAGTATATCAGTTGGCGGCAGACATGGGTGGCGCTGGTTATATTTTTACCGGCGACCATGATGCGCATATTATGCACAATTCAGCGCTTATTAATCTCAACCTGCTGACGCTTGCGATAGAGCGTAAGGTGGGGAAGATATTTTATTCTTCTTCCGCGTGCATTTATCCCAAACACAATCAACTTGATCCAGAAAATCCCAATTGCGCCGAGCACACTGCGTATCCGGCAAACCCCGACAGCGAATATGGTTGGGAAAAACTTTTTTCTGAGCGGATGTATTTGGCGTTCAATCGTAATCACGGACTTGATGTGCGTATTGCGCGTTTTCATAATATTTTCGGACCTGAAACGGCGTGGACCGGCGGGCGTGATAAAGCGCCGGCGGCCATTTGTCGTAAGGTGGCAGAAGCGGCTGATGGTGGCGAGATTGAAATTTGGGGCGATGGCAAGCAAACCCGTTCCTTTTTATATATTGATGAGTGTTTGGAGGGAGTGCGGCGGCTCATGAATCATCCTAATTTCCGCGGACCGGTTAATATCGGTTCAGAGGAGATGGTGAGTATAAATGAGCTGGTGGCAATCACGAGCAAGGCGGCAGGGAAAAAAATAAAAATAAAGCACATCGACGGTCCGTTGGGCGTGCGCGGGCGCAACTCGCAGAACGATCTCATTCGCCAGCATCTGAATTGGGCGCCCAGTCGGCCGCTGGCTGAGGGTATGGCTAAGACGTATGCGTGGGTGGAAAGCCAGGTGCAAAAACAAAGAGCGAAAAGCAGAGAGCAACTACAATGAAAATTGTATTCACGGGGCTAGAAAATGAGCGGTATCGGCCGGAGCTTGGCAAAACAAACGAGCATAACAATTTTTATTTGCTTCTGAAGGCTGATCCGAACAACCAGGTTTTTTACATTCCTTTTGATCGCGTGTTGACCGTTGGCAAAAAGGGTTATAATCAGGAGATTCTTGACGTGGTGCGTCGTGAGAAGCCCGACTTGTTTTTCGCGTTTATGTACACCGATGAACTGGAGCATGAAACGCTGGACGAGGTAAAAAAGCTCACCACGAGTATTGCCTGGTTTTCTGACGATCACTGGCGTCTTGATAATTACTCTCGTTTTTATGCGTCGCATTTTACGCGCGTTATCACCACCTGGAGCAAGGCAAAGGAGCGTTATGCGCAGTATGGTATAACCAATGTGATTCGTTCACAGTGGGGATTTAATAGTGACTTATACCAGCCGATTGTGATTGATGGCACCATGGAACCGATTGATGTTTCATTTGTTGGCATGAAGACGCCGCACAGGGAAAAACTGATTAACGCGCTTCGCGCGGCCGGCATACATGTGTTCGTGCGGGGATTTGGCTGGGAAGAGGGGCGGGCAAGCTTTCCGCAGATGCTTGAGATATTTTCACGCAGCAAAATAAATCTTAATTTGAATCCGCCCATGGCGGCGCTTGCTATTAAGCCTCTGGCGCAGATATTTTTCCGCCGCCGGCGCAATATGATTGTGCCTGATTTTTGGAACTTTCCGCGCAATCTTCGCTCGTATTTTCAAAAGCGGATTCCACAAATCAAGGCGCGTCCATTTGAGATAACTGGCAGTGGGGGATTTTGTATCACGGGCGATGCCGACGATATGGATTCATATTTTAAACTCGGCAAAGAGATTGTTACCTATACTGACACCGCCGATTTGATTGCCAAGATTCGTTATTATCTTGCGCACGACAGCGAACGTAAGCAGATTGCCAAGGCCGGTTATGAGCGAGCGATACGTCAGCACACGTATAAGGCGCGCCTTGAAGGTGTTTTTAAAGAGCTCAATCTTGTAAAATAGTGAGTATGATTAAAGATAATTTCAAAGAGGCTTTAGATCTTCACTCGCATATTGCTGGTGACGAGCAGTTTATCGCGGTGGCTCAGTCGGTTGCACAGAAGGTTGCCGAAGTGTTTCGCGCTGGCGGGAAAATCTTGATTGCCGGCAATGGGGGTAGTGCCGCCGATAGTCAGCACTTTGCCGGAGAGCTTGTTGGCTATTTTAAGAATCACTATCGCCGTGGCTATCCTGTTATTGCTCTTTCAACAGATACGTCAATTTTAACCGCCTGGAGCAACGATCGTAGTTTTGAAGATGCGTTCGCGCGGCAAGTGGAGGCGTATGGCAAAAAGGGTGATATGTTCATTGGTCTTTCAACGAGCGGCAATTCCAAAAACGTAATTGCTGCGTTTGCACAGGCTAAGAAGTGTGGTTTAACGACTGTTGCCTGGCTTGGCGGCACGGGTGGAGCAATGAAGGGAACCGCGGATATTGAAATCATAGTGCCGTCGGCAAACACTCCTCGAATTCAAGAAGTGCATACGTTGTTGCTTCATAGTATTGCCGAAGAGGTGGAAAGAATTTTAAAAGACGCATAATGATTATGACTGAACATTGTTCTCGACGATCCGCGTGTCGCGTTTGTGGCGGCACTGAGCTTCATCAGTTTCTTGATCTTGGCAAGCATCCGTTGTCCGATGCGTTTGTTTCTGCTGATCAGATAAAAAACAAAAAAGAACTTTATTTTCCGCTATCAATTCATGTGTGCAAAACTTGCAATCACATGCAGTTATTGGATGTGGTGGACGCGCGCTTGCTGTTCCCCGAAGAATATGCGCTTTTTTCTTCAACTGGTCCCGCACTTGTGAAGCATTTTAATGAGTATGCGCAGGATATTCATGCGAAGTTTGGGAGCATGCGCAATAAGTTGGTGATTGAAATTGCGAGTAATGACGGCGCACTGCTTGCCCCCTTGAAAGAGCGCGGATTTGTCACGCTCGGCATTGAGCCAACGCTGAATACAGCGGCAGTCGCCCGTTCGCGAGGGATTGAGGTGATCACTGAGTTTTTTTCGGAAAGTCTTTCGCGTTCAGTAGTCGCTTCCCATGGGAAAGCCGGCATTGTTTCTGCGAACAACGTGCTGGCGCATGTTGACGAACCGGCGGATTTCGTGTGCGGCGTGAAAAATATTCTGGATGAAAAAGGCGTTTTTGTGTTTGAGGTCCAGCATGGCCTTGAGCTCATTCGGCACACCGAGTTCGACAATATTTATCATGAGCACCTTTCATTTTTTGCCCTGCGTCCACTCATGGTGTTAATGGAAAAGTGCGGTATGAAGATTTTTGACGTAAAATTAGTTGCAACTCAGGGCGGGTCTCTTCGGTGTTATGCGACGCATGTTGAAAATAATGCGTATCCAGTAACGGCGATGCCAGCGCAGATCATTGCCGAGGAGATCGCATGTCAGATGGATAATCTGGATACCTATGATGCGTTTGGAAAGCGCGCGCTTGCTATCAAAACAAAGTTGCGTGAGGTGTTGCAACAAGTAAAGCAAGATGGCAAGAGAGTGGTGGGGTATGGCGCCCCCGCGAAAGGAAACACGTTGCTTAATTTTTGCGGCATTGGCCCAGACATTATCGATTACTGTATCGAAAAAACACCATTTAAATTCGGTAAGTTTACTCCCGGTATGCATATTCCAGTTGTCTCTGATGAGATCATTAAGAAAGACGGTCCTCCGGATTACTATCTCTTACTCATTTGGAATTATCTTGACGCGATCCTTGCTCGAGAGAAGGCATATCTGGCGCATGGTGGTCAGTTTATTGTGGCTATTCCCAACGTACGGATTATTAAGGCCTGAAAATAATATGAAAATAGAAAAAACCAGTCTCGAAGGCGTGCTGCTTATCAAGCCAGAGCCGACACAATCCGGTGTAGGTGAAATTTTTCGCGATGAGCGCGGTGAATTTACTGAGAGTTATCAAAAAAAAAAATATTGTGATGCGGGTATTGTGATTGATTTTGTTGAAGACGATATTTCAGTTTCCAAGAAAAACGTGTTGCGGGGCATGCATGGAGATGACCGCACCTGGAAACTCTTATCGTGTCTGCATGGGAAGATCTTTTTTGTAGCGATTAATGGCGATAAAACATCGTCTTTATTTGGGAAATGGGAATCGTTTGAATTAAGCGAGGAAAATAAGTGGCGGTTATTGGTCCCGCCGAAGTATGCCAGTGGTTATTTGGCGCTTACTGATAAAATTATTGTCAGCTATAAACAGTCAGAGTATTTTCGGCCTGGAGGCCAGTTTACGCTCAAGTGGAATGATCCAGCATTTGGCATTCCGTGGCCAGTTAACAATCCGATTGTCAGCGCTCGCGACGGATCGGCGCCTTTTGTCGGCACTTCATAACAGTGTATTTTGACAAAAGAGTATTTATGATTTTTTCAGGAGAAAACTGGCAATTTCGGGTAAGTGCATGGCTCTCTCTTGCGGGGATATTTTCATTCCCGTGGCGGTTTGGTCTTTTGTTCAATCTTAAGATATGCGACATTCTTTTTTTTGCTTCCGCTTTTTTTCTCGTGTGGTCGCTGCTCGCTTACAGGCAAAGTATAATAGGCTGGGGGGCGAAACGCGTCATAGCTCGGCTACTGGTGCTTTTGATGGCCGGTATTCTCATTGGTTCGCTGGTTGGCAGTGTCTGGAGTATTATTTTTTATTCCGTTTGGCCACTGTATCTTGCCCCAATCCTCATGGAATACGCGCGTATGGCTTTCACGTTTGGCCTTTTTTGGCTTCTTTTCTATTTGAGCTTGCGTAGCGGGGATTTTGTTCGCGTCGCGCTGGTGGCGATTATTATTTCTCCAATCCCTCTTTGGATTTCACGCATACCCGCATTACACGATGCGTTTTTTCAGGGAGATGAGCGATTACGCGGGCCAGGCGGAGATCCAAACTATCTAGGCAGTTGGATTGCAGTGGCGCTTTTGGTTTCAGCCGCCGCTTTTCTGTTTCGTTCGGATAAAAAAGGGCTTTGGGCCGGACTGACCATCGTTGGTACGTTTCCTTTTTTGTTATGGACTGGATCGCGAGGCGCCGCGGTTGCTGCTTTTTTCAGCTGCATGATGCTTGGTATTTATTATTTAATGACAAATCGTGCAATCGCGGTGAAGGTAAAAAAAGCGTGTCTTTTGTTGTTTGCTTTTGTCGCCGGCACAGCACTTGCTTTTATCGCCGCGCCGCCGGTTTTAGATCAAACCATCGTGTTTCGTTTTGTGCGGCCATATTTCCATCCGAAAATATTTGAGATCACGACTGTCTCCAGCACGCCGTTAGTGCCTGCTCCTAAGGTGCCCTTGGTTGGTATTGAGAAAACTTCGCTGATTCCCGTGACGTCTCTTTCTGACACGGGGGGTAGCGATCGACTACAACTCTTGACGGGCGCAACTCGATTATCGATTCGTTCGCCGCTTGGATTTGGTCCGCTTTATAACAACTGGAGACCGGTTGCATTTACTGCGATGGGAAGTCAACTTCCTGCGCATGAGATTTTTCTCGAAACAGCGCTGCGGGCCGGCTGGGCGGGGCTGACCTGTCTTTTGATTATTCTTTTTTTGGTTGCTCGCGGCATGGTGCGTGCGCTCAGAAACGCCGATTGGCGTGTTGCTGCCGTGTTTGGATCGTTTGTGGCGATGGTAGTAATGTCACTTTCGGTTGATACGCTTACCCTACGCTGGTTTTGGGTGGTGGTTGCGTTTGCGGTCGCACTTGGGCATGATAAGGAAATTGCGCCACTAATATGAAAATTCTTCTTGTGAATTATAAAGACTCATATGATCGCACCTGGAAGCCGCTGGGTCGCCGGGCGGCTAGTTATTATCTTGAGTATTTACCGCTCAAGTCGGTTGCTGAAGCTCACGGGCACTCCGTTGATGTTTTTTTTATTGATCAGGCAATTTTGGAACATGGGCGCGAGGGCGCGCGCAAGCAGTTTTGGGAATACATTCAAAAAGAAAAACCAGACGTTTGTTTTGTTGGTTTTAATGAATATGATCTTGGCAAAGAACTGCTGTGCAAGGTAAAGAATGAGACTAAGACGACACTGGTGTATATTGGCGATGATGATACCTGGCGCTGGGAGCGGGTGAGTCGGCATTTTGCACATTGCTTCACGTGGATTTTAACATATGATTCGCGGGCAATCCCGAAATATAAAAGCATTGGGCATAGTAATGTTATTCACCATCAGCCGGGGGTTGACCTTTCGGTGTATAAAAAATTGGAGAGTAGACAAAAAGATATCGATGTTGCTTTTATCGGCGGCTGGACGCAGCCTCGCCAGCAGCTTGTCGATGATTTGAAATCAGCCGGTATTAATATATTTGTTCGCGGCATTGGTTGGCCAGGTGGGCCGGTCAGTCAGGATGAGATGATTGATATTTTTAATCGCAGCAAAATTGCCCTTTCATTAAATACGCCGGCGTTTTATGTGAGCTGGCGTTCGATTGCGCGTTTATTTTTCCGGCGCGCTTATTTCGGCGAGGGTGGGGCTTCTATAAAGCTTGATCTGTGGAACTTTTTCGACAATATCCGCATGTGGCTTATGAAACGAAATCGGCAGGTGAAGGCGCGGCATTTTGAGGTGCCCGCTTGCGGAACAATGGAGATGACTCAAGACGCGGATGACATGAAAAATTATTATAAGTTAGGTGAAGAGATCGTGGTGTATGAGGATAACGCCGATTTGGTGAAGAAGATACAATATTATCTTTCGCACGATAACGAGCGAGAAGAGATAGCCAGGCGGGGCTATGAGCGCACCATCAAAGAGCACTCAACACAACAGCGGTTTAAGGATATCTTTCAAATGATCGGCAAGCCGTTATAATAAAGTCATACTATAATGCATAATCAATGGTCGGCGACTTCGCCGAATATGGTCTGTGATCCGGAGCGGCTTATCAAAAACTGCCGCGTGTGCGACTCCACCAAGCTTGAGCTTGCGATTGATCTTGGGTTTCAGCCATGGGGAAATCACTTTTTAAGGAGAGAAGATGTGGGGAAGGAGCCTTTTTATCCGCTTCGGGTGGTGTTTTGTATGGATTGCAAGACGCCTCAGCTTGATTATACCGTTCCGAAAGAGACGATGTTTGCCGAGCATACCTATCTTTCGGGTATTACAAAGTCATTAAGTGAGCACTTCCGGCAGGTGGCCGAGGAGGTTGATAAGCGGTTTTTTGCTGATCAAAAACAAAAGTCTGTATTGGATTTGGGATCGAATGATGGAACTCAGTTAAAGCACTTTAAAAATCTTGGCTATGATGTGCTGGGCGTTGAATCCGCGACGGTGCCGGCAAAAATCGCCAACGATGCCGGTGTTCCGACCGTTCACGCGTTCTTTAATTTGGAAACGGCGAAAAAGTTAGAGAGAAAGTTCGATGTGATTAATGCCGCCGGATTCTTTTTTCACCTTGAAGAATTACACTCGGTGTGCGAGGGGATTAAAGAGGTGCTTGCGGCTGGTGGCGTGTTTGTTATTCAGTTTCTGTATATGAAGCGGATTGTAGAGAACTTGGCGTTTGATCAGATTTATCATGAACACTTGCTTTATTACAACCTCAAGAATGTCGAAACGTTACTGAATCGGCATGGTCTTTCAACCTTTGATGCATATCTTACACCTGCCCACGGCGGCTCGATGGTGGCCTATGTGACCCATCAAGGCGCCAAGCCACAGTCAGAACAGCTCAAGGCTTATATCTCGGCAGAAGAGCGCGACCGGAGTAATGAGTTTGAGACGTATGTGGCTTTTGCGAAAAAGCTTCAAAAAATGAAAGAAGAAAACGTCCGCTTTTTAAGTGAAGCCAAGAAACAAGGAAAGCGTATTTATGGTATGGGCGCGCCGGTAAAAGGGAACACCTTGCTTAACTATTTCGGCATTGGCAAAAATTATTTGGATTTTCTGGTGGAAAAAAATGAAAGCCGCAAAGGGCTTTACTCTCCCGGTTCACACTTAGAAATTCTCATCGAAAAAGAACTTACTCAGCTGCCCGATGTGTATTATGTGCTGGCGTGGAACTTTAAAAAAGAAATTTTGGCCAACAATCAGGCGCTTATCGCCAAAGGCATTGAGTTCTACTTCCCCGTCAACCCCAAAGACATGTAACAAACATTCCGACATTCTTGCGAATGTTGGAATGTTTTTCGTATAATAAAGACATGAAAACCGCGGAACAACTTGAACGATATTTCAAGGGCGCCGCCAATCATTGGCGTTTGGCAATTCTCGTCCTGATCGGGAGCGGAAAAGGATTTACCTTGGAAGAAATTGCTGAGGAGCTCGAAGGGAACGTAAAAACGCTTTCTGAACACACGAGTCGATTAGTAAAAGCAGGCTTGTTAAATAAAACATATCGAGGAAGGGAGGTGGTTCATACACTCTCTCCGTATGGAAAAAAGTTTCTCGCATTTGCAAAATCGTTTTAGTTCTCACAACATTCCGACATTCTTGCGAATGTTGGAATGTTGTAATGGGTGGTTGAAAGGAGGGTGATTTTGGAATAAAATAATAATATGTTAAAAATCTTAGTTACGGGTGGAGCGGGATATATTGGTTCAGTTCTCGTACCGGAGCTTTTGCGCGCCGGGCACGAGGTGACGGTGATTGATAATTTCATGTATGGGCAGTCTTCACTGCTTGATGTGTGCCATTATAAGACGCTGACGATTGTGCGCGGAGATGTGCGCAATGAAGAGCTGATTAAAAAGCATATTGCGGGCAAGGATTTTATTTTCCCGTTGGCGTGTTTGGTTGGCGCTCCGCTGTGTGATAAAGATCCGATTGCGGCAACCACCATTAATCGCGATGCGGTGCTCATGCTGTTGAAATTGCGCACGCCAGAGCAAAAAATTATCTTTCCAAACACCAATAGCGGTTATGGCCGAATGGCTGAAGGCGTGGCTTATTGCGATGAGAATAGCCCCCTTGAGCCCGTTTCGCTGTATGGCACGCTTAAGGTTGAAACAGAAAAAGCGCTTCTTGCTGCTGGCAACGCGATTACGTTGCGCTTGGCAACCGTGTGTGGTATTAGTCCGCGCATGCGGCTTGATTTGCTTGTGAATGATTTTGTGTATCGGGCGCTTAATGACCGGGCGGTTGTGCTCTTTGAAGCGAATTTTAAACGAAACTATATTCACGTGCGTGATGTGGTGCGCGCATTTATGCACGCCATAGAACATTTTGAGACGATGAAAAATCAGTCATACAATGTGGGGCTTTCAGATGCAAACTTGAGTAAGAAAGAGCTGTGTATTGAGATTCAAAAGCAATTGCCAAAGTTTGTCTATGTTGAGTCTGCCATTGGTGAAGACCCGGATAAGCGCAATTATGTTATTAGTAACGAAAAGATTGAAAAAACTGGCTATCAGACAAGCGTTTCAATCCAAGACGCGATTGCTGAACTTATCAAGGGATATCAAGTTGTGAAACGGAATGACTTTGCGAATATATAAGTTTGGCTTGGTATGAAGATTATTTCTTTGAATATTGTCGGCGGCACTTTTTTTGAGCCGCTTATTGATTTTATAAGTGCTCATGCCGCTGATACGGATATTTTTTGTTTTCAAGAAGTGGTGCATCCCGTTTCGGGGGGGTTAGGTGATGCTGGGTGGCGCAAAGATATTTTGGAGGAGATTGCCAAGGTGCTGCCTGATCACACGTGGTATTTTACCCCCGCTAAGGAGGAGCTTGATCTTTCCGCGCTTGCACACGTTACGATGCTACTGGGCAAGGCGACTTTTGTTCGTAAGACAATTTCGGTTGCAAGCCAAGGCGTGGTTGCCCTGTATCAAGGACAAGAGCGGAGCGCAGATACCGTGCGGGTGAATATTCCAACCAATTTCCACTATGTCCGTTTCCTTTGGGGTGGCAGGCGCTATATGGTTGGTAATGTGCACGGCATTGTGTTTCCGGGTGACAAGCTTGATACGCCAGAACGAATAGATCAGTCTGAAAAAATCAAAGCATTTTTTGACAATGAACAAGGCGTAAAAATCCTGTGCGGGGATTTTAATCTGATGCCACAAACGAGAAGTATTACTTTGCTAGAGGAGGGGATGACCAATCTTATTAAAAAGTTTGATATCAAAGAAACGCGCGGCAGGCTGCATAAGTTTTTCGGCAAGCCAGACGCGCAACATTTTGCTGACTATGCGTTTGTATCGCCTGATATCAAGGTGAACAGCTTTACCGTGCCTGATGTGGGTGTTTCAGACCACCTACCAATGATTCTTGATTTGGCATAATATTAAAGTTATGCGTATTTTTGTTACTGGAGGTACAGGATTTATTGGAAAGCCAGCCGTTGAGGAGCTTAAAAAGCGAGGACACGAGTTGCTTGTGCTGTCGCGGACTCCTCATGCAATTTCCGGGGTGCGTTTTGTGCGGGGTGATCTTTCGAATAGCGCGAAGTGGAGGGGGCAACTCAAAAAGTTTAAACCTGAAGCGGCAGTGCATCTTGCCTGGGAAGGGATGCATGATTTTGCCTATCAGTTATGCGTGGACAATCTTTATCAAGGACTTTCTCTTTTTTCGGTTCTGGCCGAGATTGGCTGTTCTAAAATTGTTGCTCTTGGGACTGGGTTTGAGCTGGGCGGGCAGGTTGGCAAGGTGGGTGAGGAGATTGGTGTTATTCCTACATCGCTTGCCACTTCCGGTTTGGTGGCAGTAAAGCAAGCGCAACACTTATTGGGGGCAAAGTTAGCAAATGAAAAGGGCACTGATTTTATTTGGTTGCGGCCTTTTACCTTGTATGGCATTGGGCAACGGCCAGCATCGCTTATTCCATCAATCATACGTTCCATTACAGAAAAAAAACCCCTTGTGTTGCGCGCTCCTTTAGTTCAAGCGGATTGGGTTTATGTGGATGATGTTGCTGCAGCGATTGCGGATGCGGTTGAGAAGGGGAAGGGGCAGGTGACGTATAATGTTGGTTCAGGAAAGCTGACGGCGGTTCGGGATATCGCCAAAATAATCTGTGAGGAGATGGGAGTGGATAAGGCGTATTGGAACGCGTTTGCGCGCACAGCCAAGGGCAAACCGCTGCCGGCGCCTTATGCTGAATTAAGGAATACGCGCAAGGGAATCACATGGCGGCCCAAGACTACGATTCGGGCGGGGTTGCGCCGGATTGTACGGGCCAGTATGGCTGAGCCCTCTTAGGTTCTGATTGTGGTGATTGTATAGTAGAGATAGATAATGATATACAATTGAGGCGGTAATGTGGCGCGACGCAAAAGCTTACTAACAATAATAATGATATGGCAACACAAAAATCTCTGATTTCAATAATCTGCGCGGTGCGTAACGATGAGCGTTTCATTCGGGAAACGCTTGAAAGTGTGGTTGCGCAAAATTACCCTGCTTGGGAGCTTATCATTATGGATGGCGCTTCGACGGATAAGACACTTGATATTATTAAAGAGTTTGCGGCAAAGCATCCCAATATTATCTATCGTTCGGAACCCGATAAGGGGCAGTGGGACGCGCTTGATAAGGCGTTGGCGCTTGCAAAGGGCGAGTATATTACCATGCTCTGTGGTCAAGATGGTTATCTGAACCAAAATTGGTTTGCTCGTTGCGCCGAAGTGCTTGATGCCAGGCCAGAGGTTTCGCTGGTCTGGGGTATTCCGTTTAATATGAGTGAAGATGGCAAGTTGCTTGGCCCGCATTATGCATATGGCAGTTTTTTGAGTGATCCGCTTTATCCAGCAAAAACGCAGCCGATGGGAACGTTGGTTGCCAAGATAGATTGGCGTCGGCCGGCTTCATTCAAGCGTCTGTGGTATTTTGCTCGCAAGCTAACGCCAAAGAGGGCACTGATGGTGCTGAAAAGCTTTACCAAACAACCAATACCACAAAAAGAAGATTGGTTCTTTTATTGGCTGAAAACCAGCCGGGCGTTTCCAGAAGGGAATATGGTAATGCGCAAAAGCGTATATGTGGCTAACACGCGGCGCTTTCCAGCTGAGACAAAAACGAATGCGGCGCTGCTTGATTTTTGCTTTGATTTTAACGCAAAAGGATATCTTTCTTATGGCTTGCCGCTTGCGGCCAGCTTTGGCCGTTCGCACGCGGTGGGGCAAGACTTACGCCAGTTTGATGCCGTTTTGGTTGCAGCGTATAAAAAGCGAATTGAAGATTTTAAAAAACAGTTAGTGAATCAAAAAACGATTACGTTTATTGATCCGGCAGGAAAAGTGGTTTCAAACAGGGAGGTACGTAAATAATTACGTAATAAATAAAAGAGGCCGCGGCGGTGGGTTGGTTCCCATCGCCGCGGCCCCGGGGTGCGCTCGCGGTCAGATTTCCGGATAGTTGGGCCAGAGGCCCATCTCCGTTCGCTCGGCCTCGATCCGCTTGATGTAGTTGCGGATGGAGGCGACTCGACTTTCCATCATTTGCTTGGCTCGGGGCAGACGCACGCACGTCTTGGAATGCGGGTCCACCCAGTCGAACCGGCACTCCAGGTTCTTGAGGATGGACTTGGGGTTCTGGTAGCTATGTGCTGTCGGGTCGCCCGTCAGCCATTTCGGGTCGATCGTTGGGAGCTCCCTCCAGAAAGCCGCCGCCGACATGACGTTTTCGGCGTTGGAGCAGACGATGCGGTCTGCGTCCATCAGCGCGATTTGCACCGCGCTGTCACTGGGGTCGTTGAGCCCGCTGTGCCTCAGCACTGCGTTTGTGATGCTGTCGATGTCGTCGGGCGTGAAGTGCTCCAGCGCAAGCCATGCCGCCAGCATCGCGAGGACGAGCTGGTTGGGCACATCCTTCTTGCCCACGCCGAGCTTCTTCTGGAGGATGCGATCGGCGTTGTGGCACAGCCCTGCTGCTCCCGCCAATCGCCGGGTCCTCTCGTCTTCGGCGATGAGCAGGGCGACTTGCGCCACTTGGAGCGCGTGGTCGAAGTCATGCCCGGTTCCCGCCATGCCCACCTCGTCGTGGGACTCCTTGATGGCCTTGGCCATCTTCGGAAAAAGCTCGCAAGCGCTGAGCATCCAATCCTGCCTTCCTGGGCTTGAGCCCGCTGGTTTTTAAAGGTCTATCTGCCCAAAGGCAGCGTGTATTATTAAATAGCAGATTTTTTTATTTTTGTCAATAAAAAAGAGGCCGCCACCGCATCCCTAGTGAGGGAGTTGGTGGCGACCTCTGGGGTCGCTGTTCGGCCAGATTTTTACTTCTGGACGAACTCGATGACGCGGTCGATGTACGCGTCGACGGGCTGGCTCGAGTCGATCTCGAGGATGGACTCGGGCGGGAAAACGCCTGTCGTGGTGACCGCCTGGTAACGAGCCTTGTCGCGCAGGTAGTGTTCATAGCTCGCGCAGCCATGGATCTCGGTGCTCTTCGCGTCGCGCCTGATGCGTTGGTTGATGACCTCTTCGCTGTCGTCTCTGAGCGTCAGCAGGACAACTTTCACGCGTGCTCCATGACGCTTCGCGATGGCAGAAAGGAACTCCTGACTGCCTTTTTTCGAATACGTGGCGGCGACGATGGTGTTGAGCCCGTCATCCAGCGCGACGTTGAGCCCGTCGTGCAACGAGGTGTAAGCTCGGCGCATTTCGGCGGCACTCTTGGCGTCACCCGCTTCCGGGTTGGCCTGTCGCCATTGGTATTCGGCACGCGTGGGAAGCCCGTAGAGCACTTTCTTCACTCGGTCGATGTCGGCGAAGTGGATGTTGAGTCTCTGCTCGAGCAAGTCGCCAAGGGTCGTCTTGCCCGTTGTCGGAAGACCTGCGAGTACAATCAGTCGTGGACTCGCATCGGTCACCGGCTTGTTGAACAGCCCCTGTTTCTCTGCCCAGATCATCGCCATCCGGAGGCTGGCGAATGAGTTACGCCCTTTTTTGTAGGGCGGAGAGTCGGCAGTCAGGTAAGCATACATTCGTCGCTCGAGTTCGGCAGGTGTGAGCTCCTCGACCTTCAGGATCTTCTCCGTCAGGTCTGGCTGTCGTGTCCGGTTGATGTCTAACACGCAGCCGAGCGCGACGTAGATCGCGTCAAAGCCGATGACGTGAGCAGGTGCCTGTTCGGCCAAGGAGAGCAGGATGAGCTTCTTGAAGCTGTAACCGGTTTCCTCGGCGAACTCGTCTGCGGCGGTCTGTTCAATTGACCGCTCCGTCAGGTCGGTCATCCCGCTCGGCAGGTGGGTGTAGATCGAGCCGTCATCCTTCTCTTCGGTGATGGCAACGATTTTCATGTCGGGGGTGAATCCCACGACCTGGACGCCGTTGGGCACTCCCATGCGGAAGTGTCCGTTCTTCGGGTTGATGAGGAAACGTCGGCCGAACAGGTCAACGCTTTCGGGAAGAAGGAACTTCTCAGTGATGTCTTGATACGGCAAGGTGTTACTCCTTTTCGTTGCGCATCGCAGCCAGGATGGCCGCGTGCAGAATTGGGTTTGCCGCGACAACGTCGCGGGCTTGAAGTCCCCAGGGGTTTCCCTGGAAATCCGTAACCTTACCACCTGCTTCTTCGATGAGGAGTGCCGGTGGCAGGTTGTCCCACGGCTTGTTGGCTACCGCCACCAGCGCGTGCGCGGGTAGGGGAACCAGATTGCCGTGAGCTATGAGCACGCCGCTTTCGGCGCACGAAGGGGTGACGCGGTGTCGGCAGCTGAGCTGCTTAACGCGCTCAACCCCTGGGTGAGCCTTTTGCGTTCGGGGCGGACCCTCGAAGAGGACGCACGCCCGCTCGAGATTGGCCTCAGAGGAGATTTGAAGGCGGTGCAACACGGCAGCGGAGCTGTTGTAGCGGTACGCGCCCGTGCCCTTGATAGCCACGTTGATGCCGGTGTGAGTAAGCCCTTCCCAGCCCGGCCGCAGGATGACGGAGAGCGTGGGAATGCCGTCTTCGACGAGGATGAACTGGGTTCCAAAGGAGAGCCAGCCCATTCCTTCGTTGTGGGTTCCATCGAGCGGATCAAGAAGTAGTGTTCGCTTGCCGCTTTGGGGTGGCCAGCCGATTACCGCATCTTCTTCGGTAACTACCTCGCAGTGATTTTGAAAGGCGTTGCGGCAGCTCTGGGCGATGGCGTTGTCGAGTTTGCCGGCGTAGGTGCCGTCAGTCTTTTTTACCATCTCGCCCAGGGAGTTACGGAACGCAGCTCGGTAGAGCGCCATGACGGGGCCGAGCAGCCACGTCTCGATGTGCTGCAGTAGCGGGTGTAAGGTTCGCAATCCGTGCATGGATCTCTCCAGAAAAAGGGGGGTCCAGCGAACCGTTCGCTGGCGAATTACTATCTCGTAATGTCAAAGAGCAACGAAACATGTAATTAAATAACACCATTTTGATATTTTGTCCAGCGATCTGGTGAATGCTTGGCCACCTTAATTGCCAGAACTAGCCTTTTGATTTATTGTTATCCCATGATTATTTCGCGAACTCCCTTACGTATTTCGTTCTTTGGCGGTGGCACCGATCTTCCAGCTTGGTATGAGAAGCATGGCGGGGCGACGCTTTCAACGACTATTAATAAGTATTCATATATTACGGCTCGCCGCTTGCCGCCCTTTTTCCCGCACAAGCACCGCATTGTCTATTCGCGGGTGGAGATGATTAATGGACATGATGAGATCGAGCATCCTTCAGTCAGAGAAACGTTTAAGCACCTTCGCATTACTGATGGAGTTGAAATTCACAATGCCGCGGATTTGCCGGCTCGCTCCGGCCTTGGTTCTAGTTCGGCGTTTACGGTTGGGCTTTTAAATGCTTTGCACGCGCTGCACGGCAGGCAGCGGACCAAAATGGAGCTGGCCCATGAAGCAATCCATGTAGAGCAGAATCTTATTAAAGAGAGTGTTGGTTCGCAAGATCAGATGGCCGCGGCGTTTGGTGGATTGAATAAGTTTACCTTTCATAAAGATCGTTCGTTGTCTGTTGACCCGGTAACGCTTTCACCGGCTCGCAATAAAGAGTTGCAAGATCACTTATTGCTTGTATTTACGGGTATGGCTCGTCTGGCGCCAGAAATTGAGGCGGAGAAGATTAAGAATATTCCTCAAAAAGAAGGCGAGTTTCATCGCATGCATGCGCTGGTTGATCAGGCGGTTGGTATTTTAAAATCTGAAGCTGACATCAAGGAGTTTGGGAAACTGCTTCATGAGACGTGGTTGCTGAAGCGGGGCCTGACAACAAAGGTAACGAATTCGCAGGTGGACACGATGTATGAAACGGCCCGTCATGCGGGGGCGATTGGCGGCAAACTGCTTGGCGCCGGCAGTGGCGGCTTTATGCTGCTGTTTGTTGCGCCAGAAAATCGGGCGGCAGTAGAGCGGGCGCTTAAAGATTTTATTATTGTGCCATTTCAATTTGAAACAACCGGAAGTCAGATTATCTATTCGCAAAACGGGGCAGTGTAAGAATGGTCTAATCGCTATAACGTTATTACGATGTAGCGCTATGCATTTCATATGAATAAGAAAGCGGTTTTTTTAGATAGGGACGGGACTATCACGAAGCATAAAGATTTTATTACTGACGAGAGTCAGCTTGAGTTAGAGCCCGGCGCCGCGGAAGGGATTAGCATTCTCAATGATCTTGGTTTTACGGTTGTGGTGGTTACGAATCAGCCACAAGTGGCCAGGGGCATGTGTACTGAATCTGATATTGAAAGAATACATCGCAAGATGGAAGAGTTGCTTGCGCAAAAGGGCGCGCGTGTTGACGCAGTTTATTTTTGCCCACATCATCCAGAAAAAAACCATCCTGATATCCCGCCTTCAGCCATGAAGTATCGGATTGATTGTGAATGCCGGAAGCCGAAAGCGGGAATGCTGAAAGAGGCGGCACAAAAGCTTGGTATTGCTTTAACGCAGTCGTTTATGATTGGCGACACAACGAGCGATCTTTTAGCTGGTAAAACGGCCGGCTGTACAACAATGCTAGTCAAAACTGGCAGCGCGGGTAGAGATGGTAAGTATCCCGTAAAGGCCGATTATGAGGCTGAAAACCTTGAGATGGCGGCAAAGATGATCGCCATGCGCGGGGTAAAGGCGCTCATTCTTGCCGGTGGCCGTGGGGAGCGGCTGCGGCCGTTTACCGATACAATGCCCAAGCCGATGGTTCCTATCGCCGGCAAGCCTGTTTTGGAGCATCAGATTAATGCGTTAAAGCAGAGCGGCATCGTTGATGTTGTCATCTGCGGCAGTTATCTGATTGAAAAGATTAAGGAGTATTTTGGAACGGGGGAGAAGTTTGGCGTGCGCATTGAGTATCCGGCGGAGCCTGATCAGCTGGGCACTGGCGGAACTATTAAAAATGCGGCGTCGTTTTTAAAAAACGCAAAAAAGATTGTGATCGTCAATGGCGACAAGATGATTGGGCCAGAATTCAACTTTTTTGATATTGTTAAATTTGATGCGCAGAAAAACGGATTTTGCACCATTTTAGTGCGCGAGACTGATCATCCGTTAGACTCTGATATTATTGTGTTAGACAAGAACGCAAAAGTGATTCAGTTTATCGGCCGTGGACAGAGCGAGCAGAGGATTTCCAATTCAGGTTTGTTTATTATCACGCCAGCGCTTTTGGATTATATTCCAGAGGGCAAATGCAGTCTTGAAAAAGACGTTATTTTCAAATTGATTGGCGATAAAGATATCTATGGTTTTATGGCGCCGCAGCACTGGTTTATCCGCGATATTGGCACGCCCGAGCGGTTAGAGTCGGCCCGAAAACGATTTGAGCATGTATGAATACTATAATGGCCACCATGAAGCCGCTTGTCAGCATTATCTTGCCCGCATATAATAGTGCGCACCTTATTGCGCGCGCGATTGAAAGCGTGCTGGCTCAATCGTTTCATGATTGGGAACTTTTGATTATTGACGATGGTTCAACCGACGGCACGGGAGCCGTTGCTGAAAGCTATGCAGCCACGCAGCCCCGCGTAAAGGTGATTACCAATCCCGGTAATAAGGGCGTGCAATATACGCTTGCGCGGGGGCTGCAAGCGGCTGAGGGCGATTATGTCGCCCGTATTGATGCTGATGACTTGTGGTGTTCTCCAGATAAACTGGAGCGACAGGTGGATTTTTTAACGCAGAACCCCACGTGCGTCTTGGTGGGCACTGGCGCGATTATTGTGAGCGACGATGAACGAGAGTTGCTTCGTTTTATTCCGCCAACGAGCGACGCGGAGATTCGCCATCGCCTTCTTTTAAAAAATTGTTTTATGCACTCAAGCGTGCTTTTTAAAAAAGACGCGGCGCTTTCAGTGGGCGGATATGAGCAGACTGAAGCGGTGTTGCATATTGAAGATTATGACTTGTGGCTGAAACTGGGAACGGTCGGCGAGCTGGCGAACCTTGCTTCTTATGATATTTTTTTCACTAGTCTTCCCACCACAGTTTCAGCGCGCAACCGGCTGGCGCAGTTTAAGCGAACGATTGCTCTTATCGCGCGATATCGGAAAAAATATCCGCGTTATTATCAGGGAGCGATACTCGCTCGCGCCCGTTATTACTTGTATCACGTATATACGCTTTTGCCGAAACGCCTGCGGCACGCACTGCTGCGGCGATATAAGCAATTTTAAGCCCCTTTGAGAAACCGTTTCATTTCATTAATGAGCGGTTCTTTCAATAAAAAGAGCAGTGAGAAATAAGCAATAACTCCTGCGGCAAGGTTGGCGAGGAAGGGGACTCCCCACAGGCGAAGGAGATAGACGAGCCCGCCCATGAGTATACTGGCAATCAGAAAGCGAGTCGTTTGCGAAAAAACCCGGAACGGGTTTATTTTTTTCATTGAACGGAACATAAGCCAGGTTGAAAAAATTTGCGAGCCCACGGTGGCAAATGCCGCGCCAATAACTCCGTATGGGGGAATCAACAAGGCGTTAAGCGCGATATTGCTGGCAGCGCCAACCGCGAAAAATCGCAGAAATAGCTTTTGTCGGTTATAAGCCAAGATAGAGTTGTTTAGAATTGCGGTCGGAAAAACAAGAAGAAGCGTAAATAGTAAGATGCCAAACACGGGGATGGCAGGAATATATTCGGAACGGAAGAAGAGTTGGAATATTTCGGCTCGCAATACGACGCCGCCAACGACTAGCGGGAGCGCAAGCAGCAGCGTGGCGGCGATGCCGCGTTCAAGAATAGCCCGAAAGCGAGTGTCATCCTGGTGGGCAAGCCGCGCCATGATGGGGAAAATTGCCGAGGCGATAAGGGTTGGTAGGATATATAAAAGCAGGATGGGTTTTTGGGCGGCGGCGTAAAAACCAACCTCAGCCGGGCTGCGCATCCAGCCAAGCATTACCATATCCGTGTTCAGCATAATGGTGCCCAGAAGCGAAAGCAGGCCGATGGGCCAGGCGGCCACCACGATTGTTTTAATCAGCGAACGATTAAAGTGGGCGAACGCGCCGCGCACATACGGCCAAATAAGAATGAGCGTGATAATAAATCCGGTGCCAGTGCCAAGAACATAAGCAAACGCGAATGAATAGGCGGTCGCTGCTTTGAGCAGCAGGACAAATCCGGCTGTCGCCACTGCGGCATTGGTGCAGATTTTTGCAAGAGCTTCAAGTTCCATTTTTTCCATCGCGCGAAAGAGGCCGGCGGCAAAGTCACGCAACGTATCAAATACGAGGATAAAGGCGACAAGCGGCAAGAGCGCCCGCGCCGCTTCCATTTTGGTGAAAAGGGGCGCGATAAAAATCACGAGCGAGATATTAATAAGAATAAGAATCGCTTTCAAAAAGAGCGCCGTGGAAAGATATTGCCCGCGACTGGCCGGATCCTTAGCAACTTCGCGGGTAAGGATTTGGCTTAATCCGATATCGGAAAAAATAGTCACGAAACCGGCGATTGCCATCGCGTATGAAAATGCGCCGTAGTTCGCAGCGCCCAGCAGGTTAGCTCCGTAAATAACAATAACCGCGCGGATAATGCGGGCAGTTATTTCGCCGCTAAAAAGCCAAAAGGTGTTCTTGGCGATCGTTTGATTTTGGGATGTGTTGCGAAACAGCAGTTTTCTAATTCTTCCAGTCATGGATTTTCTTGATTCCTTCCGCAAGGGTAACAGTGGGAGCCCAATCTAATGTGTGCTTGGCGAGTGTTGCGTTTACCGCGGTGCGATACACTTCGCCAGCTCGCGCTGGCTGGTAGAGGGGAGTGCCCGTGTACTTATATTCGGCAGCGATGGTTTCAAATACGGTTTGATTGCTCGTTTCAGTGCCGGTGCCGATATTCATAGTTTGATTTTCTCCCTTTATAAGCGCGCGCAGGTTTGCGGCGGCGATGTCGGATACAAACACATAGTCGCGGGTCGCGTCTTTATTATAAATGGTTGGTTGCGCGCCTTGAGCCAGAAGCTGACTGAAAATAGCGCAGATACCCGCTTCGCCCTTGGGGTTTTGTCGCGGTCCATAAGCGTTAGCCAGTCGGAGGATGGTATAGGCGAAGCCGTATTCGCGAGCATAGAACGCCACCAGCTGTTCGCCGATTAACTTTGAAAGGCCGTAGGCTGAAAGGGGCTTAGGGGCGTCTTGCTCGGTAAAGAGATGATCGGTAAGGTCGCCATAGAGCGCTCCACCGGTGGAGATAAAAATGAATTTTGTTATACCTTTTGATGCAAGGAGAAGATTGAGCGTACCGGTTACATTAATATCGTATGTTTCTGCTGGGTTGGCCCCAGAAACCGTTACTGCCGCCTGAGCCGCGTGATGATTGATGATGTCGGGCTTTTCCCGTTCGATAAAAGCTTTCACCGCCTCCCGGTCTCTGATATCCATTTCATAAAAGACTGCCTTTGAGTTGATGTTGGCGCGGTTGCCCGTTGAAAGATTATCAATAATAAGCACGTGGTGGCCCGCGGCGATATAGTCGTCTACTACGTGGCTTCCGATGAACCCCGCTCCGCCCGTGACAAGAATTTTCATAGAAATATTTTTTTGATTGTTTTAAGAATAATCACCACGTCACGGAAGAACGAGTGGTTTTTAAGGTAATAGATATCATATTGCAGCTTTTCGTATGCTTCATCAACCGAGGCGGCATACCGGAAATTAATTTGCGCCCAACCGGTGATGCCGGGGCGTATCAGATAACGCAGTTCATAAAAAGGGATTTGCTTTTCCAGGTCTTTGGTAAACTCGGGCCGTTCGGGCCGCGGGCCGATGAAAGACATTTCGCCCCGCATGATATTAAGCAGCTGCGGCAGCTCATCAATATGAGTTGCGCGCAATATTTTTCCGACCGGTGTGATGCGGGCGTCATTGGGGCTTGTCCAGGCGGGTTGAGTGCTATCCGCATCCGGATTAAGCGCTTTGGAATGATGCATACTACGAAACTTATAGAGATTGAAAATAGTACGATGCTGGCCAACGCGTTTTTGCGTATAAAAAACAGGTCCAGGAGAGGTGAGTTTAATGAGGAGAGCGGCAAGAATGGTGAGCGGCAGGGTGATGGCGGCGATCGCAAAAGCCATCAATGCTTCGATAATGTTGCGCGCCTTGTTGTTGCGTTGACTTGGGGGCGGCAAGTGCTCCAAAAACCACGCTTCTTCAAGTTCTGAAAGAGAAACTTTTTGGAAAATGGTTTCGTATAAATCAGCCAAGTTGATAATTTCAACACCCACGGGAAGGCTTTGATAAATGACGTGCGCCGATCGACTGTCTTTTTTAATATGGGCCGGAATAACCAGTACATTGATGTGGCTGCCTTTGATAAGTTCTTTAATGTCGGCGGCAGTTTTATGCTGCAGCCCGTCACGCATCCAAAAACTTACTTCATAACCAAGGTGCGGATTCTCTTTAAGATGGGCGATGAGTTCTTCTACGCTTTGGTTGCTGCCGATAATAAGCATTTTTGTCTTGGGCGCGCTGACACTTACGATGCCGTTAAAAAGAATGCGCCAGAAGTAATCCAAGATGGTAAAGGTGCCGACAAAAATTGCCAAGTTGAGTTTTGGGGTAATGCCAAATGCGGGAATCAGATAAAACATAACGGCGGTAAGCGCGGCACATACGGCGATAAGCGCCAAGAAGTGATTATAAAAATAGTCGTTCGTGCGCAATGCTTTTATTTCATATAGGCCCCCAATAAAAAAGATGGCGATCCAGAAAACTGCTGAAATAGTAAAGGGTGGAAGGTGCAAGCTGAGCGTGTTTGTATCAACCTCTTGGTAGCGGATTAAAAGCGTTAATATGAGTGCTCCGTAAAAAAGCACCAGATCGCCAAGGATAAGAAGCGGCGCACGAGTTTTGACTAGAAATCGCATAGTTCGGCAAGCTCACTACAAGTGGCTAATGAGTAGACCTTTGTTGCTTGGGCGGTTCTCGTTCTGAGCGAAGCCGAAGAATTGACTAGAAATCGCATATGACTATGATACAATCATTAAGCATAGTGTGTCCAAACACTTAATAATCATTAATCTCTTTCAAAAAGCGTGGAAAACAACAAACTATTCATTCCGATCAGTATTATTATTGCCGGCGTGATTATTGCCGGAGCGATTGTATATCAGCCGAATAGCCAGCCTTTTAATGGCAGAGCAGGGCAGGATGTTTATGAACCGGAGCCAACCTATGAAGAGCCGACGATTGATGATGATGTGGTGCTGGGACAAGCTGATGCGCCGGTGACTGTGATTATCTTTGGCGACTACGAGTGCCCGTTTTGTGAGCGTTTGTATCAAGAAACCGAAAAAGCCATGCGAGAAGATTATGTGAAAACCGGAAAGGTGAAAATGGTGTATCGTGATTATCCGCTTTCTTTTCATCCATCGGCCCAGCCAGCTGCCGAGGCGGCAGAGTGCGCTGGTGATCAGGGGGCTTACTGGCAGTATCATGACGCGCTCTTTGAGCGGCAGAGCACCTTGGCCTCTTTGGATTACACCGAGCTTGCGGGTGAGCTTGGTTTAGACAAAGCGGCGTTTAAGGTGTGCGTGGAAACGCGTAAGTTTGCGGATGAAGTTGCTAAAGATATGGCAGATGGCACGGCGGCAGGGGTGGATGGCACGCCAGCATCATTTGTGAATGGTCAGCTCATTTCCGGCGCCGTTCCTTATGCTACATTTAAGGCGGCGATAGAAGCGGCACTAGCACAATAACTTACGAAATACGAATTAAAGATAATAAATTAGGCAATATGAAATCAATCAAAATTTATTCGACTCCGACGTGTGTGTATTGCAAGATGGCCAAAGAGTTTTTGAAGTCCAAAAACATTCCGTATCAAGAGTTTAACGTGGCGGCAGATGATGCCGCACGAGAGGAGATGGTGACCAAGTCCGGCCAGTTGGGGGTTCCAGTCATCGACATCGACGGCGAGATTTATGTTGGGTTTAATAAGTCGGAAATAGAAAAAGCCGTTCTCGGTTAGCTAGTCTAATGGTTAATTAGTCTAGTTGTTAATGATCCAGAGAAGTTGCGGTATCTTGTCCAATTAACTACTCGTCTAATCGACTACTCATCATATCTTATGTATGAATTGATTATTGTGGGCGGTGGGCCAGCGGCGGTGGCCGCGGGTGTTTATGCCGCGCGAAAGCAAATCAAAACCTTGCTTGTGACTGAAACATTTGGCGGGCAGTCTTTAGTTTCAAATGACATTCAAAACTGGATTGGCACTAAGAACATCTCCGGTCTTGAGCTCGCGCAGAATCTTGAGGGTCATGTGCGGGCGCAAGAAGGAATTGAGATTGTTGACGGCGAGCTGGTGAATAAGATTGAAAAGGTTGGCAATCCGCCGAAGGGGCATTTCAAGGTTTCAACAAAATCAGGAAAGGAGTTCGAAGCAAAAACAGTTCTTGTTGCCAGTGGCAGTCGGCGTCGTCGGCTTGGTATTCCAGGCGAAGATAAATATGACGGCAAGGGCGTTGTGTTTTGCTCAACGTGCGACGCGCCGCTGTTCAAAGGAAAGATTGTGGCGATCGTCGGTGGGGGCAATGCCGGTCTTGAGGCGGCTGTGGACTCTATTCCGTATGCGACAAAGATTTATATGATTATTCGCAGTGAGGTATTAAAAGGTGATGCGGTTACGCAAGAAAAGGTAAAAAATCATCCAAAAATTACCATGCTTTATAACGCCGTTTCATCTGAGGTGGTTGGAGATGGCAAGATGGTGACAGGGCTGAAGTATAAAGATGCCAAGACGGGTCAGGAGCAAGAGATTAAGGTTGATGGCGTGTTTGTGGAGATTGGCTCATTGCCCAATGCAGAGTTTGTCAAAGATATCGTGGAGCTTAATCCCATTGGCGAGATTGTGACTGATCCCAAAACCCAACAGAGTAGTCAGGTTGGCATTTGGTCTGCTGGCGATGTTTCAGATGTGCTGTATAAACAGAATAATATTTCTGCTGGCGATGCAGTAAAGGCGATCCTTAACATCTATGAATATCTTCACAGGAACGATGCGTTTGGCGCGCATAAGTAGCTTTTTCAAAGAAATCGCGTAAGCGGTTTTTTTGTTGACTGAAGGCGCCCGCCCGCCGTATACTACCTGCACAAAAGGTCATTCAACTTATATTTATTATTCATTATGAAGGTGCAACCGTTAGGAAGCCGGGTCTTTATTGAGCCGGTGAGTCAGGAAAAACAAACTAAGTCCGGTATCGTGTTGCCGGAGACGTCTTCCGGTGAGCGGCCGATGATGGGTAAGATCATCGCCACGGGTCCGGGAAAGATTGACGATGGTGCGCGCGTGCCGATGACCGTTAAAATCGGAGACACGGTTTTGTTTAAAAAGTACGGTCCGGACGAGATCGAGATCGAAGGGAAGAAATATTTGGTCGGCGACGAAGACGATATTCTTGCGATAATCTCTTAGTCACTTATTACGTAATACGCATTGGCTCACTACGAACTATTCTTATGGCAAAACTTTTGAAATTCAACGATGATGCGCGCTCTTCTATCAAGAAGGGTATTGATAAGCTTGCGGACGCGGTGAAGATGACCCTTGGTCCTCGTGGCCGCGCGGTGGTCATTGAAAAAGGATATGGCGCCCCGACGGTGACGTTTGACGGCGTGACGGTGGCTAAAGAGATTGAGCTTGAGGACAAGTTTGAAAATCTCGGCGCTGACTTGATCAAGCAGGCGGCCGACAAGACAAATGACAATGTGGGTGACGGCACGACCACTTCTAT
Organism: uncultured Candidatus Saccharibacteria bacterium; assembly: GCA_964460325.1. Classification (GTDB taxonomy): domain Bacteria; phylum Patescibacteriota; class Minisyncoccia; order UBA6257; family 1-14-0-10-44-23; genus CAYWPI01. The sequence continues at coordinate 113,512 of CAYWPI010000001.1, read as the reverse complement.
TGTGCTTGCGCACGCGATGATTAATGCGGGCGAAAAGGCGATCAAGGAAGAGGGTTTTAACGTTATTCAGCTTGCAGATGAGTTGAAAGAAAAAGCTCATGATGTTATTAAGGCGCTTGAAAAACAGAAAGAGCCGATAAATGACAATAAAAAAATTCAGGAAGTGGCCACCCTTTCAGCTAAAGATAAAGAGATTGGCCGTCTTATCGCGCAGGTGATGGAGAAGATCGGCAAAGAGGGCGTGGTTTCTGTTGAAGACAGCAATACGATTTCTAACAGCTTTGAGGTGGTTGAAGGTATGGAGCTTGATAATGGCTATATCAGCCAATATATGATTTCAAACGCAGAGCGAATGGAATCGGTTTTGGAAGATCCGTATGTGCTGGTGACTGACAAGAAAATTGGCGGCATTAAAGAGATTTTGCCGATTCTTGAAAAGGTGATAGAAAGCGGCAAGAAGGATATGGTGATTATTGCTGAGGACGTGGAGGGCGAGGCGCTCACCACGCTCATTGTGAACAAGCTGCGCGGCACATTTAACGTGCTTGCGGTCAAAGCTCCGGGATTTGGTGACCGGAAGAAGGAGATGCTTGCGGATATCGCGATTGTGACCGGCGGTCAGTTTATCACCGAAGAGCTTGGCAAAAAACTGGATACGGTTACGCTTACTGATTTGGGCCGCGCCCGCCGTGTGGTGGCCAGCAAGGACAAGACGAAGATTGTCGGCGGAAAGGGGAGCAAGCAAGACATTGAGGCGCGCATCGCCGAGATTAAGGGTCAGATTAAAAAGACCGAGTCCGGCTATGACAAGGACAAGCTGCAGGAGCGTCTTGGTAAGCTTGCCGGCGGCGTGGCGGTGATTAAGGTTGGCGCTCCGACGGAGGCGGCGCAGAAAGAACTGAAACAGCGGGTTGATGACGCGGTGGCCGCAACGCGCGCCGCGATGGAAGAGGGCATTGTGCCCGGTGGTGGTATTGCGCTGTTTAATGTTGGCTCTGCAGAAATGCATGCTGATTCAGAAGCGGGCAAGGCGGCGATTGCGATTTTACAGCATGCATTGCGCGCCCCCTTGGTGGCGATTTTGGAAAACAGCGGAGAGAATGCCGATTCGATGATTAAGAAAATGGAAGCGGCGCGGAGTGGAAGTATGTGGTTTGGTTTTAACGCGATGACTGGCGAGATGGCGGATTTGAAATCTGCCGGCATCATTGATCCGCTTAAAGTAACGAAGACCGCGTTTATGAACGCTCTTTCGGTGGCAAGTAATTATCTGATGATTGGCGCCGCGGTAACGGATATTCCAAAGTCAGAGGCTCCAGTGGGCGGAGGAATGCCAGGTGGTATGGGAGGAATGATGTAAGTATTCAAAGACTCGCCGAAAGGCGAGTTTTTGGTATTGAAGAAATAAAAAAGGCCAGCAATCCCGAGGGAAAGCTGGCCAGATGCGGAGGAGGGTCCTCCGCGTGACGGCGACGGCGACGACAACGACGACGTCAAAGCGAGTTGTGGGCAAGGCGGGATGCGCCATACTCACAACAAAATGGTGGGGGTTGAGCGCGTGCGCCTTATTCGAGCCGGTTTGAGCGGCAAGGGTCTGTGAAGACCAAGGTGCTGGTAATGTGCGCCATCCCCCAAGGTGGGTGCCTAGCTCCACCGCTCTCGCAGTGGAGCTAGGCGGAAGAACGAGTATAGCACGTTTCTGACTCAATGGCCCCTGGCAGTTGTCGTGCCAGAGCAGTCCTATTGTTGAGCCGGCCAACGGGACTTTCATTAAAATAACATACGAATACAGTTTGTCAACATTTTGGTTCTCTTTTATTGAACTCGCAACCCCTTGGTGGTATACTATTAAAAATTAATCATCTGCAACTTTTTTGCCTTAAAAGCTAGAAGCTTGCAGCTAACAGCTTAAAGCTAATTTCTATGAATACATTAACTATTGTTCTCATTGTTGTCGGTGTTTTGGCTTTGTGGGTCATCTTTACCTTTAACGCCCTTATTCGCTTGCGCAATCGAAAGCAAGAGGCGCTTTCAGATATTGATGTGCAGTCTAAGCGCCGATACGACCTTATCCCGAATCTTATCGAGACGGTGAAGGGCTATGCAAAACAGGAGAGTGGCGTGCTGGAGAGCGTAACTAAGGCGCGCACTGCAGCGATGAATATGGGTGGAAGTCAGGTGGAAAAAGCCAAGAGTGAGGATATGCTCACGGGCGCGCTCAAGTCTTTGTTTGCGGTTTCAGAGGCCTATCCGGATCTCAAGTCCAACACGAACTTTTTGGAGCTTCAGCGTGAACTGTCTGACACAGAGAATAAGATGATGGCCAGCCGCCGGTTCTTTAACGCAACGGTCATGGATCTCAACACGAAAATCGAATCCTTCCCATCAAACCTTATCGCCGGCATGTTCGGTTTCAAGAAAGACGTATTCTTTGCGGTTGGCAGTGAGGCTGAAAAGCAGCCGGTGAAGGTGCAGTTCTAATTCACCCTGTTAAATTTCTTAATGTTGCTATATTGCACTATGTATACGTGCTACTAAGTATCAAGGATGGTCAAAAGTATGTTGGCTATACGAAGGACATTAAGAAACGACTTGAGACGCATCAGTGTGGGTTTGTAGAGTCTACGAAGGATAGGCGGCCTCTTAGGCTAATCTATTTTGAAGCATGTCTCAGTCAGGCGGACGCTACTCATCGTGAAAAATATCTCAAGACATATCATGGCAAAATGTTTATCAAAAATCGTCTCAAGTCGTATTTAACAGGGTAAATGGCTTCAATTTATACGCACAGAGACAGTAATATCCGCAAAACGTGGTTCATGCTCACGTTATTTTTTGTTGTCGTGATTGGTATCGGCTGGATCTTCACTCAGATATATGGGAATCCAAGCATTCTCTACTTTGCGGTTGCGTTTGCAGTTTTTATGAACGTATGGGCATATTGGTTTTCAGATAAGTTGGTGCTTGCAATGTACCGGGCTCAGCCCGTGAGCATGGAGAATAATAAAGAGCTGTATCGCATGGTTGAAAATCTGTGCATTACCGCCGGCCTGCCGATGCCCAAAATCTATATTGTGAATCAGCCCCAACTTAACGCGTTTGCAACGGGGCGTAATCCCGAGCACGCGGTGATTGCCGTAACCACTGGGCTTCTGGCGCGGCTTGACCGAACAGAGCTTGAAGGTGTGCTTGCGCACGAACTTTCCCATATCGGTAACCGGGACATGCTTGTTTCAACGGTGATTGTGGTGCTTGCTGGATTTATCGCCATTCTTTCAGATATCTTTTTGCGTTCTACTATGTTCCGTCGGTCGGGCAGTGATCGCAATGGGGGACAGGCGCAGGCGATTATGATGCTTGTGGGCCTGGTGTTTGCCATTTTGGCGCCGATCGCGGCCACGCTCATGCGTTTGGCGATTTCCCGCCGCCGCGAGGCACTTGCTGATGCGAGCGGCGCGCTTTTAACTCGGTATCCAGAGGGGCTTGCAAATGCTTTGCAAAAAATTGCGACAGATAAAACGCCGATGCCGCCAGCCAACAACAGCACAGCACACTTGTGGATTGATGATCCGTTCAATGGCGAAAAGAAAACTCCGTTTCTGCATAAGCTGTTTATGACCCACCCTCCGATAGAAGAGAGGATAGCTGCTTTGCGGGGCATGGAAATAAAATAACCCGCAAAGGTGCCCTCATTTATAATCGCAAAGCGCCAGTCGGCGTTGTGGTGATTTATTAAAGCGGTTTCAAAAGCGCTGATAATCTGATAGTATCTGCCATACAGCTTCTTTATGGATAACATCCGAAATTTCTTAATTACAGCCCACATAGATCACGGGAAGTCCACTTTGGCTGACCGGCTCTTAGAGGAAACGCATACGGTTGAAAACCGCAACATGCAGGCGCAGTATTTGGATTCCATGGATTTGGAGCGTGAGCGCGGCATTACCATCAAAATGGCGCCGGTGCGCATGGAGTACGTGTTTGAGGGGAAGAATTATATTCTCAATCTCATCGACACTCCTGGACATTCTGATTTCGCATATGAAGTGAGCCGGGCGCTTGCCGCCGTTGAGGGGGCTATTTTGCTAGTGGATGCAACACAGGGCATTCAGGCGCAAACGCTTTCAAACTTTGAAGGCGCAAAAAAAGCGGGGCTTACGATGATAGGCGTGGTGAATAAGGTTGATATCGCTCCCGAAGAGCTCATTGAATCGGCGGTCAATGATCTGGCAGAGTTATTGCACTGTCATCCGTCGGAGATCATCAAGGCATCTGGCAAAACCGGCGCTGGAGTGAAAGATATTCTTGCCGCGGTCATCAGACATGTCCCGCCGCCCCAAAAACCGAATTTCACTGTTGAAGCGGCGCGCGGACTGGTGTTTGACAGTCAGTATGATGACCACAAAGGCGTCATCGCGTATATCCGTGTTTTTTCAGGCAGCTTCAAGCTCAACCAAAACTATCATATGGTAGCCACTGGCGCTGAGGTTAAAACAAAGGATATTGGTCATCTCAAGCCGGGGATGAAGACTGCTCCAATGATAACCGCGGGCGAAACTGGTTATATCGCCACTGGCATTAAAGATCCCGACCTGCTTAAAATTGGCGACACGATAACCGACAAGATACCATCAACGCAGACCGAGAAGTTGGAAATTGCGCTGCCAGGCTATCGCGAACCAAAACCTGTGGTGTTCGTGAGTTTTTATCCGGAAAATGCCGAGGATTACGATGATTTTAAAAAAGCGCTTTCTAAGTTGCGTCTTTCAGATTCGGCGCTCAAGTTTGAACCGGATATGAGTGAGGTGCTTGGCCGTGGCTTTAAGGGCGGCTTTCTTGGTAGGCTTCACTTTGAAATTGCCAGTGAGCGCATCGAGAGGGAGTTTGATATTCCGACACTTTCAAGCTTTCCATCAGTTGCTTATAAGGTAAAACCGGCCCGTTCGGCAGGCTCAGGGCAAG
>CAYWPI010000001.1:98605-108450 GCA_964460325.1 uncultured Candidatus Saccharibacteria bacterium | reverse complement strand
TTTCCATCAGTTGCTTATAAGGTAAAACCGGCCCGTTCGGCAGGCTCAGGGCAAGCTCCTCGTTCAGGGACCAATCAAATAAAAGATTCGGTGCTCGCGAACAATGCAGAAAATTGGGAAGGGGAGTATCTTATCGTTAAAAACCCGAGAGATTTTCCAGACGAGTACCTTGAAGTACTTGAGCCGATAACTAAGATTGAGATTCTTACCCCCATTCAATATATGGGTTCGATTTTACAGCTTAAGGAGCATTATCGCATTTATGACATTGAAACCACGCCATTTGGAGTGCAGGGTGCTGGAGCGCATAAAGATAAGATACTGATTACGGCCAAGTTGCCGCTTGCCGATCTTATTTCTGATTTTGACGATAAGTTGAAGTCGGTTTCGCAAGGTTATGGCTCGCTTTCATATGAAGTGGTCGGCTATGAATCGGGCAAGCTTGATAAGGTAGAGATTTTGGTTGCTGAAAATGTGGTGCAGGGGCTAACGCGCATTCTGCCTAAAGAAGATATTGAAAAAGAAAGCCGCAAGATGTGTGAGCGTCTTAAAGACTTGTTGCCAAAGGCGCAGTTTTCGCAGGCGATTCAGGCGCGGCACAAGGGGCGCATTATCGCGCGTGAAACCATCGCGGCAGAAAAGAAAGAGCTGGGCAACTTTGGGAAGAATGGTGGCGACCGGACGCGCAAAATGAAGCTTTGGAAGAAGCAGGCGCGCGGAAAGGAACGATTGAAAGAGCGCGGCGTCTCATCGGGAGTGAGTGTGCCAGCTCACGTGTTCAAAGAGCTGCTGAAGAAATAAGACCCCTGCGCTATTGCGCAAGGGCCTTGGAGTGCTCCGGTTTGGGCTATGGGCGGAGCTGGCTGGCAGGCTTTCTTGGGTCACCTTTCCATCGCAGGATGGGCATGACGAGGCCCTTGATGGTGAAGATCAAAGCAATGAAGCCCATGCCAACTTTGGCAGCGGGATCCTCCTGTGAGAAGGCGAATGCTATCGTTATCATCCAAGCAACAGCCATTGGCAAAATCCAGTGCCTCCACCAGTGCTTGTAGTAGCGCCAGAGAGAGGGTCGCGGTGTTGTGTCCTGTATCACAGTGAATCTCCAGTGGACTTCCGTAAGGTATCATAAACTGGCGTTTTTTAACAAGAATAAGTCAGGCTATTGACTTTTTCTATATATTGTGTATACTAGCCATTGAATGAGTATTCTGTTTCTAAGGCGACGCAAGTCGATTTAGAAATGTCCGACAATTGTGGCATAAAACCGTCGAAAGGCGGTTTTATGTTTTCTGGCTTATACCTTAAGTAAAAACCGCCTTTCGGCGGTTTTTACTTAGTCATAACGACCGAGAGGGCGATCGCGATACGACTCCAAAACAATTGTGTTAAATGAGTATACGTCAAACGATCGCCCTCCCGACCGTCGACATTTTTTACTATATCATATGTTACGCTGGGAAAAACAGCGTTTTGGCGCTATGATAAGCAAAATGATGCAAGAAAACATCGCTTTAAGCCAATACAGCAATTATAAGATCGGTGGCCCCGCTCGTTATTTTGCGCAGGTTAAGAGTGTTGCAGAAACCATCGCTGCGGCGGCGCAGGCAAAAGAGATGGGTTTGCCCATTTTCATTCTTGGCGGCGGCACCAATTTGCTCATCAGTGATAGTGGTTTTCCGGGGCTCGTTATCAAGGCGGGTTTTTCTGATATCAAAAAAGACGGTGAGCGGGTTACGGTTGGCGCTGGCGTGAGTGTTAAAGACTTTGTGCAGTTTTGTATTGATAATAGCTTGGCGGGAATGGAGTGGGCGGGCGGGTTGCCGGGCACTGTCGGCGGCGCGGTGTGGGGGAATGCCGGCGCGTTCAAGGGGGAGATGAAAGATTCGATTGTTTCAGTCACCAGTGTTGATATTACCGATAAGCCAAAGAAAATAGAGCGTAATAATGCGCAGTGTGCGTTTGGCTATCGCGACAGTGTTTTTAAACAAAATGTTGCCAAAGGCTTTCAAGAGGTCATCGTTGAAATGACCTTTCAGTTGAAAAAGGGCGACAAGGCTGCGATTGCGGCGGCAGCGCAAGAGAAGATTGATTATCGCATCAATAAGCAGCCGCTCGATTATCCAAACATCGGCAGTATCTTTAAAAATACTCCTGTTGAAAAAGTGCCGGCCGAGGTGCTTAAGCGGTTTGAGCAAAAGATAAAGCACGATCCGTTTCCTGTTATGCCAACTGCCGTTTTAAATGATGCCGCTGGTCTTAAGGGTCGTAGTGTTGGTGGAGCAATGATCTCGTCGAAGCATCCGAACTTTATTATTAACGCAACCAGTAAGGCAACTGCGGCCGATGTCAGGGCGCTCATGGAAATCGTTCGGGCAGAGATAAAAAGGCAGTTTAATGTAGACTTGGAACAAGAGGTGATATTTGTTTCATAGAAATGAGTGCGGCGCGACCCTTGCGAGGGTCGCGCCGTTTGTTGCAGTCAGTCGCTCCAGTCTGCGTGACTGAACCGGCAGTTGCATTGGTAGGTGGCGAACTTCTCCAGTATGACAGGGTCTCGCATAATCTGTCTGTAGTGAGAGATGAGAGAGATTACTGTGCTGGCGTAGAAGAAGCTTGCGACAAACAAGAAAATCCCAACCAACACGAGCATCATCTCGCTTTTGTTTGTGGCAGCACAGATCCATATCCCTACGCTTGTAGCGATGCAGAGGATTGAATGTAACAACCAGCCTACGAGGTTCCATGAGCGATCCCGTGCAACTTCCTTCGCTGCCTCGAGCTGAGCTTCGAAAGTGAGCTTGTCCATTCTTTTTTCTCCTTTCGTGACTAACCCCACATTTTTAAAGTAAAAAATATTAAAAGTCAAGAATCTTGCGTAGGGGGTTATTGGGGTGTAGGGTAACTTGAGTTCGCTTGAAAGGAGGTATGCAGTGACCACGAAGGGTCTCGAAAGGCTCAATCGGCTTTGTGCCGTTGTCGGACTGCTCGCGCTGTGCGTCGTGCTCGGCATGCCGGTGAATATGCCGTTGTGGTCGAGGGCGGTTCCTGTGGGCGTCTTTACCCTTGCGGTGATAGGGAACGCTCTGATCATGAACAAGACCACCGAGCGTGCGCGCCGCAGGAGCGAGGAGGTCCGTGAGTACATGATGAAGCGCCGCGGCACGTGATGTGCCGCATCGGGCGGGGTCCATGACCCCGCCCTTGCTTTTGTCTTGAGAAAGTTGATTAAGCCAGTTATACTACTCATGAATCCCGTTAGTGATAGGAAGCGATTTGTCGCTTCCGAGCGCTCAACGTGGATTAGATATAGCTTTATATTGTACGAACTAATGCAAGTCATTATTATCAAGTTTAATTATCACTAACGGGATGAAGATAACCATCAAATCGACAGGTTTAGAGCTTACGCCATCAATAAAAGAGTTTATTGAAGATAAGGTTGGTTCGGTACAGAAGTTTTTACAACGCTATGATGCTGATGGTGGGGTGTTGGCGGCGGTGGAGATCGCTCGTTCGACTAAGCATCATAATAAGGGCGATGTGTATTTTGCGGAGATAAATGTGAATGTTCCGAACAAGATTCTTCGCGCGAAAACAGAAAATGCTGATGTCCGTGTTGCCATCAATCAAGCAAAAGATATCCTTAAGCGCGAAATTGACAAGTACAAGGACGCGCGAGCTACTCACTAGTGAGGTGGTAGGGTAGGGGCGTAGTGTTTCTGACTTGTATCGCACTTTTCCTACTTTCCTACGCACTACTTTCCTACACTACTATTTTCTATGTCCTTACTATCTAAATTATTCGGCGGACCGGCGAAGCTCAATGGGCGATTCTATAAAATCGTAAGTCAGGTTAACGCACTTGAGAGTGAGATTCAGAAGCTTTCAACTGACGAGCTCAAAGCTGAAGCAGCGCAATTGAAAAAGAAAATAAGAGACGGTGCCTTGCTTGATGAGGTGCTCGCGCGTTCTTTTGCTCTTACGCGTGAGGCGGCCAAGCGAACCCTGGGTCAACGCCATTTTGATGTTCAGATTATTGGTGGCGCGGCGCTTCATTCTGGCGCCATAGCCGAGATGCGCACTGGTGAAGGAAAAACACTGGTCGCCACCTTGCCGACTGCGTTAAATGCCTTGGCTGGGAAAGGAGTACATGTGGTGACGGTCAATGAATATCTGGCCAAGCGTGACACGGTTTGGATGGGCCAGGTGTATGACGCGCTCGGGCTTTCGGTTGCTTGTCTGACGCACGGTGGTGCGTTGCGTTATGATCCGACATTTCGGATTCCGAAAGACGACCAAGCCTTGATTGATAAAGAGCGTGACACGACGGGAGCGTTTATCGTGCAAGAGGAGTATTTGCGTCCCATCAGCCGCAAAGAGGCGTATGCCTGTGATATCACTTATGGAACCAATCACGAGTTTGGTTTTGATTATCTTCGTGATAATCTCGCGCGCAGCAAGGAGCAACAGTCGCAACGCGCCCATTTCTTTGCGGTCATTGACGAAGTGGACAGTATTTTAATTGATGAGGCGCGAACGCCGCTTATCATTGCCGCGCCTGACAGTAAATCAAGTGATTATTACAAGCAGTTTTCGCGTATTGTTTCTCGTCTTGAAAAAGGTGTTGATTATCTTGTTGATGAAAAGCAGCGAGCGGTGCAAATCACTGAGTCGGGTATCAATAAGGTTGAGCAGATGTCTGGCATCAAAAATCTTTATGAGGGCGAGAACCTTCGCTTAACGCATTATTTGCAAGAATGTTTACGAGCGTATGGCTTGTTTGTGAAAGATAAAGATTACGTGGTAAAGAGCAACGAAGTAATTATTGTCGATCAGTTTACGGGCAGGCTCATGCAGGGGCGGCGATATTCGGGGGGGTTACACCAGGCGATCGAGGCAAAAGAAGGCGTGCTTGTGCAAGAAGAAAGTCGCACCTATGCGCAGATTTCTATTCAAAACTATTTTCGCTTATATCCAAAACTTTCGGGTATGACTGGCACGGCGCAAACATCGGCGGAAGAGTTTCATAAGGTGTATAACCTGGAGGTGGTTACTATTCCAACCAATCGTCCCAATCAGCGGCAGGATATGCCGGATGTGATTTATAAAACAATCGACGCGAAATACCAAGCGATTATTGAAGATGTTAAAAAGCGAACCGAAAAAGGCCAACCCATTCTTATTGGCACGGTTTCTATTGAAAAAAATGAAGAGCTCTCGCGTCGTCTGCACGCGGCGGGTATCAGACATGAGCTACTCAATGCAAAGAACAATGAGCGTGAAGGTTCAATTATTGCCCAGGCGGGCAGGCGGGGAGCAGTGACGGTGGCAACCAACATGGCTGGCCGTGGCGTTGATATTATTCTTGGCGGTAATCCACCAGAAATCAAAGAACAGATGGATATTAAAAACGCCGGTGGATTGCACGTGATTGGCACCGAGCGGCATGAAAGTCGACGTATTGATAATCAGCTCCGTGGTCGCGCCGGCCGGCAGGGCGATCCGGGCAGTTCGCAATTTTTTCTTTCCATGGAAGATGATCTCATGCGCATCTTTGGCGGCGATCGCATGAAGGGAATCATGAATCGGCTGAATATTCCAGATGATATGCCGATAACCGCTGGAATTCTTTCGCGATCCGTTGGTCAAGCGCAAAGTCGTGTTGAAGGTCATAACTTTGATGCTCGTAAGCACTTGCTTGAATATGATGATGTGCTCAACAAGCAGCGCCTGGCAATATATCGAAGAAGGCAGGAGATGATTGATAGTGGAATAGTAAAAATTAAAACGGATAGTAAGGTTAATGCGGAAACGGGCGAGGTGACTGAGGGTTCTGAGCGGGAACTCAAGTTAACTCCTTATGGCGCCTCATTGGTGCTGGGCGCGCTTGATTCAATGTGGATGGCGCATTTAGAAGATATGGAGGCGCTTCAAGAGGCGGTGCGTTTGCGGGCGGTGGGACAAAAAGATCCGCTTGTTGAATATCGCCGCGAAGGCCGTGATTTTTTCCAAGCTCTTCTTGCGAATTTTGATCAGTGGCTTCTTGAGAATGAAAAAAGAATACTTGAACAAGATCAGAAAGTGGGCGGTGCTTCAGTGGCGGCAAGTGATGTACCGGCGGGTTTTCAATTCCCCGCCGAACCCGGCGATTCTTCTACGTCCCTACGCCCCTACTCTCCTACGGGTTCTAAGATCGGCCGCAATGACCCGTGCCCATGCGGCAGTGGTAAGAAATATAAAAAGTGTGGACTTATCAACGCTCCAGAGCATAAAAAATAAAATCTGCTGTTTATTGTGCGATAGGACAATGCGCGTGAGTTGTTCTATTGAGTCAAAGCCGAGTATGGCATTACAATATACAACTCACTATGGCCACAACTTCAAAACAAAAACAGTTGGAGGCGATCGCTATTGAAATCAAGAGCTGTGTGGAATGTAAGGTAAATAAAACTGGTCTGGCAGTGCCGGGCGAGGGAAGTTGCGAGGCGCAGGTAGTGTTTATTGGCGAAGCTCCAGGGAAAGAAGAGGCAAAGACTGGCCGGCCGTTTGTTGGTCGTTCCGGTAAGGTTTTACGCGCGCTCATTGCCGCGTTGGGTTACAAAGAACAGGATGTGTATATCACTTCACCGGTCAAATATTTGCCTGTCCACGTGACTCCAACTGAAGAGGAGATTGATCACGGACGGATCCACCTCGACGCCCAACTCTCGATTATTAATCCAAAAGTAGTGGTCATGCTTGGACGAGTGGCGGGCGTTGCTTTGCTCAAAAGAAGCTTCTCCATCGGTCGCGACCATGGTACGTTTATAGAGGAAAACGGGAGAACGTATTTCCTGACGTATCATCCTGCCGCGCCGCTCTATTCGCCGAGCGTGAAAGTTGAACTGGTGAAGGATTTTAATAAACTGAAAAAGTTTCTCAAAAAGAAGTAGTATGGAGAATGATCGGCCGAAGGTGGGGATTGCTGCAGTGGTCGTAAAAGATGGGAAGTATCTTTTGGGTAAGCGTAAGGGATCGCATGGTGCCGGTGATTATTCTTCGCCTGGAGGGCATTTGGAAAATATGGAGTCAATCGAGGCGTGCGCGAAGCGTGAGGTAATGGAAGAGGCTGGGATAAAAGTCACAAACGTAAGATTCCTTCGTTTATATAATATGAAGGAGTATGCGCCGAAACATTATATTGATATTGCGGTGCTTTGTGATTGGGAAAGTGGTGAGCCGAAAGTAATGGAGCCGGAAAAGTGCGAAGGATGGGCATGGTACGGGATTAATGAAATTCCTCAGCCTTTATTTAAATCATGGCCATCAATTATCGAAGCAATCAAAACTGACAGGAATTATTTTGATGCGTAGTGTATAATTATAACCATATGGATTCAAAAACATTAAAGATTTTTGCGGGGATTATCGGGGCATCGCTTTTCTTGGGGCTTTTGGTGCATGGTGCGCAGCTTGCGAGTCGGAGCAATGCGGACAGTATTACGGTTACGGGTTCATCAAAGCGGCGCGTGGAGGCTGATTTGGCAAAGTGGAACGCAAGCTTTACGCGGCGGACTGGCGCATATGATTTAAAAAACGGTATCACTCGTTCAGCGGCAGATATCGAGGCGATTAAAAAGTTTGTAACTGATCACGGTATTCCGGCAGAGGCGATTATTATCACGCCGATTCAAACTGAATCAATGTATGAATATACCAATTATGGCCCGACGAATAACTTGATTGGTTATAATGTGCGCCAAAGCGTGCGCGTGGAGAGCGAAGATGTTGATGCGGTTGAAAAGCTCGGCAAAGATATCGCTTGGCTCATCGACCAGGGGATAATCGCTGATTATCAAAACACCGAATATTTTTACACAAAGATAATCGATCTTCGGCCGGAACTGTTTGCAGAAGCGACTGAAGACGCGCAAGTTCGTGCGCAGGCGATTGCCCGAGGTACTGGAACAAAAGTGGGAAAGTTAAAGAGTGCTCGCACTGGTGTGGTGCAAATTTTGCCGCCAAACTCGCTTGAGTTCGCTGATTATGGCGCTTATGACACCTCAACTCGCCAGAAAGAAATATCGGCAACGGTGAGTGTTTCATTCGAGTTGAAATAATAATGATTAGATATACACAAAACCCGCCTTTCTGGCGGGTTTTGTGTTGAATCGACTGGCTATTGACAAATATAACTATATGTGCTATATTTAGCGCATTCCCAATCCCAAGGCTCCAACCGTCGGAAGGGAGGTCGTATTCTGCAGTGGACCTGCTGTCTGGGAATCCGATAGGATGCCCCCCAGGCAGTAAAAATGGCATCCCAAGGGCGCCCCATGAGGTTATAGCCCTTGCCGTTGATGATGTCCGGGCGTCAGACCCGGAATAATGAAGACAGCGGTACCGTTAAAGAAAGCGCAGGAGGAGCGGCTCGAGTAGGCTTCTGGCCTCATGAAAGGCGGAAGACCTACTTGCCCCGAGCATCCTCGTGCCCTTTCTGGGTGCGACAGTCTTCGAGGGAGCGTGCGGCTTCGGCCAATATCGCTCCCTTTTCAATTTTAAATAAAAAAACACCCGCGGGGCCCTCTTGTGCTTTCAGGCTTCCGCGAGTGTTTTTTAATGTTACTCAGCTGCTCTGCCATCAGTATCACTGCCGGCTGGCGCCGTTAATTGAATATCGATACCACCAGGTTCTTGCGGCTGCTCTTTGGCTGAAAAGCGCCATACAAGAAATCCGCCGATTGCGATAACCACGATAAGAATAACAGCCAAAAGGCCATTATTCGAACTGTCCACTTCACGAATAACTTCAGTCATAAATAAAATGTAAATACTGACAATAAACAGTTGACTGTTAACTTAAAAACAGAAAGCTGTCTTTGGTCACACGTCAGCCGTCAATTGTCGCAGGTTAGTATTGCGACCTTTCAAGATATATTCTAGAGGACGTGAAACTCTTTTGTCTATTACATTTTCAATGAAAGTCAGTGTACAATAGCAAGCATGGATGATGTGTATCAAAAGTCTTTGGCGCTTCATAAAGAAAACGGTGGAAAGATAGAAATTCATAGTCGAGTGCCCCTTGCCACTATGCATGATCTTTCTCTTGCTTACACGCCGGGCGTGGGAGCGGTTTCATCGGCGATTGGTAAGGATGAAAAGCTCGCCTATGAGTTTACGCTCAAACAAAATACGATTGCGGTTATTTCTGACGGCTCATCTGTTCTTGGTCTTGGCAATCTTGGGGCTGCCGGCGCGATTCCCGTGATGGAGGGCAAGGCGATTTTATTTAAAGAGTTTGCGGGTATTGATGCGTTTCCTATTTGCCTGGACACGCAAAATGTGGACGAAATCGTAAACACCGTGAAACATATCGCGCCGGTTTTTGGGGGAGTGAATTTAGAAGATATCGCCGCGCCGCGTTGTTTTGAGGTTGAAAAACGTTTGCGGGCCGAGCTTTCTATCCCGGTGATGCATGATGATCAGCACGGAACGGCGACGGTGGTGCTTGCGGCGCTGATAAACGCCGTGAAACTTCGGGGTCTTTCAGATCAAAATAATCTGAAGATTGTGTTTTCCGGGGCGGGCGCGGCTGGCACCGCAATTGCTAAACTGCTTTTGATGTATGGCTTTCGCAATTTGATTGTGTGTGACAGTAAGGGAGCACTGCATGAAGAACGGGCAGATTTGAATGACGAAAAAATCGAGTTGGCAAAGCTGACTAATCCGCACCGGGAAAAAGGCACGCTTACTGATGTATTGCGGGGTGCAGATGTGTTCATTGGCGTAAGTAAGGCGGGGCTTCTTACGGCTGATATGGTGGGCAGCATGGCGCCCCGGCCCATTGTCTTCGCGCTCGCCAATCC
>CAYWPI010000001.1:83815-98505 GCA_964460325.1 uncultured Candidatus Saccharibacteria bacterium | reverse complement strand
ATATAGACATGGCTACTAGAACCGAGTGGCAACTGTATACCAATTCAGAGCAGGCTTGGAAGGCGATGCTTGCGGCGGTGAATAAGGCCAAGCATTCTATTGATATTGAGCAGTATATTTTTACTACTGATGATGTGGGACAAAAGTTTATCGCGGCGCTTATCGCCGCGCGCCAGCGCGGTGTTCGAGTGCGGATTTTGTGCGATGGTGTTGGCAGTGAAGGGGTGGTATTTGATACGTTTGATGAATCAGAACTTGAACGGAACGGCGTGGAGATAAGGTTTTTTAATCCTATTCGTGTTCTTAAGTTTTGGAATTTACTTCGTTTTTGGTCTTGGTTTTTGCGCGATCACAGTAAGATAATGATTATTGATGGCACGGTGGGTTATACGGGCGGGGTGGGTATTCGGGCGGATATGACCAAATGGCGCGATACCCATATTAAAATAATGGGACCGGTGGTTTCTGCGATGACTGAATCGTTCGAGCTGATGTGGAAAAATGTGCGTGCGGGTAAGCGCATTATTGGTGCGTGGTGGCAGCCACTGCGCGATTCATCATTTCAATTTTTAATGAATTTTCCAAAACCGCAACAGCGTTATATTTATTATGAGTTTTTGCGGGCAATACGAAATGCGAAAAAATATATTTATTTGGCAACGCCTTATTTTGTGCCAACGATGCGATTTTCTAAGGCGCTCAAACAGGCGGTAAGTCGCGGCGTTGAAGTGCGCCTTATTGTTCCCGCAGTGAATAATCACACGGTCGTTGAATTAGCTTCGCAATCATATTACGGGCTTGGGCTTAAGGCGGGTATTAAAATTTTTCAGTATGGGCCAGATATGATTCATAGCAAGACCGCGGTTATTGATGAGGTGTGGTCTTCGGTTGGCAGCGCTAACCTTGATAACCTAAGTTTTTTGCTTAATTACGAGGGGAATCTGGTGAGCGTGGATCCGGATTTTGCCCGTGAAATCAAAACGCAAATTGAAGAGTATATGGCGCACTCAACCGAACTTTCATTGGCGGATTGGAAGAAGCGACCACTCTTGAAGAAGTTTTTCGAGATACTCACGTGGCCATTCCATCGACTGCTGTAAAAGCGGGAAAAAGTAAGAGGGTTGCGTATTCATAGAAAGGCCGGCTGGTTGCGCTGAACTAAGCTGGGCGGTATACTGTGAAAAATATGAAAAAAACACTGCTTGTTGGTGTTATCTTGTCTGTCGTGCTGGTGCCGGTTCTTGCGAGTGCCGCTTCCGTTCAAATGGGCGAGCGTTATGTGCTTGCGGAAGCTGAGAATATAGCTGGCAATTTTTATGTCGCGGGTAGTGAGCTTAATTTTGATGGCGAGATCGCCGGCGATTTGTATGCGGCTGGCGAGAAAGTGTATGTGCGTGGAGGCGTGTCGGAAGATGTGGCGCTGGCTGGCGGTGAAATCGAAGTGAATGGAACGGTGGGTGATGATGTGCGAATGGTTGGTGGAACGCTGACAGTCAGAGGAGCAATTGCCGGCGATTTGGTTGTCGCGGGGGGCACGCTTCGAGTGCTTTCTAAGGCGCGCATCGGTGGTGATGTCATTATGGCTGGTGGCACTATGCTGCTTGAGGGTGAGGTGGTTGGAGATGTGCGCCTTGTCGGTGGTGAAGCGACATTGGGCGGCGTGGTTGGCGGCGATGTGATAAGTTCCGTTGAGCAATTGCGATTAACGACAAGCGCGATCATCGTTGGCGATTTAACCAATCGTTCGCAGTATGAGGCCGAGCTTGCCTCGGGAGCAATAGTGCATGGCAATATTACAAACGAGCCTTCGCCATACACTCAATCAGTAAGGGGCATGCTTGCTTCGGCTGGAGCAACGAGTTTCCTCATGTTTCTGTTCGCTGGTCTTATCTGTCTTTGGTTGTTTAAGAATCGATCGGCGCAATTGGTCGCGCACGCGCTTGCCAACTTTGGGAAGGAGGTATTGCGGGGCGTGGTGGTGCTTGTTGCAGTTCCCGTAATAGCGCTGGCGCTTTTCTTTACGATTATCGGCATACCCGTTAGTGTCGCGCTGATGCTTTTCTATGTCGTGTTGCTCATTATCGCGCGCATTTTCGCCGGTATTATGCTTGGTGGCTGGATTAATCGCGTGGTATTTAAAAAGCCGGATCAAGTGTTTAACTGGCAGACTGTTATTGGCGGTAATGTGGTGCTTTTCGCGCTGAGCTTTGCGCCATTCTTTGGAAGTTTAATCGCGTTTGTGTTTATGTTGGTTGCTCTTGGGGCGTTTTGGGGATATGTGCATCGGCATTTTTGGGTGCGTCGGTAAAGCATAAAAAAATACAAAAACGGGCGCCCCGCGCCCGTTTTTGTATCTGTGCATATCTCGCGATCATAGTTGCGATATACTGAAAGTATACAAAAGGTCGATAAGAATACGTGATAATAACAGATACTATGAATACGAAAGCAGTGAGTTGGATTTTGCGGATTGGCGTGGCGGGTGAGTTTTTCGGCCATGGCATGTTTGCTCTGCAGGGCAAGGAGAGCTGGTTTAAATACTTCGAGGCGTTTGGTTTTACGAATCCAGAAACCATGAAGATGCTTCTGACGCTTGTCGGGGTAATGGATATGCTGATGGTCTTATTAGTGCTTTTTAAGCCTATTCGCATTGCGCTGTTGTGGATGGCGTTTTGGGGATTGTGGACAGCGCTCGTTCGCTGGCCGTTTGGCCCTGATCCGATTTGGGATTTTGTTGAGCGATGGGCGAACTGGGCGGGTCCGCTGGCGCTTTTTTACATGGCTGGAGGGTTTAAGGCGAAAAATTGGTTTAAGACGTACGGGCAAGGACAAATGTAAGGCTATTTACAAAACCGGCCACAGGCCGGTTTTGTATTGCGAGAAAACAGTTACTCTTCCATAATAGGTGCATGGATCAAGACATTGAAAAGAAGCTCGATGCGATTTTTGTTTCGGTGGAGAAAACGAGGAAGTATTTTAAGTGGACGATGATCATTACGATCGCGGTGATTGTCTTGCCGCTCATCGGGCTTATGTTCGCGATTCCAGCATTTTTAGACTCATTTAGCAGCCTTACGAATTTAGGGTTATAAAATCACCATGTGCGGCATTGTCGGCTATATCGGAAAACAGAATGCAGTCCCCATATTGATTGATGGGCTGAAGCGTCTTGAATATCGGGGCTATGACTCATCTGGTCTTGTAGTGATTGACGCCGATAAAAAGCATCATATCGAACGGCGTGTTGGCAAAGTCGCCAACCTCGAATCTGCCCTTACAGCTGACAGCTTACCGCTTACAGCTTCCCATATGGGTATCGCGCACACGCGCTGGGCAACGCACGGGAAGCCGAGCGAAGCGAACGCGCACCCGCACGCTGACTGCACAAATCAGTTTTGGGTGGCGCACAACGGCATTATTGAAAACTATAAAGAGCTCAAGGATGGGCTTCTTGCGGAGGGTCACACCTTTAAATCCGAAACTGATACCGAAGTGCTCGCGCATTTGGTTGAAAAAGAGTATGCAACATCACCGAATAGCGAATCAGTGACGAATAAACGAATAGAGTCCGGAGGCGAGCACCGGCTTCTCGGTGCCGTTCAGCAGGCGCTTCAAAAAGTGCGTGGCACCTTTGGTCTTGTGGTGGTAAGCAGTAATGAGCCAGACAAGATCATTGCGGCCCGAAACAGCAGCCCGCTGCTTCTGGGCATCGGTGCGGGTGAAAATATGGTCGCTTCCGATGCCTCTGCGGTCATCGCTCTTACGAGAAATGTTATTTATTTGAATGATGGGGAGGTGGCTGAGATAACGAAAGATAACTATCACATTGAAACGCTCGCAGCCCTTGCGATAGATCGAAAGCCCGAAGCTCTTGAGTGGGAAAGCGCAAAGATTGAAAAGGGCGGCCATGACCACTTCATGCATAAGGAGATATTCGAAATCCCGGAGGTCATTGAAAACTCAATGCGCGGTCGGCTGATTGTTGACGAGGGTCGGGCAAAGCTCGGTGGTATTGAACGCGGCAAAGATGAGCTGCGAAAGGTTCAGCGCATTTTGCTTACGGCTTGCGGCACGGCGCATGTGGCCGCCCGAGTGGGTGAGTATATGCTTGAGGAGTACGCTGGTATCCCGGCTGAGGTGGATATTTCTTCTGAATTTCGTTATCGCAAACCGGTTTTTACCCCCGATAATCTTTTGATTGCCGTTTCTCAGTCGGGTGAAACCGCGGATACCATGGCCTGCGTGAAGGAGGCCAAAGAAAAAGGCGTGCGCACGATGAGCATTGTGAATGTGGTTGGCAGCTCCATCGCGCGCGAAACCGGCTTTGGCGTTTATAACCACGCTGGGCCGGAAATCAGCGTTGCTTCAACCAAGGCTTTTGCCTCACAGGTGGTGGTGCTTTCTCTGCTTACGATGTTTTTGGGCCGTCAGCGTGAAATGTCGCTGGTAACTGGTCAGCGGATTGCACAGGAGCTGGGTGATCTTCCCGCGCTGGTGCGTCGCGCGCTTGAGGCCGAGCCAATGATTATAGAGATTGCAAAAAAGTATAAGGATATGAAAAGTTTACTTACGATGGGCAGAAAATATAATGCGCCTATCGCGACTGAGGCCGCAATTAAGTTTAAGGAAGTGTGTTATATTCCGACGATTGATTTGCCAGCAGGGGAGATGAAGCATGGCACCATCGCTCTTATTGATAAAGACTTCCCAACGCTGATTATCGCTCCTGAAGATAGCGTGTATGAAAAGTCTAAATCCAATTTGGAGGAGATCCGAGCTAGGGGAGGAAGAGTGATTGCTATCACCACTGAAGGAAATCATGAGCTCAGCAGTTTTACGCCAGATGTGATGTATATTCCCAAAACGCTCGAGATGCTCACGCCTATTCTTTCGGTTATACCAATTTATCTATTGGCCTACCATATCGCGCGGTTGCGCGGAAACGATATAGACAAGCCAAGGAATTTAGCTAAGTCTGTAACCGTGGAGTAGGTTTGACAGATTTTCACAAAGTTAGTATTCTAATACCAGTCTCGTGAGTTTTTGGGTACAAATTCAAGAAGCCATACAAGAAAGAAGGAGGTGAGTGATGGCTACTAAGAGGAGGCGCACGCGGATTCCCGCAGCGCGAACGCTCCGCATTCACGCGAAACGCCTTCAGCAGATTAGGGTTCTCGAGTACATTCGTCGGATGGTTTGTTCATATCCGGGTTTTCCGTGCGATTGCAAGTGCGTCAAAGAAGGTTCTCCAAGCATGAGGAGCCCCGGCGAGTTCTCTGGTTGCTATGAGTTGGAGCAAGCCATCCAGCTCATCATCGCGATGACCGATGTGGAATACCAGAAGTTTATGAATCGTGACGAGCGTTTTGAGATTCCGCGTCAAGAACGCCTGTCCTAGACCGCCTCTCCGGTGTGATGAGCTAGTGAGAAACCCCGTGTGACCTTTGGTCCCGCGGGGTTTAGTCATCTTCGGGGCAGTGCGGTGATTGACTTTTTATAAAAAGTATGCTATTATAAACAGACCAAATTCATGGTGTCTTTAGGGCGTTTTGCCCTTAGACGTTCAGTCCAACAGGGAGGTAGTGGTCATGAAGTTCAGCCTGTTCTGTGCCCTCGTGGCGCTGGTGTTCCTCGTCGGGTGTGGTGGAAGCAGTTCGACTCCGGGGTTCGGCTCGGTGTCCATGGCCGAGGACGAGCTTCCGGTCCCGGCGCCTGCGGAGGCCTGGATCGAGGCCGAGTTCATCAGTGCGAGCGTCACCAAGACGTTCTTCGCTGAGGAGCTCGGCTCCAGTGATCAGGCGAAGTTCGTTTTCAAGTACGCGATCACTGCCTTCGGTGGTGACGTGTACGTCGACGACGCCTGCGCGCAGGAGGAGTGGGTGTGGGATGACCGCACCAACCTGTACACAGTCACCGATCCGGATGGCGTGCAGACGTATTGCATGCTGTTCTCGACCGCCGACTTCGACGGCGATGCGGAGCGATTCCGCATCGAAGAGAATGAGACCGAGTTCTTCACTCTCGTCGTCGGGGTCACGGTCAATTTCGATCGGTTCGTGCAGGTTGCCCTTACTCGGGTTGCCTGGCTGCCCGCCACCGCCCTCGTGGGCGATCAGCAGGATGTCGTCGATCTAGAGGGTTGGGAGACCGACCCGATCTTCCTCAACTACGTGGAGGGGATCAACCAATGCAACGACGGCGTCGACAACGACGCCGATGGCCTGGTGGACGCGGCCGATCCGGACTGCGACGGTCCTGATCGCAACAGTGAGACCGACTACGTCGTCCCCACCCCCGGCGGCAAGGGGTAGCAAAACAAGCGCTCCGCGCAAGCGGAGAATGGCCCCAGTCCTCCTTTGGAGGACTGGGGCCTGTGCATTTCCCGCCAAAGGCGAGTAAGCTATCCACAGAAAAAGCTTGTAAAAGTCCCAATTCTTTGCTATTATCGGGGCGTCCGAAGACGCGTAGCAAGCAGGAGGTTAGAAGTTACGATTTAAGCTTCAAATAGGCTTAAATGACTGCTAGGTTCTGCTTACTACCGTTTCGGACAAAAATCGCAGTATGAGGGCATTACTACTACGCTCTACGTACTGCTCACTACATACTTACCTATGCTAGAGATTGTCCTACACGGAGAGAAGATCGGAGAAGTGTTCGGTTTCCCTCTCACCAATACGATGCTCATGTCCTGGCTTGTGACCGGGGTTTTAGTTGTGGGCGCGACGCTGTTTCGCAAGCAAGTTCTCATGATCCCTGGTCGTGTGCAGGGAGCTGTCGAGGTTGTTCTCGGCGGGCTGCACTCGTTCATGGCCGATATGCTTCATTCGAAAGAAAAGGCGACGAAATATTTCGGCTTCGTAGCGACCGTTTTCATTTTCATCGTGCTCAATAACTGGTTTGGTATTCTGCCAATTCTGGGCACCGTGGGAATTAACGAGCCGACTGAACATGGCACCATTTTTGTTCCACTGTTTCGGTCTGCGATGAGCGATCTAAACTTTACATTACTTATGGCCATTATGGCCGTAGTGATGATTCAAGTGTTTGGTGTCATGGCGCTTGGCGTGGTTAAATACGCTGGCAAATTTTTCGTGAATCCTTTCAAGGACCCCATTGGGTCTTTTATTGGTTTTTTGGAGCTGTTTTCAGAGGTCGCAAAGATGATATCGTTCTCGTTCCGTCTGTTTGGAAACATCTTTGCTGGCGAAGTGTTGCTGCTTATTGTAAGCTTTCTCGCGCCATACGGCGCCCCTCTTCCGTTCCTTGGACTGGAGCTCTTCGTGGGTCTGGTACAGGGGCTAGTATTTGCTATTCTGACTCTGGTGTTTATCCAGATTGCAACGGTCGATCATCATTAACATTAATCCAAAAATTACTTCCCATAAGCAGGACTAGAACAATGATATCGGCGGCCAGTCCGTTTGGTATCGTTCAACTCCTTTGACCTTACGTGGATATATCTTACTAATATGGATATTGAAGCAGTAAAACTTATGATGGTCGCGGGCGTTATGGCGATGGGTGCCATTTTCCCTCCGCTTGCCATCGGTTGGATCGCGTCTAACGCGATGCGCGCCATCGGCCGCAATCCGGAGGCAGCCAGCAAGATCCAGACTCCGATGATCTTGGCGGTCGCTTTCACTGAGGCTATCGCGATCTACACGCTCGTTATAGCGCTCATCATCAAGTTCGTTTAGCTCTTTGTCCGATGTGCGAGTTCTGTGTGAGTACGTTGTTGCTTCGGGTTCGCTGTATGCTTTCGCTTATATACAGCCTCACCCTTGCGCCTAGTGCTCGCGCAGAACTCGTGACATCGGTTCGTGTGTAGCGTTAAAGTGATTCGCTGGTTGAATCTTGAAGATGCGGAAACGTCTTCAAGACGATATCTACGAATAATAATTTTATGGAAAAATTCATACACGAGTTCGGAATTAACTGGAAGCTCATGGTTGCGCAGTTGGTCAACTTTGCGGTGCTTGTTTTTATACTTGGAAAGTTTGTCTATAAGCCGATCATTAAAGCGCTTGACGCGCGTCGGAAAAAGATTGAGGAGGGCGTTGAGTTTTCCGATAAGGCGAAAAAAGAGCTTGCCGGCGTGGCGGTGATGAAGGTAGAAGAGATGAAGAAAGCCGAGGCTAAGGGACAAGAGGTCATCAAAAAAGCCGAGGCAGATGCGAGCCGGGTTGGCGCGGAGATTATGGCGGGAGCCGAAAAAGAAAAAGAGCGTATTTTAAATACCGGCAAGACGATTTTGCTCGAACAGAAGGCGACGATGGAGAAGAACTTTTATCAGGGCGCTGCTGGCGTTGTTAAAGAGGCGCTCGCTAAGGTTCTTTCCAAGGGCAGCTTTGACAAAGAAGAAGACGCACTTATCGCTGAGACCCTTAAGGAGGTTAAAGTTAAGTAACTACGCATTACCTGATTACGCATCACCTTATGAGATACCCCATCAAAAAATATGCTCAAGCGCTTTACGAATCCTCGAAGGGGAAATCGGGAGCAGAAAGCGAAAAGATAGCGAAAGAGTTCGTCGCTCTGCTGGAGCACTATCACGATCGGTCACTGCTGTCTCGGATAATCGAACAATATGAAAAGATTCGGAGACAGCGCGAGGGGATTGTGAAGGTAGAGGCAATAACGGCGAAGAAATTGAGCAACAAAACGAAGACGGAAATTGAAAAGAAGTTTAACGGAAAGGTGGAGTTGGGCGAACGAGTGCGTCCAGAAGTGCTCGGGGGGCTGAAGCTGATAATCAACGATGAGTATCAAGTGGATGGAACGCTGCAGGGCAGAGTCGAAAAATTATATAAAGCATTAATGGCGGGAGCCGAAAACTAAAAAGTAAGAATCATATGAGCGATTTCATTATAGAGAAACTAAAAAAAGAAATTACCGGCGCTTCGATGAAGACTGAGCAGGAGGTCATCGGACGTGTCGTTGAAGTCGGTGACGGCATTGCTAAGATTTCCGGCCTTCCGTCTGTCCGCAGCCAGGAAATGCTTGCTTTCGAAACAAAGAAGGGCGCTGTTGCGGGTATTGCCTTTAATCTCGAAGAAGACCTTGTCGGAGCCATAGTGCTTGGCGACAGTGAGGGTATCAAAGAAGGTGATGTGGTTAAAGCGACCGGACAGATTCTTTCGCTTCGGGTTAATGAAAGCATGCTCGGCCGCGTTATTAATCCGCTTGGTGAGCCAGTAGATGGTCGTGGTCCGATATTTAAGGATGCGGAGAAGCCAGGTGAGCGTCGTTCTATCGAACACAATTCTCCGGGTGTACTGGAACGTGAAGGCGTCAACACTCCGATTCACACTGGAATCAAAGCCATCGACGGCATGATCCCAATCGGACGTGGACAGCGTCAGCTCATCATTGGCGACCGCCAGACAGGAAAGACCGCTATCGCCATCGACACCATAATCAATCAGAAACAGGACACGATAAATCGCCGGCCGATCTGTATCTATGTTGCCATTGGTCAGCGCGAATCAAAGATCGCTCGTATTGTTGAACAGCTCCGTCAGCACGGTGCGCTCGAATACACCATTGTGATCTCAGCTCCATCATCTTCTCCGGCGGCGTTTTGGTATCTGGCTCCGATGGCTGGCGCCGCAATCGGCGAGTATTTTATGGAAGCTGGCAAAGATGCTCTTGTGGTTTTTGATGACCTTACAAAGCACGCGACCGCCTATCGTCAGATTTCACTGCTCCTTCGCCGTCCGCCAGGCCGTGAAGCGTTTCCGGGCGACATCTTTTATCTGCACTCCCGTTTACTTGAGCGCTCTGCCAAGATGAGTAAGGAAAAGGGCGGTGGTTCGCTCACTGCTTTGCCGATTATCGAAACTCAGCTCAACGATGTGTCTGCGTATATCCCAACTAACGTTATCTCAATTACGGACGGTCAGATCTATTTGCAGTCCGATCTCTTCAACCAGGGTATTCGGCCGGCCATTAATGTCGGTATCTCGGTTTCACGTGTCGGTGGCGCAGCTCAGACCAAGGCGATGAAGAAGGTCGCCGGAACGCTTCGTCTTGAAATGGCTCAGTTCAAAGAGCTCCAGGCGTTCGTGCAATTTGCTTCCGACCTTGATGAGGGCACACGCAAGCGCATCAACCGCGGTCTCGTTCTCACTGAGGTGCTCAAGCAGGGCGAGCTTGTTCCGCTTCCGTTTGAGAAAGAAATCCTTTCGATCTACCTTGGCGTAAAGGGCCATTTGGATGCCATTGGTGCCGCAAATACGCAGCGTTTTATTAAGGAGTATTTGGAGTATGTGAGTAAGAGCCATGAAAAGGACGTTCTTGAGGCTATTCGTACCAAGAAGGCGCTTGAGGATGATGTGGTAAAGGCAATTGATAACTCGATTGAGAAGTTTAAGTTAATTTGGAAGTAAAGGGCTTGGTCGCCGAGAGCTTGAAGCGTTAATAAACCTTTATTCCGCCAACGGCGAGATCCACGCAAAGATAAACACATGGAATCCCTCAACGACATCAAAAAACGCATTAAATCAGTCCAGAGTACTCGCCAGGTTACCAAGGCCATGGAGGTTGTTTCTGCCACCAAGATGAGAAAGAGTCAGGAGTCGGCGCTCAAAGCCCGTGGCTATGCGTTTTCTGCTTTTGAACTGCTTGCTAATCTTGACAAGTACGAGAGTAAAATGAAAAAGCCGGAACTTTTTGTCCGGCCGATGGACGCGAAAAAGACACTGCTTATCGTTGTGGCGTCGGACAAAGGCCTTGCTGGTTCGCTGAACTCCAACGTGCTTAAAAAAGCGCTCGCGTGGCACCAAAAAGAGAATCAGGGCGGGCACACCGTTGATCTGGTCGTTGCTGGAAAGAAGGCGCGGGATTTCTTCAAGTTCCGCAATATTGCCATTAAAAAGCATTTCTTTGGCCATGGTGATTTTGCGGATTTTGATGAAGTGCAGGATCTTTCCGAATTTGTGAAGCTTGAGTTTCTCAGCAGGCAATACAGCAGGGTTGTGATGATATACACCAACTTCAGAAGTACGCTTAAGCAGGAGGCAGTGGAGAGAGAGATACTTCCACTCAAAGAAAATGGACTGAAAGAAATGATAGAAGGCCTGACCCCAGATCGTGGCCGATATTCTGAAGCTCACAGCTCACAGCTAAAAGTTAAAAGCTCTCTAGACTATCTCTTCGAGCCGAGTCCGGAGAAAGTCTTCAAAGAGCTGACGTATCGGCTGTTCCAGATGATGATCTATCACATAATCCTGGAATCAAATGCCAGTGAACATAGCGCTCGAATGGTGGCAATGAAGACCGCAAGTGAGAATGCCGAAGAGTTAGCCGACGATCTCACGCTTCTCTATAATAAAGGCCGACAAGCGAAGATCACGCAGGAGCTCGTAGAAATTACTTCCGCATCGGATGCGATAAATTAGAAAATAGAGAATAGAAAGTAGAAAATAGAAAAAATATATGAATCACAAAGGAACAGTTTCACAAATCATCGGTCCAGTCGTGGATATTCAATTTCCGGAAAATCAAATGCCGGCGCTTCTTAATGCGCTGACCATTACCATGAAAGAGCGCGTCATCACGCTCGAGGTCGCAAAGCATTTGGGCACCGGCCGTGTTCGGGCAGTTGCCCTGGCTTCAACCGATGGCTTGAAGCGCGGCGATGAGGTGGTGGACACTGGCGCGGCGGTTTCGGTTCCAGTGGGTAAAGAGGTTCTTGGTCGTTTATTTAATGTTCTTGGTCAGCCAATTGATGGCGGGAGTAAAGATTTTAAACAGCATGCGCCCATTCATCGCAAGTCGCCGAGCTTCCCAAACCTCTCTCCGAAAGTGGAGGTGTTTGAAACCGGTATCAAAGTTATCGATCTCATCGCTCCTTTTGTAAAAGGAGGTAAGGTGGGTCTGTTCGGTGGTGCTGGTGTAGGAAAGACTGTTCTACTTCAGGAATTCATCCGTAACGTTGCCGAGAAGGCGAAGGGTATGTCCATTTTTGCAGGCGTCGGAGAGCGTACTCGTGAAGGAAACGACCTGTATCACGAAATGAAGGAGTCCGGGGTCATTAAGAGTACGGCGCTCGTGTTTGGCCAAATGAACGAAGTGCCAGGTGCTCGTTTGCGCGTGCCGCTCACCGCACTCACTATGGCTGAATACTTCCGTGATGAGGAAAAGCGGGACGTGCTCGTGTTTATCGACAATATCTTCCGTTTCTCTCAGGCAGGTTCTGAGGTATCGGCCCTGCTTGGTCGCATGCCGTCAGCTGTCGGTTATCAGCCGACGCTTGCGTCGGAAATGGGTGAGCTTCAGGAGCGTATCACTTCGACCAAGGATGGCTCCATCACCGCCGTGGAGGCCATTTATGTTCCGGCAGACGACATTACTGACCCGGCTCCAGCGACTACATTCAGTCACTTGGACTCGACTATTGTGCTTAGTCGCGCGCTCACTGAGCTCGGTATCTATCCTGCTGTGGATCCGCTCGCTTCTGGTTCGACCGCTCTCAATCCGAACATTGTCGGCGAGGATCACTATCGTACTGCTCAGCGCGTGAAAGAGACACTCCAGCGTTATGCTGAGCTGCAGGGTATTATCGCCATTCTTGGTATGGAGGAGCTTTCCGAAGAGGACAAGCTTGTAGTCGCTCGTGCGCGCAAGGTACAGCGCTTCCTTTCTCAGCCGTTCTTTGTCGCTGAAGGCTTCACGGGAACTCCCGGTCAGTATGTGCCGCTTAAAGAAACAATTCGTGGTTTCAATGAGATTCTTGACGGCAAGCACGACGACAAACCAGAAGGCGCGTTCTATATGAAGGGTTCAATTGACGAGGTCAAATAATACAAGTAAGTAGTGGGTAGTATGTAGAGAGTAGTATAAATACCAAAATACGCTTTTCTCTACTACATGCTACATACTACTTTCTATCCACTATGAAGTTAAGCGTTTACACAATGAAGCGGACAGTATACAGCGGTAGCACGCCGCGCGTGACTGCGCCAACCGTCACCGGAGAGGTGACTATTTTGGAGCATCACATTCCCTATGTGACCATTTTGGAGCCGGGCTTGCTTCGGTATGTGGCGATTGTGCCCCACGGAGCGGGGACAATTGAAAAAGAAGAAACACTTGAGATCAAGGGCGGGTTTTTGGAAGTGCGAGAGAATAATGAGGTTCGGGTGCTTGCGGATGCCTAAGAAGTATTGAAAATCAAGTAAGCTTTACAAAACTAGCCCGAAGGGGCTAGTTTTGTGTCGAAACCCAATCTTATTCTCAGTTCGCCAAAGGAGCTTGCCCTGAGCAGAGCCGAAGGGTTAATCAACTTTTTTCAGCGGCGAGGCGGTGGTTTGAAATGTTTGCGTATACTCCTGTGTCGGGTTGTCGGTGTTGTATGAAAGCGTGAGACTTATCTGAATCGCTTTATCTCCACCGCTTTGAAAGGTGCTCAATGAAAACGCGTCTACCACCACCTTATTGGAAGTAAGCGGGATAAAGGGACCACCTGGAACTTCTTGTTTGGCAATCGCGCCACGTTCAATGCCGACGATAATTTCTTGCGGAGTGGTGCTTGGGGTGACCATCGACATCCAGTTGCCATAAGTTTGAATCCATAGTGAGTCGCGAATGTCGCGCGTCAGCGTGTTCATCACAAAATTAAGTTCAGTTGCCACCTGTCGGCTTGAGGTTTCTTGGGTTTGGATCCGCACGATAGTGACCAAGATGGCGGCAAAAAGCCCCACGATAATCGCCATGAGCCCCATATAAATAACGAGCTCAATGAGGGTGAATCCTTGAGCAGCTTTTAGCTGTGAGCTTTTAGCTTTTAGCTTTAAAACAGAATGCGGTTGCATAATGTCCAGTATATCAGTATTAAAAGCTAGCAGCTAGCAGCTTATAGCTTACAGCTTCACACGGCTGTCGGATCAGTAAACATAATCACAATGGTCTTGCCGATAATCGCAAGATCAAGTCGCGTATTTTGATGCTTTAAATACCATTGATCGAGCTCTAGCTCTTTGGCAAATGTCAGGCTGGAGGCGCCGGAAATTTGTGAAAGTCCCGTGATGCCGGCTTTGGCGTGAAACACTGAATGAAATTCGATTGGATAATGTTTTACTTCCTCTGGTTCGTGCGGGCGGGGGCCAACCAACGAAAGATCGCCGATTAGAACGCTTACAAATTGAGGAAATTCGTCCAGGCGGAACTTGCGGATGATTTTGCCGACTCGGGTGATTCGCGGATCATTTTTGATTTTAAAAAAGGGACCATCTTTGCGCTCGTTGCGCTCCAAGAGGCCGGCTTTTAGCGCCTTAGCTTCTTTCACCATCGAGCGGAACTTCAGAATGACAATGCGTTTGCCCTTTGAAACGCGATCAAGTTTGACAAATATGGGGCCGGGGCTGTCGAGTTTGATCGCCAGTCCGATGATCGGTGTGAGTATAATAAGCAGGAGTATTCCGACGACGCCTCCGATGATATCGGTAAGGCGCTTGATGAATCGGTATGCGTATGACTTCTGACTAACCATGAGTATAATAGTAGCATTATGAAGGTCGCGTTAGTACATGATTATCTGAATCAGATTGGCGGAGCGGAGCGGGTGCTCAAGGTGCTCGCCGAGATGTTCCCCAAAGCTCCCATTTATACGCTGCTGTATGACCGGAAGAAGCTGCGGGGCATGTTTGAAGGCCGTGATATTAAGACAAGCTTCTTGGATTTTTCCTTTG
>CAYWPI010000001.1:10726-83715 GCA_964460325.1 uncultured Candidatus Saccharibacteria bacterium | reverse complement strand
CGGGGCATGTTTGAAGGCCGTGATATTAAGACAAGCTTCTTGGATTTTTCCTTTGTGCGCAATCATCATCGGCTTTTTATTCCGTTAATGGCGCACACGATGCGAACAATGCATTTGGCTGACAAGTTTGATTTGATTATTTCTGACAGCGCCGGCTTTGCAAAGGGGATTCCGCATGATAAAAAAACCAAACACTTGTCATATTGCCACACACCGCTGCGTTATGTGT
Source organism: uncultured Candidatus Saccharibacteria bacterium (assembly GCA_964460325.1). GTDB lineage: Bacteria > Patescibacteriota > Minisyncoccia > UBA6257 > 1-14-0-10-44-23 > CAYWPI01. Next base: position 83,486 of record CAYWPI010000001.1, on the reverse strand, counting down.
GGGAAACAGACACTTATTTCGATAAAGGATTTCAGCACGGTACATTCAAGTCGGTCTTCAAACCACTTTTTAGTTATGTAAAAAAATTTGATTATCAATTCGCGCAGTATCCAGATATGATGCTGGCCAACTCGCAGTTTATCGCCGACAAGGTGAAGGAATATTATGGTCGCACTGCCGAAGTCTTATACCCTCCCGTTGATCTGAAAGTTTTCTATCCCGATCTCACTAACAGCTCACAGCTAAAAGCTAACAGCTTCTTCTTGGCCGTCGGCCGATTTCTTCCATATAAAAAATTCGATCTTATTATTGATGTATTTAACAAAAACGGCTTGCCCCTTTTGATTGTTGGGCAAGGGCGAGAAGAGGCGAATTTAAAAAAGCGCGTTACTTCACCACACATCTGGTTTTTGCCGTATCAGGATGATGCAAGGCTGCGAGAGCTTTATAATGGCGCCCGGGCGCTCATCTTTCCGCAGGTGGAAGACTTTGGGCTGGTTGCGGCTGAGGCGGTCGCGTGCGGAACGCCAGTTATTGCCTTTGATGGCGGCGGGGCAAAAGAAATTGTGACTGATGGAGTAACAGGGGTGCTTTTTAAAGAACAAACGGTGGCTGATTTGCAGGCCGCGATTGATCGGTTTACGGCGAGTTCATTTGATAAAGCCGCCGTTGCAAAAAGCGCTGAACGGTTCAGTCGTGAGCGGTTTGAGCAGAGAATTTGGGAGGCGATTAAAAAGCTTACGATCTGATTAAGTTCCCATCGCACTTCTTATATACTTATCTGTATAAACAGCCTGATGACTCTTTTGTGTGTTACAGATTTTTAAACCATGGTTTAAAAATCTGTAATGTAGGGAATAAGGATAAAGATGGCTTTGTGTATAATTAATTCGCATAATATTGTATACTTCGACAAATGTCCCTTTCTGCTGTAAAAAGTAGCATCTTCGCAGTTTTTGTTGTCTTTTTTGTATTTTTCATCTCTACTTCCGCTTTAGCGGAGGAGCGATTTTGGGTTGGTGGGGCGGGCGCGAGTCTCGCAGCCACCTCAAGTTGGAGCTCGGTTGAGGGAAGTTTGTGTACAGAAAACACCGGCGCATCAGTGCCGGGGTTTGATGATGTAATGATTTTTGACTCAGCGTGTGTTAATAGTAGTGCTACCTCGACTAACGGCATTCATGTAAAGGGGATAGAAATGCGAAGTGGGTATACTGGTACGGTGAGAATGGGAACTACGTACGTTGTAGGGCCGTCCGGTTTTAATCAAGCTGGTGGAACTTTTAATGCGGGAACAAGGCATGCTTTTATTATTGGTGACTTTACTTTGACCGGAGGTGTTTACAATGCGAGTACTTTTCGAACGACAATCAATGGTAATTTTGACGTGCAAGGAGGCACTTTTAATCACAATGGCGGAAGTGTTGATCTTTCGTACGGGGCGAGCAGTACACTGGGAACCTTGCCGATATTGAATGATCTGCATATTACAGATGGATTACTTGGCCGCTGGAAGATGGATGAGGGGTCGGGTACTACTGTTTTTGATAGTTCGGGCATGGCTACTCCCTTTCATGGAACGACCACTGTCGGTCAGCATGACTGGGTGAGTGATGCTCCCAACTTAGATTTTCTGGGTTCCTCGACGCTTCAATTTAGTGGCACAAGCGGTATCCGAATTACGGCGGGGACTAATGTAAATCGTTTTTCACTCGCGCCCGGAGAAATGACTGTATCTGCCTGGGTGAAAGTTTCCAGTACAACAATGGGGATAATTGCCGCCAATGATTACACTGGGAATAATAATCTTTGGCTTTTGCAGGCGATGAATGGAAAGTTCCAATTTCGCACAAAAAGTTGTGGCAATAACTCCGCTACCTCATGTCTTCAGAGTGGTGGCACGACCGTGAATGTGCAGATCGAATCAGACTCTCATGAGCTGGATGAGTGGGTCCATGTGGCAGGAACGAAAACGAGAGATCTTATGACGCTTTATGTAAACGGAGTTGCTGAAGTATCAAGCACTTCGCCCCAATATTTTACCCATCCCAACTCTCCTTTTTGTATTGGCTCAAGGAGTAATGGGACAAATTGCGATAGTTCTCCATTTAGGGGCAATATCGCCGATGTTCGAGTATATAATCGTGCCTTGTCTGCAACTGAGATTGCGGCGTTGGCCAATGGGCAGGAGTATGCCGCTGGTACTAATATTTCTATTGCACACACTCTTTCTTCCGATCTTGAGGTAGTCGGAAATCTTTCTATTTCACATGCGATTTTAAATTTAAATGGCCACAATCTTACTCTTGGCGCAACAAGCACAATAGGGAGTAAGGGTGTATTGCGCTTACAAGGTGGAGAAACGCTTACTAATTTTATCAATGCGACTACAACTGGTGTCGTGGAGTATAGTGGTTCTGGCTCGTATAATTCTTTAATCGCTGGAGATGAGTATTATGATTTAGTTTTTAATGGCAGCGGTGATTGGACACTTGATGGTGATTTGGCGGTTCGTAGCTCACTTACGCTTTTAGCTGGTGATTTTATTCAGTCCACCCACTCACTGTCTCTCGCGAATGATTTGACGATTGCAAGCGGGGCAAGTTTTATAAAATCTTCAGATGGCTCTGCTGTGACAATCAGTGGCAGTTCGACAATCAGCGATTTGAATGCAACGAAGCAAAATATTGGTAACGTTGTTTTGAGTTCTGCAGCGGTAGCACTGGCTTCAGGGGTAAAAGCTGAGTCAATCAATATACCAATCGACAGTCAGCTTACGACTCATGGTTATAATCTGGATATTACAGATGATCTTACGATAGGTGGAACATTAGATGCGACGAGCGATCAAGCGAATAATAGTGTGATTACGCTTGGTGGCGATTGGTTGATGAGCGGCGTGTTTACGGCTGATAATTCTACTGTTGTATTTTCAAGCTCTTCTCAATCTATTGAAGGCGTGACAACGTTTTATAACTTTACTAAACAAGCCTCCGGGGTTGATACTCTAACGTTTCCGGTGGGCGCCATTCAGACGATTTCCGGAACGCTTATTCTGCGGGGTGTGAGCGAGAGTGAACGTCTTTCTTTGCGTTCAGTAACGCCGGGTTCATCCTGGCGCATTAATCCTCAAGGCGTAGTTGATGTTGCATATGTCGACGTTCAAGACTCAACTAATCTTGCCAAGCGGCCTATCGAATATACTAGTAATAGTCTTAATTCAGGTAATAATATTAACTGGTACTTATTAAAAAATGATAATTCTGGCTCAAGGAATAGCTCTATTACGGATGGTTCCGAGCCTGTCTCTGATTTGGTAAGTCAAATTATAGCTCGCATTAATGAATTAAAGAGCCAACTATCTATTCTTGGGAAAACTACTTTAAATCAAAAACCCTCTATCCGTCCCATCTTCACTCGCACTCTTTCTTTGGGTATGGAGGGACAAGATGTAATGGAGTTACAGAAGCTTCTTAATCGTTTGGGTTTTTCTGTTGCAATATCTGGGCCAGGATCAGCGGGTGCGGAAACCACTTTTTTTGGCCGATTGACGACCATGGCGCTTACTCGTCTTCAAGAAGCTTATGCACAAGAAATTCTCACGCCAGTAGGTCTTTCGGTTGGCACTGGTATATTTGGTCCTGCTACGAAAGCCTGGGTTGATGGAAGATTGGCGGGGGACTTGCCAAATCTTTAAAGTTGAGTATCATAGAACTACTGCAGAGGTCTGAGCGTCACGAGGGCCTTTGGAGGATTCATATTAGTAACCGGCGCCACAGTGCGCTACATCGGACGTAAACATAGACTTTATTGTTTGTTGTTTACGCTCCGCAAGGAGTATTTTTGTTTCTTTTACGCATTAGCACGCTAAGTAATTAACTCTATTATTAAAATATGGACGATACAAAAAATAAAAACGTAGATAGCGCAGAGGTTGTTCCCGCAGAGCGAACGGCGGATGCTGGCATGATGGAAGAGATGGCTAAAGCCGGTATTTTGTTTGGTCGCAAGCGCACTCGCACTAATCCTAAAATGAAGAAATATATCTTCACCAATCGCAATGGGATGGAGATTTTTGATCTTACGCAAACGATTGATATGATTGCTCGAGCGCAGGAATTCATCAAGGAAGTGGTTAAAACTGGTCGGCCAATATTGCTTGTTGGCACTGAGCCAGCTTCGATTGAAGCGGTGAAAATGTTGGGCGAAAAGTTTTCGTTTCCCTTTGTGGCGGAACGTTGGCTTGGCGGCACATTGACCAATTTTGAAAGTCTTTCCAAGCGCTTGAACTTTTATATGGGGCTGAAGGCCGACAAGGAGACTGGTAAGCTCGACAAATACACCAAAAAAGAGCGAGTGGTTATTGAAAAGCAAATTGAGCGCTTAACTCGTTTGTTTGGTGGCTTGGAGCGATTAAACCAGCTTCCGGGTGCTGTGATTGTGTTTGGCGCTGATGCGCACGAAATTGCCATTGCTGAAGCAAATCGTATGAAGATTCCTGTGGTCGCGGTTGCTAATACATCTGCCAACCCCGATGTTTTGAATTATATTATTCCGGCCAATGACAATAACCGCTCGTCTATCACCTGGATTGCGGGCAAGTTGGGCGAGGCGATCGAGGCTGGCGCGCGTGAAAAGCACGCAATGGCCGAAGCAAAGAAGGCAGCATCCGCGCCAACCCCGGTTAAGAAATAAGGGCGCGGTAATTATCAATTTCTAATTGTCGATGCGCATTCTATGCGCTACAATAATTAGATATTAGAGCTTAGAAATTAGTTTTTGCTATGTGCTTGGTCTTATCCGTATCCATTGGTATCATTAGTACACATTAGTATATTAGTATCTTTAATTATGATTACAGCAGCTGATGTCGCAAAGCTTCGTGAAGAGACTGGTGCGGGTATGATGGACGCCAAGCGTGCCCTTACTGAGGCAAATGGTGATTACGCAAAGGCAATTGAGGTGCTTAAGGCACAGGGCCAGGTGAAGGCAGACAAAAAGGGCGAGCGGGAAACTGGTGCCGGCCACCTTGAAACGTATATCCACGGCGGCCGCGTTGGCGTGCTTCTTGAAGTGCGCGCCGAAACTGATTTTGTCACCCGTTCTGAGCCGTTCCGTGAGTTTGCGAAGAACTTGGCGCTTCAGATTGCCGCCGCCGCTCCAGAAACTGTCGATGATCTCATGAAGCAGCCTTATATCAAAGATGAAACGATGACTATTGAGAATTTGATGAAGGCAACGATTGCAAAGGTGGGGGAGAACATGCGCGTGGTGCGGTTTGCGCGATACGCGGTCTAAGAAGCTGTAAGCTAAAAGCTTTAAGCTTCTAGCTTTTAGATTCCAGATACTTTAGAATTGTATTAAAGCTTACAGCTAACAGCTAAAAGCTTGAAGCTTCTTTTTATGTACAACTTCATCGTCGAAATGAGCATGCTGGTTTCGCTGGGGCTTATAGTCTATTTATTTGCTCGAGCCGTGCCGCGTATTGCGCACAATAAACCAGAAGATGTTCAGCCCTTAAGCGGGTTTGATCGTTTTGTTGGCCGCCTTCCGCTTGAAAAAATAGATCGTGGTTTGCACTCGTTTTTTGAAAAAACACTGCGAAAAATCCGTATTGTGCTGATGAAGGTTGATAATTACATCAATTCGCATCTTAAGAACCTCAAAGAGAAGCAGGAGGCGGCAAAAAGCGGAGATGAGATGAAGAAGAAGATAGAACTGATGACGGTGGATTCAAACATTCCCGATGTCACATTGCCAAGGCCAGCAGATGAGCAGCAGCCGAAGGTTTAGTCTCGTTCTTGAATAAAGAATAGAAATCCATATACTTGTATCTATTCCGCCTGGAAACCAACCGTGCGAGAGCATGGGCAGATGGCGGAGCGGTCAATCGCATCGCGCTGTAGACGCGACGGCCTTGTGCCTACGGGGGTTCGAATCCCTCTCTGCCCACACTTCGGCAAGTTCAGTGCAAGTCACTTCAATGTGCTCGTGGTGAGCACCGCCGAACCATCAGTGCAAGCCACAGAATAGAGATATACTTGAGACATGTGGCATACGTACCTGCTTCTTTGCGATCAGAAAACTTTTTATGTCGGTATTAGTGACGATCCAGCCAGTCGTTTGAAGGCTCATAGAGCTGGCGAGTCGCTACATACTAAAAAGTTTTCTGACATACAGTTTGTTTATTGTGAGCAATGTCCGACTAAGCACGAGGCGGTATTGCGCGAGAAGCAGCTAAAAGGCTGGTCCCACGCGAAGAAGCAGATGTTGATTGATGGAAAATTAGGCTATAATACTTGCATTGAGCTGGTCGAAGCTTTGAGTCGAGGGATGACTAGCCCTGAGCGTTAGCCGGAGGGCCTCGTGCTGAGCTCGCCGAAGTAAATCCCTCTCTGCCCATATATGAAATCTAAAATCATTATCCTGGTAATTATCGTCATTACACTGGTTACTGGGTATTTAATTTTTGAGAAGAAGCCGACTCCGGCTACTCAAGAACTTCGAACCGTGACAACGCCTTCCGTAATAACCCCCCAACCTCAGTATGAAGTAGGCGAGATTACTGATGGAGGCAACGGCACCCTTTTATTTACAAGCAACAAGTATGGTTTCAGTTTTTCATTCCCAAGCGATTGGGAGGTTAGTGATAACCGGATAGACTATGGAACGTTTCAGCTATTTAGTCCTACCTCAACCGCTGATCAAGCGGTGTTAGCTGCCATGGAGAAGAATCCTGGCGGAGATTTCTCTGCGGTCCTAAAAGGCACAAATATTAATCAAATAACAATGGTTATCTTAGATTCCTCAATGTTTTATCCTTCTCGGGCCGAAAAAATAGAAGTTGATATTGGGGGAGTGAAAGGGTATCGCCAAACCGAGTACAGTCGTGCATCGAACTGGACTCGCATTTCCCATCAGTCTTATACAGTTGAGTTGCCCTCTTATCCTGGTAAATTTCTGCACATGATAATTAGTGGCGATGAGGATAATCTTTTTGTACTTAGTGACATTATTAAGAGTTTTCGTTGGTTAAAATAGTTCCCACTTCATCCCATAAGGTCCATATATGAAAAACGTTGAAATAAATATTCCGGTAGTATCTGCGATCATTGAGCGGATGCATGATGGCCAGAAAGAAGTTCTTGTACAAACACGTTGGAAGCCAGAAAATGATCCTATGTATTCTGGTACGTTAGAAATTCCAGCTGGATGGATTGACCTATATGAAAACGTATATGATGCACTGAAACGGGAGGTGAAAGAAGAAACTGGACTAATGGTCACAAAAATTACGCCCGACATCAAAACCAAGACTCACTCACCAAAAGAAGATGGTGCGTTTGCTTTTGTCCCTTATTGCGCCCAACAGCAAATAAAAGGTGGGAAACCATTGATTGGTTTTGTGTTTCTTTGCGAAGTTGCCGATGAAGAGCCGAGGGCGCAAAAGGAGGAAACTAGAGATGTACGTTGGATAGCAATTGCTGAATTACGTCGAATCTTTGAAAACACTCCCGAAAAAATATTCACCCTCCAGTTGGGCGTTATCGATTACTATTTGAATTATTCAAAAGGTGAGCCTCGGGTGTAGTCCTCATTTCATTACTTCGGCAGGCTCTCTTCGACCTTGCTCAGGGTAAACAGTGTAAGTATATGACTCTTCTCAAAAAAATTTACGTACCTCTACTGGGGATTGTCATTTGCTTGATTCTTCCGTGGATTATTGATTTTGGTTCTCTTATTAATAAGTTTTATCCCTGTATTGAAGATCCGACGCGATCTGTGTCTTGCACGATAGATTACTTTATTAACGCAGTCCTTGTCCTTCTCTTTATCGCCGCTATATTGCTCGGAGTTGTTATTTTTAGAATTGTGAAACTCTTTCGTGTTCATCGAAAGGGTGATACGGGATTGCGAGGATGGTGATTTTATAAATCGTTTCAGGAGATGAAGAAGGGGCCCATCGCCTGGTGAGTTGATGAAGGCCCCTTTGCGCTTGCGCGTCTTATTTCTGCTTTCCATCACATGCCCTCCGCTCCTGCTCCTGAATGCGCCTGGTAACCTCATCTTGGATTCTGCGAACTGCCTGTCTGATCTCGCTTGAGGTCAAGCTGGCACTGCAGAACATAGAAAGGTCACCGCCTCGCTTGTGCAAGATGAAGGCCTGGAAGGCCCATCCTTCGATCCGGCTTGCTGGATCGTTGAAGAGTCTCCGCGCCTCCTCGATCTCGTTCTCGCGGAGCTGTTCGCGGTCCTGAGCGGTCACCTGTATCACCCCCTTTCAGGGTTGCTCTTTCCAGAGACAAAAACGCGCCCCAGGATTAGGGCGCACCGTAGGTTCGGTTGCCCGATCCTGACACCATCAGTATTGCAGAGGGGGAGTGATTGTCAATCCTATTTTGAGCCACCTCCCGGACTTGTTCCCGATTTCTGTGCGAGATTTTGAGCACTTAGAAATCGCAATGCCGCCACTTGAGCGGCAACCGGGTTTCCGGTTCAAGATCATTTGAGCCACCTCCCGGACTTGAACCGGGGACCTTCACTTTACAAAAGTGTTGCTCTACCAACTGAGCTAAGGTGGCAATATCGTCGGTAGAGCAAGCTCTTCCGGGGCGAACTTTGAATTATGACGCTCAGGCGGTTCGCCCGTCTCGGCCTGGTGGCCTCGACCCAACTGAGCTAAGGTGGTAGCTGCTATTTAATTGTGAGCCGATGGCCGGAATTGAACCGGCGACCTACTCCTTCGCTTACACCTCTATTTACATAAAGGGCTAGACTGTATCTTCTCCGCATCTCAAGCATCGGAGCCCTTGTCAGTCGTTCGAGCGTCAATTGACGCTACGGTCTTGTCCTGAGCGAAGCCGAAGGATCTTGCCCTGACTTTGTTGGGATATTAACCGTTATTCGGGATTCATTACGTAATTACTTACGTAATGGGCGGGCTTTGCGAGCCACCATGGAGTTGCTCTACCAGCTGAGCTACATCGGCATTGATGTATTGAATCATTCTAGTGAATTTTGAATAAAAGTCTATAGCCTTGCCTTTTTTGGGCTTTTAAGTATAATGATTCGCATCGCCCCCTTGCTACGCACTACCAACTACTAACTACGCACTTTCTTCATATGTCTGACTCAAAGCGCAACAAAAACCAAATAAAGCTTCGCTGCACGGTGTGCAAGAGCAGTAATTATTACACGCGTAAGAACAAAAAGCTTGTGGAGCGCAAAATCGCTCTTTCCAAGTTCTGCAGCCAGTGCCGAAAACACACGGCTCACAAAGAAGCTAAAATATAGCGTGTGTGCATCCTGAGCTTGCCGAACGGAAAACATACGGCGCATAAGGAAGCTAAGATTTAGTATTCAGCAAAACCCGCCTTTGGCGGGTTTTGTGTTATCCACTTGCTCAATTTTTTGGGGGTGGTAGGGTAGAGAAGTAAGTACATACGTTTGATATGTGGAAGTGAGGTGACCCGTTCTTCGTCAAGACTACGAAGGGCGAGAATTCCTCCGCTGTGCCGCAACGGTGATGGACATTTTTAAAATGTCACAAGCCCGATCTTCATATCGACAGAGTTTATCTCAATATATTTTGAGATGGGCTCTAGAAGTTCCCGAGCAGGAAAAGTCGAACCATCTTTTTCGGGACTTCTACAACTTCTGTAGAAGTTTTTATTTTAAAATCAATTTGCATATGTTCGAATATAAGAAGAGTTTACTGCGATGTGTCGTGTTGGTTGCGGCGATTATCATTTTTTCTGTTGCGGGCAGCGCGCGCGCTGAAGAGGCTTCATCGTCGGCCTTGATTCACTTAACTATCAAGGCAAGCAGTACAGAGCTTTTTTCTGGCGACGTGAATACGATCCCGTGTGACAGCGATGGCGCCGGCACGATGGCGTTAACTGCTTATTGCGCTGTGAGTCAGGCGCACGTTTCCAGCACGTGGTCTTGGTGGGGTTCCGACGCGTTTTTAGATTCGATAAATGGTATTACGAATGACAATGCAAATGGCTGGTATTGGGGCTGGTTTTCAAATCTTGCATATGGCGAAACGGCGCTTAATAAATACGCATTAACATCCGGCGATCAGGTGCTGGTGGTATTAAACAGTGCGCCGCTCAAGCTTTCAGTGAGTAGTGCTTCTCCGGCGGTTGGTGAAAGCGTGGTGCTGACTGTGCAGGAGTTTGGTTATGACGAGAGCTGGAATCCTGTTTGGAAGCCGTCGGCGCAAAGCCATTTGATAAGCGGCGCTAACGATTTTGCGGTCAATAACGACGGAACATATACGCTGGCAATTACCACCGCAGATCCCGTTGTTTTATACGCCCGCAAAGATGGTAATTTCGTGCAAAGTCCGTCGCTTACGATAACACCGATGGCTGCCGCTTCTGACAACGGCGCGAATAATAACAACAGTACGGGCGGCAGCATAATACAGGCAGAGCCAGAAACAGAAGAAAAGCCAGAGTTTGATCTTGGTGATGCGGTTGATTTTCTGCTGCATTTTCAAAGTGGCGATGGCGGATTTGGCGAAAAGATGTATACCGATTGGGCGGCGATCGCATTAAAAGCAGCTGCGCGAGCTGGCAATGCGCAGGCGCAAACGGGGCTTACAAAGGTGAAAGAGTATTTGCTTGATAAATCGCTTTCAGATTCCGCTTCGCTGACTGATAATGAGCGGCGGGCGCTTGCGTTGATGACGGTGGGCATTAACCCATACACCGACACTAAGGTGGATTATATCGATCGCATTACTCGTGAGTTTGATGGTGAGCAGTTTGGCGATGCGGGGCTGGAAAATGACGACATCTTCGCATTATTGGTACTCATGAAAGCCGGGTATAAGAGCAGTGATGAAATGATTGCAAAAACAGTTTCATTTTTATTGAGCCGACAAAAGTCTTCCGGCGCTTGGATTGGTGTTGATTTAACGGCGGCGGCTATGCAGGCGCTCGCGCCCTTGCGCGGCATTGAGGGGGTTGATGCGGCGCTGCTTCGCGCTGAAGATTATATTCTGGCCGCTCAAAATGATGACGGAGGATTTGGCAATATCTATTCATTAAGCTGGGCACTGCAGGCGCTTGATGGCGCGCTTACTGGCGCAGATGATGCGCTTGCGGCAGAGCAAGAAGATGATGGTGGGTTTGGCGAACAGTCTGCTTCAGATGAAAACAGGCTGTGGGCAACTTCTTATGCGATTCCAGCCGCGCTGCACCGCTCGTGGCCAGAGTTGATGAGTTCGTTTAGAAAAGTAGAGCCGAAGGCGGATAACAATACGAGCGATACAAACGATAAAAAAGAGGTGATTGAAGTGAAGAAAGGGGCAAGGGTTGTGGTAGAGGCGGTCAGTGAACCAGTTGAGGTTACAAGTGTCGCAACAGCTCCGGTAATTGCAAAAGCACCTGTGGCAGAAGATGTGCCGCAGGCAGTGCCGGCAGAAGAAGCCGCTGACGAAGGTGATGTTGCGCCACAAGAAGAACGTATTCCGTTTGTCGCCTCGGCCGTTGACTCGTCTGGCGGGAACGAAAATAATGGCACTCGCATATACCGGTACGGGAGAGTTGCCTTCGGCGTACTTGGAGGATTATTTCTGCTTAGCCGTTTGAGAATAAAACGAAGGCGGGCGCTGTAGGAATCGAACCCACGTCAGCTGTTTTGGAGACAGCAGTCCTACCATTGAACGAAGCGCCCGTGGTGCAATAATTTTCTTGTTGCTGACATCTAACAACTTACAACAAGCGAGTTTAAAAATCAAAGTTTTTAGCTGAATATAGGAGGGCGATGTGCTATAATATGCAAAAACATGAAAGTATCTGTTTTTGGCATTTCAGGGGTGGAGCGGGAAAGTTTAGAGCGGTTGCTTGTCGGCGTACCGGTGGATTATTTTGAAGAGGATTTGAACGTGCAAACGGCAAGCAAAGCAAAGGATGCTGATATTATTTCTCTTTTCATAAATTCAACTGCCAGCAAGGAAGTGCTTGAGCAGTTGCCGAATGTGAAGCTTATTGTCGCGCGCTCAACGGGTTATGATAACGTGGATTGCGCCTATGCGAAAGAAAAAGGCATTCTGGTTGCCAATGCGCCAACGTATGGCAGTCGAACGGTGGCAGAGTTCGCGTTTGGGCTGATCTTTTCATTCTCGCGCAAAATTGAAGCAGCGCATCAGCAGCTTAAAACACAGGGTGACTTCAGTATTGATCAGTTGCAGGGGTTTGATCTTGAAGGAAAGACGCTTGGCATTATCGGTGTGGGCAAGATTGGCCGCGAGATGGTAAAGCTTGCCAACGCGTTTCATATGAAAATTCTTGGTTGTGATCCGCGGCCGGATATGGCGCTGGCGGAAGAGGCTGGGTTTGAATATGTGCCGCTTATTGAACTACTTTCTGCTTCTGACATTATCTCTATTCACGTGCCGTATTTGCCCGACACGCATCACCTGCTCAATAAAGAGAATATGCGGTTTATCAAGAAGGGCGCCTATCTTATTAATACGGCTCGCGGTGAAATTGTGGAGACTGAAGCGTTGGTGGAGGTGCTTAAAAATGGCATATTGGCGGGCGCGGGGCTTGATGTGCTTGAAGGCGAGCGCGAACTTAAAGAAGAAATTCATTTGACCGCTTCCGCAGATCATCCGCGCAATTTTAAGACGCTGTTAAACGATTATATGCTTTTAGACATGCCAAACGTTATTGTGACCCCGCACATTGCCTTTTATTCCAAAGAGGCGGTACAACGCATTCTGGGGTTAACCGCGGAAAGTATTAAGGGATTTATCGCCGGCAAGCCAGTCAATCTTGTTGCACTATGAGTAAAACGTGGATACAGAACTTCAAAGAGATTGCGACTACGCCAATTCGCGAGCATGGGTTGCACATTATGGAGGCGGGGCTTTCGGCAATTGACACGGAAACTATTATTCGCGGTGCAATTAAGCTTTCCGGAGATAAACTGACGATTCAGGATGAGGCTATTTCACTCAGGGGAGTAGGGCGTGTTCTTGTGTTTGGTTTTGGTAAGGCGGCGGCCAAAGCCGCGGAAACAATTGAATCAATATTGGGTGACCGCATTAGCGGCGGCGTGGTAATTAGTATTGGAGGCGGTCAGTCAAAGCGCATTGAGATGTTTGCTGGCACGCACCCGCGCCCGACCGAGGCGAATATTGCTGCCAGTAAACGTTTGATTGAGATTGCCAATGGCATCACAGAAAAAGATATTGTGCTGGTGATTGTCTCTGGCGGCGGCTCGGCACTGACATGTTGGCCGGAGGATGAGTGCGATCAGGGGGCGGCGCTGTATAACGCGTTTCTTAAGTCGTCAGGTACTATTCACGAGCTAAATATTGTGCGCAAGCACCTGTCACTCATAAAAGGCGGTGGATTGGCTAAGTTGCTGTATCCGGCGCGCGTATTTGGATTGGTCTTTTCCGATGTTCCTGGTAAGCATCCAGAGATTATCGCTTCCGGGCCAACCTATTTTGATAAGACAACAGTGAAAGACGCGCAGCGCATTGTTGATAAATATAATCTTGGCTCGTATCGGCTGTTAGAAACCGTCAAAGAAAATAAATATTTTGAACGGACTACTAACCATATTTTAGTTTCAAATGTAAATGCAATTGAGGCGATGGAGCGTCGCGGCGGTGAACTTGGGTATAAGGCGCTTGTGCTTTCAACTAAGGTGTATGACGAGATAGATTTGCTTGATGAAGAGTTTATGCATAGCAGTCGGCCCAAGCACGCGGTGTTGGCTGGTGGTGAGCCTCGATTAGTTGTAAATACTACGCACGGATCAGGTGGGCGTAATCAGCACTTGGCGCTTACGATGGCGACAAAATTGAAACCGCAGCAGGTGTTTATTTCATTTGCTTCTGATGGTAAGGATAATAGTGATGCCGCCGGAGGTATAGTAGACGCTGGTACGCTCGTGCGAGCAAAAAAGGCTGGTCTTGATATGGTGAAACATATTCGGCGGTTTGATGCGATGACCGCGCTTTCTCAGACGGGCGATCTTATCTATACTGGCGCGACAGGCGCAAATGTTTCAGATTTAATGATCATGTTGGAGGCGCAATAATATGATGGATGCGCGAATTCAATCGATTACGGCGCGCGAGGTGCGCGATTCACGGGGCGTTCCTACGATCTCGGTGCGTGTGGTTGCCGATGGTAAGGTGGGCGAATGCATGGTTCCTTCGGGTGCAAGTACAGGCGCGCACGAGGCGTACGAGCTTCGTGATGGCGATGCGGCATATGCCAATGGTAAGGGCGTGTTTAAGGCAATTGCCAATGTAAATAATATCATCGCCCCGCTTCTTATTGGTCAGCCAGTGAGCGCGCAAAAAAAGATAGATGATGTGCTGATTGAAAAAGATGGAACGGACAACAAGAGCGTGTTGGGTGGCAACGCGCTTATCGGCGTGAGCGTGGCGGCGGCCAAGGCGGCGGCGCAATGTCAGGGCGTGCCGGTGTTTGCATATCTTCGCTCGCTTGCCGTAATCCAATCCTCACGGCCACTACCGTATCTTTACATGAACCTTATTAATGGTGGTAAGCACGCGAAAAGCCGCTTGGCATTTCAGGAATATCACGTGGTGCCGATGATTGATTCGGTGGCTCAGGCGCTTGAGATTGGCATTGCGATGCAGGCGGCTTTGGAACGAAAGATAAAAAATGAGTTTGGCGAACGGGCGCTCGTCTCCGGCGATGAGGGTGGTTTTGCTTTAGATGTTGCCTCTGCTCGGCTGCCGCTTGAGTTGCTTGCCTCAGTGGCGCGCGAACTGCATTATGAAAACAAGGTGCGCTTTGCTTTGGACGTTGCCGCCTCTTCCTTTTATGACGGCAAAAAGTATGCCGTGGATGGGAAAGCGGTAAGCGAAGACGAGTTTTTTGGTATGTATGCGGGACTTATGAAAGATTTTAATCTGCTTTCGATCGAAGACCCGTTTGCGGAAGAAGACTTTGGTCGATTTGCGCGCCTGGCGGCCCAATACCCCAGTTTGCTTGTGATCGGCGACGATTTAACGGTGACCAATGTCGGCCGGCTAAAAAAGGCAATCGGCGAAAAAAGCATTGGCGGCATTATCATAAAACCAAACCAAATTGGCACTGTTTCAGAAACAATAGAAGCTATCGCGTTGGCGCGAGCGCATCATATTCATTGCGTGGTCAGCCATCGCAGCGGCGAAACAATGGATGATTTTATTGCTGATCTTGCCGTTGCGTTTGGCTGTTTTGGTATTAAGGCTGGCGCGCCTCGGCCGGCAGAGCGCATGGCAAAATATAATCGGTTGTGCGCGATTGAAAAAGCGCAGGGAGTATAATAAATCATATGAAACATTCAGCGGCTCAAATCATTGCGACGATCGGTCCTGCCACGCAGCATATTGAAGTAATGCGTCTGCTTGTCGCGCATCAGATGGATGTGGCGCGACTTAACTTTTCCTGGGGGACGTATGAAGAACATGCGCATTATATTAAAACTATCCGACAAGCGGCTGAAGATGCGGGCAGGCGCATTCCAATTATACAGGACTTGTCTGGGCCGCGTATGCAAGACGCTGGTGGGCATCATTTTAAAGGCGGTGACGCGATTTTAACGCAAAAAGATTTGGCCGATCTTGATTTTGGCGTGGCGCATAAGGTTGATTATGTGGCAATGTCGTATGTGGGCAGTGCGCGGGACATTGAATTGCTTCGGGCGGAAATGAAAAAGCGGGGAGTGCGCATTCCCATTATCGCCAAGATAGAGCGGCAGGCGGCGCTTGATGACTTGCGGGCAATTATAAAAGCGAGTGATGCGGTGATGGTGGCCCGTGGCGATTTGGGGAATGAAATTCCGCTTGAAACAATTCCGTTTGCTCAACAGCGCATAATTAAGACCGCGCATAAGGCCAAGAAGCCTGTTATTGTCGCCACGCAGATGTTGCTTTCAATGGTGGAAAATCCGGCGCCGACTCGAGCGGAGGTTTCGGATGTCGCGTATGCGATTTTAGGTGGCGCAGATGGCGTAATGCTTTCAGAAGAGACGGCACGTGGCAAGTATCCAGTTGAGGCGGTAACCATAATGGAGAAGATTGTCAGTGAGGCGGAGCGACATGAAGGGAAGCGCCGCGTGCGGGTGTTGGGTTAACAAGACGAAGGTGGTTGATTTAAGGCGAACATTTCGATACATTCAGGTCAGGCCACTGGAGGATGAGGTAATGGAAAGCAGGACAAAGGAAGTTCAGCTCGTGTTTCGGTTTCAGTTTGACGTTGTTCTTCACGACCATGTAACGGTGAGGGAGCATCCCGATGGTTTGTGGGCGGGAGGAAGAGCCAGAGTCGTCGCAGTAGCTCCCAAGCATTTCGGGATTCGTTATGATAATCATCCTGGCGCGGTCATGCGCTGGATTCCGAAAGCAGCCGCAATCCCGGATTAATTCGGGAAGTGTCTTCCGGCGGCCTCATTTTGAGGCCGCCGTAACTATTTTGCTTTAAGACGATTCTTTCTGTGTTTCTGGACTTGATTTGAGCAGTCAGGTGTGCCTTAGGGCGGGGCAGCTCTCATCTACTTCAACGCAAGGTGAGAAAGCCGACCCAGGAGGCATCAGCTTTGAGCTATGGGTGCCCTCGAACTGAATCGAACAGTTATCTTCTCCTTAGGACGGAGTAGCTCTATCCATTGAGCTACGAGGGCTTATTTTCTATTCCTGCGCCGCAGGCGTCTGGCGGGGACGTCTTATGCTCTTAAATTACAACACAAAATAGAAATAATGGTCAAACGTTGCATTTCATTGACTTTATGGTACTGTAATAGTAATAATCGGTCGAATAATAAATAACCTTTAATAACTAACGACTGGCATCTGGCAGTGTGAACTTATCGGGTTTGCTCCCGTCAAAGGTCAATTGTCACTTGTCATCTGTTTTTCAAAATTATGGCAGACGTAACTGGATACTGTGTAAAGTGCAAGGCAAAGGATCGCAAGATGGCCAATGCGACCGAAGTGGCTATGCAGGGCAAGGGCGGTAAGGAGCGCCGGGCGATGACGGGAACTTGCGAAGTGTGCGGCACCAAGATGTTCCGCATTATGGGTGCGGCCAAATAGTTTTCTTACATAACATTATTCAAAAACCGCCTACAGGGGCGGTTTTTGAATTGGCGGAGGCGGAAGGATTCGAACCTTCGAGACCCTTTCGAGTCTACCAGTTTTCGAAACTGGCTCATTCGACCACTCTGACACGCCTCCCTCGGCCACCGCGCCGGTCTGCGGGTGAGGCCAATAGCTGATAGCTTATCGGAAATGAGTGCTTTGGTAAAGCGACCCGTTTATGCACACGGGGGCGGTTGTGTGATGGTTGCTATTGCCGTAAAATAAATACAAGGGTTGAGGAGCTCTTCTTTATCTTTACACTTTATTTACATATCAATGATGCGACATATTGTTCGACTTGTGCTTCCGGTTGCGGCACTCGCTTTGGTCACGGGAATGCTCCCAGTGATTCCGGCCGATATCGTTGGCTCAAGTCAGCTGGCTCAAGTGTATCAAGGCGGAGCGGGAGGCAACATGGCGGATACCAGTGGAACTAGTTTTTATGAAGAACGAAAAAATGATCAAGAGCCGGGTGGTATTTATTTCGAAGTAGAGCCGATTCTTCCTCATTTCACGCCTGACCTTCCAAGCTATACTCAGCCATCAGGCTCTGGTTCGCAAAACGTAACAGGTAACGATGGAGGAGCAACTCAAGCCGGTGGCTCTGGTTCAACAGTGACACCACCTAGTAATTCGAAGGGATCTGGTGCGGGTATTGTTACCCAGCCATATGATCCGGGGGCAAATGCAAAAAGTCTTATCGATGCGTGGATGAGCGGTTCGGCGGTGTCCGGCGGAGCGACGAAAATTGTGGAAGTTCCTAATATTCAAGCGCTTATAGATCCTCTGCCGCCCATTGTTTCTGATCCGCAACTTCCCAGCGGGGTAACAACTGAACCGGTGATTGATAGGCAGCCAACGGCAGATGCAGGAACCGGTCAACGCGTAACAACTGCTCCCGCCGCCTCTGTTCCACAAGTGAAATCAGCTTTGCAGATTTGGGTGCCCGCTCAAACAACGAATGTGGTAACGGCAGACACGCAAACCGTGGATCCCGTAAGTGGACAAAGGTTGCAGGTTATCTTATTGCCCACAACCGCAGAAGCTTATGCTGATCAGCAAGCATGCGGCTCTGATTGTGTTCCTTTCCAAGTGGCTCCGCGTATTATTTCTGGGGAACAAGTTTTTGCCACTATTTCTGGGGAACAAGTTTTTGCCGAAACTCAAACAGGAACCATTACCGAGCTGCATGTTACAAAAGCGGGTGATTTGATTGATGAAATTGCAGTGAAGACAGCCAATAATGTGTTGGGTCGTGTTGACCTTGAGACCCAGGTTGGTGTTTTTACGGTTCCTGATGCTCGCACAACCGCTCTTAGCGTGGTGACCAACGGCATCGTGAATGTTTTACGAAACATTACCTCCTTTTTCGATGATGTGTTTGGTGGCAAGCCCGACAGTGAACTTCCGAGTGGCACAACGGCAACTGGTGGTGGAGATGAGTGTGCTCAGCGTTCTGAGTGTGGCGGCGAGTGCACCACCTCTAGTGGTGCGGCGGGAACCTGTGTTGCGGGAACTCAATCAGATCGGCGGTGGGTTGGCGGTGATACGGGAGGATATGAGGCAGTTACCGTGCCGACCTGTGGATGTCAGGAGGTGACTGGTTCGCCAGTGCCAGAGCCAACTCAAGGGCCATCATGCCCTGCGACAACAAAGACTGGAAGCAATGCTGAATCAGTAACGGGGTCAGGCAGCGCTTCGCAGACGCTTACTCATGGAACAGGTGCTTGTGAAGATGCGTATACTGTATGTGAAAATGTTGCCGGTCCTCAGTCTACCTACCCAATTATCAGTTGCAGAACTGAGTGTGCAAACAAAACGACTCAATATGAAAATGGTGTGCAATTTATTAATCGCGTACAAGGGGAGTTTCGAGAAATGCTTGAAGCGGCGCAGAAGTCGGCTTGTGAGAGTGCAAATGCTAATGCAGAGAGTGCTGCAAAAAATAAGATTATCGCCTGTGATGTTTCGTGTCCCAATGACGGGAAGGAGACTAACTGTAAGCCGTGTGGTACGGAGTTAACATATAGTATTGGTGCCTGCACTTATACTGGGGATGATTCGAGTGATGAAGGTGCGTATGTTACACAGGCTAAGCAGAGCGGTTCGGGTGATTCAGTTAAGATTACTGTTAATGTTGAGGCGGCGGTTGAGGTGAATTACAACTGGACTATGGCGTGCGGGATTACGAATTCCGTAAAAGACGGAGGTTCGGCTGGGTCTGGTGGTACTAGCGGAGGTGGTTCAACTCCCGGCACTGGTGGATCGACTGGTGCGGGTAGTGGTAGCGGGGCTGATGCTCCGGCATCAGCATCTGACAGCATATTAAGCCTTCCATCAAAGTTTGCAGCGGCATTTCGCGCGAAGGTGTTTGGGACTATTTTCGGGAATAATGACGGGCTTCCGCAGAATCCCGAAGGTGCTGATTTGAATATAACTGCGCCCAGAGTGTGTCAAAAAACAATTACACCTTCAGTAACTGATCCATTATTAGAGCTCAATGCGCTTTATCAGTATTTAGGTGAAAAAAGCCAGTCGATGTCAGCTGATGAGCAGGCGCGGTTTGCTGCGCAGAGAATAAAACCAACTTATGACAATCTCGTGAAGGCGTTGGCGAGCGCGAAAGATTTTATGTGCGGCGGCGATCCAGCGGCACAATGCTCTGGAGGTGGTCAGTGTGGGCCAGCTGTATTGGTAAAGCGGACGACCGCAAGTGGTTATTTGCAGTATTCAATTGAATGCTGTGGTGGTTCTACGCCTGATAGAGCTAGTGATGGCAATGTGCCAGCAGGAGCAGTACCGCAATCAACTGGCGAGCAACCAGTTGCTCCTGTTGTACCAGTAACACCGACCGAACCTGCCCCGATTCCTGTTGTGCCTACCGTTCCGCCTGTTGTTGGAACTGACAAAGCGGGTTCTTGTACTCGGGTTGGTAATGCAAAACTTGATGAGCAATTAAACCTTCTCAATCAAATTACGGCATCAATTACTAGTATTAATCAACAAATAACTCAACTCGGCAACGGTGATTATAATCGTGGGCTTGAGGTTGCAAGGAATCAGGTGCCAAGCCTTGTTACGAATTTAAACAGTGAAACTCAGCGTTTGGAAAAGGAAAAAGAGGCTGTTGCAGATAATATAGCCTCTGGTGCATTAGGTGCTGTTTGTTCAACAGATACAAAGGCTTGTTCTGCTGGGAAGTGTGCGCCGTCATCACCAACTTTGCAAAACGGGAAATATGTTATTACATGCAGCTGTAACGGATCAGCTGCGCCAGCTTCAGCCCCTACTGCCCCGACCGCCTCGCCAGATTCAAATGACGACTCTCAACCCCCTGTAGTCGATGCGCCGACAGCTGCACCTGTGCTTGAGCCGGGAGATACGTGTCATGATACAACCTTCTGGGAAAGATTATTGAATTGGGTTACTGGCAAGGGTTCGACGGGAGAATGTTCTGGGAGTTGTGCCAAATCCGGTGGGTCTTGCAGTAATAGTGCCGGCGGTGGATGTATGTGCGCGCCATTAACACCGCCTGATTCTTCTGAATTCCCTGATATTCCTGCGGTCAATCCTGCCGATCCAGAAATTTCGGATGGAGAAGAATACCCGCCATTTGTATCCCCAGAGCCTAGTGAGCCAACTGATTTGCCTCCGCTTGGTTTAGATGAACCGTTTGACTTCCCTGGTGTTATTGATCCGGGTGTGATTGGCGAGAAAGTAAACACTTGTCTTAGATACTCACCTGAGAATGTTCAGCGGGCTCAAGAGTTTATTGATAAACTTGTCCCCCACGATAAAGGGAACTGTCCATCTCCAGAGCAAATAACTGAGAACGGAGAGGATGCCGGATTAACTCAGACGCAAATTAATTTCTTAATTTCCATTGAAGAAACATGGGGTGATTGTGGCGGAGTTTCGCCGAGCGCAGCCTGTTCAAAGAAGGGTCTTAATTGTACCGCTGGTATTTGTCAGTCAACTGTGAGTGGCGATGGATGTGCCTGTGGTAGTCCGCCGCCGCCAGCAACACAACCTCCGGTCACGCCAGATGGTGGTTCGACGGGAGGAAGTCCAGCTACAACTCCGCAAACTAAAAGTCCGACAACTCCTTATCGGGAGCCGAAGTCGCCACTGCAACCGCCTTCAACGTCGTTAAAATATCCTATAGGCTGTGAAGTTAAGGCGGATGAAATGGGTATCGTTCTGGATCGAGCGGGCAACATGACGTGGGGTGGTGTCCCGATTTCTGAGGCGATAAAGACCCCGGAGTATAGGAATGCAAAGAATTCAATCTGTACTCAGAAAAAGTGTACTTCTGCGGGTGGGCGTTGTGGAGTAATGCCAGATGGGAAGTGTGGTTGCTTAGAGCAGCCTCCTGTGCAATCATCACCGGTCGTTGGAGCTGGTTGTAAGTGTGCGATAACAATATATGGGAGGGGTGGTGAGTTTGGTAATATACCAGCGAAGCCGGGAACATGTACAATATGTAAAAATTTTGCCTCGACTTTGCGTTCGCGCGGTATCCCATACACTCCCGGTCTGGCAGATGCTCTTGATGAACGAGGACGTGCAACATATAATCCAGCGACCGCTGGCGCTACTTGCACACAGCTCCCGGTTGTAGTGGTTGATTGTACTAAATGTGGTGGTTCAAAAAGCTTCAGGTGCCCGGCGAATGAGACAGCGGAGAGTATTATTAAGTCAGCAGGGTACTAAGTCGTAAAGGTCGTTTTTGGCAGTTCAAGTAAATACAATGAAAATACTTAACTTAGTCTCTCGAATCATCATCGCAATCGCCGGTCTCAATCTCGGCAGTATTGGAGTGTTTGATTACGATTTCCTGTGGACATTGAGCGGCGAGAGTGAGTTCATTCTGCGCGCTTTCTATGTCTTAGTTGGTCTGGCAACGCTTCTGCTTATCGTAAAGCACTTTGTGAAAAAGCCGGTTGTGACAGTTGCTTAAGAAGTTTTGTGGTCTTGAAAAAGAACGCGCCCCGCGAGGAAGACCTCGCGGGGCGTTGTGCGTTGAGATGGGCGTTAGGGCCCATCTTCGGCTGTTGAGTCGGCACTCTCGGAATCGTCGGGGGGATTGCGGGTGATTGTCCACCCCTCGCTCCTCAATTTCTCTTCGAGCTCCTCGATCGGATTCAGTGTTTTGCCAGTTCCGACCTCACGGAATTCTGCAGGCGGTGCGTCTCCGACGTATTCTGGAGCAGGGGCCGCCTCTTCGATGGACGGGCGAACCTCAAATTCGATGATGAAGTCTCGGCTGTTCTCGTCGACGAGCTTCCCATTCGGGATACAGCACGATGGCGCAGCCTTGATATCCTTGAGCTCTGCTTGGTAGCCAAAGCGTCTTACCCATTCTTCCTCGAGGATCATCACGTTCGGATCGTCGCGCCTGAAGTGGTTGTCTGCCTCCTCGTGCGTCCACGCTGGCACGCCGGCCACGCGAGCGCGGTGCCACGACGGTTTGCCGGGCCCCTGCTCGTCATAATCTGCGATCAGGAACGCGCCGTAGTCTGTCGCAGTGGTCGGCACGGGCTTGGCGCCGGGGGTGAACCGCTTGGGAGCGTTCGGATTGTACTCGGTGGCGGTGATCATCACGCCGAGCATGATTCCGATTGCCAGGATAACGAACGTGAAGATCGGGAGTTGCCAACTGCTCATCTTCTCTGACATGGGGGATACTCCTTCTGGGGTGGTTACCCCATGTACGTTTTGGGCTGGCGGTTTACCGGCCCGGTTCTTTTATTATCTTTGCATAATCTATTATATTCTGCCAAGTTGACGAAATTATAATTTATTTTCTAATAATTAAACTCATTGCGCCTTAATGCATTGTTTTATTGAGTGAAATCGAGTGAGTTGAAAATTTATGAGGAATATATGATACTATTCAGGTTATTCGATTAGATTGTGTGAGTTTAATTTAATGGGCCTATAACATAGTGGTAGTGTGCGTCCATGGCATGGACGAAGTGCCGGTTCGATTCCGGCTAGGTCCACACTTCGACTCGCTTCGCTTGCTCAGTGCAAGCCACTTCGCTCATCAACCCCACAGAAAGCGTTTTTATTTAATTAACCGCTTATTTCTGTTATTATTAGTAGATGGAAATCGACAAAGATCAGGCTGAGATGAATAAGCACTTGGCGCGGATTGACCGGGCGCTTACCAGCCCATGGCGATCTTTTGTGCGCGGCACCTTTCAGGGGCTTGGCAGTATTGTTGGTGCGGCGATTATTTTGGTCATTATCGGCTGGGTGCTTAATATGATTGGCGTGTATCCGGCGTTTAAAGAAAGTGTTGCCGAATTTAGGCAGCTTCTTATTGATGTTCGGGGGCGATAATTCGGGCACGCGCGCTCTTATTGTGGTAAAATGACCGTATGTTTCACCGTTTTCTTGAGAGCCACGGCCGTTCCATACTCAAAGCTTTCAGTTGGAAGATAATCGCTTCAGTCATCAGTTTTTGCATCTTGTATTACGAAACACGTGATGTTGCGCAGTCTTTGCGCTTCAGTATTACCATTTTCTTTGTCGGGCTTGTTGCTTATTATATCCATGAGCGTATCTGGAACCGGGTGCATTGGGGGAAGAAGCACATTGAGGATCGATAACTTTTTACTTTTCATTTCTTACCACAATGAAGCTGTTTGAATACGAAGGAAAAGAGATTTTTGCCAAATATGACATTCCGCTTTTGCCGCGGCAAGTTTTGGATTCAGCAAGTTCACTAATTAACCACTCGTCTATTAGGCTACCAGTCATCGTCAAGGCTCAGGTGCGGGCCACTGA
The DNA here is from genome assembly GCA_964460325.1 of uncultured Candidatus Saccharibacteria bacterium. Classification (GTDB taxonomy): domain Bacteria; phylum Patescibacteriota; class Minisyncoccia; order UBA6257; family 1-14-0-10-44-23; genus CAYWPI01. Next base: position 59,566 of record CAYWPI010000001.1, on the reverse strand, counting down.
TCGGAAAAAGGCAGGCGGGATTATTATCGCGCGGACTGGACAAGAACTGAATGATGCTATTTTAAAACTTCTTAGCGGTGAAATTCAGGGCGAAAAGGTTGAAAAAGTACTGGTGGAGCAGCTGGCAGACGTGGCCGGTGAATTTTATGTGTCATTCAGTTATGACACTAAGCGCCGTGGTCCCGTGCTTGCTATAAGTCCCAAGGGCGGCAGCGGCATTCATGACGCGTATGTGTATGCGATTGACGTGCTTCAACAACTAACAACTGACAACGTACAACAGGAATTAAGGGCGGCGGGATTTCAAAGCGAAGACATTCCTGGTGTGGCGGATATTGTTATGAAGCTTTGGAAGCTTTTTAATGAGGAGAAGGCGACCGTGGCTGAAATTAACCCCATTCTTAAAACAAAAGACGGCAAGCTGTTTGCGGGTGATGCAAAGGTTGATATGGGCAAACGGCGCAGTGTGGAGCAAATGGGCGGCGATATTGCGGTTATTGCTTCTGGCGGCGGCGCCTCGCTTATTAATATGGATGCCTTGCTGTTAGCCGGCGGCAAGCCGGCAAATTATACCGAGTATTCCGGCAATCCGCCCAAAGAGGTGGTGACTGAACTTACGAAGCAGGTGTTTGCTCAACCCGGCATTAAGGCGTGCTGGGTGATTGGCGGCACAGCGAACTTTACGGATATTTATGAAACCATGAGCGGGTTTGTGGAAGGCTTGCGGCACGTGAGCCCAAAACCGAATTTTCCGTTTGTTATCCGCCGTGGCGGCCCGCGCACGCAAGAAGCGATTGTGATGCTAAAAGAGTTTGCCGCAAAAGAGGGATTTGAGTTTTATATCTATGGTAGTGAGACGCCGATGATAAAAACCGCGCAGTATGTGGTTGATTTGGCATATCGTGGCATAAAGCCACCGCAGACGAACTAACAACTAACAACTAACAACTGACAACAAACAACATGGCGATCTTGGTTGATAAAAACACAAAAGTGCTCATTCAGGGCATTACGGGTACAGAAGGTTCGCGCGCGTGCCGGGAGATGGTGAAATATGGAACTGCTGTGCTTTGTGGTGTGACGCCGGGCAAGGGCGGGCAGTATATGGATTCTATTCCCGTTTATAACTCCGTTAAAGAGGCGCTTGTGGCGCACCCAGAGGTGAACTTATCGCTTATCGTGGTGCCGCCCCAGTTTGTGAAAAATGCAGCGCTGGAAGCGCTTGAGGCGGGCATTAAGCTTATTAATATTCTTACGGAATATGTGCCCCCGCGCGACAGCTCGATTATGGTGGCAACGGCGCGCAAGATGGGCGCCCGCATTATTGGCCCCGCATCGGTGGGTATTATCTCTCCGGGGCTTGGCAAGGTTGGCAGTGTGGGCAGCGGAGAAATCAGCCGGGTGTTTATTCCAGGGCCCATTGGGGTTATTTCAAAAAGCGGCGGCATGGTGGCAGAGCTTGCCAACGCGCTTACGCGCGCCGGCCTTGGCCAAAGCACGGCCGTTGGTATTGGGGGTGACATTATTGCCGGCTCTGATTATGTCGATCTCCTGCCGCTTTTTGAGCAAGATGCGGAGACAAAAGCTATTGTCATGTTTGGTGAGGTTGGCGGAACTTATGAAGAGGATGTCGCGGATTTTATTAAAGCAGGAAGATTTACCAAGCCAATTGTGGCGATTGTGGGTGGCAGGTTCACTGAAAAGCTTGCACAAGGAGTGGTGCTTGGGCACGCGGGAGCGATTGTAAGCAAGGGCAAAGGCGGATATGAGTCGAAAATTAAAGCTTTGAAAGACGCTGGTATTCACGTCAGCGATACCATTGAAGACATCCCTGAAATACTTAAAAAGTTGTTAAGTTAAGGGCAAGAGTTTATAGTATAGAGGACTCATTCGCATTATTACTCTTTTTCGCATTTTTCGCGATTACTCTATGCGGTGGAAAACAAAAATTAGCACACACAAAGACGGCGAATTGTATATTCGCGGGCAGAAGCTTACTCAATTAATCGCCGAGCATGGCTTTATTGACGGCATCTTTTTGCTTCTTTTGGGGCGAATGCCAAAGCCAGGTGAGAGTGAGGTGTTAAGCGCTTGTTTGCTTGCCTGTATCGAACACGGCGTTGAGGTGCCTTCGGCGTTTGTGGGCCGCGTGGTGGCAAGCACGGGAAACAGCGTAAACGCGGCTCTGGCGGCTGATTTGCTGGCAATTGGCGATTATCACGGCGGCGCCATTGAGGCAGCTATGGAGCTGTTTATGCGTTCTGCTGAGGCGAAAGAGATTGTATCGGCCGCATTGGCAAACAAAGAGCGCTTGGCCGGCTATGGACATAAGATTTATAAAGAAAGTGATCCGCGCACAGCGGCGCTGTTTGTTCGCGCGGCGCAGGCACAAGTGAATGATTTGGTTATTAAAAAAGCCCTGCTCATTGAAAAGGAGCTTGCGGCTCAAAGCGGGAAAACGTTGCCGCTGAATATTGATGGTGCTGTGGCGGCAATTTTGGTTACGATGGGATTTTCACCCAAGCTGGGCAAGGCGTTTTTTGCTCTTGGCCGCATGCCGGGCATGATGGCGCATGTTGTTGAGGAAATCGAAAATGAAAAACCCTACCGCCGGTTTGAGGAAGGCGATGTGGAATACAATGGTCCAGAGAGAAAATAATGATATGCAGCTTTTGCGTATTACACGATTCAAAAAGGGGCTTGTGCCAGAATTTAATGGATTGATTGCTCAACTAAGTCCAGATAAGGTATTAACTGATTCTCAGCTTAAATCAATATTGAAGGATAAGAATGTGTATCTGCTTGGCTTGTTCGATAAGAAGAAGCTTATTGGGACCGCAAGTTTAATTCTTATGAGGCAGATTATTGGGACAAAGGCGATGATTGAGGATCTGGTGGTTGATGAAAGATATCGAGGGCGTGGACTGGGCGAGAGACTGATGAAGGAGCTTATCGATATCGGTAAAAAAGAAAATGTTAGAAAGGTGGCGCTTACAAGTCGCCCTGATCGGAAAGCGGCTCATAGTTTATATAGGAAGCTTGGTTTTACGATAAAAGATACAAATGTTTTTCATCTCAAGCTTTAAGTCGTGTCATAAATACGCTTCTTGGTCGTCATAAGTAGTGTAACCCCCCAGGTTACTCGGAACTTGCCATTGCAAGTTCCCCAGGAGAAGAGAGACCGCATCCTGCTTTATGGCTAGAGTAGAGTGGCCTTTCCAACCGCAAAACAGTCCCGTGAACTACGATCGGGGCTTTTTTGTCTCCGGCTTGTCTGCGGTGTATGAGATTGCGTCGCGGCAGAGATTAAAATGGAGACACTGGTTTTTGTGCCGTCTTGTCCAGTGCCGCGAATTTTTCCATTACTTCTTTTTCAACATCTTGTCGATCTCTTCCAAATGCTAAACGGGAATACTCTTTAGCTTTGGCGGCCAGTTCGGGATTGGTCTGCTTGCCAGCCACGGTGCGCATGGAAAACGGCAAAGCCGTAGTGCCGTTAATGAGCAGCTTTACGTAGCAGTTGCGATTATCAATATTGATGAGGTCATTTTGATTAAAAGTAGGCGCGAACTGCTTTTCCAAAAACTCACCATCTTCTGCGCCAACACGGAATGCGGCCATCGAGCCCACGTTGCCGAATACTGATTTTGAGGTGTCTTCTTCAAGCTGGGCGATAAACTGGTGGGCGATGGTGAGCGAAAGTTTATATTTACGCGCTTCAGAGAGAATGGTTTCAATAGAATTAGTGGTGACGTTTTGGAACTCATCAATATAGAGATAAAAGCTCTTTCGATCTTTTTCTGGGATATCCACGCGGGAAAACGCCGCCATCAAAATCTTGCCGACAAGGATAAGGCCAATAAGCGAGCTGTTCAGTTCGCCCAGGCGGCCTTTGCTTAAGTTAACCAGCAGTATTTTTTTGCTGTCCATCACATCGCGCAAGCGGAAAGCAGATTTTTCTTGAGCCACAATCGGCCGCATGATTTCATTTGAAAGGAACGAGTCAAACTTGGAGCTGATATAGGGGACAATGTTTTGCAAGCTTGCCTCGCCGCCGGCTTTTTCGGCAATGTCGCGCCAGAAGATTTTTACCAGCGGGTTGGTAGTGCGCGAAAGCTTATAATCCCTGAATTTTTTATCAACAAACACCCGGTTGATTTCTAAAAGCGTGTTGCCGCTTGGAATATCATCCATAACCAGCGCGGTGGCGTTTCTGAAGTACTGTTCAAACATTGGTCCTCCGGCAGTTTTCATGTCATAAAGTTTGTTGAAAATCTCAAGCAGTTCATTGATGATAAATGTTTTTTGTTCCGGAAACTTAGGGTCGTATTCCAGCATGTTCATGCCCATCGGACGGCTCACGTCTCCCGGGTTAAAATAGATCACGTCTTCAATGCGGCTGGCGGGAATGGTCCCCAGAATGTCTTCGCACATGTCGCCATGCGGATCAATAAAGCAAACGCCATTGCCGGCTTCAATGTCTTGAATAATCATGTTGCGCATAAAATATGTCTTACCGGTCCCGGTCTGCCCAATGATGTAAAAATGGCGCGCACGATCATCTTCAGCCATCCGAATTTCCGTTTCCGTGCCCCGGAATGTGTTCACGCCAAGCAGTAATCCGGTACGGGGGATATTGAACGGAACGGGTGCTTGTTTAGCCTTGATTGCGGCCAGGTGACTGGCGCCAATGACGGTGTTGGGCAGGTGCGCGATGCTGGCAAGTTCTTCTGAGGAAAGGATGAGTGGCGTGGCTGGGTCGGGCGTACGGAATGAAAATTGATAGACAAGCCGCTGCAGAGAACGACCACTCACTTTAGAAAACGTAATGCCATTGGTGTCACCGATCATATATTGGGCAAATGGCGTGGCGAGCTCTTGGAGAAGGGTGTCGGCGCGTGATTTATCTTTCGCCGCGGCGACAATGCGAATGTTAGTCTCGAATAATATTTTCTGAGCTTTTTTATTAACCATATCGACAAGCGTTTCATTCACCGCTTGTTTTTCATACTCCTCCTGTTTTCTTTTTTCCTCGCTTTTATTGCCCTGCGCCGCGCGAAGCAGTTCCGATTTGTTGGCTTCCTTTAATGCGCGGTGCAGCGGCTTGCCTTCGCGCAAGTACCGAGTGAGTCGGATGAGCCTTGTGTTCCAAAGACTTTCGGCGCGACGAGAAACGATTTGTAGTGCCAATCCTTCTCCATCATGGGAAACTTTTGAAAACGCATTAATAATGCTGCCTAGGGGATCTGCATCCATGGTTTGATATGTCTTAAGTGGCAAAAACTTGCTTTTTCCGCGCGCATAGGCCGCCGAAACACTGCTTTCCGGTTGGAAAATAGTGTAATCCTTCACGGGTTCGATGGTGGCGTCTGGATATACGCCCTGAATAAGCTTTTCGGTGGCGCTGGCATATTTGCGGGGTACGGCACAATAAAAAATGACCTCTTGCCCCACATGCGGAACAACAATTTCAAGAGAAAAGAACGGAGTGCCATAAAACCAGGCGTGCAGGCCGTGTTCGGTGATGTTGGCAAACTGCGAATACACCTGTTCCATAACCGCGATCTTTTCTCGAAGATCGTTCGCGGTTGATCTCATGCCCCCTTTGTCTTCTTCTTTTTGGGCGCGAGGCAATTGGACGCGCAGTAGGGCAAGGCCAAGCGAATGCGAGAGTTCACCTCGCTGCCGAAAACGGCTAAGGATAAGAAAAAAAACAATAAAACCAATAAAACCAATACAACTGATTAATGTGATTATCCCCCAGATGATTGGCATGATGACAGTTATTCGGTGCTTATCTTCCGAGCCTCGAGTAATTTCTGATAGTACTCATCCGCAAGCCGGTCATGAAGCATATCAACCAAAAAAGGGATATTCATCTTGCGTGCTTCATGGATGGCAGAACTGATGCCCTTGGTGAACGCGTGTGAAATCAAGTTGTCGATTTTTTGTTCGTCAGCAGGAGAAACAGCAATCGACCCGGACGCTTGCGAGCCAGTCGCCGGAGTGGGCAGTGGAGAGGGGGCGACCGGTTCGTGCCCGGTGTGTTCACGAAGAACCGTTTTAAAAAGATGCCTCTCTTGTGCTTCAGTGCCAGAAGCCGCCATCTCTTTTTTCTTTGCCTCAAGCTTCGCCTCAAGTTCTTTTATTTCTTGTTCGAAGGCGTTAATGTTTTCAGCCATATTGCTTTGTATTATATCACATTTTTATGGTAGAATGACCGCACATTGCCTTTCTGATCCTGGCAGGTGCGCCAGTAGACATTGTGGCAATCTATTCAAATATTGTTTATGAAAAATTTTTTAAAGGCATTCTATCGAAAGAAGTGGCTCTTTTGGCCGCTTGTCGCATTGGTGGTGATTTTGGGATATCAGGTGGTAAAAGGAGGAACAGAGATTGCTGATGAGTTTATAACGGTCAGTCGGGGGGATGTGGTGGAAACGGTGACAGCGACGGGAACAGTGAGGCCTAAAAATGCAGCTTCACTGCGGTTTGAGTCTGCCGGTACGATTGCGACGTTGAAGGCTGAAGTAGGAGATGCGGTGGTCAAGGGTCAATTGCTCGCCACGCTCAATGCGGGTGATTTGCGACAAAAAGTGATTCAGGCCGAGGCGGAGCTTGCCGCGATGCAGGTTGCGCTCAGCAATGCCGGCCAAAGCGTGGGAGACACGAGAATCAAAAACGAGCAGACGCTTGCGACTGCCTATTCGGATGCCCTTGCTGGCTTGGGTGAGGTGCTTAACCTTGCGCAAACAACGAACGATACCGTAAAAAGTATTTATGATCAGGCTTCAGTCAGTGGCAGGCTCGACGAGTTGAAAAAAATGAAAGACGCATACGAAACAACGGTATTCGCCCTTAAAAATTTAACACCAACCGCAAGTAGGACGGAGATCGAATCTGCGCTGGCAAAGGTATATTCGCCCCTGCTTGCTATTCAGCAAGTAACCATTGCGCTTATTAAAGAGTTGAAGACGCTTTCGTCCAGTGACGCAAATAATGCCTATCGCACCTCAGCTGCAGATGCGCAGGCGGATATTAATGACGCGGTTGCGAAGGTGGCTGGCTATGCCAAAGCGATTGCTGACGCGAAAACAAACAATGTGCTTGAAAATAATACCAGTGCGGCGAGTTATAAAACAGCGCAGGCGCAAGTGGAAACGGCCAGAGCCGCCGTCGCGATTGCTCAGGCGAATCTTACTAACGCCTCCTTGTATGCGCCGATCAGTGGCGTCATTGCCTCAAAGAGCAAAAGTATCGGCGAGGGGGTGACCGCCACCGACCAGGTTTATTACGTGCTCGGAGAAGGCGGGCTTGAGGTGACCGCGCATATTCCCGAAATTGACATTGCCAAGCTGGCGGTTGGTAATCCCGCCACGGTTGTACTGGACGCGTATGGCTCAGAAAACCCCTTTGCGGTTACCGTAAAGGCCATTGATCCGGCGGAAACGGTGATTGATGGAGTGGCAACCTATAAAACCACCTTTGCGTTTAATGCCGACGATGCTCGTATTCGATCGGGGATGACCGCGAATATCATTGTTTCGACGCAAGCAAAAGAACAAGTGCTCGTTATTCCGTTTCGAGCGATATCGTTGGTCGGTGGTGAGAAAACGGTGAAGGTGCTGCGCGGCAACGAGCGAGTGCAAACCGTTGTGAAGCTTGGACTCCGGGGCAATAATGGATTAGTGGAAGTTCTTGACGGCTTGGCGGAAGGGGATGTGGTGGTAATTGAAAAGCAATAATGAAACGATTTCTGGGCTGGTCACAACAATATCTTACAGCCATTCGAGTTGGCTGGTTTTTGGCGCTTCGCAATATTAAGCACTCAAGCAAGTGGACGACAGGACTGATCACCTTTATCATGGTGCTTACGTTTTTGAACTTGGTTGTTGTCTCTGGTTTACTTTCAGGCATTATTTCTGGTGCATTTAAGCAGTATCACGAAAGTTATTCGGGCGATGTTATCATCACCTCTGCTCCTCAGCAAAATTATATTAAAGATTCGCAAGCGCTTATTGGCTTCTTGAACAATCATCCAGAGGTAACCGCGATTTCGCCCCGGTATGGCGCAAGTGGTCAGGTGCTGGGCACGCTTAACGATTTACCGGCAAAAGGAGAGCGCCCCAATCAAATTGGTATTCGGGTGGTTGGATTGGATGTTGCGAAAGAAGAGATTATGACGGGGTTTTCCCGGTTTGTGCGCTATGGCGAAATGCTCGATCCAAACGAAGAAGGATATGTGCTTATTGGCGCCAATATGATACGGAAGTATTCTGCGTTTTCGGACGTGAATATTCCCGGTTTTGATTTTTTGAATGATGTTGATGTTGGTACGCGCGTTCGTGTTTCCATCACAACCGGAGGAACAACCGCCCGGAAAGACTTTATCGTCAAAGGTATCGTGAAAAGCAAAGTAGATGAGGTTTCCACGCGGCTTTTTATGACTGACCGGGAGTTGCGTCGCATGTTGCCATCAAATCGCGAGCAGTATCAGGAAATTGCCATTTCCGTGAGTGATCCGACATATGCGCCGACGCTTGTCGCGCAGGTGAATGACTATCTCAATGATCCAACGGCAGCTCTTGTGCAGACATCGGCAGACGCAATTCCATCTTTCTTGCGCGATATTGAGACTACGTTTCTGATTCTTGGTAATGCGCTTTCGTCCATTGCTCTCGTGGTTGCCTCGATCACCATCTTTATTGTCATTTTTATTAATGCGGTCACTAAGCGCAAATCGATCGGTATTATGAAGGGCATTGGCATTCCCCCCAAGGTTGTTGAGCTTTCGTATGTTTTTCAGGCAATTGTCTATGCGGTTATCGGTTCAGCCATCGGACTGTTGCTGACGTTTGGTGTGCTTAAGCCTTATTTTGACGCCAATCCGATTAACTTTCCGTTTTCCGACGGTATCTTAGTGGCGACGCCCATGGGCGCGGCCATTCGCGTGATCATTCTGTTTGTTGTGACGCTCATTGCCGGATATATTCCTGCCAAGCTAATTGTGCGCAAAAATACACTTGATTCTATATTAGGACGATAGTCGAACCATACAAAAACATGATTGAAGCGCGAAAATTGGTCAAAACATATGGCGAGGGTGAGCTTGCACTCATGGTGCTTAAGCACCTGGATCTGACCATTCAATCGGGCGAGTTTGTCGCGATTATTGGGCCATCGGGTGCCGGGAAATCCACCCTTTTATATCAATTATCTCTTTTGGATGAGCCAACCAGCGGCGAGATCTTTATTGATGGTCACGCAACTTCCGGATTGGGCGATCTAGAGAAAACAGCACTCAGGTTGAACAAGCTTGGTTATGTGTTTCAGGATTATGCGCTTTTGCCAGAGCTTACCGCGCTTGAAAACGTATTGTTGCCAATGATGGTGCAACGGATGGACCCCAAGATTGCGTTTATGAAAGCAGAGCAGGCGCTGGCAAAAGTTAATTTGTCTGACAAGATTCGCAGCAAACCAGCTCAACTTTCAGGTGGTCAACAACAGCGCGTGGCAATCGCTCGGGCAATTGCCCATGAGCCTCAGATTCTGTTCGCGGATGAACCAACGGCCAATCTTGATTCGGCAAGCGCCGCGCCGGTGATGGATGCGTTTTTAGAGATCAATCGAATGGGGCAGACGATTATCATGGTCACGCATGAAGAGGAGTATGCGCGTAAAGCGCAACGGGTCATTTCGCTTAAGGATGGCGTGATTATTTCAGATGTTCGCAGGGTAACGTAAGGGGATTTGTCGACTTGAGTTGATGCTTGGTTAAGTGGCTAACATACTGTAGGGGCACATTGTTTGATATACTTTTTCTGTGAGCATTATCAATCGTTTTATAAAGGTGGTGCGCAATGATTGGCATCGCGAAAGCCCGCGAATGCTTTTTAACGTTCTTTTTGCGTTTCTTGTTACCTTCACCGTGGCACACCTGTATTCGCTGTTTGTGCCCTATTATGTGTTTTTGGCAGGCTATCATATTCATCACTTTTATTACGGCATGTTTATTTTGGCCGTCACTTCCATTGTGGGCGTGGTGACAAATCACGACGGAGTTCGTCATTTTCTCAGTTATTGCATTGGCGTTGGCATTGGTCTTATCGTGGACGAGCTTGGACTTTTGCTTAACTGCACGGGCGAAAAAATCGGGTTGGCGTGTCAGTATTTGTTCCCGAACACGTTTGACATCGTCATTATTATTTCGCTGATCATGCTGATTTTTATCTTTTTTGGTAATAAGCCAATTCGTTGGTTCTTACCAAAATCATGGCGCAACATCAAGGGCCTTGAGCATATCGAGCAGGATATCGAGCATATGAAAAAAGACGTGAAAAAAATAATGAAATAAGGTATTATTAGAATAATATTGATCCCGTTAGAAATTGGACATAACGGGCGAAAGCTGTAAGCCATACTGTTCACATTGCAGAGAACTTGTCATCGTAATAGTCGTTTATAAACCAATATTTCTAACGAGATGGAAAACTCACAAAAAGGCGGTGTCCGCGACTTCTTTTTATATTTATTCGCCACTGGCGCACTTTATTTTTCGGCCGGAAGCGTTATTTCCCTGCTTTGGGAGTATGTCAATAAGTGGTTTCCGGATGCTACGGCGTATAGCTATGGGCTGACGGCTGGCATGCGCTGGTCCGTTTCACTCCTCATTGTTGTGTTCCCGGCTTATGTGCTGGTGATGCGTTATTTGAGCCGCGATATTGATCGCAATCCGGCCAAGCGTGATATTGGAATTCGCCGAGTGATGATTTACCTGACGCTCTTTCTTGCGGCAGTTACGATTATTGTCGACCTCATTATGCTTGTGAACAGTTTTCTTGGGGGCGAGCTAACGGTTCGATTCGGGCTTAAGGCACTTGCGGTATTGCTCGTTGCCGGCCTTATTTTGTGGTATTACCTGTTTAACCTAAGGCGCGTACCAGGGACAAAAGAGGGTGCGCGCAAAATGTTTATGTGGGGCACGCTTGCGTTTGTATTAGTTATTGTGGTTGGCGCTTTCTTTGTTGTGGGTTCACCGGCGGAAAATCGCCGGCTTGCCCTTGATGCGCAAAGAGTAAGCGCCCTAAATGAGGTGCAGTGGCAGGTGATTAATTTTTGGCAGGCCAAGCGAAAGCTTCCTGTTACCCTGGAAGAAGTAAAAGATCCGATCGGCGGATATAGTTTGCCGGTTGACCCAGAAACGGGCGCTGAGTATGAGTATACAGTTACTGGGCCGCTTACCTTTGAATTGTGTGCAACTTTTGCCACCGCATCGCTGATGTCTGATGTCGGCAACAAGACGGTGCCCGTTGATTATTATGGGTATCCGGCAGAAAATTGGCAGCACGAGGCCGGCCGCACCTGTTTTGAGCGAACCATTGACCCAGACCGATATCCACCTTTTCAAAAGCAGTAGGGTAGGAAAGTAGGGACGTAGTAGTGTAGTCTGGCGCCCGCCACTTGGCGGGCGCTGTGTTTTTGCGGTATTATCGGCAGAAGACCAATGGAGAGGTGGCGGAGCGGTCTAACGCACCTGTCTTGAAAACAGGAGTGGGGCAACCCACCGTGAGTTCGAATCTCACCCTCTCCGCACACTATCATTTTATGAACGAGGACGAACTCAAGAAAAAACTTACCCCCGATCAATATCGGATTATGCGCCAAAAGGGAACCGAGGTGCCGTTTAGCGGTGAGTATGTCGACGAGAAGGCGAAGGGTATATATCAGTGTGCAGCGTGCGGTAATGAGCTTTTTAGTTCAGATGCAAAGTTTGATTCTGGCACTGGCTGGCCTAGCTTCACTGATGCGGTAAATCGAAAGAATGTGGATCTGCGGGAAGACAAAAGTCATGACATGAGCCGGGTTGAGGTAAATTGCAAAAATTGTGGCAGTCACTTGGGCCACGTGTTCGATGACGGTCCTGCTGATAGAGGTGGGAAGCGGTACTGTATTAACTCCGCGTGTTTAAAACTCGAAAAAACCCAATGAAATCAAAAAAGAACTCGTTCTATGCATACATACTGCTTGCCACGGGCGAGAAAGCGGTGGTTGACTCATGGAAGGCGTGTGAAGCGGCTGTAAAGGGCAAAATGGCGCGATTTAAGGGGTTTATGACGCGCCAGGAGGCAGAAGCCTGGCTTTCTTCTGGCGCTCAATATGAATCGAAAATTAGGCCGACACTTGAAGCGGGTATTTATTTTGACGCGGGGACCGGCCGGGGAGACGGCACGGAGGTGAGTGTGACTGATATGAATGGCAAAGACCTGCTTTCGCTTATTCTGCCAAAGTCGCACATTAACAAGCACGGAAAATATAACGTGAAAGGAACGAATAATTATGGCGAACTGCTGGGTTGCAAGTTCGCTCTTCAAATAGCGATTGCAACTGGCGCTGAAAAAATATTCGGTGACAGCAAGCTAGTCATTGATTATTGGTCAAAGGGTTATATAAAAAAAGAAATTCCGGAAGAAACAAGGGATTTGGTAAAAGACGTGGCAAAGCTGCGCAAGCAGTTTGAAAAAGCAGGGGGCAGGGTGGGGCGCATTTCAGGAGATCATAACCCAGCCGATCTGGGGTTTCATTAAACAAAGATAATGGCGATAAGAAGCGCCAGAAAGATAAGTGGCATAATGACAACGGTCAGATAAAATAAGAAATTTTTTTTAAGCTTCATATAGGCGCTCAACTTAGGATTCTCATAATGAACACATTAGATTTAAGCAAATCTTAGTCTCAGTGACAAATCATTCTTTATAGAAAAGAAATCTGGGTCGATCCTGTTACGGACCGACCCAGATAGATTCGACGTTCGCGTGTGTTAGCAGACGAAGTCCTGCTTGAGGTTGATGGTAGTCGCCTGGAAGGCGTCTGCGTACTTCTGCACCTCCTCCCTGACGATCTCGAGCAGGGAGCGATTGTATACGGCGCAGTCGATCTCCCTCAGTCCGTACGCACTGCCGGCGAACCCCGGATAGATGGCGAACAGATTCCAGCGCTGCTTGCGCGGGATGATGCCGAGCCAGTACTTCGTGCGAACCTCCGCGATGAAGAAGAATGGGTGGTGCCCCGGAAACCATTCCCTGGGGTCTGGTTGGTAGTGCTCGATCGTGAGCGGGTTGGCGAACTGCGACTGGGCGCGTCCACGGATCCGATCGAGAGTGTCCATCAGCGCCCTTCGCTGAGGGTTTTCGTCGACTTTTTCTCTGAGCTCTGCCATGTCGTCCTCCTCAAAGGTACGGTTTGATTCCATCCAAAAGTCGTGCTTGGATTTATTACATTATATATCATAATATCAGTTATATGTCAAGGGTAATGTTAGGAGAGTCAATCATCGCTGATGCTTCTGATCTCTTATAACTCTTTGACTTTTTCGAAGTGTGCCGAGGGAGGGAGTCGAACCCTCATGACCTTGCGGTCGCAGCATTTTGAGTGCTGTGCGTCTGCCATTCCGCCACCTCGGCGTCTTTGAGTGTGGTTTCTATATTTAAGCTTTATTTTGTGCTAAAATCAAGGTAGTTAAAAAAGTTCTCTTAGTATGATCCAAGATCCTCCAATTCAGGAGCCCGTGTATCTTATTGAAGTCGATAAGATAAGCGTCAATCCTTTCCAGCCGCGCAAGGTTTTTAATGAGGAAGAGCTTCGCGAACTTGCCAACTCCATCCGTGAGTTTGGCATATTGCAGCCGCTCGTAGTCACTAAGATCATTGAGGAGACCGAGAGTGGGACGAATGTTCGCTATGAGCTGATTGCCGGTGAGCGCCGATTGCGCGCCAGTAAGCTCCTGGGGCTTGAGCGTATTCCGGCGATTGTAAAAAACGTTCAGCTTGATCGTGAGCGTCTTGAAATGGCGATTGTTGAAAACGTTCAGCGCGCCAATCTTAATCCAGTCGAAGCCGCCAAGGCATATAATCGTCTCCAGGATGAGTTTAAACTGACCCAGCGTGAGATTGCGGTGCGTATTGGTAAGAGCCGCGAAGCAGTTGCTAATACGATGCGCTTATTAAATCTGCCCACGCAGATGCAAGACGCGCTCAGTCGCGGCCAGCTTTCGGAAAGTCAGGCAAGGTTGCTGCTTTCAGTTGAAGATATGGCGCAGCAGCAGAATTTTTTCGAAGATATACTGAAAAATAATTTAAGCGTGAGAGAGTTGCGTATGCGCATTGAGGGCTTTAAGGGCGCGAAGAAGAAATCAATGGACACGATTGCCCCGGCTATGCCCGATCCAGAGGCGGATCTCATTCAAAAAGAGCTTGAAGAGGCGCTTGGTACGAGCGTAAAACTTGAAAAAACCGGGCGCATTGGCAAAATCACCATCGAATTTTTCTCGCCGGAAGAGCTGCACGCCATTTTAGATAAAATCGCCACTTCTAGTGCGCAGTCTCAGGCACAATCTATCATGCCAGCGGCGGCTGATGCACCGGCTGATACCGATTCGCACAATGCTAAGCCGCTAAGTGCTGCCGACTCTTTTCATCTTTAGTCTTTCGCTTTGTACGGCTTGATGCCAACCTTGGTGACGCCGGCGATACAGCTGAGTTTTTCGGTTAGTTTGGCTTGGTCTGCTATGCGTCCGGTAATAAGCGTTATCGTTGGAGATTTTGAAATAACGCCCGTGGTAAGGACATTTGTTTTTTCAATCATAACGCCCGATTCATGAAGAAGCCGTAGAATTGCCGGCAAGATACCTGTTTGAGCTGTGTGATAGAGGTTGATAATATTTTTTTCAGCAGAGGCGCGAGGTGTGGCAATAGCAGGTGATATCGGCTTTTTATCTAAGGCTGACTTGATGTGGCTTTTGGCATGTGGAGTAACCACGTGGGTGAGCCATTCAGGCGTGGGGGTTACCGCTTCATCCTCAACAATCTGCACCACGTCGCCAAAAGCGAGCGGGGTAGTAACTGGTTTGGGCGCGCCATTGATAATTGCCTCTTTTGCTCGCAGTCCAAGTCGTGAGTGGATTTTAAATGCATAATCAAGTGCGCTGGAACCAGCAGGAATTTCAACTAGCTCTTGTTTGGGGCTAATAACCAAAATATTCGTGTCGAAGATATCCACTTTAAGGCCTTGTTTTGGATTGGCTCTCCATTGCAATAATCGCCTGATCCACGAGTCGCTCTTTGTCGTGGCCGCAATACCGCCTTTGCCATAGTGGGGGCTTTCTTTCAGGCGGTCATAGGCAAAACGCGCCGCAATGCCAAGTTCGGCTTCATAATGCATTTCTTTGGTGCGAATTTGAATTTCGGTTATCTTTTTTTCGGGGCCATAAATATTCGCGTGCAAGCTGCGGTAACCGTTTGGTTTTGGGTGCTCGATATAATCATCGAATCCTTCCGGGTGTGGCGGCCAATATCGATTGATAATTTCAAGCGCCTGATAACATTCCTCAACCGTATTCACCACAATGCGAAGCGCGACAAGATCATAAATATCGTCAAGCTTCATGTCGTATTTGAGCAACTTTTTATACAGACTGGCATATCGCTTGGCGCGCGAATGCATTTCGACTGGTTCAAGTCCGTGTGCCTTAAGACTTGCCTCCACCAACGCTTTCAATTTTTCGACATAACGTTCGCGGGTCTCATATAAATCTTTCAGATTTTTTAATATCCACTTATATTCCTTTGGGTAAAGATAAGGGAAGGCGAGATCTTCAAGTTCACCACCCAGTTTATACATGCCCAGGCGATAGGCGAGCGGTGCGTGGACTTCGAGCGTTTCAAGAGCGACGCGCCGTTGCGTTTGAGTATCTTGAACATAGAGTAGCTTTAAATTGTCCAGTCGGCTGGCGAGCTGAATAAGCATTGCGCGAACGTCTTTGCCGACTTGCAGAATAAATTTGCGGAATGTTTCGACATCTCTGCTTGCTCCCTGATAGGTGATTTTTCGAATATTGCGCACGCCATCAAGCAGAGTGATCACTTCATCGCCAAAATCTGTCCGGATTTTTTCGGTCGGGATTGAGCCAGTTTCATGCAGGCCATGCAAAAAGCCGGCAATAATGGTTGCTTCGTCTAATTCCCAATCGGCAAGGCTGTGTGCAACCGCAAGAGGATGGTAATAATAAGGATCGCCATTCTTGCGCCGCTGTCCCTGATGCACTTCACGGGCAAATTCACTAGCCCGCCTTACCTTTGGATTTTCTTTAAGCAGCGTATCAAGTTTTTTCATTGCGTGCGAGATAATGGTCGCATTGCTGACAAGACCAGTTTATATCTGCTTTTTGTCTTGCGGACGTGTTTTTTTAGGCTTGCTTGGTTTTGGCTCTGGTGCCGGTTCCAGTGGATTGTTCCAGCTGGCAAAATCGCAATCAGGATATCGGTCGCATCCCCAGAACATTTTTTTGCGGCCCCTGCGAGTCCATTTTTCTACTACTTCGCCGATAGAGCACTTCGGGCATTTCAAGCCAATCTTTTTGGGAGCGGCTTGGCCATAGGGTTTTGCGTTTTTGCAGTCGGGGAAACCGGTGCATGCGAGAAACTTGCCAAACCGTCCGAATTTAATAACCATTGGCTTACCGCATTTTTCGCATACTTCATTTGTTTTTTCATCTTCAAACTCCTTGTCAACCGAAAGATATTTTGCCTCTAAGTTGGCGTTAAATGGCGTGTAAAAATTAGTAAGCAGTTCTTGCCAGCGTTCCGTGCCAGCAGCAACCAAGTCAAGTTTTTCTTCCATCGTCGCCGTAAAGTTGATATCGACAATTTCCGGGAAGTTCTTTGTAAGAATCTTGTTTACGATTTCACCGATTTCAGTCGGCAGAAAACTACCACCTTCTTTCTTCACGTAATTGCGGCTTTGGATAACTGAGATGATGGGCACATACGTGGAGGGCCGGCCGATACCATACTCTTCCAGGGTTTTGATAAGCCTAGCTTCTGTAAAGCGAGACGGTGGTTCGGTAAAGTGTTGCTCTGGTTTGATTTCAGAGACAATCAATGTATCAGCCTCGGCTACGGGTGGAATTTCTTTTTCTTCAAAATTCTGATTGTATATTTTAAGATATCCATCAAACTTCATGGTATTGCCATTTGCGCGCAGCGTATAGGTTTCGATTTTGCCTCGAGCCGTGATGTCCACTTGGGTGGCGTCAAAAACAGCTTGTGGCATTTGGCTGGCGACAAAGCGTTCCCAGATAAGGCGATATATTTTTCGCTCGGCCTCCTCTTTCACTTCGATATCTTCGGCACGAATGAGTTTGGTGGGGCGAATGGCTTCATGGGCTTCTTGGGCAAGTTTTGATTTACCCGTAAAGATGCGTGGTTCGGGCAAGGCATACCGAGCGCCAAGTTCTTGTACCAGCCACTCTTTGGCGGCAAGAACCGACTCTTTGGAAAGATTCACTGAATCAGTGCGCATATACGTAATAAGCCCTTTTTCGTAGAGCATTTGCGCAAACATCATGGTTTTTTTTGCTGAATAACCAAGGCGGCTACTGGCTGTTTGCTGAAGCGTGCTGGTGGTAAATGGGGGGAGAGGATTTTTCCGAGTTTCGGTCTTTTTGACGCTTGCCACTTTGTAATCGGCGGTTTTTAAATCGTCAACAAGATGCGTTGCCTGCTCGCTGTTTGGAATATCGAACTTTTGAAGAGCTTTATCGCCGATTTTGATGACTGCGGCTTCAATGCGAACGTTAGCCGTTTCTGACTTTTTCAAAAAAGCTGTAATGCTCCAAAATTCCTCCGGTTTAAAAGCGCGGATTTCGTTTTCGCGATCAACAATAAGGCGCAGGGCAACTGATTGCACGCGACCGGCTGAAAGTCCTTTCGCGATTTTTTTCCATAAAAAGGGGGAGAGCTTATAACCAACCAGGCGATCCAAAATTCGACGCGCTTGCTGAGCGTTCACCATATTCATATCAAGTTCGCGCGGGTGAGCAATGGCGTGTTCGATGGCGCCTTTGGTTATTTCATGAAATACAATACGGCTCACTGGTTTACCGGCTATCGGGTTAACCCCAGGCTCTTTTTTGGAGGCCTCAGAAAGCACACCCTGCACGTGCCAAGCGATTGCCTCTCCTTCGCGGTCTTCATCGGATGCGAGAATAATGGCACTGGCTTTACTGGCTATTTTTTTAAGCTCAGTAACGCGCTTTCGGGCTTTGACGGGAATGATATATTGGGGCTCAAAGCCGTGTTCGATATCAATGCCAAATCGACTTCGGGGCAGATCGCGCACGTGGCCGTATGAAGATTCGACACGATAATTTTTATCTAAAAACTTTCCGATCGTTGTCGCTTTGGTTGGCGATTCAACGATGATGAGGGTATATTTTGCTGCCATGATATTTCATTAAGATGTTAGGCAATATAATAGGTTCCGTTTTCTTCCGCGATCATGCCATCAATCGTAAGCATAGTGAGAATTTCTGCGATTTCTGCCGCAGTCATTTCTGTGCGTTCGGTGAGCGCATCAACTGAAAGCGGCAATCCACTTTCAGTGAGCTCGCGTAAGATGATTTTGTGCGATTTCTCAAGTTTGTCAAATCCGCCTTGCGCAAACAGAGTCTGATTGCTCCTTGGTTTTATTTCAAGATGTTCAAGAATTTCAGCGCTCTTGGTGACAAGCTGTGCGCCTGCGCGTATCAATTGATGACTGCCGGCATAATTTGGGTTGGTGACCATTCCGGGTAGTACAAAGACCTCACGGTTTTGTTCGATAGCAAAGCGAGCAGTTGATTGTACTCCTGATTTTATGGGAGCCTCAATTACTACTACTCCTTCGCATAAACCACTTGTGATTCTATTACGTTCAAGAAAGCGTTGCTGTAATGCGGGCGAACCCGGCGGGTATTCAGTAACGATGGTACCGCCGCTGGCAAGTATTTTATTAGCAAGATGCTCGTTTTGCCGTGGATAGATTGAGTCAAGGCCGCAGGCGAGTACGGCGACGGTATTGCCAAAAGCGGCTAACGCACCTTCGTGCGCCGCTGCGTCGATGCCCAATGCCAGCCCACTTACAATACTCAATCTCGCGGCGGCAAGCTCACTACTGAGGCGTTTGGCAATTTCTAGTCCTGCGGCGCTTGCCTTGCGAGTGCCTACGACTGCGATTTTCCGCGTAGGGGCAAGTGGGGCGCCAATGGCGTACAGCGCAAAAGGTTTCCAGGGAATTTCGCGCAATAGTTCTGGAAATGCATCATCGGTTTCTAGCACGAGGCGAATATTCTTTTGTGCTAATTTTTTCCAGTACGTGTCCGCATCGCCCACCGTGTGCGCGTTCTTTTGGTAAGCGGTATGCCATGAGCCGTACTGAGTAAAAAGCGCATGCAGTTTTCGATAATCGCCATGTGCCCATGTGGCGAGAGCATTAAAGCTATAGTGTTCGATTGATGCGGTCATAAGGTTTTTTTGCCTGTGATATAATAGAACACAAGAACTCATGCCAGACTCTTTCAAGCGAAGACTGATGAAGCAGCTTCTTTCAGCAACCATCTCCATTGTGGTGGTTGCCGTCATTATTATCGTTTTAAATTTCGATATTAACAAGCGGATGAGGCGCATTGAGGCGCGGCGTGATGAAACAATAATACGATCGCAGTCAATGTTGATATTCAGTGACCTTCAGAAAGAGGCGCTGCAAGCCAGATCAGATTATGCTTTGCTGGAAGCCGCCCTGCCGAATCGCGATCAACTCATTGGTTTTCCGCGTGAGCTCGAAAAACGCGCGAAAGAACACGCAATTGATCTTGGGTTCTCATTTGGTAATGAAACGCCTAGTGTTGTTGGGCAGCCGGGGAGTATTCGCTTTACGATGTCTTTGGGTGGGGAGTTCGATAATATCTTGGCGTTCATGAAAGCATTTGAAGCTCATCCCTATTTCACGAGTCTTTCGTCGGTTGACTTGGTGCGTGCGGAAAACGCGCGGTATACGCTTGGAACTTCTGGAGAAATATTTACTCGTTAAAGAAATGGGTGAGTGAAAAATTGAGCGCGATGTTATGGGATATAATAAACGTTATGATTTCACCGAAAATGAGCTTTGATAAAAGTCGTTATCGCAACTATTTCTCACTGGAATGAAACTTCATAAATTTGCTGATCGGAAAAAAGAAATGATCGCGATCGTGCTCATTAGCATTATTGTTGTTGGTGTTTCAATTTATGTGGTTTCGTTAGTGAATGGACTTACTGAAAAGGTATATCGAGTTTTTGGAAGACCAGCGAGTACCAACGATACCTCTGGGCACTTTGATTTCAAAGCTTTTGAGGCGCTCGGTTTGCGGCCAGCGACAACCAGCGGTTCTTCAACAGTTCCGAGCGTGCCTGCGACGACAACCGCTCCCGTGTTGCCGGCAGGATCAGCCAATCCGGCAAGCAGTACGACTGCAACTTCTTCTGTGCCCACTTCAACCGCGGCAACTAGCAGTTGACCAAGAAACAATTTTCGTCTTAAATAAATAGCATTCTGCGTGTGTAGCTCAGTGGGTCGAGGCCAGCAGGTCTCGACGGGTGAGGTTCAAAAAACTATAATTCGGTAACTCACCCCGGAAGAGCATTTCAATGCTCTACAGTAAATATTGCGTGTGTAGCTCAGTGGTAGAGCATTTCACTGATAATGAAAAGGTCGAAGGTTCGATTCCTTCCACACGCACAGTAAAGTTTGGCCCGTAAAGGGTCAAACTTTAATTCATATTGCGTGGAAGGAATTTCATTCCGTCCCCGGGTGGCGCCTGGATTATGGTTAGTTGACCGCCACCCATCAATGTCTGTTGACTTTGATCCACACGCACCAACGATAGGAAGTGATACATGCCCGGCCTAGCTTAGCCTGGCGTCTTGACTATCCCTAGGCCTTGTTGCAGGGTAAGGATAGTTCGAGCTGGCTCGTTGCCAGGCTCGACGAAATTCCTTTTCCGTTTTGGGGGCCTTATGCTTTACAAGGCTAGCAAGACGGATGAGGTCATCTATGACCTGCTCCGTCGTGATAGGCTTGCTACCATTAGCTACTTCAAGAGCGTTCTCATGGTGCTTGCTGGTGGTATGCGCGGTGTCTTCGGCGCCGGTCAGGCGAGAGCTCTGGTCAGGATGGGTTTACACCGGGCGTTTGATGTGGTGTTCGGAATCTCGACCGGGGCCATCACCGCGGCGTACTTTCTCGCCGGACAGTCGGAGGTGGCGCTACGTTCCTACTGGGATGCGCTTGCCACGCGTCGATTCATTAGTCCCTTTCGGGGTGTGCGTAACGATTTCATCAGCTCCTTTGCGGATCTGTGGCATCGAATTCGCTGCTGGCTTAAGAGAGAAAAGTTCGTCCGCCCTTTTCGTAAGGGGGCGGCCGATATCGACTGGCTTGAGCGCCTCATCCGGTTTGGTGACCCCACCCTGGGCATCCCCCCGCTTGACCAAGCGGCGCTCCTGGCCGCCACGAGCGAGTTCTATGTCCAGGTGACCACGCCGGAGGGCAAGTCCGTAGTGCTGAATGTGAAAGAGTGTCCAGATCCGATCGCTGCGATTATCGCTAGTGCCGCACTGCCGGGATCGCTGTACGGCAAGTATGTGACGATCAACGGGCGCAAGTATTTCGATGGCGCCCTCGGAAATCTCTTCCCGGTGGAGCGAGTGATCCGACTTTTCCGGCCTACTCACATCCTGGTTATTCCCAACAGGATTGTGACGACTAAGCTGCCGGTTAGGTCGTCCAGCCGTTACCTCGGGAGGGTGGCGTCTTGGATTGTGGAGCTCTTCTTACTCTACACCTGCCCGAGAGGTTCGACTTCCAAGAAGGCGTTGCGAAAGCAACGACTACGGCGTTACGTGTGGCGTAGCGTTGAGGGGCTTGGCGGCTGGCTACGTCGACTGTCCTTTCGGACGATCGAGTACTTGGTGGTCCAGTTCCTCATGGGAGCGTTCCCGCGCCGTCTCAGGCGGCGCGTTCACAACCTTCGAAGCCGTCTTGATAGCGCAACTCTCCGAGCTCATGCTCGAGACGATGTCAAGGTAGGAATTTTGCCCTGGCGGGACACTGAGGTGGGCGCCTTCACGACTGATCCGAATAAGCTGCGGGAAGCTGGTTTGCAGGGGGAGCTGAGCGTTCACCTGTACCACCTGCGGCTGCCGCCGGAAGAGGAAGAGCCGTCGCTGCCTCCGCTCAAGCCTGACTTGCTCGCTCGCGTACTCTCGTGCAGCAGAGAGAAGGGAAACAACGGAGACGACCACGCCTCCATACATGGGACCTAGGCTGACGAGTCGAGGTACCCATCGCGAATACTGCCCCCAGCCGCGCAATCCAACGCGGACCTGGGGGCGGTTTCTTTTTAAAGTAGTAACTTATTACATACGATGTAAGAAGTTACGTGAGATTTTGAAGTACAGCGAGTTGTGATAATATTGGAACATGTCAAAAAAGCTCAATGAACTCATCAAGAAGGAGATAAAACGCCAGCAGGAAACGATTGATCTGATTCCATCGGAAAATGTCGCTGATCCGGAGATGCTGAAAATCCTCGGCAGTCCGCTCGTTAATAAATATTCAGAAGGCTATCCGGGTCGGCGATATTATCCGGGCAACGAGTTCTGCGACGAGATTGAGAATCTTGCGCGGAAAGAGGGCTTGAAGGTGTTTGGGCTTAAGGAGGGCCAGTGGTTTGCCAACGTGCAGGCATATTCGGGTTCACCAGCGAACTTGGCAATTTATTTTGCGCTGGCAAAGCCTGGTGATACGGTAATGGGATTGCGCCTGGCAGATGGCGGACACTTAACACACGGGCATCCGGTGAATTTTTCCGGAACGTTTTATAAGTCGGTGCAATTTGGCGTGAGCCCTAAAACCGGACTTATTGATTATGCAGAAGTGGCGCAACTGGCAAAGCTGCATAAGCCAGCGATGATTATTTTGGGCACCACCTCATATAGCCGATTGTTGGATTTTAAAAAGATGCGAGCTATTGCCGATGCGGTGGGCGCAAAATTGGTTGCTGACGTTTCTCACGTGGCGGGGCTTATTGCCGGCGGCGTATATCCCAGTCCGTTTCCGTATGCAGACGTGGTGATGGCAACTACGCATAAAACAATGCGCGGCCCTCGTGGAGCAGTTATTTTCACTAAAGGCGAGGAGTTGGCAAAGCTTATTGATAAGGCGATTATGCCGGGGTTGCAGGGTGGGCCGCATAATAATCAGACGGCGGCTATTGCCTGGATGTTCGAAGCGATGCAAAAGTCGGCCTTTCGGTCTTATGCAAAGCAGATTGTGAAAAACGCGAAGGCGCTTGAGGCGGCACTTTCTGGATATGGGTTTGATTTGGTTTCTGGCGGAACCGACAGCCACTTGTTGGTAGTGGACATGCGCAATAAGGGCTTAGACGGCATGGCGGCTCAGCAGATGCTTGAACAGGCGGGGATTGTGGCCAACCGCAACTCGGTGCCGGGCGATGAAAAGCCGTTTAAGCCGTCGGGGGTTCGCATTGGCACGCCGGCAGTTACTAGTCGGGGTATGAAAGAAAAACAAATGAAGCTGATTGCAATGTTTATGCATCACTTGTTTGATCTTAAAGAGCCGGCCGAGTCAGTCAAAAAAGAAGTGGTAAAATTGTGTAAGCAATTCCCTTTGCCTTATTAAATGGAAAATACTTCAGTTATTCAAAGGAAACCCAAGGGGTTGTGGCTGACGACGGTTGCCATCGTTCTTTTCGTGCCTCTGCCGTGGTATGTGTGTTTTATTGGCTGCAAGTGGGTGTTTAATCCGCTGATGAGTAATTTTGCCTGGTTCAGGCTGATTTTGCTCTCCCCGTGGGTAACGCCGCTTGCGTTTATTTTGCCTTTTGCCTATATATTTGGCATTCACTATCTGTTAGCTCGATTTATCGACAGGCTTTCAAAAAGAAATATTATTATGGTGGCTTGCATTGTCGCGGCACTTTATGTGGCAAGCTATATCATCAACGAAGTTCTTTAGTGATATTCTAAAGATATGATTGATGGAAACGCTATTGCGAAAAAAATTATTGAGCAGCTTAAGACCAGGAAAACGCCCACAAAGGTGCTGGCAGCAATTTTGGTTGGCGAGGATAAGGCGTCGCTTAGTTTTCTAAAGCAAAAAGAAAAAGTGGCAAAAGAACTCGGTGTGCGCTTTGTACTCCATATCTTGCCGGAAACACTTAGTCAGGGCGAGCTTGAGCGCCAGGTGCGGGGAATTTCTGCCGACCCATCAGTGGGTGCGGTTATTGTTCAGCTTCCTTTGCCGAAAAAATATGACCGCGTGCCCGTGTTAAATGCCATTGGTATTGAGAAAGATGTTGACGTGTTGAATGGTGAAACAACCAAAGTATTGCCGCCAGCCGTCGGAGCACTTAAGCATATTCTTGAAGAAGTGGGGTTTGATCTTACTAGTAAGCGAGCGGTGGTGGTTGGCCCGGGCATGCTGATTGGTCGCCCCTGCGCAGCCTGGCTCATGGATAAGGTCATCAAGCTTACAGTGCTTGGCAAGGCAAAGTTGGATGAGGCGGTTATCCGCGAGGCTGACTTGGTGGTTACAGGAACGGGGGTGCCACATCTTATTAATGAAATGCACATTAAGCCGAACGCAGTAGTGGTTGATTTTGGATATGGCCAGCTTGATGGAAAAACAACGGGGGATGTGGATGCGAAAGCGATTGCGATGAAGACAAAGTTGGTAACGCCAACCCCGGGCGGAACGGGTCCTATTGTTGTGGCTCAATTGTTTGAGAACTTCTTTCGATTACATTCATGACAAAAAGGAAACTATTTTTTCTGCTTGGTTTTATTATAGTACTTTTGGGTTTCATCTCCTTCTCGCTTTACGAAGAGGGCTCGGCTTCGATTTTGTCGAGAAATGTCCCCCTTGTGCCTCTTGGAATGATTTTGCTATTACTTGGGGCTAGTTCAATGACATATGGAATTGCACCCGAGAAAAAAAGAGTTATTAAAACGGGTATTGTCGGTAAGATTATTGCTATAATTGGTTTTCTGCTCCTGTTAGGAGTATTACTTTATGTCTTATTTTATATTTTCGGCGTTTGGTTTTGGGGCGATGGAGTGAATTCGCGCACTAGAGTTTCTAGTGCAAGGCTCATTGAAAGTGGTGCACTGCTTTTGCTTCCGTGGGCGATCGGTATGATACAAAGAGGTTATGGAATTATTTGGACAGAAATGCAGCTTGTGGTAGTTCCGTGTATTTTTGCTTTTGCGATTCTTCTTATTACTATTGTAGGCCTTTCGAGCTAGTGAGTGCTACCCCGTTATAGTCTCTGATGAAATAGACTGCAACTGTTAACTTCTTTCGTATCTGCGGTTAGTCTTGGATTTATTCGTATTTATTAGTATTATTAGTGCATATTAGTATATTAGTATCTTATATTTATGATCAAAGTCGGCGAAAAAGCTCCGGATTTCAGTAACGTTCTGGCATATCACATTGGCGAGTTTCACGATGTGAGTTTAAAAGACTTCAAGGGAAAGTGGGTTGTTCTATTCTTTTATCCGCGCGATTTTACTTTCGTGTGCCCAACAGAGATTAAAGAGTTTGCGCACCTGGAGCCGCAGTTTAAAAAGCACAAAGCGGTTATTATTGGTGCTTCAACGGACAGTGAGCATAGCCACAAGGCGTGGTTTAGCAAAGACTTACCGATGGTGAAGTATCCGATTTTGGCGGATACAACCCTACGAGTATCTTCCAATTACAATGTGTTGGGGGCCGATGGGGCCAGCCAGCGGGGAACGTTTATCATTGATCCCGAAGGTTTTTTGCGCTGGATGATGGTTTCAGACAACTCGGTCGGTCGTTCTGTCAAAGAAGTATTGCGTGCCTTGCAAGCGCTTCAAACCGGCGAGCTGTGCCCGGTGGAGTGGACGCCGGGGACAAAGACACTTGGAAAGTAAAACACTCAGAGCAGTACGAAAAAGTTAAGCTTATAAATGCAAAAGCGCCCCTGATGGGGCGCTTTTGGGATAGAGAACTGCGGTTTATGAGATTTTTCTTTGAAAGTAGCTGGCGACTTGAAAACAGATAACAGTAAAGATAACCAGAACAAGCACGGGTAAGAAGATGCTTAAAAATATGCCGGCAGCGGCAACAATTGCCAAAATTGCCAAGATAATACCGAGTGTGTTAAAAACTTTCGCAAGGTTTTGATTTTTCATAGGTGTATACGGTATAGTATATCAGATTCAGATTCTCATATATTGCGCGCTTAGCTCAGTGGTAGAGCGTTTCATTGACATTGAAAAGGTCGGAGGTTCAATCCCTCCAGCGCGCACAGGGCTCAGTGGACGAAAGTCGCCAGGTTTGATTGAGTGAGTTCTTTAACATTGAAAAAACCGCTGGTTCGATTTCGGTAATGCGCACAAATTACTGGAGTGCATTATTTGTTGGCGCTGACCCTGAAAAGGTCGGCAGTGTAATTTCTTCCAGTTTTGCGCACCCCATAATTTACAGACCGCTCTTCTTTTGCTATTACTTAAAAGAGGTGGTGTGACTCCGTCAGATCGACGGGAACGCATACCAGATGAAGGAGGTGGTATGAGTCAACGGCAGTGGGCTCGAGTGGTCGACGGAGCAAGTGGTACTGTGCAGTTGGTTCCAAGTGGCGACGTGGCGCTGCTGATCGACCAACGACGCGGCTGGTTCCCTTCCAAGAATGAGCTCGTGGAGGGCAATGCCCGATACGAGCAGGGGAAGTTGCGGTTCTTCGATTGGCGCGTGGCACCGGCTGCGACCCTGAAAAAGAGCGATCCTCGCAAGCGATACCGGCGCGCGAAGCGTCATCGCCGGGCGCTTGTGCGGTTGCGGAAGCTTCATCGGGAGCGAAAGTCTCGTCGAGCGCAAAAGCGTTTGGCTCGCCGGGCGAGCTAAACGCGGTGCTCGTGTGTGGGGTCGGTGCACAGGCGCCGACCCCCAACTCATTTTATGCGATGCAATAGTATTTTAAGTAATAATGACTCCGCGCATTCTTTATGAAGACCAGCACTTGCTCCTTGTCGATAAGCCGGCGGGCTGGCTTGTCCATGGCATTTATCACAAGGGAGAGGCAAAGCACAATGAAGAGACGTTAGTAGATTGGCTTACTTTGCGCTATCCCGAGATAAAATATGTTGGCGATGCGCCCGCGCAACGGGGTGGCATTGTGCACCGGCTTGATCGCGAAACTTCTGGCGTGATGGTTGTTGCCAGAACCCAAGAAGCGTTTCTGTATTTAAAGAAACTTTTTTCTGCCGGAGGGGGTTCTTCTGCGGAAAACGGAGAACGAATACATAAGACATATGTCGCGCTGGTATGGGGAAGGATGAAAACCGATTCCGGCACTATTAATAAACCCATAAGCATTATTGACGGCTCAGTAAAGCGCACTGTTTTCAGGGGTAAGATGACTCGTGAAGCAATGACGGAATATCGCGTTTTGAGTCGATATCGTTTTGGCGAAGAGGCGTTGACCTTGGTAGAGGTGCAGCCCAAAACCGGGCGAACTCATCAAATCAGAGTGCACTTTTCCTCAATAGGGCATGCTGTTGTAGGAGATAAGCTTTACGGAAAAAAAGGAAGTTTGCCTGGGCTCACGCGTCAGTTTTTGCATGCGAAAAAAATTGAGTTTATTTCTCCGTTGGGTAAGAAGATAGTCGGCGTCAGTGAGCTTTCTGACGAGTTGAAAATGGCATTAGCTGAACTGAAAGCTGAGTGAGTGCGGTTGAGCAGCTTGCACTGATCGCTATCGGATTGGGACAAGAGTTAGTGGCACAACAAGGCGACCAGGTGCTGAGCTAGTTTCATATGCGTAAGTGGCGCTGTTTTCTTCTTTCCATTTATATTCCGGCGGAGCATCAATAGTGATTGAAAGCGCTGTTTCAATACCTGGTTGTTTTTCAAACACAAACACATAATCGGTGGTGCCACCGTAGTTTATCTTTTGCGGATTGATATACTGAAGCTCAAATGTTTTGGTAGCGCCGGGCGCGGTATTAAACCAGCCGGCAAAAACAGTTTTATTGAACGCGAGCGTTTGATTAAGATTAAATTCGCCAAGATGTTCGACGGAGTTTTCGATTGCCGCAACGTCGCGATCGGTTTTATGGTCGGTGTTACCTGGCTGCGGGATGGTTGGCAATGGATCGGCGCCACGGGCAAAAACGGCGTTGCTGCCTCGGGGCGTGAATATCTGCAAGAAGTTTTTGTTGGTCGTTTGGTACCAAGTATCGGCGCTTGATTTTCCGTTATGGGTGCGACGAATGGTGAGCGTGTTATTTATTTTTCCCTCAAGGTCGATGCGGCTTTTGAGGGTGATGCTTTGGCGCATGACGGCATCGGTCTTACCCCCGCCAATATTCGCGTTTACTACGGCAAGGTATTCATTGAGGGTCCCGTCTCGCGCCCGGTGCACCTCGCCGGCTACCGCAAGCTCTTCAAGGTAGGTCTGCATTACTGCGTCTTCGATATACACCAACATATCTTTAGTGGCAAAACGTTGTCGTATGAGTTTAATTAATTCGCCTTTTTGCGCGGCGTTTAATAAGCTGATTCGTTCTAGGAGAAGGGGGGTGAGTATTTTTAATATGCGTTTTGGTTCCCCAACAGTCCGATCTAATCCGCTACGTACCTCACGCTGCACTTCATGCAAAAAATTCTTGTCAGTGAGGGTAAGGTGATATTCGGGTAGATCAATTGGTCCAGTGACTGAAAGAATATCGCTTACTGCATTGACATGAATGGCGAGCAGGGCGCTGAATGTCAAATCTTGCTCGCGATATATTTTCGATTCATTTAAGAAATAAAGGATTTTTCGAGCAGACGTGGGAAAATCAAAAAACCAATTCGCGTCACGCGCTCCCCAGGTACTGGTGATGAGTTGCAGTTGTCTCGGGGGAGTGATTGCGATATCAAGTTGGCCATCGGGGTCATAGATGTCTTTTACCTCAATCTTTTCCACATTTCCACGGCTTACGGTGATACCCGCATAACTACCGGGAAATCCGCCGCCTGGTCGTATTTCGCTTGGATTCATGAACATCACCGCCACGTGATTGGTGTCTGAGAGCCAGTCAATGGCCGCGCCAAGTAGTTGCTCGGTGCGATACAGTTGAGCGCGAAACGCCAACACGTCATCGCCAACCGGATAATCAAGAGAAGAAGCGTTCTCTTTCATCTCTTCTAAAATCTCTCCGAGGCTGGCTACCTTCTCTTGCAGGCTGGTAAGATGCGTGATGAGCGTCTTGCCCTGTCGGTTTACCATGAGATCAAACGCATTGGCTTTAATATGTTCTGAAGTTTCAATAATGGAAAGCACACTGTCTGAAAGTCGGTGCATAATGGAAAGCGCCTGCGGAGCGGCGGCAAGCTGAGAAGAAAAGGTTCCGGCAATTTCAGCCAAGCCAAGCAGCCCATAACGCGAGGCTTCGCTTTCAAGATCGATAACAATGCGTTTGATATCAAGGAACGCGTCATGAGCTTTATGCACATCAAAGGCGATAAGTGCTTGTTTTGCCTGGGCGATACGCTCTTCAATGAGTTCGGCAGAATGGGCGGCAAGCTTTTTGACTACCAATCCGCGCGTGCCATAAAAAAGAATGGTCGCAAGCAGAGGTATGGCAATGACAATAGCGATAATTTTTTTTCGCTGTCGAGGTGGTTCAGGAGGCAAAGGTTGTGGTGCGCGCGAAAGGCGGGCGACGGGCCGTCCGGTTGAGTGGTAGATATCCGCCATGAGATCTTTGCGATTATCCATAGAATGAACGATGGGTTTTTATAAGTATGGCGTGGACATGTTTGGCGGTATCGCTCCAGTTAAATCGCGAGGCGTTTTGCGTTCCAAGGTTGATGGCGCGCGCGCGAACGGCCCCATCGGTCGCTAGATTTATGAGTGCGTCGGCGAGTTCAGCTGGCCTCCACGGATTGACAAGTGGCGCGCTACCCGCAAGCGTTTCAATAAACGTGGTGCGATTGCTCGCAATAACGGGGATGCCGCATGCCTGGGCTTCAAGAACGGGAAATCCAAAACCTTCAAAAAAGGACGTACACACAAATGCTACTGCTCCATTATAAAGCAGTATTCGTTCTTCGTCAGTAATGCGGGAGATGATGGAGATCGCGGCGGCAGATCGGCTTTGAGAAGCGGCGCGCGCGATTTCGTGCGCACGGTGACCCGGACTTCCGGCAAGAATTAATCGGTAGTCCTTGTATTTTGGATTGGTTTTCAGTAAATCAAAGGCCTGTATCACGTGCACGACATTTTTACGGGCTTCAAGCGCCCCGAAATATAAGAAATAAGGAGTGTGTATCTCGTGTTTCTTTTGAAAAAGAAGCAGGTGCTTGTCATGCGGATCAAGCGGGTGAAATTCGCGGCTGATTCCCGGGTACACAACTGATATCTTTTCTGGCTTGATACCTAATGTTTGGATGATGTCTTCTTTGGTGAAACGCGAAACGGCAATCAGATGATCCGCCTCTTGGATCTGCTTTTGCCAATGTTGCATGGAATGCCATAGTCGTTGTTTGGGAGAAAAAAAGGTGGGATAGTGAGCAAACGAAAGATCGTGAATGGTTAGTACGCGTGGCAAAGAGCCCTTGTTGAGATTATGGAAATGCGGGCTGAAGATGATATCCGCCTTTGTGTGACGGCTGATATCTGGCGCGTTAAACAACGTACTGGCAAGATCAAGCGCTTTGTTGGCGATGCGCCAATCGCGTATTGTGACGCGAGGGTTTGTGCGCCACGATACCGGCAAGGGACTTTTCTTAATGCCGGCATAAAGGAGTTCAAATGCATCTTTGCCTTGGCTCAAGAGATGATCGGTAGTCTCCTTGGCAAATACGGGGATGCCAGAATGAGCGCCGCGTCCAAGCAGGCGGACGTCGATAAGGGTTTTCATACAATAGCTTTAGTTTAACACGGGTGGCTGCCCCGGGGGCTTGGCTTGACGGAGTCCGGTGCTTCTTATATACTCCCTCTATCTCATTGAGACATCAGTAATTAGTTTTTTAGATATTCCCCAGATATGGCCATTTCAAAAGAAGTCATGGAAAAAATAAAAACAGGCGCCACGGTGCGTGTTTTTGAGTCGTATAAAGAAGGGGATAAAGAGCGCCAGATGCGTTTTGAAGGTTTAGTGCTCGCCCGCAAACACGGTACGGAGGCTGGCGCGAGTTTTACGGTGCGCGCAACTGTTGCCGGGCTTGGCGTGGAAAAAACATTTCCTATTTTTTCTCCGGCTATTAGTAAGGTTGAAATTA
This sequence comes from uncultured Candidatus Saccharibacteria bacterium, assembly GCA_964460325.1. Taxonomy (GTDB): domain Bacteria; phylum Patescibacteriota; class Minisyncoccia; order UBA6257; family 1-14-0-10-44-23; genus CAYWPI01. Next base: position 28,396 of record CAYWPI010000001.1, on the reverse strand, counting down.
TTAGTTCGCCGAAGAAAGTGGGTCGCTCAAAGATTTATTACATCCGAGATATTAGCAGGAAGGCGATTCGTCGTAAGATGTCTGCTGAGCGTGGTAACGACAAAAAGGCAGCCACCAAGCCGGCTGAAGCAAAAGAGGCTGACACAAAAGAAAAATAACTCATTGCCGCCCGCAAGGGCGGTTTTGATTTGAAAGTTCTTGTTGCTTGTTGTAAGTTATTAGTTGTCAGATCCGACGCTATGACCGGGTCGGAGTCCCGACCTTGTATTGCAAGCGTCGAGATTGTTAATGCAAGTTTGCCCGGGTGGCGAAATGGCAGACGCACTACCTTGAGGTGGTAGCGCCGCAAGGCATGCAGGTTCGACTCCTGTCCCGGGCACAAGTCAGAAGATGTCAACGCCTCGCGCCGACTTTGTCGGCGCTCGGCGAGCTGTTGGTACGGCGGTTTCAGCTCAAAACCGACTTGTCGGTTTTGAAGGGTGTGGTTCGAGCCGATGGCTTTGAGAAATGGTGGCAATGATTCTGGGTTCCCATTCTCAAGCAGTTTCGCGGCTTGATTCAAGGATAGAACGAACTCACGAGCCGGTTCGAGCCACGACACTCCTTTTTGCTCAATATCATTAATTTTCTGAGCTAATTCTGCCTTTTGCAAGACAAGGCTTTCTTTTTTGGCGGCGAACTCCTCTTTGCTAAGGGATATTTCGCTCGCAAGATACAGGTCGAGGAGGCGGGAGAGTTTGGCTTCTATTTCTGTCAGTTTTGATTTTAATAACCCTACTTCATTTTGAGAGTATTCTTTTGCCTCCGCCTCCTCGCCTGCGAGCGCCGCCAAAACTCTTTCAGTGTCGTGGCTTCCCAAAGAAACTTTTTGAAGAATGCTTTTGATTTGAGCTAATAAATCTTCTTCTCGAAGATAATGCTTTTCTTGGCATGGGCCTTTCTTTTTGGTGCAGCGATAATAGTTGTGACCCTTCTGACGTTCGCCGGTGATGGAGCAACCGCACGAAGCGCATTTGAGTAGGCCAAGAAAAGCAAAGTGATGTTTACGAACGTGTTTCTGTTTTCCTCGGTTTTTCATCGCTTTTTGGACTTCATCAAAAAGTTTCTTTGAGATGAGTGGCTCGTGCTTGCCTTCGAAAATTTCCCCACGATATCTCATGAGGCCAACGTAGAAAATATTTTGTAGAATACTCTGCAGATTGCTGATTGATATTTTCTTCTCCCTGTTGCCCTTGAGATTATTTTCCACGCACCAATTTGCGAGAGAACTTAGTGTGTATGCTCCGGTGGCGTACATCTCAAACAACTTCTTCACTTTTGGAGCTTTTTCACTATCAACATCAATATCTCGCGTTCGTGGATTATTAATATACCCCACCGGAGCCCAGCCAGGCCAGATGCCGTTTCTGATCTTCTGTCGTAGTCCCCGCTTCACATTCTCTCGCAAATTATCTACAAAATATTTACTCTGTCCAAAGGCGATATTGAGCATGAACACACCTTGTGGGGTGGCCTCAAACCAGAAGGTGGGAAATTTTAATGACTTGATCAAGCCGCGATCGATCAAATGAATAATCTTGCCTCCATCTACGGAATTGCGAGCAAGACGATCGGGGTGCCAGCTTATGATTCCGTCTGCTTTCTTGGATTCAATCATTGCCACCATTTCTGCGAATTTAATTCGCCCGGGCTCTTTGGCGGTTTTGGCTTCCTGAAAGGAAGCAACAATTTCAAGGTGTTCTTTGGCGGCAAATTCTCGCAACTCTGCGAGTTGCGCCTGAATACTCAAGACTTGTCTGTCGTCTTCTTCTGTTGATTTTCTTGCGTACAGTATGTATTTCATATGAGATTTAACTCAAAAATGTTCTTTTCTTCTTTCCCTAAGAGAAACCGCCGTACCAACAGCTCGCCGAGCGCCGACAAAGTCGGCGCGAGGCGTTGACATCTTCTGACTTGTGCGGGATATTGAATTTAGTTCGAACCGTGTTCGCGGCGCCGCCCGCCACCGGCGCACGCGAAGGGCGAACCGGTCTTTCAAAACCGCCAAAGAGCCCGGAAATCCATCGGCTCGAATCAGAGGGAAAGAAGAAAAGAACATTTTTGAGAAACGGCCCAAAGGGGCTGTTTTTGTTTTATATTTGCTTTTTATTTTGAGATGTGGCATATTCAGCAGGCCAATTGTGGCACTTGGAGTACACATGGGACCTGCCAACTTGACCGTGCACGAGCTCGGTCCGCGTGAGGCGGTCGTCTACCGCATCTTCTTCGTGCTGATGTGGGCAGGAGCTTTCGGCGTCCCATTGTGGGCCGTCGGGCGTCCTGCGATCCTGCCGGGCATCGGGATCTCGATCGGGATCCTCATCATCGCTTGGCTCCTAGGATGGAAGCTGGGCTTCGGGGGGAGCATGATCATCGTTCGTCCGAACGAGAAGAAGGAGGAGTGATGGAAACCGCTAAAGCAGCCATGCTCTTCACGATCGGTGCGTATGTCTTGCTGACCGTAGCTGCGATCGGGTACGCGATCGGAATCAAGATCGTTCCTTCGATTGCCGGTGGCGTCGGCGGATTCTGGATCGTGATGTCCATCCGCGCCATTCACGAGCTCATTCAGGAGAAACGCGGATGAACGAAGTTCAAGGTGTCGGCGCGACCGTTCGGGCTTGGCGCAAGGAAGCAGGTCTAAGTCGCGAGCAACTCGCCGAAAAGGCGAAGATCGCGATCTCGCAGATCCGGCGCATCGAGGAGACGATCACACTCGTGCCGCGTCTGAAGACCTTGCTGGCCATTGCAAGGGCTTGCGGGAAGACAGAAGAAGACGCTCGCGCTCTTCATGGCATCGCGAAGCAGTTGCGACCCGAAGCGCCCAGCCAGTTCAGCAAGGAAGACATCGAGAAGGCCGCACTGATGGTGGAGCAACTTGGTGGATACGTTGCTCCGCAAGAGCTACTGACGCTGCTCGCTCTCGTCCGAACCCGACGACTGAATCCATCTCTGTCGTCTTCAGCTGGGGCTGCAACGCCCCCGTAGGAACCCATCGCAGTACGCGATCGTTAAGGGTTCCTTTTCTTTTCAGCAAATTAGGATACAATCAAATCAAGAATTTGCCGCCAAAAAACAACTTGAAATTGTTAAAGACCGGTTCGCCCTTCGCGTGCGCCGGTGGCGGGCGGCGCCGCGAACACGGTTCGAACTAAATTCAATATCCCGCACAATAAAAACATAACATCACAGATCATGAAGCATCTTGACCCGAAAGCGCTCTGGCTGTTTTTCATAAGACTGGCATTTCGCTGGACACTATTTTTAGTGGTTGTCCGTTTTTGGATACTTGCCGACGTCGCGGTCGTGGCCTTGGAGCAAGGCTATAGCATTCCACTCAATCTGTTTTGGCCCATGCTGATTATCGTTCTGGCGCTGTGCTGGATCTGGGCGAAGCTTTCGTATGGTTACTTTCTCTATGAACTTACTGAGAATGGCTTTCGGAAAGAATCAGGCGTTATCTATAAGCGTTACGTAACTATTCCTTATGAGCGCATCCAGAATGTGGATATCTATCGTGGCATCTTGGCTCGCATTCTTGGGCTCTCCGATTTGCATATTCAAACAGCCGGCGCAAGCGCCCTTGTAACCCGCCGAGGAACATCGGGTATGCACGCCGAGGGAAGACTTCCGGCTTTGTCCCGCGCAGAGGCAGAACAGCTGCGCGACGAACTGATTCGCCGCGCCCGTGGCTCAAAGGCGCAGGGAGTGTAAAGCCATCCGTTTCTTGACTTTTTAGTAAAAGGCTTGTATTTCTACAAACACGGTTCCCGGTGGATTTTTTGCGTCAAGCAAGGAGGATGAGATGCTCAAGAAGGCGATTACGGTCATCTGGATTGGGCTTACCGAGTCTTTCCGTGAGGTACTCGAAGAATTGCTAGGTGTACGTTTCCCGCGACAGCACTTTGTTTTTATGGAAAGCGATACGGTTGAAGGGGGTCGTTTGCTTTGCATGCACGATCCTCGGCGCGACATTGTGGTTGTCGATGATCACAAGGTGCGATCAGTACAGGGCGCTTCACCACTACGACTTGTTTCGGAGCTGTGTCGTCGCGATACGGAGGATGGGCGCGACTGCTTGCGTATTGCCATCTCTGACACGGAGGCCGTCAGGCGGGAATATTGTATGTGCGGATGCCAGATGGCATACGAACGATCCCAGGTTGGTGAAGGACTGGTGCAGGCCGTTAGCGAACGAGCGTACAAACTCGCTGCCGGTTAGAGCGGCGGAAGTATAATATCGGAGCCAAGTTGCGCATGCGCGACTTGGCTCCTGTGATATGCTGAAGGCATGCGCGAATATCTCACCGAAGCGATTGTATTAGACAGAGAGATTGCTGGCGAAACCGACGCCCGCATTTTTTTATACACCAAAGAGCTTGGCCGGATAATGGCACGGGCGCGCAGCGCTGGGCATATTACTTCTCGTCTTTCAAGTTATCTGCAGCCAATGCGTCGCGTGCAGGTTCGATTGGTTGAGAAGAACGGTATTCAGATTGTTGACGCCTTGCCGGCGCGAGGCAACGTGAACATTTCCAGAGAGCAGATTGGCCTGTGTCAGATTGTGCGCTCACTTACCTCTGAACATCACGCTGATGAGCGTTTATGGCATGAACTTGCCTCTGCAAAACCCTCTGCGCTTCACATATTAACTATTTTGGGTTTTGATCCGAGACACGCGACGTGCGCATTGTGCGAGACAAAGAATCCAGAGTATTTTTCTAGTCGTGATGCGCATTATTACTGCATGCGGTGCGTAAAGACATTTTCCAGTATCGAAGGTGTGTATCGCCTTGGCCGCGTTGCGACGTAGCATATGCTAAACTAATAAGGTATATATCGTGTATCTTGCCGAGAGTTTTCGGTGATCTGATTAGTTATTTATTTTCATGCGCTGGAAAACAATCATTATTCTTTTTGTTGTGCTTTTTGTGATCGGCGGAAGCTTGATTACGTATTTATGGTATCAAGCTCGCCAAGCGGGTGGTGTTGAAGTTGTGGTAAACGCGCCCGATAGCGCGCAAATTGGCGTTCCATTTACCGCGAAAGTCTCAATTAGTAATACTGGCAGTGGCGTGGCGCAAGAAACTTCGTTATCGATAAGTTTGCCAGATGGCATGGTTTTTATGACTGAGCCAGCCAGTAAGCGCGTAATTAATAAATCATTGGGAAGTCTTGGGAAGGGAACGGTAACCAATCAAGAGTTTCGCATTATGCCAGTTTCGGGTGAAAATAATTTAGTGCAGCTGCGGGCGGCGCTTTCGTATGTGCCAACCAATCTTGGATCGCGCTTTGAAAAGCAAGCCAGCAAAGATATCAGTATTGGTGAGTCTGGCATAAGTCTTGATCTTGCGCTTCCTCAAAAAGTATTTGCGGGAGAAACGTTTGAAATAAGGGTTGATTACGAAAACAAGGCGGATACTGATTTTTATGATTTGGTGCTTGGGTTTGAGTATCCTCGGGGCTTTACGTTTATCTCGTCAACCTTGACCCCAGATGAAGGAACGACAAACTGGAGGCTCGGCGATTTACGCGCTGGTTCAAAGGGCAGTTTTACGATAAAAGGAAGCATGTCCGGGCCCGATAATGCTTTTTTTGATTTTATGGTTGGCGTGAATACTTCGTTTCTAGGAAAGGCATATTTGGTTAATCAAAAGACCGCCTCGCTGTCTCTTTCGCCGTCGCCCCTTTCGCTTGTCGCCACCGTGGAGCGAGCTGTGGATTATGTTGCCACGCCTGGAGATTTGCTTTCGTATACACTGACCTATCGCAATAATACCGATGTGGGGCTTAAAGACGTGATTATTACTGCCAAGTTGATTGGCGATATGTTTGATATGAGCGAAATTGATTCTGATGAGGGCGTGTATCGCTCTTCGGACGCAAGTATTCAGTGGAATGCCGCGCGCGTTCCTGATCTTAATGTGATTCGTCCCGGCGAGAGCGGTTCAGTTTCTTTTTCGGCCAAGGTGAAATCTGATTATCCCATCAAGCGTATCAGCGATAAGCATTTTGTTTTAAAAATGCTTGCTGAAATCGAATCACCAACTGTTCCTCCGAAAGTTTCTTCAGGGCGAACCATTGGATCGGTTGCGCTTGAGACAAAAGTAAAGGGTATGTTGCGCCCTGCTGTGGATGCGTTTTTTAAGGATGACTCGGGTATTACCAACAGCGGCCCCTTGCCGCTTCGTGTGGGTCAACCAACCACTTTTACTATGCACTGGGTTGTGCGCAACGAGGCGACTGATATGGATGAAGTTACGCTGAAGACGTTCTTGGGCCCGCATGTTCGTTATACAGGAAAGTATTTTGCGACAAATGGTGTCGCGCCCCAATATAACGAACGAACGCAAGAGTTTGTCTGGATTGCGGGCAAGATAAATGCTACCAAGGGTATTATTGATGAGCCTGTCCGATTGGTGTTCCAGGTGGAGATAACGCCGTCAAGCAATCAGATTAATCAATTTCCAACGCTTATTGGAGAAACAACAGTGAACGCGATGGACTTATTTGTTGATGCGTCGTATTTTGACAAAATCTACCCTTTTACGACAATCTTAATCAGCGATCCAACGCTTGATGCGCAAGACAAGCAGGTTAGCCCGTAAGAATAACACGTGACATGTAGCAAATACGCCAATGGTTAATGATAAAAAATCAAAAGTAAAGTCCGCGGACTTAATGGATAAAATAATCTCGCTTTGCAAGCGCAGAGGCTTTATCTTTCCTGGAAGCGAGATATATGGCGGACTACAAAACAGCTGGGACTATGGTCCGCTTGGCGCGGAGCTGAAGAAGAACATTAAAGACGAGTGGTGGAACCGTTTTGTCCGCCAGCGCGCGGATATGGTGGGTATTGATGCGGCGCTTATTATGAACCCAAAGGTGTGGGAGGCTTCTGGTCACCTGGCGACGTTTAACGATCCGCTCGTGGAGTGTAAGAAGTGCCACGCGCGATTCCGAGCCGATCAGATTGATGCAAAGGGACCATGCGAGAGCTGTAAGGCAAAAAGCTCATTTGCCGAGGCTAAGCAGTTCAACCTAATGCTTAAAACCTTTCTTGGTCCGGCCGAAGAAAAGGCGAATACGGTTTATTTTCGTCCTGAAACTGCGCAGGCGATGTTTGTTCAGTTTAAGAATATCCTTGATACGACCCGTCGTCGGTTGCCGTTTGGTATCGCGCAGATCGGAAAGGCGTTTCGAAACGAGATCACTCCGGGTAACTTCATCTTCCGCACCCGTGAGTTCGAGCAGATGGAGATTGAGTATTTTGTTCGTGAACAGGAGTGGGAGGCGCACTTTGATCACTGGCTCATGCAAATGAAAAAATGGTTGCATGATCTTGGTGTCAGCTCAGATAAGTTACACTATGTTGATATCCCGGATGCAGATCGCGCGCACTATTCCAAGCGAACGGTGGATATTGAATATGATTATCCTTTTGGCCGCAAAGAGTTGTACGGCTTAGCCTATCGCGGCGACTTTGATTTAAAGAGTCACCAAGGGGCTTCTAAACAAGACTTAACGTATGCCGATCCAGATGACCAAAAGAGCAAGTTTTTGCCGCACGTTATTGAGCCTTCGTTCGGTGTTGATCGTTCGGTTTTGGTCGCCCTGCTTGAAGCTTACACAGAAGAAGGAATACCCCACGTCGCCTCTGAGGAGGCTATGCGGGGTCAAGACGACTCAAGAGTCGTCTTGAAGTTCCCGAAATGGTTGGCGCCGGTAAAGGTTGCCATTTTGCCGCTTTCAAAAAAGGACGAGCTTGCAAAGATAGCCAAACCGCTCTATGCGCATCTTTCAAAGCAATTCGTCTGTGAATATGATGAAACGCAGTCTATCGGCAAACGTTATCGCCGGCAGGACGAGATCGGCACACCGCTTTGCGTGACCGTGGATTTTGATTCTATAGACGATAAGGCTGTGACGGTCCGTGACCGGGATAGTATGCAGCAAGAGAGAGTGTTGATCGCGGAGCTGGATCAATATTTGAATAAGCAATTGACCCTGTAGGGCGCCGGGAGTATAACAAGGTTGCCGTCACGACAAGGAGGTGCCAATGCAGTACCTGCTCATGATCGATCACTGTGGCAAGTGCACCGCGGTAATCCGGATCGAATTCGAGGCTGAATCCGATGCAGTCGCACTTTCGCGCTGGACTGCGGAGAAAGCGAAGCCCGGGAGAGCCGAGCGAGTCTTTTCCCTCTACGAGATCCGTCAGAGTGAGTTCACCTCCTCGCGACTCATACGCCAGGAGCCCTCCAAGCCGGTCTGTCCCCACTGGACGCAGAGGGGCATGGCGGGAACGCTCTGGGCTCTTTCGAATCCCGAGCTCTTCCGTGCCCTTCCCTTGGGATGACACGATTCTCTGCGCGGTCGCCGCTCGCCCCGCCCCTCTTCGGAGGTGGCGGGGCGCTGTCTTTTTTTAAAATTCATTCTCGTTTATACTGCTGGAATACATCTTGTGATTGAATCCACCCCAGTGAAATAAACTTTGTATTTCACGGGGTGCTCAATTTTCTAGTTAAATATTAATTTAAAGAAAACTGGCATGCAGCATTTTAATAAGACTATTCTTGAAAACGGATTACGCATTATTACGGTTCCGCAGGAAAATGCCGTTGCGCTTACCGTGCTCGCGCTTGTTGAAACGGGCAGTAAGTATGAAGAAAAGCGAATCAATGGCATATCGCATTTTTTAGAGCATCTCTGTTTTAAGGGCACCATCAATCGGCCAAAGCCAAGTATGATTGCCGGCGAACTTGATGGCCTAGGTGCTCAATCAAACGCGTTTACCAGTCATGAGTATACTGGTTATTACGCCAAGGTGAGTGCTGATAAGGGAGAGAAAGCACTGGATATTATCGCTGATCTTTATCTCAACCCCATTTTTGACGCGGCAGAGATTGAAAAAGAAAAGGGTGTCATTATCGAAGAGATACATATGTATGAAGATATGCCGCAACGCAAAATCGGCGACCTGTTCATGCATTTGCTGTATGGCGATCAGCCTGCCGGGTGGGATATTGCTGGCGAACCAGAACTTATTACAAAAATGACTCGTGAGGATATTGTGCGCTATCGCAGTGAGCATTATGTTCCGTCAGCCACTACGTTTGTTATTGCCGGCGCGTTCGACGAGAAAAAAATGATCAAGCGAGCAACTGAACTGTTTGGCAAAATGGAGCATGGCAAAAAGCATGGTAAGTCGGCAGTGAAGGAACAGCAGGCCTCGCCGCAGGTGCTGTTGAAATACAAAAAGTCCGATCAGGCGCATATCGTGCTTGGGGTTCGGACCTTTGATTTGCACGACAAACGGCGATTCGCTCTTGAGATATTGGGTGATATTCTTGGCGGAGGAATGAGCTCGCGTCTTTTTCAACTGTTGCGAGAACAACTCGGCGCTGCGTATTACGTTCGGGCGTCTGCTGATCTTTATACCGATCATGGTTATTTCGCCGCCGCCGCGGGGCTTGAACTTTCAAAGGCAAAAACAGTCATTACTGAAATGCTCAAAGAGTTCCGCCGGCTTAAAACAGAGTTAGTAAGCCCGGCGGAGCTTGAACGGGCAAAGAGCCATTATGTTGGCAATATGCTGCTTGGATTAGAGGGTTCGGACGCGTTGGCCGTTTTCTATGGGGTGCAGGAGGTGCTTTCTAAAAAGCTCATCACCACCGATGAATTAATTAAAAAAATTCACGCGGTTCGTGCGGAGGATATCCAAAAGCTGGCAACTGAGTATTTTACCAATGATCGGCTTAATCTGGCGATTCTTGGCCCCTATGAGGACAAAAAGGAGTTTGAGCAGCTCTTAAGCGTATAGTTCGGGGTCAATTATATTTTACTCCCACATCACATGTGGAGGCCTAGCTCCGCTACTAACTCTGAGACTGTTCCACGTTTGGTGTGGGGGTTTACGGTTACTACGATGGCGTGTTTTAATATCTATAATGATTGAAGACCGAGGAATAAGTTGGGGAGCCCTATGGAAGGTGTTAGCGATGATGGGGCTTGTGGCGGCACTTTTTGTGACCCGCGAAATTTTGGTTGCCGTGTTTTTAGCGATTATCATTTCCTCGGCGCTTGATCCATGGGTCAGCTTTCTTGAGCGCAAGAATGTGCCACGTATTTTGGGCACGCTGGCAATTTATATTATCGCCATTCTTTTTGTTGCGATTATTATTTATCTTCTGGTTCCCGTTGCGTTGGTGGAACTTAATAGTATCTTGAGTAACTCGGGCGGTTTTATGGGTTCCATTGTGCAAAATTTTGGCGAAGAAGGGGCAAGGGTGTTCGATGGGCTTATTCAGGGACTAAATGAAGTGACGGCCGGTTTTCTTGGCGGTAAAATTACTATCATCACTATTTTCTCTCGATTTTTGGGCGGCCTCTTTTTCGCTGCCATCGTGTTTGTTATCTCGTTTTATCTTACCGTGGGGCGAGACGGTGTTGAAAAATTTTTAATCACGGTTTTGCCATATCAGCACCATGAAAAGGTACTCACGATTTATGAACGAGTTAGGCGTAAAATCAGTTTATGGTTTCGCGGCCAATTACTGCTAAGTCTTATTGTGGGGCTTGCTGTCTTTATCGGTTTATGGATTTTGGGCGTAAAATACAGTCTTATTCTTGGCATGCTGGCGGGCGCCTTTGAGCTTATCCCATACGTTGGGCCGATATTTTCAGGCGGTATGGCAGTGCTTTTTGCGCTAACTGAATCGGTGACTCTTGGGCTGTATACGCTTGTCCTTTTTATTGTTATTCAGCAAATTGAAAGCCACCTGCTTATTCCGACTGTTATGGGGAAGAGCACGAATCTTAATCCGGTCATTGTGCTTGTATCGCTTCTTATGGGTGGCAAGATCTTTGGGCTCATTGGCGTCATCTTGGCAGTGCCCCTTGCGGTGTTGGTGCAAGAGATGTTACGCGACTGGTCGGTTAGTCATCGTCCGGTTTTACCGCCGACAGAAGGCCAGCTTTAAGCTACAAGCTGTTAGCTGTAAGCTTGTGGAAGTCGGCATTTTTTCTTATGCTTTTAAAGAAGCTTAAAGCTTATAGCTAATCGCTCACAGCTACCCAATGAAATACTACCTCACTGCCGCCATTCCCTATGTTAACGCCAAACCGCACATGGGTCATGCGCTTGAATTTGTGCAGGGCGATACTTTGGCCCGCTGGCACCGCCAAAAGGGCGATGATACGTTCTATGTTTCCGGCGCCGATGAAAACTCGCTCAAAATTGTTCAGGCGGCAGAAAAAGAAGGGATGAGCGTAAAGGCGCTCACTGATAAATATGCGGGTGCATTTCAGGATTTTCTGAAAGTATTCAATGTTTCGATAGACAAGTTTCAGCGCAGTAGTAGCGCGGATCACGTTGCATCCGCGCAGGAACTGTGGAAGCGTTGTGAGGCAAGTAACGATATTTATAAAAAGCGTTATAAAGGGCTTTATTGCGTTGGTTGCGAGGCATTTTATACCAAGGATGAGCTCAGTGAGCGCGGTGAGTGCCCCTTGCATCCAGGCAGACCAGTGGAGGAGGTTGAAGAGGAGAATTACTTTTTTAAGCTTTCGAGTTATCAAGAAAAATTGCAGGAGCTTATTCAAAGCGGGGAGTATCTTATTGAGCCGGCATTTCGCAAAAATGAAGCACTTGCCTTTATCCGTCATGGGCTAGAGGATTTAAGCATTTCCCGTTCTATAAGCCGCTCACGTGGATGGGGCGTTCCGGTTCCTGGCGACGAGCACCACATTATGTATGTTTGGTTTGACGCGCTCAACGTCTATCGCTCTGCGGCTCCCGATCGGTGGCCAGCCGACTTGCATATTATTGGCAAAGACATCATTCGTTTTCATGCTGTTTATTGGCCCGCTATCTTGCTCTCGGCAAAGCTTCCGCTTCCGAAGAAGCTATTTGTGCATGGTTTTGTAACAGTGGATGGTCACAAGATGTCTAAGAGCATTGGTAACGTCATTGATCCGATGGAGCTTGTCGCCAAGTATGGCGTCGAGCCAGTCCGTTATTATCTTTTGCGCGAAGTGCCTTCAGACGACGACGGAGATTTTACGGATGAGAAGTTTAAACTGCGTTTCAATGCTGATCTTGCGAACGGGCTGGGTAATTTTGCCAGCCGCGTGCTGACTTTGGCGCAAAAGTTTGGCGCGCTTTCGTTTGATTTGGAGCAGAAAATTGAAGCGGGAACAACCACGGCAATCGAAGAGGCAACGAAGGCTGTGGAAGTTCACATGCAGTCTTTGCGTTTTCATGATGCGTTGGCGGCTATTTGGAAGTTGATCGGATATGGTGATGGATATGTAAACGCAAAAAAGCCATGGGAGCTTACTGTCGGTTCACCGGAGCAGGGTGCGGCGTTAGTGAGCTTGCTTTATATGCTTTCTACTGCCGCATATCTTTTGGTGCCGTTTTTACCTGAGACGGCCGCAAAAATTCAAGCTTGTATTGTGGTTGATAAAGAAAGAAAGCAGTATTTGTGTTCAAAGCCAGCAACTTCACTGTTCCCGCGAATAGGTTGAGTATTTGGAAAATAAATTCGAGCCAGCTTCCGTAGGGGATGCTGGCTCGACTTCGCGGGCCTTTCGGCCAAGAACCGTTGAGGCTAAGGAGAATTTTTCGGAGACGAACGACGTTTGCGGGGGGGTGTCTGCCCCGTCACATCACTCAAGCCTCTATATCAATCTTGGGTTGGTTTCCTGATTTCCTCCAAGTAAATCAGGTCACGATGTAGTTCCCAAGACAGAGTTCTCCTTAGCTGCCGGGTGATGTAATCCCGGGACGGCGCACCCTGTGAAGGGTGCTTGTGGGCATGTAAAACAGGGTGGCGCGTCAGATAGATGCGGCGGCAGTGGTTCGCCTTCACGGCGATCCGTTTGGGCAGGAATGGGAGGGAGAGAGGGAATCAATGCTGCCTCGCAAACTCACCTGAACGCGCCAGCCCTGTAGGCTGGTATAAGTAAAGCGGATATTGATACTAATTGTCAAATGTACTCAAAGTCACGTACACTTATGAAGTTAATTCTATGTTTGATTCACACACCCACGCGCACTTCGCGGCATTCGAGAAAGACTATAAGGAGGTTATAAGCCGGGCTCTTCAGGCAGGCGTTGGCCTTATAAATGTTGGCACACAGGTGGACACTTCGCGTAAAGCGATTGAGGTGGCGCATGAGTTTGAAGATAAACCCGTGTATGCAACGGTTGGCTTACATCCGACTCATACGGAAAGGTCATATCACGACAGCCAGGAGCTTGGTGGCGGTGAAGCTGCAAAGGCATTTACGAGCCGTGGAGAGGTTTTTGATGTAAATACTTATCTTGAACTCGCCAAAGATCCGAAAGTGGTAGCGATCGGCGAATGCGGTTTGGACTATTATCGCCCCGCCGATCTGATAAAGACGAAGGCAAAGCAGATTGAGGTATTTGTCCAACACGCTCGGATCGCGGTCGCAGTAAACAAGCCGCTTATGATACACTGCCGCCCCTCAAAGGGAAGTGACGATGCATATACGGATCTGCTTGAAATCCTTTCGGATGAAACCCTAAAAAATATCCCAAAAATCTCGCATTTTTACGTCGGTTCGCCGCAGACGACAAAGAAGATGATTGCTGCTGGTTTCTATTTCACCTTCGGCGGCGTGATTACGTTCGCCCGGGATTATGACGAGAGCATCCGTCTTATTCCAGAGGATAGAATCCTTGTTGAAACCGACGCACCGTATGTCGCCCCGCAGTCAAAGCGAGGCCAGCGTAATGAACCGGTTTATGTTATTGAGGTTGCCCAAAAAATGGCGGAAATCCGCGGCGTCTCGTATAATCGTATAGAGGAGATGGTGAAAGAAAACGCAGAACGCGTTTTCAGAATTAAGATTTAAGAATCAAGAATTAAGTATGTATTCAATTCATAATTCCTACTTCATACTTCTTATTTCTATCTAACATGAATTATAACGAGGCCAGAAAAACTTTCGAGAAGCATTGGCAATCCGTTTGGGAAAAGAAAAAGCTCTATCAAGCCAAGACGGGGGGTAAAAAGCCGAAGTTTTACGGCCTAATTGAGTTTCCATATCCGTCTGGCGCCGGTATGCACGTTGGGCACGTCCGTTCGCAGACTGCGATGGACATCATCACGCGCAAACGCCGTATGGAGGGCTTTAATGTTTTATATCCCATCGGCTGGGATGCGTTCGGGTTGCCGACCGAAAACTATGCCATAAAGATGGGTATCGACCCTGCGGTGGCGACCAAGCAGAATACTGACAACTTCCGTCGTCAGCTTAAAGCGATGGGTTTTGGCTTTGATTGGGAGAGAGAAATCGATACCACTGACCCAGAATATTATAAGTGGACGCAGTGGATGTTTTTGAAGTTTTTTGAGAAAGGATTGGCATATAAGGCAAAAACATATATCAACTGGTGCCCCAAGGATAAGATTGGCCTGGCTAACGAAGAGGCGGCCGGCGGCGTGTGCGATCGCTGCGGTGGCCCGGTTGAAAAGCGCGAGAAGGAGCAGTGGATGATTGCCATCACGAAGTATGCTGATAAGCTCCTCAAGGGTTTGGAGGGTTTAGATTATATTCCCCAAGCGGTTACCCAACAGACGAATTGGATTGGCCGGAGCGAAGGTGTGGAGATTGATTTTAAGATTGCCACAAAAAAGATCACGAAATGTGTAATGATCCATGGCTGTCCACCGAATAAAGAATCATTTATTAACGTTGAGACTGATAGTGATAAACACTGGATCTCTTGGATGCGCCGAAAACTCACTACAGAAGGTATTCAGGTTTATAACCCTGTCATGCCGAATGCATGGCGCCCAAACTATGAAGAATGGAAGGCTGAAATTGAAAAACTAAATATCGATGCACAAACCGTGCTTATCGGGCACAGCTGTGGCGGTGCATTTTTAGTTCGATGGCTGAGCGAAAGTAAAAAAAATATTGCGAAGCTGGTTCTTGTTGCTGCCGCGAAAATACCTGCCGATGATGCAACGCCCGAAAAGCGGCTATGGTCTGATTTTATTATTGATAAAAACATCAAAGAGTACTGCGACGAAGTGGTTGTTTTTATTGGTGAGCAGGACAAAGAAAGACATCAAAAAAGCGCAAGGCTTTATGCAGCGGAACTTGGAGGAAGATTGATCCAATTTCCTAATTATGGGCATTTTATGCCAGCCGACATGGGTGGTACAAACGCATTCCCGGAACTATTACAGGAAGTAGTGCCTTCTCTGAAGGTATTTACTACCCGTCCCGACACATTGTTTGGAGCAACCTATATGGTGCTTGCTCCTGAGCATAAACTAATCTCCGACCTCCGACCTCTCATCTCTAACTTTGGAGAAGTTCAAAAGTATATCGCGAGCGTAAAGAACAAACCCGAGGAGGAGCGCCTTGCTTTCGAAAAAGATCCTTCGGCGGGCTCAGGACAAGGAAAGACGGGCGTGGAGCTGAAGGGCATCAAGGCGATTAACCCGGCGACCAAGCAAGAGATTCCGGTATGGGTGGCCGACTATGTTCTTTCGACGTATGGAACGGGAGCGATTATGGCGGTGCCGCAGCACGACGAGCGTGACCGAGCTTTCGCTGAAAAGTTTAAATTACCGATAGTGAATAAGCCACTCATCTCTATAGATGAGGCGATTAAAATTACCGGCGGTAAGAAAACAGTGAAATATAAACTCCGTGACTGGGTATTTTCTCGTCAGCGCTATTGGGGTGAGCCGATTCCGCTCATTAAGTGTGAAACCGACGGCTGGGTAGCTGTTCCAGAAAAAGACTTGCCCGTGAAGCTGCCAAAAGTGGAAAAGTATCAGCCGACCGACACGGGCGAAAGTCCGCTTTCAGCCATTGAGAGCTTTGTGAATGTGAAGTGCCCGAAGTGCAAGAAGCCGGCCAAGCGCGAGACCGACACTATGCCAAACTGGGCAGGGTCTTCATGGTACTTCTTGCGCTATCTCGACCCGAAAAATAAAAAGGAGTTTGCGAGCAAGAAGGCGCTCGAATACTTTATGCCGGTGGATTGGTACAACGGCGGCATGGAGCACACCGTGCTTCACCTTTTATATTCCCGTTTTTGGAATATGTTCCTGCGCGACCTTGGCCTCGTGCCAACAAGCGAGCCGTATCAGAAACGAACCAGCCACGGCATGGTGCTCGCCGCGGACGGTTCAAAGATGAGTAAGTCGCTCGGCAATGTCATTAATCCGGACGATATCATCGCGGAGTTTGGTGCTGATGCACTCCGCATGTATGAGATGTTTATGGGACCGTTTAATCAAGCGATCAGTTGGGACCCGCACGGCATTTTAGGCTGCACTCGTTTCTTGGAGCGCGTCTATCGTATCGGAATTGAAAAGGTTGTGAAAAAAGGGGAGAACCCTGACCTGGAAAAATCACTGCACAAGACGATCAAGAAGGTCTCAGAGGATATCGAATCAATGTCGTTTAACACCGCAATCAGTTCGATGATGGTGTTTGTAAACGAAGCGGCGAGTAAAGAATCAATGCCAAGCGATATCTGGAAAGCATTTCTGCAGATTCTCGCACCATTTGCCCCGCACCTTACCGAGGAGCTCTGGCAGAAGCTAACAGCTAACAGCTTAAAGCTAAAAGCTTCTCCAAGTATCCACGTCAGCGAGTGGCCAGCTTATGACGCAAAATTAATTGTTGAAGATGCTTTTGAGCTTATTATTCAGGTGAATGGAAAAGTGCGCGATAAAGTTTCGGCACCAATGGGCATCTCACAAGCCGATGCGGAGAAATTAGCGACAGGACGCGAAGAAACAAAAAAATGGCTCAGTGCCACTCCCAAGAAAGTTATTTTTGTATCGAATCGACTTATTAATTTTATTATTTAAACTATTTGAAAAAAATTACGCTCGGCGCCCCCAAAGGAGGCACCGAGCGTGCGGGTTTCTCTGCATCGCAACCAAAGGCATCGCAGAGAAAGCAGTGCTCTGCACACGGTGCACCGTGTGCATTTTGAATCTTATTTTCTGCTTGGTTGAGAGTGGCTACGTAAGCGACCGCAGGTTATCGCTATGCCGCTCCTATGCAGCGGTTCTTCTTTACGCGCAGACTTGGAGGAGATGCTGTGATCTCCGTTAATTAATCCAGTGGCGCTGGAGCGCAGCGTAAAGTATCTCTTCTGCATAACCTGGAACCCCGTGCGGGGATCATATTTTGGCCGCACGGGATACCGCCAGTAGTACTATTGTGCGACTAAAAAAGCGCGGCGTCAAATCGCTCATGTGGTGTTTAAGATTGCGCTTACACATAAAGAAATCTTTTGCGGACTAAGTCGAAAAGGATTTGAGCAAGTTTTAAGGGCAAAATAACTCTTACTTATACACAGCAACACCCCCTTGACTTCTTATATGCCTTTCCTCTATAATCTCTCCTATCAGTCACTAGCCAATTAAATGTTAAATACCCTTCAACTTTTTGCGGCACCAAACCATTTGACCTGTCCCTGCTAAAGGGAACAGTTCACGTGTCGTTGTGAGGCCGCTCAAAGAAGAGCGGTCGTTTCATTTCTGGGTTAGCCTGACGAACTTTGATAAATCCGATTCTTATTCGCTTTCAACGCGAGAGATCGGAACTAGAACAAGGAGA
>CAYWPI010000001.1:0-10626 GCA_964460325.1 uncultured Candidatus Saccharibacteria bacterium | reverse complement strand
TCGAGACTCCATATCTAAACCGTATGAGAGTCGAGTATTTGAATGATCAGTTTAGACTTGTCTGCCGAAAGGTAGATAAGAAAATTGTGGTTAGTGAGCGATCACATGCGTGATCGCGAACAAGGGCGTATGGTGGATGCCTTGACACAACATGGCGATGAAGGACGTGGCGTAGCTGCGAAAAATTTCGGGGAGGTGCTAAGCAACCTGTGATCCGGAAGTGTCCGAATGGGGAAACCCCTCTTGGTAAACCCAAGAGATCCTGGTGCATAAGTCATCAGTGATGCTGACCCGCTGAAGTGAAACATCTCAGTAAGCGGAGGAAAAAAGAACGAATGTTATTGCCCGAGTAGCGGCGAGCGAAAAGGCAACAGCCCAAACCGAGTTCTACCTTAGCAATAAGGATCCCTCGGGGTTATAAGATGCAAAACGATTTTTGTACTTCACAGAGAACTACCGCAAGGTAGTCTTCTGTGATTTACAATAAAACGAGTAAAAAACTCTGCAGATAGCCGAACCCTCTGGAAAGTGGGGCCAAAGACGGTGATAGCCCGGTAAGCGAAATTTGTTGAGCTCGTTAGTTTTCAAACTTGAGTACTCCTCGGCACAAAAACCGTGGAGGAATTTGCCGGGACTATCCGGTAAGGCTAAATACATGTTGTGATCGATAGTGAACTAGTACCGTGAGGGAAAGGTGAAAAGCAGGCCGGTGAGGCCGATGAAATAAAACCTGAAACCATATGTCTACAAGGAACGGACGCCCGCAAGGGCTACCGTGTGCCTATTGAAGAATGAGCCAACGAGTTTACGTGAGCGGCACGGGTAAGACGGCATGCCGTCGGACCCAAAGGGAAACCGAGTGTTAATAGCGCGCAGTGCATTTATGCACTATGTCGTTTGCGTAAGACCCGAAGCCAAGGCGAGCTTGTCCTGAGCAGGTTGAAGTGAGAGTAAAATCTCATGGAGGACCGAACTGGTGAATAGTGCAAAATTCTCGGATGACTTGGGATAAGAAGTGAAAAGCTAATCGAGCTTGGTAATAGCTGGTTCTCTCCGAAACAGTTTTCGGACTGGCGGCCAGAGATCTGCGTATAGGGGTAAAGCTACTGGTTGAGGACTATCGGTCGAAAGACCGGGTTTTCAGTCAAACTCTGAATACTATACGTATTGTCTGGCTAGTTAGAATGCGGGGGCAAAGCTCCGTGTTCGCAAGGGAAAAAGCCCATGATCGCCAAATAAGGTCCCTAAATCTCTGCTAAGTGTTAAAGGTAGTTAATTCCCATAGACAGATAGGAGGTTGGCTTAGAGGTAGCCATCCTTTAAAGAGTGTGTAACAACTCACTATTCGAGGGCGTTAGCGCCGAAAATGTACCGGGGCTCAAGCAGAGTACCGAATTTGCGGGTTCCGCTGGCTTTGCGGCTGGTGGAGCGGTAGGAGAGCATTTCAAGCAGCTGTGAAGAGGGACCCGTGAGGGCCCTTGGAGCGCTTGGAAGAGAGAATGTTGGTACAAGTAACCACAATGTGCATGAGAAATGTACACCCCGAAAATCCAAGGTTTCCGTGGCAATGGCAATCAACCACGGGTTAGGCGATCCTAAGGCAATGGTGAGAACCGCAGCTGATGGGAAGCCGGTTAATATTCCGGCCCACGCATTTTTGTGCGATGGAGTGACGGAGGAAATAAAAACGAGCGCCTTAATGGTTTGGCGTCGAGCATGTTCAGTTTTGTATTCCAGGGAAATCCGGGATACTGCCTTTGATGGCGATAAACGCGCATGAGCGTAAGGTTACGGTTTTCCGTGACTTATTCGTTTGAAGAGCCTTCCAAGAAAAACTTCTAAGTTTAGAAAATGTGTATCGTACCGTAAACCGACACTGGTGGATAGGGCGAGTAGCCCAAGGGGAACGAGTAATGCTTCGTTAAGGAACTCGGCAAAAAAGCGGCCGTAAGTTAGCGATAAGGCCTGCCCATAGCAATATGGGCCGCAGCGAAAGTATCTCTGCCAACTGTTTAACAAAAACACAGCTCCCTGCTAAATCGCAAGATGATGTATAGGGGGTGACGCTTGACCGATGCGAGAAGGTTAACGGTGCGGGTCAGTCCGCAAGGACAAAGCCCAGTGCCCGAAGCCCTCGTCAATGTCAGCAGTAACTATAACTGTTCTAAGGTAGCGCAATTCCTTTCCGGGTAAGTTCCGGAGCGCACGAATAGCGTAATGAGTGGAGAACTGTCTCAACGAAGTGCTCGGTGAAAATGCGAGTCCAGTGAAGACGCTGGATACCCGTAGCTAGACGAAAAGACCCCGGGAGCTTTACTGTAGTTTGGTATTGGCTCTAGAGCTTTGATGCGTAGCGTAGTGGTGAGCCTTTGAAGCGTTCCTTTCGGGGGACGTGGAGGCGACAATGAAACAGCCATCTTTAAAGTTTTAGATTCTAACCTCAAGGGCAAAAACCTTGCGGGACAGTGCCTGATGGGCAGTTTTAATGGGGCGTTATCCTCCTAAAGAGTAGCGGAGGAGTTTATTAAGGTGCACTTAGCCCGGATGGAAATCGGGCTGGACGTGTAAAGGCGTATGTGCGCTTAACGGCAAGACCTACAAGTCGCGCCGGTGCGAAAGCAGAACTTAGTGACCCGACGGCACTTCATAGGAAGGCCGGAGACATCGGCTAAAAGTTACCCCGGGGATAACAGGCTAGTGAGATCCGAGAGTTCCTATCGACGATCTCGCTCGGCACCTCGATGTCGGCTCGCCCTAGCGCGGGGCTGGAGAAGGTCCCAAGCGTTTGTCTGTTCGCCAATTAAAAGGGCACGTGAGCTGGGTTCAAACCGTCGTGAGACAGGTTGGTCTCTATCTGTTACGGGCGTAGTGTGGAGGAGAGGAGTTGACCCTAGTACGAGAGGACCGGGTTGAACGTACCGCTGGTGTACCGGCTTTACTACCAAGTGAATTGCCGGGTAGCTATGTACGGAAGGGATAAGCGCTGAAAGCATCTAAGCACGAAGCCTACCTTAGGATTATCCACACGTTTAGTCGCAAGACTAAACATTGATTCGTAGAAGACTACTACGTTGATAGGTGTTAGGTGTACGCACCGTAAGGTGTTTAGCCGTGACATACTAATAAATCAAAGCAACTAACAACACAATTTGTTACATCAACGAATAGCGAATCTATACGTATGTACGAATGAAGAAATTCATAATTCGTATATTCGTGAATTTGTTCGTTATTCGGTGATGTATCTCTAAACTGATCATTCAAGTACTTTTGAAAGAAGGTACTACCCTAGCATCTAAGGCCACCAAGGTCTTGGATTGTCGGTGATTTAATACAACGTGTCCCACCTCTTCCCATTCCGAACAGAGAAGTGAAATCGTTGTGTCCTAATGATACTTGCTGTTTCGACGGCTGGGAAAGTAGGGTTCGCCGGCATTCCAAGGCTTTGGTGGTTTTTTTATTGAAGAATGCCAGTAACCCGGCGCGCCGCACGAAAAGTGCGACATTGTCATCCCTTCGGGAGATCTGCCGTAGGTACGACTGTTTGTGTCTGCTCAACTTCTCGCAGACAAACAAGGAATCCAAAGCTGCGATTTTTTGTTTATTCAATTCCCACATTGCCTTGATTGAGCCCGGCGGGATTTGCTTTTGAATGCCATCTATGGCACTTTAAGTCGAGCTACTCAGTGAGGTATGCGGCTATAAAACGGCCAGAAAGGGAACGGGTCATGAAAACGGAACGTGATTACGAGTCTGAGGGCTTCTGGGCGCGGATCAGCGGAGCCACGAATTTGCCGCCCTTGGCGCACCTGCTTCTGGCGCTCATTCGTTGGGGTGAGTTCGCCATGGACCTCGGGTTCTGTACGGTGGTCGCGGCGGGTGCTGGTTTCGTGGAAGGTTTCAGCACGCCGAGACGATACAGGTCAAAGACGTTCGAAACCAAGAACGCGGTGGTCAAGGTTGAAAGGCGCGGCGAGATGGTCGTCACGCCGAAGAAGACAACGCCAACCTCGCTCCACGCAGTGATGGGCAAGGATGGCCACATCTACGTGAAGCTTGACGATGCGTTGCCCTATCTCCGAGGTCGCGCGTAGAGCAGAGGGACAAACGATTCAAGTTTTCCACCAAAATTCCGTCGTAGATCCACCAAATTGGACTGCGGCGGATTTATTTTTTTGTATAATATGCGGCGATATTTATACTTTTTTGTCGAGCTGTAAGAATGATGCCCGCAGTTCGTCTTCTCTCGGACGGTCTAGGAAACTTTGGATAGTTACTGGCGATGTTCAGTAATACAAAAGGTCGTATCGCCCTATTGTGCATGTAATTTATATGATACATAATCCCAAAAAGTCGCCAAAGGACGGTGAGAGTAATGTCTTGCGCGTGGCTCCATCAACTGAAGAGTAGGGGGAGGTGATATGTTGGTGAACCCACTTGTGAGCGGGCAGCGAAAAGTCGAGTATGCGTCTTGGGTATCGAGCTTTTGTTGCCCGCATTTTATTACGCTAATCATTGCTCATCATTATGGAGGGGTATAGAAATTTATTTGGCTCAAGCGGTACAATACGAGGGAGGGGATTTTCGCGTTTATCCTTTTATATGACTACACCGCATAAAAGCAAGAAGCAGCAATTTGCCGAAGTGTATGCGGAATATTCCGATGCTGTTTTTCGTCACTGCCTTTCACGGCTTTCGGATAGTCAACTTGCTGAAAATATTACTCAAGAAACGTTTACGCGAGCATGGAGTTATCTTATGCGCGACCACGAGGTGGAAAACATGAGAGCGCTGTTATATAAGATTGCGAACAATCTTATTGTGGACAGATACCGAGCTAAGAAGTCTATTTCCCTTGAAGCACTGCAGGAGAGTAACCCAGGATTTGAAAGGGGCGCAATCGATAATACGCTTGAAAAAATTGAAGTTAAAGAAACGCTTGAGTTGCTCAAAATGCTTGATGCGAAATATCAAAAAGTCATTACATTGCGTTTCCTGAAGGGGTTGACGGTAACTGAAATCGCTCGAGAATTAAAAGAAAGCCCCAATGCCATTTCGGTACGTATTCATCGCGGGCTTAAGCAGTTCAGAAAACGAGTTGATGGTTCGTGAACGGGGTCTTTGTGTTTTGTTTGGCAAGAAAGGCGCCGTTGGCGTATAGTCACTATCGAGCACTGCTTCATTAGCACTTATGCCGAAACCGGACAAAAAAAGGGCTTTTCAAATTCTTTCGCGCGAGACTGAAGTCAATTTCCTTCTTGAGGCGGGTGATATTCTTGCTTCATCTTTGGATTTTCAAAAAACGCTTACGACCGTAGCCGGACTTGTGGTACCGCAACTTGCGGATTGGTTCAGCATCTATCTTCTTGATGACAAAGGAGGCATAACGATTCCTATAACTGCTCATACCGATCCAGAAAAAGTAAAGTGGGCCAAAGAACTACAGCGGCGCCATCCAATTAATATGCAAGCCAACGAAGGGGTATCATTGGTTATTCGAACAGGTAAGCCCGAGATTGTGGAAGAAATTTCCGATGAATTCATTCGTGATCGGGCCAAAGATCCGGAACTACTTAGTATCTTAAAAATTCTGGATTTGAAATCCTATATGACGTTTCCATTGATTGCGCACAATAAAATACTTGGAGCGCTTTCGCTTGTCATGGCTGGTTCACCCCGTCGCTATCAAAAAAAAGACTTAGTTTTTGCTCAGCGACTGGCTCGAAAGATTGCGCTTGCCATTGAAAACGCCAAATTGTATGAGGCGCTTGAAAAAGAAATAACCGAACGCCGGATCGTTGAGCGCGGGCTTAAGCAGGTGCAAGAGGAGCTTGAGTTGCGAGTGGCTCAGCGCACCGAAGAGCTTGTTGAGGAAATGGAATTTTCTGAAACATTATTGCGAGCACAAAGTGATTTGGGTGACGGCGTGGCTGTTATTGATGGAGTGACACAAAAATTGCACTATGCCAACAAGGCGCTGTGTGACATCTACGGTTACACTCGTGAAGAGCTTTTGGCGCTTCCTTCATTTTTTTCCCTCGTTTCTTCTGAGAACACACCCCTTTTGAAGTCGCAATTAAGAGACAGATTAAATGGTGTCAGTGTCCCGGATCATTTTGAGATTGTTGCTCTTCACCGCAATGGTTCACGGATGAATATCGATGTGGCCGTAAAACATGTGGGAGATTCGAAGAGCCCCATGCTGATCGCGATTGTTCGCGATATTACAAGTCGTAAACGTTCCGAAGAGGCGCTGCGTGCACAAGAGAAGCGCTTAAATGAAGCCCAACAAATCGCCCAAACGGGTAGTTGGCAATGGGATTTACGAACGGATGAAATAACGCTTTCAGACGAAATGTACCATGTGTATGGCCTTAAAAAAACAACCCCGATAACCTACGATGTTTTTTTGTCGTATGTACACAAAGAAGATCGCCTTGCGGTTGATCATATCTTACAAAAAGCTTTCCGCAATAAAAAACCATTTCGATTTGATTATCGCATTATACGGCCCGATGGACATGAACGATCGTTGCATGGCAGAGGTGAATTTACTACAGACGAGCAAGGGCAAATCAACGGTATGTTTGGCACGGCGCAGGATATTACCGAGCGAAAAAATCTTGAGCGCAACTTGCAAAAATGGCAGCACGTTTTTGAACACGCACGTTGGGGGCTTATCGTGGGAAGCCCCGATGGCAAAAAAATCGAATTAATGAACCCGGCACTGTCCGACATGTTGGGATACACCCGAGACGAGCTTACTGGCCGGCCAGTTGAATTTTTACTTGCGCCATCAGTGCGCAAGGCTCACGCAAAGAATGTAGCAATTATTCGTAGCCAGGGTCATTATATGTGGGAAACGGTTTGTCGTCGTAAAAACGGTACCGAATTTCCAGTGCAAGTCGATTTAACAGTCGTAAAGGATGGAGAAAAACCTTTGTATTACGTGGGAAGTGTGCGCGATTTGACACAGCAAAAAATTGCAGAACAGGCACTGCAGCGTTCGCATGAAGAACTTGAACGACGCGTCGCAGAGCGCACTGCTGAGCTGGAAGAGGCAATTATTCAGATCGATGAAGAGCGTGCTAAGGACGAGGCTTTGTTAGACAGTATCGGCGATGCGGTGATTGCAGTGGATAAAGAAGGAAAGGTAATGTTTGTTAATCGCATCACTGAAATTATGTATGGTATCTCTCAGAAGGAGATACTTGGCCGGCCGGTGTCTAAGGTATTGCCTGCAGTTGATGTGGCCGAACGCATTCAGTCTCCAACTGATCAGCCACTGTATGTTGCGCTTAAAACCGGAAAGCGTATAAGTGGCAATTTATATTTTGCAGTACGCGCAAACGGCACCCGGATTCCTATTGGCATTAGCGCCGCGCCCATCGTGCTTGATGGGCAGATCATTGGTGCCATTGGCGTGTATCGTGATATTACTCGCGAGCATGAAGTGGACAAAGCGAAAAGTGAGTTTGTCGCGCTTGCCAGTCATCAGTTGCGCACGCCGCTGACCATTATCAGCTGGTATACGGAAAAGCTTATTAATCAGAGCGGACCAGCGCAAAATCCAGAAGAAAAAAAACACCTTGATCAATTATATCGCGCCAATAAACGCATGATTGAGCTGGTGAATGCGCTACTTGATGTTTCAAGGCTGGAGCTTGGCACTCTTACGATTGAGCCAATAGAAACTGATTTTCGAAAAATTGCCGACAGTGTGCTTGATGAGTTAACGCCACAGATAACCAGTAAGCAGCTTCAAGTGGTACGTCATTATGATCCCAAGCTACCACGAGTTAAAGTTGATCAAAAATTACTGCGAATTATATTTCAGAATTTATTTTCAAACGCTGCAAAATATAATAATCATGGTGGGGAAATCGTAATTAAGCTTGCGCGAGATAAAAATGAGATTCTTATCACGGTTTCCGATACTGGATATGGTATCCCTGCGCATCAACAAGAAAAATTATTCACAAAGTTATTTCGAGCGGACAACGCGCGAGAAAAGGAATCAGATGGCACGGGCCTTGGTTTATATATCGTTAAATCAATAATGGAACAAGCGGGTGGTCGCATCTGGTTTGAATCGTATGAAGGAAAGGGAAGTACATTTTACGTCTCGTTGCCTCTTAAGGGAATGCCCAAGAAAGTAAAACGAGACAATTAACGCGTATGATTTAAGCTTGTAAACCGGCTTTAAAACGTACATACTTATATTAATACTCTTATGAATAAAGCTGCCGATAAGAAGATTTTAATCGTTGAGGATGAAGAGCCCCTTCGTCGGATTTTGGGCGATGAACTCCTTGAAGCAGGCTTCCAGGTTGTGGAAGGAAAAAATGGCGAAGAGGGGCTTGAAGTTGCCATTAATGAAAAGCCCGATTTGATTTTACTTGATATCGTCATGCCAAAAATGGACGGCATGAATATGCTGAAACGCCTGCGCAAACACAAGTGGGGGAAGACCGCAAAGGTTATTTTGCTTACCAACCTTGAAAACGATTCGGGTAAAACCATTGAAGCGGCTCGATATGGCGTATATGAGTTTATGGTTAAGAGCCGATGGAAGATGGGTGGTGTTGTTTCATATATTCGCAGCAAGTTTCATCTCGACGACATCATCAAGTAAGCGGCCGCGTAACGTCATACTGGATGCGTCAAAAAATAAACTTGCGGGTTTTGAACTATGTGGTATACTTTTTTACATATGAAAAACATTAATTCTCAGAAAGGAGGCGCTTTGATTTGGATTATTATTATCTTGGTCGTGGTCATTGGCGGCTACTTACTTATGAAGGGCGATGACGCTCCAGTCGCCGAAACAACGACTATGCCTACTGCGGATGAGAGTGAAACAGTTACTGAAACCATCGTAACTACCGAAACTACCAACCCTACAGAGACCACCACCGTCACCGAAACAACCGTAACCGAGACAACCGTTACCCCATAAGCTTACAGTCATGCAAAACCCGCCTCAAAGGCGGGTTTTGTTATGTGAATTCGACCTGTGCACAACTGAAGAGTGCGAGTTGTGATATGATTATCAAAGAATCACCTGGGGGTTTATATGAATATATCTCGTCGGCTTCATTTTATTATTGCAACGCTTGTCACCGTTGGCTTTCTTGCGTTGGTTGGCGCTCTCATGTTTGGTTATGCCAAGCAACGTTTTGCTGAAGAATTAATGGATCGCTTTTTGGCGCAAGAAAAGGCTGTTGCGCTGCAAATTGCGGAAATCGCTCAAGACGATGTTATCACCTCGGCCAGTTTTTTGAGCGCGCTTGGGCGCATATCTGCAGTGCAAAGCGGGGCAGCCGGCGCGTGCAACAAGATATTGCAGGATCTTAAGCCAAATTGGCCGCTTCACGTTGATCGAATCACCCGAACTGATCGAGCTGGTATTATTACGTGCTCGTCTGATCAAAAACTGATTGGTCTTAACGCGACGATTTTTGACGATGCAATACAAACCCTTATCACCGATCCTGATCATAAGCCCGTTATAGGCGAGTTGACCATTTTACCAAATAGCACTGAATATTCTTTGAGCTATCATGTCGCCCTGCGCGATGAGAACGGCGCATTTGCAGGACTGCTTAAGGCCACCACCAACGTTTCAACAATTCGCTCGCGATATGAACAGAATCCTGCTTTTCGTTATATCGGTGCACCTATGCTTATTGACGAGTCGGGAAGCGTGTTATATGCCTATAACGCAGATATGTTGAATAAAAATGTTTTCGCCGATGATGTTGAAAGTAATGTGATCGACAGAAATATGCTTCAACACATACTTCAATTGGCTCAATCCAAGCCAATGGGCGATATCAACTATCGCTTACGTGAAAAGGAACATGTTGCGACCTATCAACGCATCGAGGTTATTCCTGGCCACACCTGGATCCTGATACTTGCTTCAGAAATTGCGCACGTGCAAGATGTGTTTCTTACCGATCTTTTCTATCTTACCAGAACACTGATTGTGGGTAATCTTTTGATTGTTGCCGCTATTATTATTCTTTTCGTTTTTTATACCACCCGTAAATTCATTCGTCCTGAAGCGATTGTTTCTGGTAGACACGAAAGACACATGCGCGCGGATATTAACAACATCAATCAGGCTTTCGCGAAAGTAACAGAAAACCTTTCTAAGGTTGAAGAGCATCTTGCGCATGACATTAACGTACTTCACAACGAAGCAGAGAAAAAGCAAGAGCGTGATTCCGGCAAAATGCCATAAACTCATTCATGGAGCTGTTAAAAATACGGCAACCCGATTGCCGTATTTTTATTTGCCGGATTACTTTTGGCAAAAAATGTAATAACAAGCAAATGGAAACGGCATAGTAATTGCATAAAAGTGCAAGTAAGCCTTTATTAATCAAGGTTTTTCTTGACTTTACGATAACGTAAAATATATACTACCTGTACGAAAATAATTAACCTCCTGCGAATTTTTGCGCATATCGGGAGTATTTTGGTCGAAATATTCTCGCGCAAAGAGTCGCGTTAGTAAAATAAATTATATGAAAAAAATATTTGAAAAAGTTTCCGCGATTATTACCGCACTGTCGGTTGCTCTGCCATTAAGTATTATGCCAACGACGGTTTTGGCGG